>JAGANL010000045.1 GCA_017624235.1 Lachnospiraceae bacterium | reverse complement strand
GTTTCTTTCTCTCCATCTATCTGCCACATTTACCATAGTTAATTCCGAGTAGTTATTGGACTTCAGTTTGTGTTGCAACCTTATCCTTAACTATAGCCTGATGTGATTTCTGTTCGTCAGACCAGAGATTTGCCATCCGACATCCTTCAGATTCCACCTCACGATGGACACCCTTGTCTTTGGCTGTATCCTTCCCACTACTAGGGCGGATTAGGGACTTTCACCCATTAGAAACGTGCGCCGCAAGGCGCACAACAAACAAAACACCATCCAAAAAGGGTGGTGTTGCCAGCTGCTATATTTCCAGACATATAAAGACCGTGCATCTTACTTCGAACGACACCCCTGCGCGTTACCTTTACAGTTAACTCCGCCAGGCACCCTCACGGCACATGAAAGGTTCTGCTTAGTGCTGCTTTGTTCCCAACCTGACACGGTTCGCAGATTTCCATTGCGTAAGACCCAAACTTCAACGCCACTTATAAAGGGCAGCCGCAAAAGCCAAAGCCCTCCGTAAGATATCACCCCTGCTATAGCGGATTGCAGGTACAAGGCACCGCTAACGCCCCGGCTGCACGGTCTTTTTAAGTATACTTTATCTTATTCTGTTTTGTCAATGGTCTGCTCCTCTCTGTTTTCGACCATCTGTTCCCTTTTCCACATTTTTTCCAGCCGGTTTCTCTCACGCAGCTCTTTAAAAAACTCCTTTAACATCTGGCTGCATTCTTCCTCCAGAATGCCTCTTTCCACAACTGCCTGATGATTGAACTGCGGCATTTCCAAAATATTTAAGATAGAACCACCGCAGCCGGCCTTTGAGTTCATACACCCCATGACCACCTCCGGGATTCTGGCCTGTATGATGGCGCCGGCACACATCTGACACGGCTCCAGCGTCACATAAAGGGTACATTCCTCCAGTCTCCAGTCCCCAATCACTCTGCTGGCCTTACGTATGGCTGTGATTTCCGCATGCGCCAGCGTGCTTTTATCCGTATTGCGCCGGTTGTAGCCCCTTCCGATGATTCTTCCCTCATGCACAATCACACAGCCGATCGGCACTTCTCCGAGCGCATATGCCTTCTTTGCCTGCTTTAACGCTTCTCTCATGTATTTTTCCTGAACAGATATCTGCTTCAATTCTGGATTCTCCCATCATTCATGCTATAATGTATCTGAAAGTCATTCTAACATGAAAGGAACTGTCATGCAAATTTACGGTTTAAACAAAACAACTCTTTTAGATTATCCCGATAGAATTGCCGCTACCATTTTTACCGGCTCCTGCAGCTTCCGCTGCCCCTTTTGTCATAACGGAGATCTGGTCATATGTCCGGAAACCCAGCCGCTTATACCGGAAGAGGAGGTGCTTGCTTTTCTGAAAAAACGCCAAAAAATCCTGTCCGGTGTATGTATTACCGGAGGCGAACCGACTCTCCAGCCTGACCTGGAGGACTTTCTGCAAAAAATCCGGGAGCTGGATTATTCCATCAAGCTGGATACCAACGGTTACCAGCCAGAAACCGTCCGCCGGCTGATTCAAAAAAAGCTGATTGACTATATCGCTATGGACATCAAATCCGGGCCCGACGGATATGCACGTGCTGCAGGTCTTCCTGCTTTGGATTTTTCCCGCGTCGAAGCCTCCATACAGCTTTTGATGTCCTCTGACATTCCCTTTGAATTTCGGACAACAGTCGTAAAGGAACTGCATTCCGACCATGATTTCCTGCAGATTGGGGAGCTGATTCAGGGCAATGAAGCTTATTTTCTCCAAAGCTATCAGGATAGCAGGGAGGTTCTGCATCCCGGTTTTCATGCCTGTCCCAAAGAGGAAATGGTTCATTTTGCACAATTACTCACACCCCTGGTTCCGAATGTACAGCTAAGGGGCATTGACTGAAGATACATGCCCCTCAGATTTCCACTCTTTTCATATAGTAGCCAAATGTGCCGGGCGGCATGGCAAAGCCCGACTCCTTTGCCGCCTCTTCCCTTCCGGAAGCTTCAAAGCCTTCAAAGCCAAACATCACAGCCACCATCTTCTCACGGTCATAATAGGTTCCCGGCACACCCAGATAATAGATGTCCCCTTCCTTACCCTCTTCCTTTCCCAGAATCAGATGTCTGTAATTATAATAACCATGCAGCAGAAAGCTGTTATTGACTAACTGCTGATATTCCTTGCGTAGTATGATAAAATCCTTTGGTGTCAGACTGATATAGGTTTTATCCCCAAAGGGATGCAGCTGTTGATACATTCTGCACAGCTGTTCCCACTTATCCACAGACAAAAGACCGTCAGCGGCCCGAAACTGCATCGGCTTTTCCGGCGCTTCCGTATAACTTTTCGACCGTGGGATTCCAGGCTGTGTCGCAGCTTCCGGCTGTATCACAACTTCGCTCGGTGACACGGCTTCGCTCTGCGACGCGGCTTCAGTCTGTGACGCGGCTTCGCTCTGTGACGTTACTTCCAGTCGTATCTGCTCCGCCGCCTGAATTATCTCCGTTTTCTGCTGCGGCTGAATAAAACCAAATTCTGTTTGAATCATTCTGTCATTGGGCAAGGGTATTCTCAGTCCTGTCAGAGCATGAAATCCGATTCCGCTGCCCGCAATATTATCCGCATCAAACCGTCCGCAAAATCTGCCAGCCCCTCCCTCAATGGAAATGGATGCCAACGTCCCCTTCATTCCCTCCAGTTCAATCCAGGCCTGCAGCGTTTCGCCCTGCCCCAAGCCCTTTACCTGCATTTCCAGCGTAAACTGATTCCCATTCAGACAGAGTCTGGCATACCCTGCATTTCCAAGCCGAACACCATGTTCCAGATAATCCAGATAACATACTTTTCTGATATACATAAAAACTCCTCCGAACGTATCATCTCTAAGACCATGTCCTACAAATGATATATTCAGAGGAGCCTGCAATTATTCCAATGTCATGCTTTAATATTCCAGACTTTCCAGATACCGCATATAATTTACAACCATCAGCGCAATCTTAAAGGTCAAGGCATCATCGAAGGTACGAATGTCCAGTCCTGTTGCTTTCTGAAGCTTTTCAATACGATAGACAAGGGTATTTCGATGAACAAAAAGCTGTCTGGAGGTCTCGGAAACATTCAGATTATTCTCAAAGAATTTATTCACCGTATTCAATGTCTCCTCGTCCAGTTCTTCCGGGATATTCTCTCCGAAAATTTCCTGAATAAAAATCTTGCACAGATTGATCGGCAGCTGATAAATCAATCTTCCGATTCCCAACGTACTGTAAGCCACTACCTTCCGCTCTGCATAGAATATCTTTCCGACATCCAGTGCAAGCTTCGCTTCCTTATAGGATTTGGAAACCTCCTTCAGCTCGTCTACAATGGTGCCATATGCCACCTTCACGTTAAGCATAGCTTCCGTATTCATCATATCAACAATCATTTCCGCAGTGCTTTGAAGCGTCTCATATCCTTCATCTGCCGCCAGAGCCTTAATCAGGATGATATTCTTTTCATCCACCGCCGTAATATAATCACCGCCCTGATTGGAGAACAGGCTCTTAATCATTTCCATGGCTCCGGTATCTCTGTCCATTTTCGCTTCAATCAGGAAAACCGCACGGGGTACTTCTACCTCAATATGAAGCTTCTTGGCACGGTTATAGATATCTACCAAAAGCAGGTTGTCCAAAAGCAGATTCTGGATAAAATTATTCCGGTCAAAACGCTCCTTATAGGCAACAACCAGATTCTGAATCTGACTCACCGCAATTCTGGCGATCATGTACACATCATCTGTCTGTCCTTTGGCAATCAGCACATAGGTCAAATCTCCCTCATCATATATCTTTAAAAGATGATGTCCGGTAATAACCTGGCTGTCTGCCGGAGAATTGGCAAATCCAAGTATCAGCTCGGTTGAAAGCTCCTGCTGTACGAAGGTCGTTGCTACATTGACCCCCTCCAAATCCATGACACAAAGATCCACTTTTGTAATAGCCTTTAATTCTTCAATACTATTCTGAATCACCTGACCAGAAATCATGTCTTACCCCTCCGTTCGCCGTCAATATACTATATTTTACCCTATTTTAATCATAATTGCAAACGGCTTACGATTCTTTCAGTTTAAATTTTTTTACCAGCCCTCTGCCCCTGTACCAGCCAGTCATCAAGCGGGAATGGCTACGTCCGGCGATTGTTGAATGATTCCCATATATTACAAAAAGGGAGATACATTTCTGTATCTCCCTGAATTACCATAGAAACTAGTTTGTAATAATCTGCTCTGTTTCTTTGTCGAATACGTGAATCTTCTCAACATCGAATGCAAATTTAACTGTATCGCCAGGTCTTGCTGTTGTACGGGAATCTACTCTTGCAGTAATCGGGAACTCTTCCAGATCAAAGTATAAGTAAACTTCTGCACCCAGTAATTCATAAACCTTAATGGTGGACTCGAATACACATTTAGCTGTTTCGATGAACATTTCGGAATCATATACATCTTCCGGACGAATACCAAATGTTACAGTCTTTCCTGCGTAGCCACCCTCGATGAGCTTCTTAGCCTTTGCCGGCGGAAGCGGAATGCTGTGTCCTGCAACCTTTAAGTTAACAGCATCACCAACAACCTCTACCTCTGCATCCAGGAAGTTCATCTGCGGAGATCCCATGAATCCTGCTACGAACAGGTTCTGCGGCTTCTCATATAAGTTCTGCGGTGTGTCAACCTGCTGGATAACACCATCCTTCATAACAACGATTCTGGTTCCCAGTGTCATAGCCTCTGTCTGGTCATGTGTTACATAAATGATGGTGGTGCCTAATCTCTGATGTAATTTTGCAATCTCGATACGCATCTGTACACGAAGCTTAGCATCCAGGTTGGAAAGCGGCTCATCCATCAGGAATACCTTCGGGTTACGAACGATAGCACGGCCCATAGCAACACGCTGTCTCTGTCCACCGGATAATGCCTTCGGCTTACGATCCAGAAGAGCTGTCAGGTCAAGGATCTTAGCTGCTTCCTTTACCATCTTATCAATTTCATCCTTCGGAACTTTTCTTAATTTCAGTCCGAAAGCCATGTTGTCATATACAGACATATGCGGATACAGAGCGTAGTTCTGGAATACCATTGCGATATCTCTGTCCTTCGGCTCTACATCGTTTACCACTCTGTCACCGATTTTTAATTCACCGGAAGAAATATCTTCCAGACCAGCGATCATACGAAGTGTAGTAGATTTACCACATCCGGACGGTCCTACGAAGATGATGAACTCCTGATCTGCGATTTCCAGATTGAAATCTTTAACAGCTTCAAATCCGTTCGGATATTTTTTGCAAACATTTTTTAAAGATAAACTTGCCATTTGTAACTGCCTCCTATTGTTTCTTTCATTTCTGCTGCCGTCTGACCGGCACGCTTTCGTTTAACCTTGTACTAAGTATAACCGAGAGCGGAAAGTTTGGCTATACCACTATTACACAAAGATTTCAGCCCTGATTGTTTAATTTGTCCCGATTCATAAAACTTTTTTTTCCACTCCGGCAATTTCAACAAATTAAAATGGCTTTCTTATGCAACTTGTCTAAGAAAGCCATTATCCATCCATATTTCATGAATTTCTGTTCCGTGTCAGCTTCTGCTCTTGCGCTTCTCAGCCTCAAGATCAATGGAAGCGTCCTCCTCCGTATACAAAGCAATCTGATTTTTGCCCCGTCTTTTGGCCTTATACAAGGCCTTATCAGCAGCTTTATACAGATCCTCAAAGCTGTCCGCATCACTCGGATACAGGGCACAGCCAATGCTGGCTGTTACGGAATACTTGACATACTCTCCGGCCTTAAAATCCTTAAACAGCCTTTCAACCTGCGCCACCTCCCGGGCCACCGTCTCCTTATCTTTGATGTTCTTCAAAAAGATGATAAATTCATCGCCGCCGGTACGCCCTATGATATCCGATACCCGAAACTCTGATTTCAGCCGAAGCCCCAGTGTTCTTAGCACCTCATCGCCAAAGGCATGCCCCATCGTGTCATTAATCTTCTTAAAATTATCCACATCCAGCACAAACATCATGGCACACTGCCCGGTCTGCTCTTTCATATATTCTCTGATCTTCCGTTCCGTTGCAATCTTATTATTCAGCTCCGTCAAAAGATCCGTATCCGCCTTGTTCTCCAGCATTCTTCCGCGTTCCTCCGTGCGGATCTTGCTGATGATATTCATGACCATAATCATACCGAAGAAAATACCCAGTGCTGCCACCAGCTTCCAGATCATAGCATGGGTCATGCTGCTTTCATTCTCTTCCTCTCTGTCCACATAGCTCTGATTGACACCGATTACCATGTGCCAGGTATTGATTTCAAACGGCGCGTAAACGATCTTTCGCCGCTCCCCCTGATACGCAGCACCGATTATGCCGCTCGACAGCTTGCTGAAACGCAGCTTGGTCTTCTCAAAGGAATCCTCATAAATAACTGATTTTTGCAGAATATCCAACAGATTCTCTTCTTCCAGAAATGTAGTCGGCGTACCGACACCTTCAATAATGCTGCCATCCTCTGTCACAATGGCATAAAAACTAAGATTGTCAAACTCCACCTTCCGGATCAGATTGCGAAAACGCTCCTCCGGGTAAAAGAGGAAAAGATATCCGATCGTATTTTTCTGCTCCTGCATCGGAATGGCTGAGATGATAGCGTCCCGCTCCCGCAGCCCTTCTTCCGTATAAATATATTTCTGACTGACCACGCTGGCCTGTTGAAAAAAATCTTCCGAACTGATATTTCTGGTATAGCCGCTCTCCGTTATCGCATTGCCTTCCAGATCTGCCGCCACTACCATATAAGCTGCCGAATTTTGCTGAAGCTCCAGAAGCATCTTTGTGACAAACTCTTTGTCATGAAACCGATCCCAAAATTCAGGAAGCATTGAGCTGAGTGGTAATCCTGCCTTCGTCATACCATCCAATTCCGTATGTACCTTGCTGGCGTATTGCTCTGTCACGGTCAGCAGATGTTCTTCTACATTTTCCTCTGCTTCCTTTCTGGTCGAAATCGAAAAATTGATCAATAACAGAACGACAATAAACAACAGAACCAGAACCGGTATCAGCCACTGCGTAATAACCGATTTGTTCCTATTCTCTTTACTTTTATTCTCCTTACTCTTCTTCGATTTCATCGGTCAATTCCTCCGGTTCGAACTTCTTAAAGATTCCTGCAAAGAAAATGGATGCCACATAAGCAGGAAGCGACATGCCCAACATAAACACTACAGGAAATACCGCCGGTACCAAAAACATGACCACAACAGGTATCACATAAACAATTACCATCAGGATCGTTTTCGGGAAATTGAGAATGCTCATTAAAAAAGCATTTTTTATTGTATTTTTAATCGTGTTATCAAATCTGGCCAGTACCGGAAAGACATAGATAAAGGTAAAGAGAAAAATGACTCCGACTGCGGCAATGATAATGGAAAATGCCTTTGGCATACCAGTCAGCATACGGTTCAATATAAACAGATCCCCCCAGATCACTGCTCCCACAAGCAGCACCATCATCCATATGATGGTTGCCTGCTTAAAATTCTGACGAAACGATTTGAAGAAGCCTCTGGCAATATAGCCCTCCTCTTTCTTTACCATTTTAATCGTCATATAATGCAGTGCCGTCAAAGAAGCGCCCGCTGTCACAATTGGCAGACAACAGATCAGAGCCAGTATATTCAGCCAAATCAAATCTGCCACTCTGTTCAAAAAGGACATAACCGGTCCGTCCATATTAAATAAGCTGTTCATATTTTATCCCTTTCAAATAACCTTAGTTGTGTGTTTTCTGTAATGCGGCATGATACTGTTTCTCAATTCTCTGATATACATGAAAAATTTCCGCAGACTCCTTTTTCACGCGTTCCATAATCTCATCATAGGTAGCTGTCAGAAGATGAACAATCTTACCGTCCAACCGTCCCTTGTCCACTTCCCTTTGCAGAATACGAATCGTCTCTTCCTTATTTTTCGGCTTCTGATGCAATCCTTTGACATATGGCCCGCAGGCTGCATCCGCCACCTGAAGAATCTTATCCTGTTCATTCATATGCGACCCCTTAAGCCCCTCCGGATAGCCGCTGCCATCCAGTCTTTCATGGTGCCTTACCGCAATGTCCACAATTCTCTGGTCTAAAAACCGAAAGGCCAGAACCTCCTCCGCACGCTCTACATGGCTGCGCAGAAGCTCCTCCTCTTCTTCTGACAATTCCCTCTGTTTATCCATAAGCTGTTTGGGAACCATCAGCATACCGATATCATGCAGCATTGCTCCCAGATACAGCTCCTGTCTTTCCACAACAGACATTCCCATCTTCTTGGCCAGCTCGTCACAGATACAGGTGCAGAGAATCGTATCGGATACCAGACTGGCATTACAGAATCCGGTACAATACATCAGCATTTTCAAATACTGTTCCTTCTCATCATCCCGAAACATGACAAAATCCATCAGCTGATCCAGCTCATCCTTGTACTCACCGTTCTCCAGCTTTTCAAAGACCTGACAGCTCTGTACCGCAAATTCCAAAAGGTTATATGCACGTTCCGAATATTTTTTATCCTTATATACTGCCAAAGATGTATAATCAAATGCCTCATTCTGTTCCTTCCATAAACAATAGGCATCGTCCGCTATATGTATCAGATCCGACAGGAATTTAAATTCATAATCTATATTTTCCATCCGATCATAGTCCATATGGTGATACAGCAGCACCTTCCCATAGCCCGGAACCGGAAACAGATTCTTCATAAACAGATATCCATACATGGAATGAGGCAGATAATCCTTCTCGCCGTATCGAAGCATCCTTTCAAACTCAGGAATCCGATAGCCGCCAATATTCTGCAGAAAGGTGATAAAGCTAAGCTCTGCCACCTCAAATTCTTCAAACAACGCGGTACTTTCCAACATTTTGGATATGATATAACCAACCTGTACTCCATGCTCCATAATTTTTTGATTGGTCAGTGCAAATATATCTCTCACCAGCAGGCATATGTTTTTACTTGTAATATATTCCATGAAATCTTCCCACTTCTTTCATCCGCATCCTACCGTTCTGCGTATTTCCCTGCTGCTATGACAGCAGCAATTCCATAGGAGTATACTTAATTCCATCCGTCTCCGTCTCAGATCCCATATCCTGAAACCCAAGCTTGTGATAAAATCCGACTCCATAAGGGGATGAATTCACTGTCATACGGTCCATCCCCATTTCATTTTTCAGATAGCCGGCAAGTGTCTCAATCAATACCCGGCCGATTCCCTGCCTGTGAAATTGTTCATCTACAAACAGCAATGATATATGGCCCTGTCCGCGCATCGTAATCATGCCGATCATTTTTCCGTCTGCAAAGGCCACAAACATCTGATAGGCACCCATCAGAAACATTCTCCGCAGCTGATCATCCTTTATAAAATCATAAAAGCTCCGGATGCCTTCCGGCTTATAGACCGGTGCCTCAAACTCTAAAAAGGTTTTCCATGCAAGCTGCATCGCGTCATCCCAGTCATCCTGATAAGCCGCCCTTACCTGAACTGACACTTTTCTCTGTCCATATCTATTTATCATCTGCCTTTTACTTCAAAAATGCCACTTTATCACTATTATACTCACTTTTACCTAATGTGACAAGGAATTTTCAGCATTTTTAACAAAGCAGTAGTACTTTTTTACCATCCTCTGGAAATTTATTGTGACAACGCCTCTATTCCCACCCGATTTAGCAAAGGCATTCCGTTCTCCACAGCATATGCGTTTTCTAATGTCTCAATCGCAATCGCCTGCATTGCTTCTCTCGTAAAAAAGCCCATGTGCGAGGTGATAAGCACATTCGGGAACGTGGTAAGCCTTGCCAGATTCTCATCCGTCATCAGTTCCGATGACTTATCCTCATAAAAAATACCCTCTTCCTCTTCATAGACATCCATTCCGACACCTGCAAACTTACGGTTTAAAAGACCCTGAATCAAATCCTCGGTTTGAATCAAAGCTCCGCGGGAGGTATTGACAAGATAGACCCCTTCCTTCATCCATTCAATCGTCCGCTTGTTGATAATGTGCTTTGTATCAGGCGTCAGCGGACAGTGCAGGGTAATCACATCTGATTTCCTCATCAGTTCCTCCAGCGGCACATACTGCACCTCCAGCGATGGATTGGGATACGGGTCATATGCCAGCACCTGCATCTGAAATCCTTTCAAAATCTGTATCATCGCCTGTCCAATCTTACCGGTTCCCAGAACTCCCGCTGTCTTGTGATGCAAATCCGTCCCCATCAGTCCGTTAATGCTCATGTTGAAATCCCTTGTCCTCGTATACGCCTTATGCGTAAAGCGGTTCACCGTCAGCAGCATCGCCATGGCATACTCTGCTACGGCCTCCGGCGAATAGCTGGGGACACGCAAAACCGGTATCTTCCCTTCTGCCGCCTTGATATCTACATGATTAAAGCCGGCACTCCGTAGAAGTATGGCTTTGATCTTCATTCCATACAGCTCTTCTACCATGCCGGCATTTACATAATCATTTACAAAAATACAGATTGCATCATGTCCCTTGGCCAGAAAAACCGTATCCTCATTGCACGGCAGCTCTATAAAATGAATATCAAATCCATATTCCCCGGCCAACGGTTCAAACCAGATCCTGTCATAGGGTTTTGTTCCGAAAAATGCGATTCTCATATATACCTTCTCCTTTATCAGATGATTTCGGTATAGTATACGCATTTTTCCTGTAAAAAAAAACATTCAGGCCTTTTCCTTTTCCACTACTCTGTGGACAAAGGCCAGAATATCCGAAAAGACCTCCTGCTTCTGAGCCTCTCTTAAAATTTCGTGACGTGCACCGTCATACAGCCTGCACGTTACATCCGTCATACCGCTCTCCGTAAAGCTGCGGTATGCCTTTTCCACACCTGTACCGTAATCTCCTACCGGGTCTTCCTTTCCCGCAAGAAACAGAACCGGCAGATCCTTCGGTACCTTTTTTAACGCATCCTTTCCACAGGCCCGTCTGACCAGAGTAAATAATGTCATAAAGCCATTCAGGGTAAAGGTATTGCCGCAAAGCGGGTCAGCACAAAACAGATCCGCTTCCTCCGGCTGGGAATTGAGCCAGTCCGCATCTGTCCGGCGCGGCTCGCATCTCTTATTATATTGACCAAATGCCATATGGTCTACCAGCTTTCCGACATGTGTCTGTCCCAGGAACAAAGCCTGAATACGCACAAACCAGTAAGCAAAAGCGGCTGTCACAGGTGACTGATGTCCGGTGGCTACAATCACCGCACCGTCGATTCCTGTTCCGTAACGGCTCAGATAATCCCGCAGTATAAAGGAACCCATGCTGTGTCCCAGAATGATATAGGGCACTCCGGGATAACGTTCCTGAGTCAGCTTCTTCAGGCGGTGTACATCCCGTACCGCCACCGTTGCCGGATCTCTTTTACAGAAGTAGCCAAACGGCATATCCTCCCGTCTGGACTGACCGTGTCCCAGATGATCATTGGCTACGACTAATATACCCTGTGAAGCCAGAAACTCTGCCACCTCCGTATAACGCAGGACATGCTCTGTCATCCCATGTACCAGCTGTACGATGGCTGTCGGTCTGCTGCACTCCGGCAGCCACCGCACTGCGTGGATCTTGGTCACTTCATCTCTGGAATCGTACCAAAATTCTTCTCTCTTAATCTCACCCATCAGCAAATCTCCGCTCCGGCAGGCATCTCCTTCTCCGGTGTCACAAGCGCCAGATTACCGTCCGCATCCTCAGCGCATAAAAGCATGCCCTCCGATACGACTCCTGCAAGCTTGGCCGGCTTCAAATTCACGAGTACCATGACCTTCTTGCCTACCATTTCTTCTGCCGAATAATGCTGCTTGATACCGGATACGATCTGCTTTACCTCACTGCCGATCCGTACCTTTGAGCATAAAAGCTTCTTGGACTTGGGCACCTCTTCACAGGCAATGATCTCACCGACCTGAAACTGCATTTTAGCAAAATCATCATAAGTAATTTCATCCTTTTTCGGAATATCGATAACATCTGCCGCTTCTTCCTCTTTACCTGCTGCGGATTCTGCCTGCGCTTTTCTCTCTGCAAACATCGCTTCTGCTTTTTCCACAACTTCTTTTACATCCAGACGGGCAAAAAGAATTTCCGGCTTCTCCGTTACCTTTGTACCGGACGGAAAAAGACCAAAGGTCTTAAGCTCCTCGAAGCCTCTTAACTGTGTATTTAACTGTTCTGTAATCTTCTTTGCCGTAGAAGGCATAAACGGCTCTAATAAGGAAGAGCCAATCACAATGCTCTCTACCAGATTGTAAAGCACGGTTGCCAGACGGTCCTTCCTGGCCTCATCCTTCGCCAGTACCCACGGCTCCGTCTCATCGATATATTTATTGCAGCGTTTGAACAGGGCAAAAATCTCTGTCAGGGAATCAGCCACACGCAGCTCATCCATCTTTGCACATACCTTATCATAAGCCCCTGTCACAACTGCCTTTAAGTCCTCATCCACTGCCTCTGCCGCACCTTTGTCAGCTACGACTCCGTCAAAGTATTTATTGCTCATGGAAATCGTACGGTTTACCAGGTTACCCAGCGTATTGGCAAGATCGGAGTTCAAACGTTCCACTAAAAGCTCCCAGGAAATCACACCGTCATTCTCAAACGGCATTTCATGCAGTACAAAATAACGAACCGCATCCACTCCAAAGAAATCTACCAGATCATCCGCATAGATTACATTTCCCTTGGACTTGCTCATCTTGCCGTCGCCCTGTAAAAGCCACGGATGTCCGAATACCTGCTTCGGCAGCGGCTCACCCAATGCCATCAAAAAGATGGGCCAGTAAATCGTATGGAAACGGATAATATCCTTACCAATCAGATGCAGATCAGCAGGCCACAGCTTTTTGTACTGCTCACTGCTGTTTCCGTCACAGTCATAACCGATACCGGTAATATAGTTGGTCAGTGCATCCAGCCATACATAAACGACATGTCTGTCATCAAAATCCACCGGAATACCCCATTTAAAGGATGTTCTGGATACACACAGATCCTGCAGACCCGGAAGGAGGAAGTTGTTCATCATCTCATTCTTACGGGATACCGGCTGGATAAATTCCGGATGTGTATTGATATGCTCGATCAGCTTATCTGCATATTTGCTCATTTTAAAGAAATATGCCTCTTCCTTGGCGGGCTTTACTTCTCTGCCGCAGTCCGGACATTTACCATCCACCAGCTGAGATTCCGTCCAGAAGGATTCGCACGGTGTACAGTAAAGTCCCTCATAGGAGCCTTTATAAATATCTCCCTGTTCATAAAGCTTTTTAAAAATCTTCTGTACCTGCTTTTCATGATAGTCATCTGTAGTACGGATGAACTTATCATAGGAGGTATCCATCAGATCCCACAGACGCTTAATCTCTGTCGATACATTATCTACGAACTGCTTCGGAGTAATGCCTGCTTCCTCTGCCTTCAGCTCAATCTTCTGTCCATGCTCGTCCGTTCCGGTCTGGAAAAAGACGTCATAGCCATCCTTTCTTTTAAAACGTGCAATACTGTCTGCCAGCACAATCTCATAGCTGTTGCCGATATGAGGCTTGCCGGAGGTATATGCAATGGCAGTTGTAATGTAATATTTTCCTTTGCTCATTTCTGATAGTTCCTTTCCCTTATTTTTATTCTTTCCTCTTTTATTCTTTTCCGTCCCAGCAATAGGTACAGAGCTTACACTTGTCAATTCCCACTGCATCCAGCATGTCATCCAGACGATTGAAACGCAGCGATGTAAAATTCAGTTCCTTTCGAATTTCCTCTACCATGCGCTCATACTTCGGAGATTCCGGATCAGCATACTCCTGCAGCACCTCGTCTGTCACATTTCCATCCTCCAGTCTGTCGATGACACGACGGGTAATCAGATCCATCTCCGACGAGGAACGTGAAAAATTCAGATATTTACAGCCATACAGAAGAGGTGGACAGGCCGGCCGGATATGCACCTCTTTTGCTCCGCTTTGATAGAGAAATTCTGTCGTTTCCCGAAGCTGTGTGCCTCTTACGATGGAATCATCAATCAGAAGCAGGCTCTTGTCCCGGATCAGTTCCTCTACGGCAAGCAGCTTCATTTTTGCAATCAGGTTACGCTGGCTCTGAATCGTCGGCATAAAGGAACGCGGCCAGGTCGGTGTATATTTGATAAACGGTCTGGAAAACGGAATCCCGGATTCATTGGCATACCCGACTGCATGTGCAATACCGGAATCCGGCACGCCTGCTACGATATCCGGTTTTACGTTATCCCTCTGTGCCATCTTCCGTCCGCAGGCATAGCGCATATTCTCTACATTCCTGCCCTCATAGGAGCTGGACGGATATCCGTAATATACCCATAAAAAGGTGCATATCTTCATCTCCTGATTGGGATTGACCAGCGTTACGCAGCTCTTATCGGTTATGACGTCAATTTCTCCCGGCCCCAGCTCTTTATAATCGGTATAACCCAGATTCTTATAGGCAAAATTTTCAAAGGAAACACAGTATGCTCCGTCTTTTCTTCCTACCACGATGGGAGTACGCCCGTACTTATCACGTGCCGCATAAATGCCTGCCTGGTTCATCAGCAGGATGGAAACGGAACCTTCCACCTCCTCCAGTGCATATTGCATGCCTTCGATGAGGTTTCCCTTCTGATTGATCAGTGCCGCAATCATTTCCGTCGCATTGATATCCCCGCCGCTCATTTCCAGAAAATGAGAATGTCCGTTGTCAAACAGCTTTTTAGAAAGCTCTTCCATATTATTGATCTTGCTGACCGTCGTAATGGCATAGGTACCATGATGGGAACGCACCAGAAGCGGCTGCGGTTCATAGTCAGAGATACAACCGATTCCCAGCCAGCCTGACATCTCCTGCATATCCTTATCAAATTTCGTACGGAAAGGAGCATTTTCAATATTATGGATAGCACGGTCAAAGCCGTTCTCACCATATACGCTCATTCCACCACGTCTGGTTCCAAGATGGGAATGATAGTCAATTCCAAAAAACAGATCAAAGACACAATCCTCTTTTGATGCTACTCCAAAAAATCCGCCCATTGTTTTTCCTCGCTTTTTCTGATTTTCATTTTCTTTTCCATTGTAGCAGACTTTACCGCTCCATGGAACCACGTTCTTTACATTTTCCATTCTTTCGCATTCTCAGAATACGATCTATCCTCACCACCAATATCGCTGTCAGCGTTCCGATGCAAAAGCCTGCCAGCACGTCGGTCGGGTAATGCACAAACAGATACAGCCTCGAAAATGCTATCACAGCTGCCAGTACAAGTGCAGCCGCACCGGCTCTCCGGTCATGAAGCCAGATGACCGTCGCTGCCGCAAATCCGTGCATCGTATGTCCGGACGGAAAGGAATAATCCGTCGGTATATTGACCAGCATCTGCACCGTATCATCCACCCAGCATGGCCTGGCACGGTAGATCGTATTTTTCAGGATTCCGTTACCCAGTATCAGACAAATCAGCATACTGACTGCCATCAGAATACCGCAGCGCCTCGTTTTTTTGCTAAAAAGCAGAAGCAGCGCTATCGCTACCCACAGGATTCCATGATCCCCAAGAGCGGATACCAGCGTCATAAGATGATCCAGAAATACAGTGTGAAGATTTTGAATAGCATGCAGTATTTCCAATTCAGACATCGTTTTTTCTCCCTTTCTTATCGTACATCCCTTTCAAGAGACATTGCATATGTAACTATAATATGGCATTTTTCAATTTTTTTCCATAAAAAAATCTTCTGGAAAGTCCGATTGGCTTCTCCAAAAGATCTTTTTCTCATGTCAGAACTCTATAACGTCCCAGCTCCCGCTCCAAAGTTTCCGCCTCCTCTGACTGAATCTGGACTTTCACCGGTTTATCCAGCCCGATTGCCATAACTCCCATCAGAGATTTGCCGTCTACTCCAAAACGTCCACAGGATAAATCGATCGCATATGGATATCTGGATGTCATCGAAACAAAATCCAAAATATCCTCCACTCGATGAAACTGCACATACATTTCGCACATCTGCTATACCTCCAGCTTATAGATATAGCTTTATTTTTACCCGAAATGCTGTTTTTATACACACTGCTGTGATTTTGCAAATAATTCCTTTACATTCTCTGTGATATTTCCTCTGAATACCGCACTTCCTGCCACAATCACATTGGCTCCGGCTTCCAGCACCACATGAATATTATCCTTTGTAATGCCGCCGTCCACCTGCACATCTACCGAAAGCCCCCGCTCTGTAATCATGCGTCGTACCTGACGGATGCGCTCCGTAGATGCTTCTATATATTTCTGCCCTCCAAAACCAGGCTCTACCGTCATGACCAGAATCATATCCAGCTTCTCCAGATATGGTTCGACAGCCTCAACCGGAGTACCGGGCTTGATGGAAAGCCCTGCTTTCAAACCCAGACTGTGAATCCGGTCAATCACCTCATCCACATGCTCCGTTGCCTCCAAATGGAAGGTGATGGAATCAGCTCCGCATTCGGAAAATTCCTCCAGATAGCGTTCCGGCTCCACAATCATCAAATGTACATCAAATACTTTTTCTGTTACCTTACGTATCGTAGAAATGACAGGCATGCCAAACGAAATAGAAGGCACAAACACACCATCCATCACATCAATATGAATGTACTGTGCACCCGCCTCATCCGCTTCTCTGATCTGCTGTCCTAATACGGCAAAATCTGCCGCAAGTATCGATGGCGACAATATCATTATAATACCTCCTTTACTGCCGGACACAATATAACATAAAAATGCCCGGCAGTAAACATGGAAATAATATCATACTTTACTATTTTACGAATGCTTTCGTTTTCTCGTAAATTCCCTTTGCATCCAGTCCGTATTTTTCAACCAGTGCATTAGCCGGGCCGGACTCACCAAATACATCGTACATACCGATCTTGCATACCGGGGTCGGAGCCTTTGCACAAAGTGCATCGCATACAGCGCTTCCCAGTCCGCCGATTACGGAATGCTCCTCTGCTGTTACGACCTTACCGGTCTTTTTAGCGGAGGCTACTACAAGCTCCTCATCTAACGGCTTGATGGTATGGATATTGATGACCTCTGCACTGATACCGTCTGCTGCAAGCATCTCAGCTGCTTCCAGGCTGGCAGATACGCAGATACCGGTCGCAATGATCGTCACATCGGTTCCTTCACGAAGAAGAACGCCCTTGCCCATCTCAAATTTGTAATCTGCATTGTCATTGATTACCGGAACAGCAGCACGTCCGAAACGGATGTAAACCGGTCCTACATAATCCAGAGCTGCCTTTACAGCCGCTTTTGCCTCAATATCGTCTGCCGGGTTCATAACTACCATACCCGGAATCGTTCTCATCAGGGCAAGATCTTCATTACACTGATGGGATGCACCGTCCTCACCTACTGTAATTCCGGCATGAGTTGCACCGATTTTTACGTTCAGATGCGGATAGCCTACCGAGTTACGTACCTGCTCAAAGGCACGTCCTGCCGCAAACATGGCAAAGGAGCTTACGAACGGAATCTTGCCTGTCGTAGCAAGTCCTGCTGCAATACCTACCATGTTACACTCTGCAATACCACAGTCGATATGTCTTTCCGGAAATGCCTTTTTGAAAATTCCGGTCTTGGTAGCTGCTGCAAGGTCAGCGTCCAATACTACCAGATTCGGATATTCTGCTCCATACTGTGCCAGCGCATTACCGTAGCTTTCTCTGGTTGCAATTTTTTTCACATCTGCCATTAGTTTGCACCTCCTAAGCTTTCTCCGATTTTCTCAAGGTCAGCCATGGCTGTTGCATACTGCTCATCATTCGGAGCGGTTCCATGCCAGGATGCCTGATTCTCCATAAAGGATACACCCTTACCTTTTATGCTGTGTGCGATAATGGCAGTCGGCATTCCTTTTGTCTCTCTTGCTTCGTTGAAGGCTTTTTCCAATGCGTCAAAATCATGTGCATCGGTATTGATTACATGGAAATTGAAGGCTTCAAATTTTTTATCAATCGGATACGGGGAACATACATCCTCAACCTTGCCGTCGATCTGCAGTCCATTGTTGTCCACAATGACTACCAAGTTATCCAGCTTACGGTGTCCCGCGAACATAGCAGCCTCCCAGATCTGGCCTTCCTGAATCTCACCGTCACCGCAGAGGGAATAAACACGATAATCCTTTCCGTCCATCTTCGCAGACAGTGCCATACCTACTGCAGCGGAAAGTCCCTGTCCCAGGGAACCCGAGGACATATCAATACCCGGCAGGTGCTGCATGCACGGATGTCCCTGTAAATGGGAGCCGAGCTTTCTTAAAGTCTTTAAATCCTCTACCGGAAAATATCCGCGATGAGCCAGTGCGGAATAAAGTCCCGGCGCTGTATGTCCCTTGGATAATACGAAACGGTCTCTGTCCGGATCCTTCGGATTCTTCGGATCAATATTCATCTCCTGAAAGTAAAGATAGGTAAAGATATCTGCTGCAGATAAGGATCCACCCGGATGTCCGGCTTTGGCACTGTGAACAGCCGTTACGATACCTTTACGAACTTCATTAGCCATCTTTGCGAGTTCTAATTTGTTCATGTTCGTTCCTCCAGTTTTTATTCTGTGTTTTGGGTTACTGTACATATGCCAGTAACTCTTCTCATTTTACAACATGGCCTGTGCTATTTCCACACAATTTTTGCGCTTTTCATTTCTGCACAGGCTTTTCCTTTTATTTTACATCCTGGCCGTAGTAAGCGTTTGCACCATGCTTTCTGTAATAGTGCTTATCCTGCAGCTCCTGCGGAGCCGGCTGTATCCTCGGCTGGATCGTCTCAGCGCGGTATGCCATCTTAGCTACCTCTTCCAGCACCACTGCATTGTGCACTGCCTCATGTGCATCCTTGCCCCAGGCAAACGGCCCGTGGTTCTTACACAAAACTGCCGGAACTGCCATCGGGTCCTTGCCCATACGCTGAAATTCGTTCACGATCAGGTGGCCTGTATTTTCTTCATAGGCCCCTTCAATTTCTTCCTTAGTCAGACATCTGACGCACGGAATCTCTCCGTACATATAATCTGCATGTGTGGTTCCGTAGCACGGAATGCTTCTCCCTGCCTGCGCCCAGCTGGTCGCATAGGAGGAATGGGTATGTACCACACCGCCTACCTCCGGAAATGCTTTGTAGATTTCCAGATGAGTTGCCGTGTCGGAGGACGGTTTATATTTACCCTCTACCTTATTGCCGTTTAAATCCATTACCACCATATCATCCGGTGTCAGCTTATCATACTCCACACCGCTTGGTTTAATGACAAACAGACCCTTTTCACGGTCGATACCGCTTACGTTACCCCAGGTAAAGGTAACGAGTCCATATTTCGGCAGATCCATATTGGCTTCATAGACTGCTTTTTTTAATTCTTCTAACATGTGCTGATACCTCTCTCTATTTCAGGTTTTCTACTGCTGCACGCTCAATGGCAAGCCCGGACTTATAGCGCTCGATGAAAGCATCAAAGCCTGCCACATCCTTTTCATCCGGTGTCTCCTCGATTGCTTCCATACCTGCAAATACTTTATTGTTCAGGTAATCATCCAGAGTTTCACCGTCTGCCTTATTCTTCATGTAGGAAGCCAGAACTGCCATTCCCCACGCACCGCCTTCACCGGCTGTTTCCATAACGGAAACCGGCGCATTCATAGCAGCTGCCAGAATCTTCTGTCCGACCCCTTTTGTCTTAAAGAGTCCGCCGTGTCCGAGAATCCGGTCTACCTTCACACCTTCACCCTTTAAGAGAATATCCAGACCAATCTTTAATGCTCCCAGTGCTGTAAATAAGTGGGAACGCATAAAGTTTGCAAGATTGAATTTGCTTTCCGGTGTACGAACAAACATCGGACGGCCTTCTTCAAAGCCGGTAATATGTTCTCCGGAGAAGTAGCCGTAGGATAACAAGCCACCGCACTCTGCATCTCCTTCCATCGCCTTACGATATAATGTGCCAAACAGCTTATTCATATCCACTTCGATACCGAAGCTCTCTGCAAACTCCTTGAAAATTCCTACCCACGCATTCAGATCGGAGGTACAGTTATTGCAGTGTACCATGGCTACCGGGAATCCGGTCGGAGTTGTCACAAGGTCGATCTCTTCATATGCCTTCTTTAATTCCTTCTCCAGTACGATCATTGCAAATACGCTGGTTCCTGCAGAAACATTACCGGTGCGCTTTGCAACGCTATTGGTTGCCACCATACCGGTTCCCGCATCGCCTTCGGGCGGGCAGAGCGGAATACCTGCCTGTAAGCTGCCGCTGACATCGAGAAGCTTCGCTCCCTCTTCTGTCAGGGTTCCTGCATTCTCGCCTGCTACGAGAGACTTCGGAAGAATGTCCTTTAGCTTCCACGGGAAGCCTTCGCCTGCCACCAGTTCATCAAACTGTGCAACCATCTTGGCATTATAATCCTTGGTCTCGGAATCAATCGGGAACATACCGGATGCTTCACCCACACCGAGCACTTTTTCTCCGGTCAGTTTCCAGTGAATATATCCCTCCAGAGTTGTCATAAAATCAATATCTTTTACATGCGGCTCTTTTTTCAAAATCGCCTGATACAGATGTGCAATGCTCCATCTCTGCGGAATATGGAAATCGAACAACGCCGTCAACTTCTCGGAAGCCTCTGCCGTAATCGTATTTCTCCAGGTACGGAACGGTACGAGCAGCTCACCGCTCTTGTCAAAGGGCATATAGCCGTGCATCATGGCACTGAAGCCGATTGCTCCAATGTTTGTCAATGTGATGCCGTACTGCGCCTTTACGTCTGCCGCCATCTTTGCGTAAGCATCCTGAAGTCCGGTCCAGATATCCTCTAAGGTGTAGGTCCAGATACCGTCTACATAGCGGTTCTCCCAGTCATGTGCACCGGAGGCGATCGGCGCGTTGTCCTCTCCCACCAATACAGCCTTGATACGGGTAGAACCAAATTCGATACCAAGAGCTGTTTTTCCACCTTCAATTGTGGTTTTGATTTCTTCTATTGTAAGACCCATTGTCCTGAAATCCTCCTTTTTCGGCTGTTTTATCTGTCAGCCGGTGTCAATCTTATTTAAAAGCGATGGAGTTCCATCTTAATTCGTTCTTGAAATCACGGATGGTCGTATGGTTATCAATCACTACGCTTTCAATTCCCATCGCTGCTGCCCAGTCTACCATCTGATCTACGGACAGATCGTAGGAGAAGGCTGTATGATGTGCTCCGCCTGCTAAGATCCATGCTTCTGCGCCTGTTGCCAGATCCGGCTGAGGTGTCCAGAATGCAGTTGCTACCGGAAGCTTCGGCATCGGCTTCTCACACTTCTTGCAGTCTACTGCATTGATAATCAGACGGAAACGGTTTCCAAGGTCTACAAGGCTTGTTGCAACAGCAGGACCTGTCTTGCTGGTAAATACAAGACGTGCCGGATCCTCACGATTACCCATGGTCAGCGGATTTACCTTGATTCCGATCTCGCCGTCAGCAATAGAAGGACAAACCTCTAACATATGAGCCTGTAAGATGCCCTCTTTGCCCGGTACCAGATTGTAGGTATAATCTTCCATGAAGGAAGTTCCCTTCGCATCCTTTGTGCCTTCTGCCATAATCTTCATCAGGCGAACCATAGCTGCAGTCTTCCAGTCACCTTCACCGCCGAAGCCGTAGCCCTTTTCCATCAATCTCTGTACTGCAAGACCCGGAAGCTGCTTTAAGCCGCCCAGCATTCCAAAGTGTGTTACAAATGCCTGATAGTTATTGTCCTCTAAGAACTTCTCCATACCGATTTCGATCTGAGCCTGTACTGCCACATGTCTCTTAAACTCGTCTAAGTCTCTTCCCTCGTCGATAATCTTATACTTGCTGTAGTACTCGTCTACCAGAGCGTTTACATCGCCTGCTGCAACAGCATCCACATACTCTACCAGATCGTTTACGTTGTAGTGATCGATTTCCCAGCCGAATTTAATCTGTGCTTCTACCTTATCACCTTCTGTTACGGCAACGTTGTTCATATTATCACCGAAACGGCATACACGGATGTGAGAGGATTCCATCACGCCAATTGCTGTTCTCATCCAGCTTGCCAGCTTATCGACAACCTTTTCGTCTGTCCAGTGTCCAACGATAATCTTTCTCTCGATGCCCATACGGCTTACGATGTGGCCGTACTCTCTATCGCCGTGTGCTGACTGGTTCTCATTCATGAAATCCATATCAATGGAATCATACGGAATTTCCTGATTAAACTGTGTATGTAAATGACAAAGCGGTTTTTTGTATTCCTGTAAACCGATGATCCACATCTTTGCCGGAGAAAAGGTGTGCATCCATGTGATAACACCTGCACAATCCTCATCGTTATTTGCATCGTTAAAGGTCTTACGGATGGATGCCTGATCGATCAGAGTCGGCTTTAATACAACCTCGAACGGTAATTTTCCTGTTGCGTTAAGCCCCTCTACGATTTTTGCGGAATGCTCTGCTACCTTTCTCAGGCACTCATCTCCGTACAGATCCTGTGATCCTGTACAAAACCAGAATTTGTAGTTTTTTGCTGCTTTCATTTTGTTCCTCCTTCTAAACCTTATTCTTATTTTTCAGTGAGTTGTATATCGTACAACTTTCACTGTTCCCACCTGCTTTTAGTATACATCTTGTACGTACAAATTTGCAAGTTGTACACATATAATTTTCAGTACAATATTCTATGGAAAAGGTTTGTTTTCTTTCGATTTTTATCTTATCTTCCGTACAGAATCCCGCTTGACTACATTGACATCAAATTCATAGGTTCCGTCAAACGTAGGATCTTTAATCATCTTCAAAAGGTTTTCTGCCGCCTTTTCTCCCAGATGCTCCATCGGATGCGGCACGGAGGAAATGGCTACATCTCCCAGAACTGCCAGCTCCGAATCATCTACACTTGCCAGGGAAATATCGTCCGGTACGTGAATGTTCTCCTTTTTCAGAATCTCAATCAGGCTGAACGCGACTTCATCGTTATAACAGAACAGCCCGGTACAGTTTTTAAATCTGTCCAGGATCTTCTCTCTTGATTTTTCCAGATGCTTTACATCCTCCGTATCCACCCACAGGATCCTGGTATCATCAATCTCTAATCCAGCTTCCGTCATGGCATCCACATAGCCTGCATAGCGCAAATGTCCCTGCCCGTCATCCAGCTTAAAGATACCCCCGATGTTTTTGTGCCCCATCGAGATCAGATATCTCGTAACCCTTCTCCCTGCCATGCGGTCGTTTATCGATACATGTGGAATTTTCAGAAGCGGATAATAGCTGTTGATGAATATAATAGGAATCCTATGCTTTCGTATCTCCTGATACAGATGGAGATTCGGATTCGGAATGCCGCTTTTTGTCGTTTCCATAATAATTCCGGCTACCTCATCCCGACTGATAATATCTTCCAGAATCGTCTTTTCCCGTTCATTCTGATTATTGGTAAAAGCAATCTGCACAGAATATCCCCGTTCAAACAGTACATTTTCGATGCCCTGTATTGTACGCGGGAAAATATATCCATCCACATAGGTTGTAACGACCGAAATACGGGTACGTTTCTCCAGATTGGCAAGCCTGTTATCGTTGATATATGTACCGCTGCCCTGTACCCTTCGGATGATCCCCTCATTTTCCAGCACGCTGATCGCATGACGTACGGTCTGTCTGCTGACCCCGAACATATCCTTTAGTTCGTTTTCAGAAAACATTTTCTGTCCCGGTATTAATTTTTTTGTTTCAATCTGTTCCTGAATCCATTTTACAAGTTCGATATATTTCGGTGTGTTTTTTTCCATATTAAAATAACAAGGGCCGCCCCGAAAGGCAGCCCATTCCTCACATTCTTTCAGGCCAGTTTACACGTTAGCCTTTCTTTCTTTTTGACATTAAGTCTACTGTTACAGCGCCTAACAGAACGGCACCTTTTACGATTTTCTGGATATCTGTAGACCATCCGTATAAGGACATACCATTGTTCAGAATACCCATGATGAACGCACCGACTACAGCTCCCATGATTGTACCGGCACCACCGGCTACGGCTGCACCACCGATGTAACAGGAAGCAATCGCATCCATTTCGAACTGGTCACCGGCCTTCGGCGTTGCTGCTGCATTACGAGCGGATAATACGATACCGGCTACACCACAAAGGATACCCATATTCGTATATACCCAGAAGAATACTTTGTCTGTGTTGATACCGGAAAGCTGTGCAGCCTTACGGTTACCACCCATTGCATAAATCTGACGGCCTGCAACGGTCTTGCTGGTCATGAACTGATAGAAGGCAACTAACAGTCCCATGATGATCAATACAAACGGAATACCGTTGTAGCGTGCCAGCTTGTAGAAGAATGCACATACAATGAAGATGATTACAGCTTCTTTCAGAACAACCTGCCACATCGGGTTGGTTGCAAAGCCATATTTCTTCTTTGTATTAATGCTCTTTAATTCCGAAAGAACAATCAGTACAGAAGCAACGATTGCCACGATAATACAAACCAGATCCAGTGTTCCGTCACCAAACGGAATCTTGATGGTCGGAAGGAAGCCTGCACCGATGAAGGTATAATTGGTCGGCAGAGGTCCTTTGGTCTGCGCCTGTAACAGGGTATATGTAAGACCGCGGCCCATCAACATCGTTGCCAGAGTTACGATGAAAGGCGGAACTCCCAGCTTTGAAATAAAGAAGCCGCTGAACATACCGCAAAGAAGACCGATCACAAGAGCTGCCGCGATAGCAATCCACATGCTCATCTTATAGTCTACCATCATAATACCGACTACCGCACCGCAAAGAGCTACAATAGAGCCGACGCCCAGATCGACGTTACCGGTTAATACGCAAAGCAGCATACCTACTGCCAGGATAACAACGTATCCGTTCTGCATGATCAGGTTGTTGATGTTTGCAGGAGAAAGGTTCTTTCCTCCTGTCATAATAGCAAAAATGATAAATACGGCAATAAGGACAATAACCATACCATATTGCTTCATGTCAAGATTAACTGTTTTCTTCTTATCCATGACTATTCTCCCTTTCTGTTATGTGCCATAATGCACTGCATAATTCTCTCCTGTGTTACTTCCTCCTTAGACAGCTCGCCTGCAATAGCGCCTTCATTGATGACGTATACTCTGTCACAGGTTCCGATGATTTCCTGCATTTCGGAAGAAATAACGATGACTGCTTTTCCGGCCTTCGCCAGTTCATTGATAACACAATAGATTTCGTATTTCGCACCAACATCGATACCACGGGTCGGCTCATCGAGGATAAGCACATCCGGCTGCGTCAGCATCCATTTGGCCAGAACCACCTTCTGCTGATTACCACCGGATAAGGATCCAACGGTCTGCTCGATGGAATTGGCTTTAATATTGATACGCTTCTTATATTCTTCTGCGGAAACAATCTCATCGTTTCCGTTGACAACACCCTTTTTCGAAAAGAAATTCCGAAGTGCTGCCATAGTCATGTTTCGTTTGATATCATCAATCAGTACCAGACCATAGGTCTTTCTGTCTTCTGATACATAAGCCAGTCTGTTGTCAATGGCATCTCTTACTGATTTCAAATGCACCTCTTTGCCATTGATCTTAACCGTACCGGAAATCTTCTGCCCATAGCTTCTGCCGAAGATACTCATCGCAAGCTCGGTTCTGCCGGCTCCCATCAATCCTGCCAATCCGACAACCTCTCCGGCCTTTACCTTCAGATTGACATTTTTGATAATCTGTCTGTTTTCATCATCCGGATGATAAGCATTCCAGTTCTGTACTTCAAATATGGTATCTCCGATCTTTACACCCTCGCGCAGAGGATAACGATTTGTCAGCTCACGTCCAACCATACCCTTGATGATACGGTCCTCTGAAAAATCATCCTTGCCCTTTTCCAGTGTCTCGATCGTATGTCCATCACGGATAACCGTAATCGCATCCGATACATAGCTGATTTCGTTTAATTTATGTGAAATGATAATACATGTGATGCCCTGTTTCTTTAATTCTAACATGATTTCCAGCAGCTGCTTACTTTCTTCATCGTTCAGCGCCGCTGTCGGTTCATCCAGAATGAGCAGCTCTACCTTCTTTGCCATCGCCTTTGCGATTTCGATCAGCTGCTGCTTTCCTACACCAAGCGTTCCAATCGGAACATTGACATCTTCATGTCCAAGTCCGACTCTCTCCAGCATTTCCTGTGCTTTTTTTCTTGTCTCCGTCCAGTTAATGACTCCTTTTACAGAAGTCTGTTCATTTCCTAAAAATACGTTTTCTGCAACGGAAAGATTAGGGCTGAGCGCCAGCTCCTGATGAATAATAACAATACCCTTTGCTTCACTCTCTCTGATGCTGTGGAATTTACATATTTCACCGTTGTAAACAATGTCACCGGAATAGCTTCCGTAGGTATATACACCCGACAGAACATTCATAAGAGTGGATTTACCAGCTCCGTTCTCTCCACATAACGCGTGTATCTCCCCGCGCTTTACCTTCAGATTAACATCATCCAAAGCCTTTACGCCGGAGAATTCCTTCGTTATGTGATTCATTTCCAAGATATAATCAGACATTCTCTCAGCTTCCTTTCATTGTCTTTTCTTACTCAAAACAACGGGCGGCGGTTTTTCTGCCGCCGCCCGAAAGGTTCTAAACAACTGATTACTCAGCTAACTGCTCTTCTGTATAGTAGCCACCGTCTACAATAATCTCTTTGTAGTTGGACTGATCAACAGCTACCGGTGTGCACAGATAAGACGGAACAACGATCTTGTTGTTGTTGTACTGCTCTGTATCGTTGATTTCCGGTTCAGCACCCTCTAACACTGCCTGTACCATGGTTACACACTTGTCAGCAAGGAGACGTGTATCTTTGTAGATAGACATTGTCTGATATCCGCTGATGATGTTCTTGGTAGCCATAAGCTCTGCATCCTGTCCTGTGATTAACGGCCAGTCTTCTCCAACTGTATATCCAGCACCTTCCAGAGCTGCCTTACATCCATATGCGAAACCATCGAATGCTGTACAGCAGATGTCAAGCTTCTCGTCAGCGTAGAATCCTGTTAAGTAGTTCTCACAGTTCTGCTGAGCTGTTTCCTGAGACCATCTTAAGATACATGTGTCATCAAAAGATGTTCTGCCGGACTTACATACGAGTGTGCCATCATCCAGGTACGACTGTAATACTTCCATAACACCTGCATATAACATATGTGCATTGTTATCATCCGGGGAGCCCA
Source organism: Lachnospiraceae bacterium (assembly GCA_017624235.1). Lineage (GTDB taxonomy): Bacteria > Bacillota > Clostridia > Lachnospirales > Lachnospiraceae > JAAYNV01. The sequence continues at coordinate 63,222 of JAGANL010000045.1, read as the reverse complement.
TGAAGAACTCGATTGTATAAGATTCGCCGTTTGCTTTTGCATCGTCTAATTTCTTAGCTTCTTTGATGTATTCGCCGATTGCTGTACCAACACCCTTGTTATCAAAGGTTGCATAGTAGGAAACTGCATCTGTGTCCATTAACAGACGGTCATATGCGATAATCGGGATACCTGCTGCCTTAGCCTGCTCTTCAACGTTTACTAATGCGCCGGAGTCGATGGAAGCGATAACGAGGCAGTTAACACCGCTTGCGATCATATTTTCGATCTGGGATACCTGCATCTGTACGTCATCCTCTGCATACTGAAGGTCTACTTCGTAGCCAAGTGCTTCCAGCTTTGCTTTCATGTTAGCACCATCATTGATCCATCTTTCGGAAGACTGTGTCGGCATCGCAACACCAACCTTGCCGCCTGCGGATGCCGGAGCTGCTGCTTCGCCCGCATCTGCGTCTGCGTCTGCTGCCGGAGCTGCTTCTGTTGCTGCCGGAGCTGCGGAATCTGCTGCTGCCGGTTCAGCTGTGCTGCCACATCCTACCAGCATGGAAGCAACCATTGCCACGCTAAGTAAAGCGCCTAAAAGTTTTTTTCTCATGTTTCTATTCCTCCCTAAATATGTAATTTTTGAAAACTTGTACTTACAACCTTTCTGCTTGTTCATGTTGTACAACATTTCCCGACTAAAAAAATAATTTCTTTTTATTATCAGCTTTATTTTGTACATTATGTTTCGCATACGGGCTGAATTATCAAGTTTTCTGTACATTTTTCCTTGATTCGGAACTTCTATCCAATCAAGTTATGTATATACTATATATCACTCTGCACTTTTTGTCAACCTTTTATTCTGTTTTTACTGTACATTTTGCATAAGTTGTACATGTACAATATTCCGGTTTTATGACAAAAATCACAAATATAGACAAAAAAGAGGGCGTATACACAACATCCTGTGCATATGCCCTCTTTTTCGATACAACTTATGGTTTTGGTTCTAATGATCCTGATTCGCTTCGTCTGTTTCCTGTTCCTTCGATGACACTTCTGCAGCGCAATCTTCCTCTATAGAGGTATCCATTGCACCGCCAGCATATTTTCCGGCTGCCAGGGCACGTACACCCTGTATGACCAGGAAACCTCCTGCCACCGTAAACAGCACCAGAAAAGCCCCAAAGAACAGCTTTTGCTGTCCGGTATTGCTTTTCAGTGCATCAATAAGAGAATAAGCGGTATATAACAGATAACCGCCGACCAATACCCGGATCGTCAGTGTTGCTTTTGTGGGAAGATATTTTTTTTCTTTTTCGTTTTCCTGCTGCATTTTTCTGTCTCTCCTTTGCTGTTTTTCCGTGCTTCCACCGCAGCCGCATCATCGCTCTGCGTAAGCCGGAACTCTGAAACAAGTCCCTCCAGCTCTCCGGTCAGCCCCAGAAGCTTATTCGTAGCATCCGACACCTCTGCCAGATTCGCCGATTCTTCGGTCACGATCGCACTAATCTCATTGATCTCGGTCACATTGTCATCCGACGCCTGCCTGATCGTACCGGTGCTTTCCACAGCCTCTGAAATCTTTTCTGTCAGTCGTTCTACCCGGTGCATAATATCCTCTACGCTCCTGCCGACCTCGCCGGTGCCCTCACGTATAATTTGAAAGCTGCTCTTTGTCTCCTCCGTCATCCGGTTTCCTTTTTCCAACTGTTCCAGACTGGTTTCCAGCTTCGCCTGCATCTCTTCCGCCTGTCCACGCACGCGTTCAATCATCTCGCCGATTCTGCCAGCCGCATTCTGGGAATCATCTGCCAGATTGCGAATCTCAGATGCCACGACCGCAAAGCCTCTTCCGGCTTCTCCCGCACGTGCCGCTTCAATAGAGGCATTCAGTGACAGCAGATTGGTCTGGGATGCAATTTCCGTAATGGCATCCAGTGCCGTAGTCATCTCCTTGGTACTTTCTCCAAAGCTTCCGAACACCTCTGCCATTTCCTGCATCGACCGGTTGATTTCATCCAACTGCCCTACATATGCAATAAGCTGCTCCATGCCCGCTCCGGCATTCTGCTTTGTCTTTTCCGAGTTTTGATAAATTTTCTCCGCCTCATCGGCCACCTCTCTGGAAAGGCTGTCCATCTCACTAATCTGCTCCGAAATCCTCTTAACCTCTGCATGCTGCTGCTCCAGACTCTTAAGCATTCCGTCCACCGCGGAGGCAATCCGGTTGCTGCCTGCCGCATTTTCTTCCACACTCACATTAACCGTGGAGGTCGCCATTTTCAAATCATTGGTTCCGCTCATGACCTTTCCGATGATACGAACCAGATTACTTTTCATCTTATTAAAAGCAACCGCCACATGTCCCACTTCATCTCTGGAACGTATTGCCACATCCGCACGGGACAAATCACCTTCGGACATAACAGCCAGATGCTTCTGGAGCTGTCTGATTGGTACGGTAATGCTTCTGGATACGAGCAGCGTAACCGCCAGTACTACCACCACCGTTACAACCACAATCACAATGACAAGCCAGAGCATTTTCTGAAAATCACTGTTGATCTGCTTCTGGATTTCCTCACTTCTGGAAATTTCCAGAGTCAACAGGGTTTCTGCGCTGGTCGATAAAAAGGTGGAATTGCTGTCCATCGTCTTGGCGTATTCTAAGCCTGCCGAAGAATACTTTTCGCCACAGGCCGCAACAATCTGATCATAGGCCGTGACAAACTTATCCACCTCGCCTGCCAGACTGCTGTATTGATTGCGGTTCTGGCTGTACTCAGCCTCTTCGCCGATATTCTCGCCAATGTCCACAATATAGGTACGAATCGTATCCACAGTCTCCTTGTGTCCGCTGGATTCAATATCCGCACCTATTCCGCACATATTGACTACCGTTCGAGAGAGCTTGCTGCAGTTCGTTTTAATATACGTAATCTTACTGATATTGTCTAATACCTGACTGTATTTCCCGCTGTATTCCGCAGATTTTAACATCAGCATGGCAATCAGTGCCAGAAAAATCGCGGTGATCCCCAAAATACAGCCGTTAATTTTCCACCGGATACTGAATCCTTTTGCCGACCTTCCAGCCTTTTCCTTCTTTTCTTTCACAAGCCATTCCTCCCTTGCTATTGTTCCTCCATACTTGCATTATATCGAATAATTGCAGAATGAACAAGCAGTTTTGTCATATTGTCAGATTTTGTACTGTCGAAACCGCCGCTGTCCATATCCGACAGCGGCGGTCTCTGAATAACACATTGTTTATAATAAGGGATGGTAAAATCTAAAACTTACTTTCTCTTCTCCTTAACGGATGCAAGCACACTCTGCAAAATGATGAAGAATGCCAACAGAGCTGCAATGGTAATCTTGGTCCACCAGGAGGATAAGGTACCCTGAAAATTGATAAAGGTTTCAATCGTACCCTTGATCAATACACCAAACAGGGAACCAACCACATTTCCGACACCACCTGTCAGAAGTGTTCCACCAATTACGGCACCGGCAATCGCTTCCATCTCAAAGCCCTTTGCCTGCTCTACGAAACCGGAACAGGTATTCAGGCAGAACAAGAATCCTCCAAAGGCTGCTAAAAATCCGTCAATGATATAAACCTTCAACTTGGTTCTTTTTACATTCAGACCCATTAACAGTGCAGACTGCTCATTACCGCCCACTGCATAAACAGAACGTCCGAACTTTGTATATTTCAATACGATAAATACGATGATCAGTACTGCCAGAGCCATGATAACGCTCGGGTAAACATAAGGATATACCATAACACCCTTCTTATTGACATAGCCGCCGAACGGAAGATAAATCTTTGCCTGCGCCCATGCAAGGAACATTTCGTTTTTGATACTGATCATTTCAGTACTGATGACGGAGGTCATACCTCTCGCAAAGAACATACCTGCCAGCGTTACAATAAACGGCTGTATCTTCAGATACGAAATCAGGAAGCCCTGAACCAGACCGAAAACGACACCAATCAGAAGTACGATAATCAGGGACGGAATAGCACCCATTCCCTTGTTTTCCATCATCCATGCCAAAAGCATACAGGTCATGGCCACGACAGAACCAACCGAAATATCAATACCACCTGTTAAGAGCACCATCGTCATGGAAACCGCTATGACGATCAGACCCGCATTGGAAATGAACAGATTCAAAAATACCTGAAGCCTTCCGAAATTCTTATCCTTGAACACAACCAGTCCGATGACATACATGACAACAAACAGCAGGATGGTAATCATTAAAAGGAACTGATTGCCTTCAATTTTCTTCAATTTATCTTTCATTATGCCACCTTCTTTCCTGCACCGATTCTGTTCTTAAAGTTCTTCCACATTCTCATTAACTCCGGTGACTGTAAGGATACGATGATTACGACGACGATTGCCTTATATACCGGAATCTGGTCTGCGGGAACGCTCATTGCATAAAGTGTCGTCGTAAGCGCCTGAATCGTATATGCACCGATTACGCTTCCGAGCAGGGAGAACTTACCGCCTCCCAGGCTGTTTCCACCCAGAGCAACCGCGAGAATCGCATCCAGCTCCATGTTCAGTCCTGCATTGTTCGCATCGATGGAATAAACTCGCGAGGTAATAATCAGACCTGCAATACCGGAGCAGAGTCCGCAGAAAGCATAGGTCAAAAACTGAATCATAACCGAATTAAGTCCCACCAGTCTGGCTGCTTTTGCGTTAATGCCGACTGTTTCGATGTAAAGTCCGAGAGCCGTTTTCTTTAACAGCAATGTTGTAAGTATTACTACGATGACTGCTACAAATACCGGAGTCGGAAGCGGAATACCTTTAATGAAGGCGCCCAGCTGCTTGAAATGCTCCACACGAACATAAATCATCTGTCCGTCGGTAATCAGCTGTGCGATACCACGTCCTGCCGTAAAGAGGATCAGAGTCGCAACCATCGGCTGAATCCTCATCTTTGCTACAAGGAAGCCGTTCCATGCACCACATACCAGACCAACCAGAACAGCAACGAGTACACCCAGAATGTAAGGAGCATGGTATTCATTGGTACTCTGCTCGCCGCCGGATAATACACAACAGCATACTGCACCGGACAGTGCGCTGACTGCACCGACCGAAATATCGGTACCGCCGGATGCCGCAACCACAAGCGTCATGCCGACTGCCAGAATCACCAGCTCGCTGGCACGGTTGATAACATCAATGACGTAACCGTACAATACACCGTTGTTCACGGAAATCTGAAAGAAGGACGGTGTTTTGATCACATTCAGAAGCAACACAAATGCGAGGCAGACGAGCGGTAAAAATAAACGATATGATGTAATTTTTTTCAATTTATTCATCCTTTGTCACCTCCTGCAATAGCCTGCATAATATTTACCTGATTGAGCTCATTCTCTTCCAATTCTCCTACCTTCATGCCGTCTCTCAAAACTGCCATACGGCTGCAGGTACGAATCATTTCCTCAATTTCCGAAGAAATGAACATGACAGCCATTCCTTCTGCTGCAAATTTCAGTACCAGCTTCTGAATCTCGGTCTTGGTACCGATATCAATACCTCTGGTCGGCTCATCCAGAATGAGGAAATCCGGATTGGTCAGAAGCCATCTTCCCAGAATAACCTTCTGCTGATTACCACCGGAAAGCTGCTTGATCGGGGTCTCACGGTCTGCCGTCTTGATCTGCAGCATATCAATATATTTGTCGGTAAATTCTTCCTGCTCTTTTCTGCTCAGGAGCTTGAACATACCGCGTTTTGCCTGTAACGCAATAATGATGTTTTCACGCACGGAAAGATCGGCAATGATACCTTCTTCCTTACGGTTTTCCGGCAGATAGCCCATACCCGCCATCATGGCATCAATCGGCGCACCTACCAAAAGCTTCTTGCCGTTGACCTTCAGTTCACCCTTATCCGCCTTATCCGCACCGTAAATGGCTCTTGCCAGTTCGGAACGTCCGGAACCAAGCAGTCCGGTCAGACCAATAACCTCGCCTCTGTGAATTTCAATATCGAACGGTTTAATCGTACCTGTATGAGACAGACCTTTGGCATCAATAACCACCTGATCCTTCTTCACGGTGCTGACGCCCTCTTTCTTAATGGCTGCCAGATCGTCAAAGTCCTTGCCCATCATCTTTGCTACAAGCTGTACTCTCGGAAGGTTTTCTACCTCATATTCACCTACCAGCGTACCGTTTCTTAACACCGTGATACGGTCACAGATTTCATATACCTGCTCCAGGAAATGCGTTACAAAGATAATGCCTACTCCCTGATCCTTCAGCTTTCTCATCAGGACGAACAGCTTTTCTACTTCACCGTCATCCAGAGAAGAGGTCGGCTCATCCAGAATCAGAACCTTTGCGGACATATCTACCGCTCTCGCAATCGCAATCATCTGCTGGATTGCGATGGAATAATTGTCCAGTGTCCGTGTAACATCGATATGTATGTCAAGATTATCCAGAATTTCTTTGGATTTTTTATTCATTGTTTTCCAGTCAATTAGGCCTGCTTTCTTCGGCTCTCTGCCGATAAACAGGTTTTCCGCAACCGAAAGGTTGGGACATAAGTTTACCTCCTGATACACAGTGGAAATGCCGTTTGCCTGTGCTTCCTGCGGAGATCTGTTAATGATGGCACCTTCTCTGCCTTCAATACGAATTTCGCCTGACTCAAATTCTTCTACACCGGTCAGAACCTTGATCAGAGTTGATTTCCCGGCACCGTTCTCCCCCATCAGAGCATGAACCTCTCCTGCTCTCAGCGTAAAGTCTACATTTGAAAGAGCTACTACGCCGGGGAAATTTTTGTCGATGTGCCGCATTGTCAGTACTACTCCATTATCCATGTGGACTCCATCCCTTCTATCTGTTTCTTTCCTTTTTGTATAAAAATTACTATGCTTTTATTTAGATAAAAAGGGTGCAGGTCGGGATTCCGCCCTGCACCCAGCTTCTGCTTATTCAGCCTGCCTGTTCTTAGTATAAACGCTCAGCCTGGATTGCTTTCAGATCCATTGTGGTATCGAAGTATGCTTCATCTACGTACTGAACCTTATCAACTGATTCGCCAGCTTCCAGCTTCTGGATGATCTCAGCTACACGAGGTCCGTGTAACGGGTTACACTCGAAGGATGCATTCATGTCACCAGCGATCATGGAATCGAATGCTGCGCTTACTGCGTCGAAGGAGATGATGATGATGTCGCCTTCCGGTCCGCATGTCTTACCAGCTGCCTTGATAGCGTCGATTGCACCGAATGCCATGTTATCATTCTCACATACAACTACGTCGATGTCATCGTACTGTTTTAAGAAGGACTCCATAACTTCCTGTCCTTTGGACTGTGTAAATTCACCTGTCTGCATTGCTAACATGTTCCAGTTGTCCTGCATTCCTTCAGCAAAGCCTTCTGTACGTCCAACCTGTGCGGAAGCACCGATGGTACCCTGAAGTGTTACGATGTTGATTTCCTCATCGCCTCTTCCGTCTGCCTCTAACTTGTCAGCCAGCCATTTTGCTGCATCCTGACCTTCTTTTACGAAGTTACCGCCTACCCAGCAGGTATATAAGGAATCATCAGATACATCCATCATTCTGTCGGAAAGGATAACCGGGATTCCAGCTTCCTTAGCTTCTTCCAGAACGGTTTCCCAACCTGTCTCAACAACCGGAGCAACTACGATGTAGTCAACTTCCTGCTGAATGAAGGAACGGATTGCCTTAATCTGGTTCTCCTGTTTCTGCTGTGCATCATCGAAAATCAGCTGATAGCCGTTTTCTTCTGTAAATGTGCTCTTAAAGGATTCTGTATTAGCTGTTCTCCAGTCAGACTCTGCACCAACCTGTGCATAACCAACTACGATCAGATCGCCGTCTGCTGCTTCTGCAGGAGCTGCCTCTTCTGCCGGTGCTGCTTCCTCTGCAGGAGCTGCTTCTTCTGCCGGTGCTGCTTCCTCTGCCGGTGCTGCTGCCGGTTCACTGGAAGATCCACATCCAACCAACATGGTAGCTACCATAGCTACGCTAAGTAATGCGCTTAATACTTTTCTCTTCATTCCTTTTCCTCCCAATCTTTTGAGTTTCTTGACCGCCCTTCCCTTGTCGTGTGGGCTATCTCATTTACAAGTATGATTCTACCCTGATTCTATGGTTTCGGCTACGGAAATTCTTTCGTGATGAGTGGTAATTTTTTCGAATTTGTAAATAAAAAATGAACAAACTGTGATTTTTTTTGGAAATTTGTTCATTTTCTTTCGACCGCCGGTATCTGTACCGTCACAATCGTTCCTTTTCCATACTTGCTTTGGAAGGAAAGTCCATATTGCTCCCCATAATTTAAGCAGATACGCTCCTGTACATTGGCAAGACCGAAGGAGCCTGTCCTCTCCTCTGCCGAGGTACGTATCCTTTTTTCCAGCGCCTCTACCTCCTCCGGCTTCATCCCGATTCCGTTATCCTCCACAGTCAGACGGATATTTTCACCCTCCAGCACTCCACAGATGCGTATCCTGCCCTTTCCCCGCTTATTTTTCACGCCATGATACAGGGCATTCTCTACGAGTGGCTGAAGCGTCAGCTTCATAATAGAATACGGATAGAGCTGTTCGGGAATAGCGATTTCATAGTCCAGAATGTCACGATAGCGGAACTGCTGTATTTCCAGATAGCTGCGGATATGTACCTCCTCCTCCCGGATGGTAATGTGATCCCGGCCCTCGCTTAAGGTCGTGCGGAAGAACTGGGACAGCGAGGTGACCATATCCACTACCTGCTTATTCTGACCCGCCTCTGCCAGCCAGATAATCGTATCCAGCGTATTATACAGAAAGTGGGGATTGATCTGCTCCTGCAAAAGCCTCAGTTCGGTATCTCTCAGATTGCGCTGTTCTGTTTTGATATTTTGCACCAGATTTCCAATCTGTCCTACCATGCTGTTAAAGCTCGCCTTGAGCACGGAAATTTCATCTCCGCTCTCCGCATCGATCCGGGCGTCAAAATTTCCCTTTGCCACAAGCTCTGTCATCCTGCACATCTCCTCGATTGGTCTGGATATGCTCCTGGACAGCATGGTAGACAAAAATCCGCAGCTTACAAACACGCAGGCAAAAGCAATCACGCTGACCTGGACTACATATTGACGCTGCTTTTCAAGTTCTATACGTATATGCTCCAGTCCCCTTGTCTCATAATAGATATACTGCTGGATATTTTCCTGCAGAAGCTCTGTCAGCACATAGATATTATTGTCCAGACGGATCATATTCTCATCATAATGTCCGCTCTTCTGGCAGTCCTCCTCTATCTCCTTCATACGCCGTTCCAGCGTATTCAGATTTTTCTGTATCATCTGAATACGACGCGCATTGCCCGGTGCCGTCGTAATCTCTGCCAGTCTGGAAAATGCGGCTCTGGCCTGGTCAATCTCATCATACGGATTCCGGTATTCCTCTCCGAACTTCTCTCCAAACTCCTCCGCTGTAATAGAAGCGCTGACCATTTGATACAGCGCATAGTCAATATCATCCTTCAAATTAATATTATAGGCACTGGCTGCCGTAATATTACTGACAATCTGGTTATAATCCCTGCTGTAGGCAGACAGTGCATAGATCAGATACAGAATCAGAAGCGAAAATGGAATCAGAATGCCAAAGGAAAAAAGCATCAGTTTCAAATGCAGGGAAAGTCTCTTACTGTTTTTTCTTCTCATACCGTCTGACTCAGTCCTTTCATGCGAAATTCCTTCGGCGTACAGCCCTGCGTCTTCTTGAACAGGTAGCTGAAATAGTGGGAATCCTTATAACCCACCGCATAGGCAATTTCGGTGCTCTTCATATTGGAACAGCGCAAAAGCTCCTTCGCCTTCTCCATTCGTACACGGGTCAGATATTCAATAAAGGTTTCCCCTGTCTCCTGTGAAAATATGGTGCTGAAATGACTTGGACTTAAATTTACACTGGCCGCTACCGCATTCAGGGAAATATCATCCTTATCATAATTCTGTAAAATATATTCCTTTGCCGTATCCAGCAGCGTACCGTACTTTTTCATGGAAGCACTGTCCCTGAGCCGGATGGCCTCCCCAATAATCCTTTCCAGATAATCCTTGGTGCTCTCCACACCGGAAAGCACATCCCCTACGCCCTTAAAGTCACCGCAGTGCTCCACAATACATTGCGAATCATGCCCCAGCTCCTCGATAAAGGCCGCCGTACAGAAATACATATCCATTGTGATATACTGTCGAAACAGCATGGAATTGACATTGGATTCTCCCAGACCCTCAAAATAATCTTCAATAAAATGCCGTACATCCTCTGCCAGGCCGCTCTTTAAAAAGTTCTGCAGAATCTTCCGGTCAATCTTTCCAATATCCAGAGTGCTCAGATCGATATCATCCTCCTGCAGCAGACTGATCTTCTGCATCTGATCAACGGAAATGATCTCATTGCTTCTGCCCATATAGCGTAAGGACATGGCACGGTTAGCTCCGTTGTAGGATTCCGGAAGCTCCCTGAGCCTCTTGACCGCTTTTCCGATCCCTCCGAAATATTCCACCTTTTCCTTGCCTACCGCAAGATCCGTCAAAAGGCCCACCGTTTCCGCTGTCCTCTCTTCCAGCTCTTCCTCCGAATCCGCCTTCACCAAAAAGGCCCAGCCCTCTGTTCCGCGTTCAAACATATAAACACCCTCGCGCTCCAAAAAAGCATCTTCAATTTCCTGCGCTGCGGCTACCAGCTCCTTGGAATACACCTGTCCAAGCTCCTCCGGCTGACGGATGCCAAACAGAAGGATCCGGTAATCCTGCGCCATCAGATCGATCTCCAGATCTCTTCCCTTCTCCAGCACCTCGCTCATGCTCATGCGGTTAAACATCAGATCCGTAAAAAATCTCTGTCTTTCCAGCTTTTCATATTCCTCCAGTACCCGCTGGGAATGTCCGCTGTGCTCCCTTTCCGCACGCTCCTTCCGGATCATTTCCGCTACCCGGTTCACTGCCTCCAGCAGCTTGGCTGAAGAAATAGGCTTCAGCAGATAATCTGTCACACCGATTCCAATTGCCTGCTTGGCATATTCAAAATCACTGTAGCCGCTCAAAATGATGATCTTCGTTTCCGGCAGCTCCTTTTTTACCATCCGGCTCAGCTCCAGCCCGTCCATAAACGGCATACGGATGTCCGTGATCACAATATCCGGCTTCAGATTCTGTATCATCGGATATGCCAGTTCCCCGTCACTGGCTTCCCCGATAAAGTCATAGCCCTCTCTTTCCCACTGAACCGTACTCTTGATTCCTTCCCGCATAACAATTTCATCTTCTACCAAAAATACCTTGATCATTTTTACAACCCTGCCCTTTCCCTGTCAGTACCTCTTTTATGTATCATGTTATACTATGGCCTTTCTAAATTCAACCAGAAACATTCCCCTTCATTTTTATGTTTTCCAATTCATATACTGAATACAAAGCATCTTCAGGAAGCATACATGAAAAAAAAGAAGAAAAAATACCTCTGGGCCATTTTCCCGTTTCTCCTGCTCTGTTCCGTACTTCTCTATACCGTTTTGTCCGGCAGAATGGACACCGTCCGGCTGAATAAGCTGGAAACCGCACTCCTGCAGGACTCCTATGAAAACGATACGCTCAGTCTGCACTTTGCACTGACCGAGCCTGAAAAGTGGAGTCTGTCAGAGGAAAAGGCCTCCCTTCCTGTCTATTCCAAAGAAGATTACGAACAGGCAGCAGAGCTTTTAAAGCAGCAGGCCAACGACTGCTCCGATATCCATGAAGCCCTTCTTCCCGAGGCAGAATCCTTACGCTTCCGTCTCTTGGAAGAGCACCTTAGCCAAGCACAGGATGCCTTGGCTTTTCCCTATTATGAAGAGCCCCTCTCCCCCTCCTCAGGCGCACAGTCACAGCTGCCCGTACTGTTTGCAGAATACGCCTTCCGTGACAGGGAGGATGTGGAACATTATCTTGCCCTTCTGGAACAGACGGAGGTTTATTTTGACGGCCTGATCCAGTACGAGCAGGAAAAGGCTGCCGCCGGACTGTTCATGTCAGACGAAAGCGCTCAGGCAGTCATGGCACAGTGCAGCTCTATTCCAGATGCCGCCAGGCTTCAGGACGGCAGCCACTTCCTCTGCCAAACCTTCGAGGAACGGCTGGAACCTCTCCTGAAGCAAGGCCGGATTACAAAAACCGAGCAGGAACATTATATTGCCGAAAACAGCCGCATCCTGACCACAATTGTTGCTCCCGCTTACGAAAAGCTGGCAGATGCTCTGTTCGTGCTCTCCGGCAGCAAACCGGAAACCGAAGGGCTTGCCGCACTTCCGAAAGGCAGGGAATATTATCAGTATTTAGTCTCCCGTTCCACCGGTTCTTCCAAATCCATTCCGGAATTAAAAAAATTGCTGACGAACCGGCTGCAGGAAGATTTTCATGCTCTGGCGGCGCTTTCTGCCTCCCATAACGAGCTTCTTTCCGACCCGGCTTCTATAGCTGCCATGTCATCACAGACAGATGCTCTTCTGCCCTCTACTCCGGAAAAAATGCTTCAGGATTTGAAACAGCAGATGAAAGCGGATTTTCCGCTCCTGACTCTGGACGGCTCTCCGCTTCCCGATACTTACATACGCTGCCGGATTAAATCTGTATCCGAAAGTCTGGAGGACTATGTCAGTCCGGCATATTATTTTACTCCTCCCTGCGACAACATACAGGATAATACCATCTATATCAACCAAAGCCAGACCCCGCATGGACTTCCACTCTATACCACGCTGGCACACGAGGGCTATCCGGGACACCTTTACCAATCCGTATTTTTCCAGCTTTATGAGGAACCAGACCTGCCGCCAGTCCGCTCCCTATATTATTACGGTGGCTATATAGAGGGCTGGGCGTTGTATGTGGAAATGCTCTCCTATGACTTTGCCAAAACAACCCTTCTTTCCGCTGGATCGGATGCCTCTGCTGCCAGTCTCACCTGTACGCTGGAACGCTTAAACCGTGATATGCAGCTATGTCTTTATTCCCTGTTGGACATTGCCATCCATTACGATGGTGCATCCCGGCAGGAAGTACAGGAGGTGCTTGCCCAATTTGGTCTCTCCAGCCAGACCGGGGCGGCAGTATACCGCTATATCGCAGAAGAACCGTCAAACTATCTGAAATATTTTGTCGGTTATCTGGAAATTTTAGAGTGCCGGGAATATGCCAAAGAAATCTGGGGCGAGCAATACAGCGATAAACGGTTCCATACCTTCTTTTTGGAGAGCGGCCCCTGCAGCTTTGCTCTTCTGCGGGAGAGGATTCCGGAATATACGGACTGAATGCTGAAAAGGGATTCCAGACCTGTTCGGTTGAAATCCCTTTTTACGTACTTATGATTTTTTCTTTTTCATCTCTTCAAAGAAGACACCCATCCGGGTCAGAGACTTTATGAGTACCTGCTTTTCCTCCTCATTCAGCTCCCCGACAATTTCCTCTATCATCCTCTCATGAAACTGTCTGTGATGTTCGTAAGCCTGCTTTCCCTTTTCGGTCAGAGATACCAATACGACTCTCCGGTCTTCCTCACTGCGGCTGCGCTCGACAAAGCCCTTTTTGACCAGACTGTTGACAGAAATAGTCAGAGTGCCCGTTGTAACAGACAGCATACGGGCCACCGAAGTCATATTCCTTGGTTCTCCTGTTCCGATGGCTTCTATGACGTGCATATCGTTCGTCGTAACATTTTTAAATTCTTCCGTTTTGATTGCCTGCTCCTCAATTGCATTGATACTGTGGAAGAGCCGGACTAATATTTCATTCAGTGCCTGATTGATATCCATACTTTCTTTCCCGTGAACGATTCGCCAACAGATCATCTGTCCATTTTATCAGAGATATTATACCCAAAAATACTTTGAATATCAAGATTTATTTTCTCCGCAGAACAGAGGAACGGAAAACGGCATGGGCTGAGTTTACCTTATTCGATGATAGCCTTCGGCAAATCCCACTGGAAATGAGCCGCCAGCAGGCGAATCAGCACCACAACAGCAGCCCCGCTGCACATTGCAAGATCCATCGAAATGTATTTCCGAAGCAGGATGCAGACCAGAGCACCCGCAATGGAGGCCACCGCATAGATATGCTTTACAAAAATCTGTGGCGGCTCCTGTGCCATGATGTCACGCAGCAGCCCACCGCCTACACCGGTAATCGTACCTACTGCCGCCAGCAAAAAGCCATTATCGCCAAATCCGGCCTCGCATGCCGTATTGATTCCGATTACCGTAAAAGCTCCCAGACCGACGGCATCCAATATATTCAAAACCTGCTTATACAGCTCCTTACGTCTCGTTTTTAAGATATCCCTGCGAATACGTATGCCACAGAACAGAAGCAGGGAACAGACTGCTGCCGTTATGACATAAACCGGTTGTCTGAACATGGCCGGAGGCGTAATGCCCAGTATAATATCCCGCGTCAGTCCGCCGCAGACTGCCGTTGTAATTCCCAGAATCATGACTCCAAACAAATCAAATTTTCTACGTATGGCTGTCATCGCACCGGACAGCGCAAATGCTGCTGTCCCTGCCATCTCAATGAAAAAGACGATCATTTTTGACACCTCTGTCAGTTCAAGCATCTTCTTATCCCTCTTTATCCTTTTTCTTTTCCCTATCCCTTTTATCGCTTACTCTTCCAGCATTTCTTCCAGATATCCCCTGTCCCAGAGCAGAATACCCAGCTTTTTTGCCATCCTTACCGCCGGCTCCGTAAAATACTGATTGGTCATAACTGCACCGACCATCCGGTCATAATAGTCCCTGCCCGCATATGCCTCCTGCACCGAGGAGACTCCGACAGGAGCATTATAACATTTACACTGGATGGCATAAGTGACACCATCCTTTTCCGCCAGTATATCAATCCCGTAATCTCCGCTGCCTCTCGTGACCTCTACTTCTAAAAAGCCATGATCCCGCAGAAGATCCGCACAGTAATATTCAAATTCATGCCCCTCCAGCTCATCCATGCTTCCGCTGCGGCAGGATTTCAGAAACCGTCTGGAAAACCGAAATACCGCATACAGAAACAGGACAGACAGCAGGATTGCCACTGCTGCCAGAAGGATTATCGTTGTATTATTCAAGTTCCACTTCCTACTTCCTTTGCTTTTAGTGGTACAGCACGACCACATCGTTCTCTCTGAGTACCGTTTTACCTCTCGGAATGATATTCTCATCGCCCCGCTTAATCATGGCAATCAGGATATTTTCCGGCAGAGCCAGCTCCTCAATACAGTGATTGCACCAGCCATGGTGCTTATCCAGCCTGATCTCCTCCAGCTCCTCATTGTTATCGCCCCGGTATACAGGTACACTTAATATGATACTGTCATTCGCCAGAATCTTCGTATCACCCCTCGGAATCAGGGTTTCTCCCTCTCTCTTGATCATAAGCGCCAGCGAGTCCGCAGGCAGACTGACCTCCCCGATGGTACGGTTCTCCCAGTGATGACCCCTGGGCACAAACAGGCGCATGAGCGTTAAGGACGCTTCCTCCTGATAGTCATTGAAGGTCTTACGCACATCCGATTCAGGCTCTACCATATCAAGCTTTCTGGCCACCCATGGCAGAAGCGATCCCTGACATGCCACAGAAAGCAGCGAAATCAGAAAGACGGTATGGAACAGATCATATTGCACCGCCACGCCATCCGCAATCACCATAATCGCAAACACAATGGATGCCGCTCCTCTCAATCCTGCCATACTTACCACCAGACACTGCCGCCTGCTGCATCCGAACGGGCGCAGGAGTGCAAAAACCGCCGCCGGCCGTGCCACGAAGGTCAGAAAAAGAGCAATCAACAACGTCGGAAAGAAAATCTGCGGTATCCTGTGCGGGAAAGACAGAAGGCCCAGCAGGAAGAAGATGACGATCTGTGCCAGACCGTTGATGCCATCAAAAAAGTGCACCAGCACGATTTTATTGCGAATCTTACTATTGCCCAACACAATACCCATGAGATAGACGCTCAGGTATCCGTTCCCGTTTACCAGCGTCGGAAGAGCATAGGCAAGCAGTACCAGCGCAATGACAAAGATATTTTCCACACCATCCGTAAAGGAAGCAAATTTCCGAAAAGCAAAGATGCCAAGCACCGCCACAGCAATACCTGTCAGAATACCAAATGCAATCTGGCTGAATACCATATATCCTACCGCCTGCAGCTCCTGCCCCTTTAAAAGCATCATGGCAATCATCGTCAACATAAAAGCAATGGGGTCATTGCTGCCGCTCTCCACCTCCAGCAACGAAGAGGTGCCATTCTTTAAATCCAGATTTTTGGAACGCAGGATGGAAAAGACTGATGCGGCATCTGTAGAGCTGATGACCGCTCCGACCAGAAAGCCTTCCGCCCAGTTCATCCGAAGTACAAAATGACAGAACGCACCTGTCAGGAGAGCAGTCAGGATTGTTCCTGCCGTAGTAAGCACAACCGCCTTTCCGGCCACCGGCTTTGCCATCTCCCATTTTGTACAGAAACCGCCGTAAAACATAATAAAAGTAAGCGCTACTGCACAGATACGTTCTGTCACTTTGTAATTGTCAAAGGATATCCGAAGGAGCCCGTCAGAGCCAAACAGCATACCGAGTGCCATGAACAGCAGCAGGGCCGGCATTCCGAATTTATTGGAAAACCGGTTGGCCGCCATACACGATAAGATCACACCTGCACACAGCAACAGCATCAGCTCCATAGAACTCCTCCTGATTCTCTTTATTTTATTGCCGTATATTACATTCTTTCTTCCACATACTTCTGTAAGATATCAACGGTCTTTTCCACTCCGAGATGGCTGCTGTTGATACACAGATCGTAGGTTCTGGAATCGCCCCACTTGCCGTCCGCATGTCTGTTGTGGTACTGCTTTCTCTTATAGTCATGACGCTTCATCTTGGCAAGCGCCTCCTGATCTCCTAACTGGTAACGTTCCTTAACACGCTCCAGCTTCTCCTGTCTGTTACCCAGAATGAAGATGGAAATCAGACCCTCATGGCCCTTTAATACCGCCTCGGAGCAGCGTCCTACGATTACAAAGGACTCGCCGGAGTCAGCCTTCTCCTGGATATATTCAAACTGCATCTCTGCCACAATTTCTTCCATAGAATTCGTATGCGCACCGACTGTTCTGGAGCCAAACCATCTTTTCGGCTTCTCATCGTACTTTTCCAGATATTCGATTGAGATGTTCTTGGTCTCTGCCAGCTCATCGAGCATCTTTCTGTCATAGAACTTAAAGCCCAGTCTCTCGGCCAGCTTTTCACCGATCTCATGACCGCCGCTTCCGAACTCACGGCCAATCGAAATAATAACCTGTTTTCCCATTGTAATGAAACCTCCTTAACAATATCTTACGAAAATGATAACCATAGATACTGCAACTACGATAATAGTTGCCGGAGCTGCTGTCTTACAATATTTTCCCCATCCGATTATGTATCCGTTCTTTGCTGCTACGGAGGTACCTACTACATTGGCAGATGCACCGATCGGAGTAGCACTTCCACCGATGTCCGTTCCCATGGATAAAGTCCATGCCAGTGTCTCAAGATCTACACCCTGTGTCATCGCAAGGCTCTTGATGACCGGAATCATAGTTGCCGCAAACGGAATATTATCTACAAAGGCGCTGGCAATCGCAGATACCCAGATGATGATAGCTAACATCAATATGGTGTTGCCGCCACTGACTTTTCCAATAAAGCCCGCAATAATCTCCAGGATTCCTGTCTGCTCCAGTCCGCCTACTACGACAAACAGACCGATAAAGAAAAGAACTGTCTTATAATCTACTTTTTTCAATAACTCTACTGCATACTTTCCTGCAGTAAGAAGGGTTACGATTGCAACGACTGCTCCGATAAATGCTACCGTAAGTCCAGTCTGTGCATGCGTTACGAGCATAACGACCGCACATGCGAAAATAATGCTGCTGATGATGAACTCCTTCTTATCCGTAATCGCTTCCTTCGGATCCGGCATCGTGGAGGCATCCACTGTCATGGCATTTTCCGAAATCAGTTCCTTGCGGTATACCAGATAGAAGTACACAATAATGAGAATCAGGCTGACACCTGCCATCAGACCCGTATTGGTCAGGAAATCTCCGAAGGAATATCCGAGGGAAGTACCGATGATGATATTTGGCGGATCACCGCACATGGTTGCCGAGCCGCCTAGGTTCGCACAGAAGATTTCTGACAGGATCATCGGAACCGGATCGATCTTCAGCAGCTTTGCCAGCTCCACCGTAACGGCTGCCAAAAACAGGATTACGGTAATACTGTCGATGAACATAGCCAGAATTGCTGACATGATCATAAAGGTAACAAACAGCGGAATCGGCTTATAGTTGACAGCCTTTGCCAGCTTCATGCACAGCCAGCGGAAGAAGCCTGCCTTTGCCATGCCTTCTACCATGATCATCATTCCGAGAATGAAGATGATGGTCGCCCAGTTAATACCGGACGTCGATTCCTCTGCACTGCCTGCAGCATACCAGAACTGCAGAGTAAAGATACTTTTTACATTTAATGTTTCAATCACAGCCGGCATACTCTGCATGGCCACTCCGAATACCAAAACAAGAGTGAGCAGTCCGCATACCAGTGTAACAATGTGCCTCTCGATCTTGTCGGAAACGATCAGTAAGAACATTGCGACAAAGATCACAGCGGCTAATACTTGTGCCATCATAGTTACTTTCTCCTCCTATATCACATTTGTAATAAAACACTTTTATCTCAACGCTGAATTTTACTACAAACAGGGATATACCGTCAAGCGCAAAATCGTAACATCTGCGGGACACCTGCGATTTCTTAACATTTTTTTAGCGTGCTTCCTCTGTTCTCCTTTATCAAAATACGTTATAATGACACAACAGCACCATTTATATTATATCACAGGGGCAAGAACCATGCAGAAAAAAATGAAAATTCATATAAAATATACGCTGCTTACGCTGCTTCTTATGACAGCGGGAACCGCCATTTCCTTTCTGCTGTTTTCCTATCAGTCGTTTAATACCGGCAACATCGCTCTCATATACATATTGATGCTCATTCTGATCGTATGGTTTACAGAAGGGTACTTCTACTGGATCTTTGCAGCGACCATTGCTGTCATCTGTATCAATTACCTGTTTACCTATCCCTTCCGGGAACTGAATTTTACCTTATCCGGCTATCCGGTCTCTTTCCTGTTCATGTTCACGATTCTGTCCATCTCCAGCGCAGCGGTCAAAAGCATCAAACGGCAGGGGCAGATTCTGAAGGAACGTGAGGTTGCTCTGGCTGCAGCTGAAAAGGAAAAAATGCGCGCTAATCTGCTGCGCGCCATATCCCACGATCTGCGCACGCCGCTGACCAGCATTATCGGCGCCAGCTATTCCTATCTGGAAAACGAAGATTCTCTGGACGCAGACAGCAGACGTGATCTGGTTTCCCACATCAACGAGGATTCCAACTGGCTGCTGCATATGGTGGAAAATCTGCTCTCCGTCACACGTATCGGCAGCGAAGGCACTTCCATCACCACCTCCTCAGAACCCGTGGAGGAGGTACTGTCCGAGGCGGTCAGCAGAGTCCGCAAACGTCTGCCTGATTTAAAAATCAACGTACGTGTACCTGAGAATTTTCTGATGGTTCCGATGGATGCCATTTTAATCGAACAGGTCATTATCAATCTGGTCGAAAATGCTGCCATCCATGGCGGCGGCAGCAGACCAATCGAATGCCATATTGAAGATTCTGACAATTGTGTCATTTTCCGTGTCCGTGACTACGGGAACGGTATTCCGGAGGCTAAACTGGAAACCATATTTGACGGCACCTCCTACAGCAGCGACCAAAGTGACGGACACCGTGGCATGGGAATCGGACTTTCCATCTGCAAAACCATTATTACGGCACACAAGGGCACCATTGAGGCCATAAACCACACGGATGGCGCCGAATTTTATTTTACTCTGCCAAAAGAGGAGGAACACAGCACATGAAACTGACTGCCCTGATTATAGAAGACGAAAAGAATATCTGCGATTTTATTTCCACGACCCTTTCTGCACAGGACTATAAAACCGTCACTGCATACAGCGGTACGGAAGGTCTTTCCCTGTTTACCTCCATCCAGCCGGATATTGTCCTGTTAGATCTGGGTCTGCCTGATCTGGACGGCATACAGCTGATCAAAAAGGTACGGGAATGGTCCAGCACCCCGATTATCGTTATCTCAGCCAGAACACAGGAAAAGGATAAGGTACTGGCGCTGGACACCGGAGCCGATGACTATATCGTCAAACCCTTCGGTTCCAGAGAGCTGTTTGCCAGAATGCGCACGGCGCTGCGTCACAGCAACCGCTTAAATACTACTTCAGCGCTTTATAACCGTCCCTATCATGCCGGTGACCTGACCATCGACTTTGAACGCCATCTGGTCACGCTTCGGGGAAAAGAAATCCACCTGACACAGGTGGAATTTAAGATTGTAGCTCTGCTCGCCCGCAATTCCGGCAAGGTTATGACCTACGATGCAATTATGTCCGAAATCTGGGGCCCCTATACGGATACGAACAATCGTATCCTACGCGTCAATATGGCAAATATCCGCCGGAAAATGGAAGAAAATCCGGGCGAACCGGTCTACATCATGACCGAGATCGGTATCGGCTACCGTATGCTGGAGGATGACACCTCCTGCTGACCTGCGCTTACGGCAGGATATGCCCTGCCGCAAGATACAGCTGATACCATTCTTCCCTTGTAATTTCAAGCTCTGTGGCTCTTGCAATTTCCTGCAGTCGCTTTAAGTGCATCGTACCTGCAATCATCTGCATATTGGCCGGATGCCGCATGATCCAGGCCGTTGCAATCATGTTGTCGGTTGCATCGTATTTCTCACCCAGCTCATGCATGAGCTGATTTAGCTCCGGATATTCACTGCTTCCCAAAAACAGGCCTTTCCAGTTTCCCATCTGGAAGGGTGACCATGCCTGAATCGTAATGTCATGTAAACGACAGTAATCCAGCACACTTCCGTCCCGGTCCGCACTGCCCTCACTGGTCATATTAACCTCCAGACCATTGGCAACCATATTCGATACCGGAAGGCTGAACTGCAGCTGGTTCACCAAAAGCTCCTGCTTTACACATTTTTTCAAAAGCTCTATCTGCATCGGTTTCTGGTTTGATACACCGAAATATTTAACCTTGCCGCTTGCCTCTAAGCAGTCAAATGCCTCCGCAACCTCCTCCGGCTCCATCAGCGCATCCGGCCTGTGCAGCACAAGCATGTCCAGATACTCCGTATCCAGTCTTTTCAGTATACCATCCACAGACTGTAGGATATGCTCTTTGGACAGATCGTACATTTTCCCCGGTATAATACCGCATTTGGACTGCAGAAAAACATTTTCCCTCGGCTGTCCCAGCATACGGAATGCCTGACCGAATATCTCCTCACACATGCCGCTGCCATAGATATCCGCATGATCGAAGAAATTGGCACCTGCCTCTAGACATCCTTCTATGTATTCTGCGGCCTCCTTCGGTCCCAGTTCATCCATTCGCATACAGCCGACCGCTGCTGCCGGAACCTGAATACCACTTTTTCCTAATGTAATCTTTTTCATTTATTCATCCCTTCCGGTATCTTAAAATACCCCTTTTCTCTCTGTATCATTCCGCTACATCATTCCTGCCAGTATCACGCTGGCCGCAATGCCTGCAAGCGTAGCAAAAAGCGCTCCTGTAAGCGTATAGCGGGTCTTTGTTACCCTGGCCGCCATATAATAGACGCTCATTGTATAAAACACGGTTTCCGTACAGCTCATCATAATCGACACAAACAGCCCGGTATAGGAATCCGTCCCGTGCTCCTTAAACAAATCCAATACCAATCCGGTGGCCGCAGAGGAAGAAAACAGCTTGACAAAAATAAGCGGCATCACATCTGCCGGAAGTCCAAGCGGCTCTGTCACCCTGCCGAGCAGCTCTCCCAAAAAGCCCAGAAAGCCGGATGCCCTGAGTATTCCAACCGCTACCATCAGACCAATCAGAGTTGGCATGATCTGCACTACCGTCATCAGGCCGTCCTTCGCACCCTTGATGAAATCACTGTAGATATCCTGCTTTGCAGCAATTCCGGTGGCCACGATATAAAAGATAATCATAGGAATGATGATGTTAGAAAGATTCGTGAGTACATTCACCATAGACTCTGTTCCCGCATGTTAAGCTCATCACCATTATATGAATCTGCACGGCCGCTTATTCTCTTCCTTACTCTACCAGCCTGAAATTCCGTCCGTCTGTCTGAAACAGTACATTCTCCCTTCCGGAATAAAAAACCTCAGATCCCACCGTATCCAATGCGCGCTCCACTTCCGGGGCGGCTTCTGCCGCGGTAATCACGGCATATTCAGGAGCCATTTTACGAATGAGCTCCTCTTCATCCTTTACATATCTTCCATGATACGGCACCTTCAAAAGTCCTGTCTGTGGCAAATTCAGCTCTAACAGCTCCTTCTGCCTCTTTTTCATGGCATCTCCGGTAAAGAAAGCGTAGCTGTCTCCTGACTGGAAAAGCACCGCAAGCGAATAATTATTATCCTTTTTGTATTCCTTTTCCTGTGGAGGATACACCGTCAGCGTAAAACTGTCAAGCTCCATCCTGAAATCCTCCTCCACAATCTCCACAGAAAGCTGCAGCCTGTCAAACAACTCATGCAGCTCATCCAGGCGTTCATTTTCCAGTGCATAATATGGTTCAAACACCCGTTCCACTGGAATTTCCTGTACCACAGCCGTAGCTCCTCCAATATGATCCTTATCCGGATGGGTAAGAATCAGGGCATCCAATTTCTCAATCCCAAGCTGCTCCATTGACACCAGAATACTTGTGGCATCGGCCGCCTCGCCGGTATCGATCATAACCGCATCCTCGCCCTGCCAGATCAGAATACAATCCGCGTCGTCCTGTGTCTGTAGAAAGCAGATACAGGGCTGTCCCACTTCCGGCCCGGCATAGCCGGCGCCTCCATCTGTGCAGACTGCCCATAACAGCGCCGCACAAAGCGCCCCTGCGAAAAGCAGCCCCCACTTTTTTCTCATAATCTGCTTCATGAAAATTCCCCTAAAGTCACCTGTGATTTCAAGCATACACCTGCTGTAATTATCTCATATAATATTTTAAAGAACAAGATTTTTTGTTATAATAGTATATATCCTATATCCCACATAAGGAGGTGTTCTGCATGACTCACTGGATCGAATATGCAGAAAGCTGGAATGACCTTTCCATCCTTCTGCGCCTCATACTGGCCACGCTGTTTGGCTGCTTTATCGGAATGGAACGGGCTGCCAAGCGCCAGATTGCGGGAATCAAGACCTTCGCTTTAGTCTGTCTTGGGGCAGCGCTCGCTACGATTGTCAACATCCATCTCTGGGACATTACCGGAGGAGCCGCCGATGCGGCCCGTATTCCCTCGGGTGTCATCAGCGGAATCGGCTTTCTGGGTGTCGGGACAATCATCATCACACACAAAAATCAGGTAAGGGGACTGACTACTGCAGCAGGTCTGTGGGTTGCCGCCACCTTGGGCATTGCAGTCGGCTCCGGTATGATTGTCATGTCCACCATTGCCTTTGTACTGATCATTATCACGATACATTTTCTTCCCTATCTGGATAACCGACAGCGGGAATCCAACCGTATCATCGGCCTTTATCTGGAGGTGGATTCCGATACCGGCTCCCGGCCATTGTTCGAGTACATCCGTCAGGCCGGTTATGCTGTTACCTCTCTGGAAAAACAAAAGCTTTCTAAAAACTCCGATCTGATTCTTCTGCTGGAAATGGATCTTGGCTGTCGCAAAAAGCATCAGGATGTCCTGACGGAACTAAGCCATGTGGATGGTGTCAGCTATTTGGAGGAAACCTGAGTCTTTCGGAGGAATTTTTTTCTATCCATCAGTTTGCAGTACAGGACTGCAGCTATGGTACTGCAAAAGGTTGCCACAATCGCCGGTGCAATAATGCGTGCCGGATTCACACTGCCGTACTGGCTTCTGTAAGCAATCATATTGACCGGTATGAGCTGCAGGGATGAAATATTTAAGATCAAAAAGGTACACATTTCCCGACTGGCTGATCGGCTCCGCCGGCTGCCGGCCGGGAATTTTTTGGCTTCCTGTTCCACATATTCCGGATTTCCCCGTTCACCTTCCAGCTGTGCCAATGCCTCCATAGCCTTTAGCCCTGCCGGCGTACAGGCCCAGCCAAGTCCCAGTATATTGGCAATCAGATTCGTTGCAATATATTCTCTGGCAGGATGCTCCTTTGGAATTTCGGGAAACATAAAGCTGATAAAGGGTTGAATCCCCCTGGTCAGTCTGGTAATGATACCTGCATTCTGTGCAATCTCCATCAGTCCCACCCAGAGCGCCATCACTCCAAACATGGTAATACACAAAGATACCGCCTCTCCGGCCGAATCCAGCGCCGCATTCGTGACCTGCTCCATCTGCCCGGTCAAAGCACCGTACAGTATACCAATCAGAATCATGAACGCCCAAATAAAATTGAGCATATGCTTTTCCCCGTTTCCGGTCTCTCTAAAGCATATGCTCAGCCTCTCTTAAAAAGAACAGTTTATACTCTCAGAAGCTCTGCTGCTTCCTCCCGCTGCCTTTTCTCTTCCTCATCCTGCGGCTCATCCAGCACGATTCCATGCACCAGCTTTCTGCCGCTTCCTTCCTCTACCGTAACAAAGGTGACGTAGCCTTCTATGGCCGTCTCACCCGTCAGGGCATCCCCGCCGCTTACATGCACCATCAGGCTGGTGCGTCCGGCATGCACGATCCGGCTCTTAAACTGAAGCACCGATCCTTTTTTCACCGGTTTTCGGAAAGACATTCCGTGCAGATTCCTGCACACGACCTGCGAAGTATCTCCCTGTGCACAGGCGGCCGCAATAAAAGCAGACTCCACAAACCAGGCTGCGCCGCGGGCTGCAAACAATGTGCCATGATGATTCAGATCCTCTCCTTTTACAAGATGAGTTGCTGTATATTCCTGCATTTCTATAACCATGCTCCTTTCCAGGCGCCGTACAGACTATACAGGCTTTCCTGAAATCCGTTTTCCATCTGCCGGCTTCAATGACAGCAGCCTCCTCCACAGTGTTTACAATCTTCGCCGCACTGAAGAGATTTTCCGTTTTTTTTGTCACGTATCATGCTGCGTATGACTAATACTACCACACCAAGCACTAAAAGTCCAACAATCAAAGTTCCCATGCTCTGCCTCCTAACCATTCCTTACTCTGCCTTCGCCGCTTTTTTCAAATTCATCCTCAGAGCCCTGCTTTCCTGATACGGCCGGACTAACAGATAGAGAAAACCTGCTACCAGTATAATAGCCGCCACTGTTCCGATGCCGAATACGCCTGTTGTAAACAGGGTACCAAGCTGGTATACACACAAAGAAACAACATAAGCAAGCAGCGTCTGATAACCAATTGCAAACCAGAACCATCTCGCATTATTCATTTCCCTCTTAATAGCGCCCATAGCTGCAAAGCAGGGTGCACATAACAGGTTAAATACCAGGAAGGAATAGGCTGCTACAGCGGTCATACTTCCTGCAAGAGTCCCCCAATATTCTGCACCGTCCTCAGCTACCTCTGCAAATCCGAAAAGGATACCAAAGGTACCAACTACATTCTCCTTGGCTACCAGTCCCGTAATCGCTGCTACAGCAGATTTCCAGTCTCCCCATCCAAGCGGGATAAAGAGCCATGCAATGGCATTGCCGATTGCAGCCAGAATGCTATGATCGATCTCCAGATCCTCCAGCATTCTGAACTGTCCATCCACCCATCCAAAATAGGTTGTAAACCAGATTACAATAGTAGATAACAGGATAATTGTACCAGCTTTTTTGATAAAAGACCATCCCCGCTCCCACATGCTTCGAAGCACATTGCCTGCGGTAGGCATATGGTAGGCCGGAAGCTCCATCACAAACGGCGCTGGATCACCTGCAAACATTTTTGTCTTCTTTAAAATGATACCGGCGCAGATGATTGCTGCAATTCCCACAAAATAGGCACTTGGCGATACCCACCATGCCCCATCGAATAAAGCTCCTGCAATCAGTGCAATAATCGGAAGCTTCGCACCGCACGGAATAAAGGTAGTGGTCATAATGGTCATTTTACGGTCACGGTCATTTTCAATCGTTCTGGAAGCCATAACTCCCGGCACACCGCATCCGGTACCGATAAGCATCGGAATAAAGGATTTCCCGGAAAGACCGAACTTTCGGAAGATACGATCCATGATAAATGCTACTCGTGCCATATAACCGCACGCCTCTAAAAATGCCAGAAAGATAAAGAGCACAAGCATCTGCGGTACAAAGCCAAGGACAGCTCCTACACCGGCCACGATACCATCCAGAATCAGCCCGGACAGCCAGTCAGCACATCCCACAGCGTTAAGAGCGGATTCTACCAGCACCGGAATGCCCGGAATCTCCAAACCAAAGAGACGAAAACCTTCACCAAATACTCCGTCATTTGCCCAATCCGTTGCCCAGGTTCCTACCGTCGTTACAGATATATAGTATACCAGAAACATAACAAGGGCAAAAATCGGAAGGGCCAGAAAACGGTTTGTCACGATGCGGTCTATCTTATCCGATACAGTCAGCTTCTCTTTATTGCCCTTTTTATAGCACTCTCCTATAATAGAAGAAATATAAACATATCTTTCATTGGTGATGATGCTTTCCGTATCATCGTCCATCTCCTCTTCCATATGGGCAATCTCTGCGGATACATCCGGAACCTTCTGCATCTGTTCTGCAATCTTATCATCCTTCTCCAGAAGCTTGATTGCAAAAAATCGCTTCTGCTCCTTTAAAATCTCACTGCCAAGCTTCTGTTCAACGGACTCTAATACCTTTTCTACCTCCGGGGCAAATTTATGTACCGGCTGTAATGCTTCCTTGCTTCCGGCAGCCCGAACCGCCTTTTCTGCCGCAGCTTCAATACCCCTGCCTTTTAAAGCGGAAATCTCTGTGACCTCGCATCCCAGTTTTTCCTGAAGCTTTGCTGTATCGATATGATCGCCGTTCTTTTCTACGACATCCATCATGTTGACTGCCATGACGACCGGGATTCCAAGCTCCATCAGCTGTGTGGAAAGATACAGATTACGCTCTATATTGGTTCCGTCCACAATATTTAAAATCACGTCGGGTCTCTGTTCAATCAGATAATTTCTGGCTACCACTTCCTCCAGCGTATAGGGCGACAGGGAATAAATACCCGGCAGATCCATAATAATGACATCCTTATGCCCCTTTAATTTCCCTTCCTTTTTCTCTACCGTAACACCCGGCCAGTTTCCCACAAACTGATTCGATCCTGTCAAGGCATTGAATAATGTTGTTTTACCGCAGTTAGGGTTTCCTGCTAATGCAATTTTGATTGACATATATTACCTCTTTTCCGCCTGACATTCTCCGTCAGGTTCCTTGCTCTCTTTGATTTTACTTATCTCACTATAATTAGTTCTAACTAACCTTTGTTCAATAAAAATTCTTCGACAAGAATCATTTCCGCATCGGCCTTTCGCAATGACAGCTCATATCCTCTGACCGTTACTTCTACCGGATCGCCAAGCGGAGCAACCTTCCTGACAAAAATTTCAATTCCTTTTGTAATACCCATATCCATGATACGCCTCTTGACCGGTCCTTCCCCGGTTAATTTTGCAACCTTCACTGTCTGGCCGCATTTTACATCCTTCAGTGTCATCTTTTCCTCTCCTTTTTCTGATCTATACATAACGGACAGATTAGCCCACCATGATTTTATTTGCCATATCTTTTCCAATCGCCACTCTGGATTCCTTTACATTTACAATGATATTTCCACCTGTTTCGGATACAACCGTAACGGTTCCTCCTGCTACAAATCCCAGATTTTCCAGGAAACGTCTTGTCTCCTCTTTGCCACCCACCTTACGGATAATGCTTTTTTCTCCTGTTCTTACCATTGTTAACGGCATCATACATTCCTTCTTTCCTGATCTATTATGCGGTTTACCAATAAGAAGCTTTCTTTTTGCACTGTTAGTATATGCTAACATTTATTAGTTGTCAATAATAAAAATTAGAAAATATTGGATTTTATGGAGTTTGATGACATGTAGAAAATATGCTATAATCACCATAATACTTTTAGAGATGAGGTAATATCCATGAACGTAAATGAATCTGCCGAAAATTATCTGGAAACAATATTAATCCTGAGCCAAAAGCGTCCGGTTGTCCGATCCGTTGATATTGCCGAGGAACTGGGATTCAAGAAATCCAGCGTCAGCGTTGCGATGAAAAATCTTCGGGAGAAAAATCATATTACAGTGACCAAAGAAGGGTTTATCTATCTGACCGAATCCGGGAAGGAAATTGCAGAGATGATCTATGAACGGCATCAGCTTTTGACCTCCTGGCTCATCCGTCTTGGCGTGGATGCCGATATTGCGGCGGAGGATGCCTGCCGGATCGAGCATGTTATCAGCAAAGAAAGCTTTGAAGCAATCAAAAAGCATGTCAAATAGCTGACATGCTTTTTCTGTTCCTGTTTTATCCTAAGGCCACATCCAAAATCATCATGATTAAAAACCCAGCCATGACTCCGAGCGTGCCAATATGAGAATGCTCCCCCAAATGTGCCTCTGGAATCAACTCCTCCACCACTACATAAAGCATGGCTCCGGCTGCAAATGCCAGCATCCACGGCATATACGGCGTAATAAAGGCTGCAATGAGCACGACTGCTATACCAAAAACCGGTTCTACCAGACCGGAAAGGCTTCCGCAGCAAAAAGCCTTAAGAGGCGTAGCCCCTCCCTGTCGGATTGGAAGAGAAATCGCGGCTCCCTCCGGGAAATTCTGGATACCGATACCGATTGCAAGTGCCATCGCCGAAGCATACAGAGCCGGATCACCGCCATGCTGTGCCGCCAATGCAAAAGACAGGCCGACTGCCATTCCCTCCGGTATATTATGCAGTGTAACCGCCAGTACCAAAAGGGTTGTGCGTTTCCATGTAGAACTGACTCCTTCCGGCTCATCCGAGCCGATGTGTAAATGCGGCATGAAAAAATCCAGTGCCATCAGAAACAGAACCCCCAGTACAAAGCCTCCGGCCGCCGGAATCCATCCGATCTGTCCGGTGCTCTCTGCTTCCTCAATAGCCGGAATCAACAGACTCCAAACCGAAGCGGCAATCATGACTCCGGCTGCAAATCCCAGAAAGACCCTCTGCATGGTTTCGTTTGACTCCTTTCGGAACAGGAATACCACAGCCGCTCCCAATGCTGTCATTCCGAAAGTAAATCCAGTTCCTCCTGCTGCCCAAAGCAATGCCTCTCTCATAACACGCTCCTCCTATTCCTTCTTTTTCGCTCTATTTTATAGTATACCATTCTTTGAAAACTGTTACTGAAAATATTCACATTTTTCTGGCAATGATTTTATATGCTGCCACGTAGGCAAGCAAAAACAGGCAGACCAGATTGGCCAGCACCCACGCAATCTGCGGATACCACAATCCCCCAATCAACATCACAAAATAAATGGCAACTAAAAGAACGACTAACGCTGCGCGCATGGCTCTGGATACAATTTCCATGTTCCGTTCATCCGATGCGGCAATCCGTGCCCTGCGAAGCTTTTCTTCGTCCTTTAAAAGTCTGCCGTTCTTGAAT
The DNA here is from genome assembly GCA_017624235.1 of Lachnospiraceae bacterium. Taxonomy (GTDB): domain Bacteria; phylum Bacillota; class Clostridia; order Lachnospirales; family Lachnospiraceae; genus JAAYNV01. The sequence continues at coordinate 33,352 of JAGANL010000045.1, read as the reverse complement.
AGCAGCGCAACACTTGCCCCAATCAGCCCTGCGCCAACGCCCTGATACATTCCCAGCATAAAGTCTTCCAGCTCTATCTGCCAGTAATTGCCTGCAAGAAACGCAATGATAAAAGTCAGAATGCCCGCTGCCAGCATTCCTCTCCATAACCACATACGTTTTTGAATACATTTCCGATATTCCTCATTATCGGTACATGATACGCTGCAAAATAATCCTAACATAAATTTTCTTCCTCCTCAAATATAAAAATCTCTTCTATCGTTGTTCCAAAATATTGCGCAATCTTATGCGCCAGTACCAGAGATGCCTTATACTTTCCATTTTCAAGCGATATAATCGTCTGCCTGGTCACATCCAGAGCATCTGCCAGCTCACTCTGTGTAATCCTGTGCTCCTTTCGGAGCTCCTGAATTTTTGTCCGCACCCTGCTCCTCCTTCCTGCCTCTTTTGCTTCGCTGCAATTCATATATCCAACACCGTAGCCTCACTCCTGATATTGCATCAGATGTATGGTTTGCTTTACATTTGTAGTATAGTATGCTTTACATTTCATGTCAAGTGCATTTTACATATTTATTTCAGAGGAATATTTTATGGAACCAAAATAGAGCAGCACACAGGACAAATTCCCGTGCAGCTGCTCCATCATCGCTTCTTTCGCTCAATCCTTTTATATAATTTTAGACAAAAACTCCTGCAGACGTTCATTCTTCGGATTCGCAAAAAATTCCTGCGGTGTATTTTCTTCTTTGATCTGGCCTTCATCCACAAACATGACCCTCGTACCCACTTCCCTGGCAAAGCCCATCTCGTGAGTCACTATAACCATGGTCATCCCCTCTCTGGCCAGATCGGCCATAACATTCAGAACCTCTCCTACCATTTCCGGATCCAACGCAGAAGTCGGCTCATCAAACAAAATGACATCAGGGTGCATGCAAAGTGCACGCACGATAGCGATACGCTGCTTCTGCCCGCCCGATAACTGGCTGGGATATGCCTCCGCCTTCTCTGTCAGGCCGACACGCTCCAACAGCTCCATGGCTTCCTTTTCCGCATCTGCTTTTGGTATCTTCAACAGCTTGATTGGCGCTAAAGTCATATTTTCCAAAATGGTCTTATGAGGGAAAAGGTTAAAATGCTGGAATACCATACCGATTTTCTGCCGATACAGGTTGATATTGGAATGCTTATCTGTAATATCACGTCCCTCGAACTTAATGACACCGCCCGTCGGCTCCTCCAGCAAATTCAGAGAACGTAAGAAGGTCGATTTACCGGAACCGGATGGCCCTACGATTACCACAACCTCACCTTTTCTGATTTTCGTGGATATATCATTCAGAACCTGAAGATCTCCGAAGTTTTTCTGTAAATGCTCTATTTCAAATAAAACGTCTCCGTTCTTGATTTCCTTGTTATCGCTCACTCGCACGCAGCCTCCTTTCCAGCTTTCCGACAAGGGCCGTCAGCCCTACTACCATAATCAGGTAAATAATTGCAACCGCAATAAGGGGCATGAATGCCTCATAAGTACGGCTGCGGATAATATCGCCGCCTCTGGTCAAATCCATCAGACCGATATAACCGCAGATGGACGTCTCCTTCAAAAGCACGATAAACTCATTTGCCAGGGCCGGAAGAACATTCTTGAATGCCTGCGGCATAATGATGTACCACATGGTCTGCGGATAACTGAAACCAAGGCTCCTGCCCGCCTCAAACTGTCCCTGGTCGATGGACATGATACCGGAGCGGACAATCTCTGCCACATAAGCGCCGGAGTTGATACCGAAGGCTATGACAGCTACCAGTATCTTATTATTGGAGCTTACGAATACAACATAAAACATAATCATGAGCTGAATCATCATCGGTGTACCCCGGATGACCGTCAGGTAAATGCCGCAGAGTGTATTTAACAGCTTCAGCTTACCCGTCTTGGCATAGGTCGAGCGTATGATAGCTACCAGAAAACCAAGTACTACACCGATAATGACCGCAAACAGCGTAATGATAAGCGTATTCCCCAATCCCTTTAACAGATAAAGATATCTGTCTTCCTTAATAAAGTTCGTGTAAAATTTCAGCTGAAAATCACTCACTTGATTCACTCCTTCTCCGACTGTAATACAAAAATCTTTTCCGTTACATAAAATATGAGGCTGTGCATAGCTGCAACAGCCCCATTGCTCTTATATCATACACCAAAAACTATTTTCTTACAATGATAACCTGTTTTGCTGTAGTGTAAGGCTCTGTAAAATCTACGCTGGTCAGACGATCCTCAGTTACCGTCATACCTGCTACACCCATATCTGCCTTACCGGACTGTACTGCATTGATGATGGAATCAAACTCCATATCCTCAATTTTCAGCTCATAGCCTAACTTGTCACATACGGCCTGTGCCATATCTGCATCAATACCGACTACTTTATCTCCATCATAGTACTCATACGGCTCAAAAGCTGCATTGGTAGCCATGGTCAGTGTACCGTTGGAACGATCCACTCCTTCCGGAGAAACATACGGAGACTGTCCCTTGGTATCATCCCCGATGTAGTTTGCAATAATACTGTCCAAGATTCCTTCTGCCTTTAACTCTGCCAGAGCGCCGTTAATTGCTTCTGTCAGCTCCTTATTATCCTTGGAAATGCAGATGGCATAATCCTCTACTGCAAATTCTTCATCCAGAATCTTTAAGTCATCGTTCTTTTCCACAAAGGCCTGTGCCGGCTGATTATCGATGATCACACAATCCAGCTTGCCCTGCTTTAATGCCTGAACGGCATCCGCACCCTTATTGTAACGCTCGATGGTAGAACCCTCTGCTTCGTAATCACTTGCATAGATATCACCTGTTGTACCAAGCTGCACACCGATTGTCTTACCCGGAAGGTCATCTACACCGGCAACCGCTGCTGCGCTTCCGTCTGTGCTCTCTGCAGCCTCTGTCTCTGCCGGCGCTGCTGTATCTGCCGGTGCTTTACTGCCACATGCCGTTAAGGATGCTGCCATACATACAGCTAAAACCGCTGCTGCCACTTTTTTCATGTTCTTCATAATAGTCTCCTCCTTACTGCTCCTGAAATAAATTGAATAAATATGCACTAATCGAGACTATTTTACCATGAATTTTTGAAAATGCAACTATTCGACTTAAATTTTTACCGCAGTGCCTTTCATTCTTTCATAGATTGCATCACAATCATAATACGGTCTGCAGGCTTCTGCCGCCCTGCATATTCTCTTCACATCGGAAAGCTCCTCATCCAACTCTTCTGCAATCTGCTCTGGAGTCTTTCCCTTTTGCAGCTTGCGACAAATCTGAATAATCAGCTTCTTTTCCGCTCCATCGGCAAGTCCTTCATCATAGCCTGTCTCTCTTCCTTCTTCAAAAAAAGTCTTTCGCACATATTCTTCATTATACTCATAAATTGACATGGCTACCACCTCCGCCTTCTGCTCTGACAGAAATTCCCGCAATATATCTGCCTGAATACATTGATCTATGGCCGACTCTACAGCCTCCCGCATCTCCATCGTCTGCATATTTCTCCGTACCGCTGCCACAAAATAAGCATATCCATACAAAGTCCTGCATTGTTCCAAAAGTTGCTGATTATGTCCAAAATTGATATTAAGAGTCCGCACAGTCAATTCCATACATCCATTCTTTCCCTCTGCAAAGGCATCCGATAAATGTTGGACATACTCTTCCTCCTGCCGTTCCATGCCGTTATAAAAAACCAGATAATGCGGTGTTGGAATTTTAACCTGCTTTCGCACACTTAAATCAATTCCTTTTGTCAGCTTCTTATACAAATCAGCGAAATAGAAAAATCCACGTAGCGGCATATTAGGACAATAGGTGGACTGGTGCTCGTATAAGCACATATTGCAGTCAATGATAAACGACACATCATTCCGCATCTTAATAAAGATAGCATTATCCAGCGTATTCACTGTCAAGGCTTCCAAATCCGTATAAGCGGTCTGATTCAAAGCATTATACAGCTCCAAAAGTGCTTCCTTTTTCTGAAACAGCATACGAAATACACGGTCTTTGTAGGTTCCATAGGTTTGTCTTTCTTCTTTGGTTACATTCATAGCTTTCTTCCTCCCTCTGAATATGCAGGAATTCTGCTCATCCATCGGTATGGATCTGCTTTTCCCTGCTGTGAAATAAATTGGTATTTTAAGCAAGGATTCTAAAACAGATAATGTATCCATATACCGGATACATATTAGAAAACAGATAAACTGAAATGATGTGCATTAGAATGACTGGCTTTATTTTATTATAGCAGGCCATTCTTAATACCGTCAATTCTTATTTTTAATTTTATATTTATTTTACTTTTTACAAAATCAATAAAAACGCACCAGACAAATCCCTTTTTCTCTGATGCGTTCCATACTAAAACAATATATAACTACCTGATTCATCCCTACCAGGTCAGTACCGCCGTTCCCCAGGTAAGTCCGCCGCCAAAGCCGCTCATTACAATCTTGTCGCCTCTCTCAAGCATCCCCTTTTGGTTCATCTCATCCAAGAGAATCGGCACGCTGGCTGCGGAAATGTTTCCACAGTGATCCAGACTGATTGGGAATTTATCCACACTTACCTTCAATCTCTTGGCAACGGACTGTATGATACGGATATTGGCCTGATGCAGGGCAAAATATTTGATATCCCCGATTTCCAGTCCGGCATGCTCCACTGCCTTATGAATACTCTCCGGCACAGTGGTCACCGCAAACTTATAGACCTCCTGTCCATCCATATAGGTATATCCGAGCGCCTTATCCGTCTGCACGAGCGGATTGTTGTTGGTACGGTTCGGACAGGCCAGTACCATGCCCTTTGCACCATCGGAGCCCAGGTCCAGTCCCGAAAGACCCACTTCGTCCCTTTTGACAACCGCAGCTCCGGCACCGTCTCCAAACAGTACACAGGTGCTTCTGTCATTCCAGTCCATGATTTTGGAAAGCGTTTCCACACCAATCACAAGTGCAGCGTTCGCCAGATTTGCCTGTAAATAGGCATGTGCACTGCTTAAAGCAAACATAAAGCCTGAACATGCTGCATTCAAATCAAATGCCAGTGCATGCTCCGCACCGATTGCGGCCTGCACCTCACAGGCTGTCGAAGGGGTCACATAATCCCCTGTAATCGTCCCTACAATAATCAGGTCTATCTCATCGGCACTTACCCCGGCATTTTCCAGGGCTCGTTTTGCAGCCTCTGCTGCCATAGACGCCGTTGTTTCTTCTTTTACAAGTCTCCGTTCACGGATTCCGGTACGGCTGGAAATCCATTCATCGGAAGTGTCCATGATCTTTGATAAATCATCGTTTGTTACTACCGTTTCCGGTAAATAACTTCCTGTTCCAACGATTCTGCTGGTCATCATTAGCCTCCTTTTACTGAAATTCCTTCATAATATCTGCCACATGCTCCAGCTTCTTTGCACGATACGCATTGCTGCCGCAGAATAAAAGCGCATCATCCACCCTGCCTTCGGCCGCATTCACTAATGCTTCCGTAATACAATACGGTGTTTCCGCCGGCTTACAGGTGCTGACACACAAATGACATTTTCCATGCGGAATCCGCCCCTGCTTTGCTTTTTCCATAAAAGGATTCAAAATCGCCCGCCCCGGCATACCTACCGGACTATTCACGATTACGATATCCTCTTTTTTTGCACGGATATAAGACTGTTTATAAGCATCCGGTGCGTCACACTCATAGGTGGTTACAAAACGGGTTGCCATCTGTACGCCGCTTGCTCCCAGTTCCATACAATGCTCTGCATCCTCTCTGGTGTATACGCCGCCTGCTACGGCTACCGGGATTTCCACTCCATGCTTCTGTGCATAATCATTCACATGCTCTATAATCTGACGGATTTCTTCATCATAGCTTTCATCCGTATAAGCATCCAGCTGTTCTCTGGAAAATCCCAGATGCCCTCCTGCCTTCGGGCCTTCAATTACAACCAGATCCGGCAGCCTGTCATACTTTTTCAGCCAGTATCTACAGATTACCTCTGACGATTTCACACTGCTGACAATCGGCGCAATCTTTGTTTTTGCTTTTCCGACCAAAGCCGGCAGAGTCATGGGAAGTCCGGCACCCGAAATAATCAGATCCACTCCGGCTGCCACGGCTGCTTTGACATACTCTTCATATTTTCTGGTGGCTACCATAATATTTACACCGATGATACCGCCCTTTGCGATCTCTCTCGCCCTGGCAATCTCATCTGCAATAGCACGAAGATTCGTTTCAATCGGATGTTCATCAAATTCGGGATAGCGGAAACCGATCTGCGCTGTGGAAATAATGCCGATTCCTCCCTCTGCCGCCACGGCACCGGCCAGCTTATGCAGGCTGATGCCGACACCCATTCCGCCTTGAATCACAGGAATTTTGGCAACTAAGTCACCTATGACAAGTGGTTTCATTTTGCATCTCCTATCGCAAAGGTAAGCTCAGCCTGCGCTACGACCTTACCGTCTACCGTTGCCTTAGCGCTTCCTACACCAATCGGGCCTTTGGACTTGATAATCTCGGTCTCCAGCATCAGTACATCACCCGGAACTACCTTCCCTTTAAATTTCGCGGAATTGATAGCTCCAAAGAAAGCCAGCTTTCCTTTGTTTTCCGGCTGGGAAAGGATGGCTACCGCACCGACCTGAGCCAGCGCTTCAATGATAAGTACCCCGGGCATAACCGGCTCCTGCGGAAAATGTCCGGCAAAAAACGGCTCATTATAAGAAACACATTTTTTTCCAACTGCTCTTTTTCCTGTTTCCAGCTCCTCAATGGTATCTATGAGCATAAAGGGCTGTCTGTGCGGGATGATTTCCATAATCTCTTTTGCAGATAAAACTGACATAATTTTCCCCCTCCTTATTTAGCCCTCATATTTTTTTACCAAAATACTTGCGTTGTGACCGCCAAATCCAAGGGAATTGGACAGCGCATAGGTAAACTCGCCTGTTACCGGCTCCTTGCAGTAGTCCAGATCACATTCCTCGTCCGGCACCTGATAGCCTACTGTCTGGTGGATATATCCTTCCTGCAGTTCCTTTACACAGGTGATAAACTCAATTGCACCTGCTGCGCCTAATAAATGACCAATCATGGATTTCGTAGAATTGATCTTCATATCCTTTGCATGATCACCGAATGCCAGCTTAATTGCCCTCGTCTCAAACAGATCATTGTGGTGTGTGCTGGTGCCGTGTGCATTGATATAAGTAATATCCTCCGGCTTTGCTCCTGCATCAGCAACCGCATTTTCCATAGCCTTTGCCGCTCCTGCACCATCCTCTGCCGGGGAGGTGATATGATAAGCATCGGAGCTGCAGCCATAGCCGACTACCTCTGCATAAATCTTCGCACCGCGCTTCTTTGCATGCTCTAATTCCTCCAGTACCACAATGGCAGAACCTTCACCCATGACAAAGCCGCTTCTCTCTTTATCAAACGGAATCGAGCATCTTGCCGGATCATCGGAAGAGGTAAGTGCGGTCAGAGCAGTAAAGCCTGCGATACCGATCGGTGTTACGCTGCTCTCCGTACCGCCTGCTATCATGACATCCGCATCACCATACTGAATCGTACGGAAGGCCTCACCGATACAGTTTGTACCGGTTGCACAGGCTGTCACTACGTTAATGCTTTTGCCCTTCAAACCAAACTGAATGGATACGTTGCCTGCTGCCATATTGCAGATCATCATCGGTACCAGAAGAGGATTCACCTTATTCGGCCCCTTCTCCAACAGCTTGCTGTGCTCTCTTTCCATAGCCTGCAGAGAGCCGATGCCGGAACCCACGGAAACACCTACCTTATACGGATCCTCCTGTTCCATATCCAGTCCTGCGTCCTCCATAGCCTCTTTCGTAGCTGCTACTGCATACTGGCAGAACAGCTCCATTCGCTTGGCCGCCTTAAAATCCATGAAGTTTTTGCCTTCAAAGCCCTTTACTTCTGCTGCAATCTTACACTTATATTCGGAAGCATCAAATTTGCTGATCTCTGCAAACCCGGTCTTTCCTTCCTTCACACCGGCCCAGAATTCCTCTACGCTTAAACCGATTGGAGTGATCGCACCCATACCTGTTACAACTACACGTCTGCTCATTTTCTATCTCCTTTTCACCTGTTTTCTCAAAACCACATATATCAAATCGCCATACCGCCATCCACGGAAATGACCTGCCCTGTGATATAGCCTGCTTTGTCACTTGCTAAAAATGCCACTGTCTCTGCAATATCCTCCGGCTTTCCAACTCGCTTAAGCGGAATCTGCTGCAGCGTTGCCTCTTTTGCCGCATCCGTCATAGCCTGTGTCATGTCGGTATCAATAAAACCGGGCGCTACCGCATTGACCGTAATATTTCTGCTGGCAAGCTCTCTTGCCATGCTCTTGGTCAGACCGATGACTCCCGCCTTGGAGGCAGCATAGTTTGCCTGTCCTGCATTTCCAAGCACACCGGATACGGAAGACATATTGATGATTCTGCCGGACTTCTGTTTTAAGAATGGGCGGTACATATGCTTGATCGTATTGAACGTACCTTTTAAATTCGTGTCAATCACCGCATCAAAATCAGCCTCAGACATCTTGATCATCAGATTATCCTTTGTGATGCCGGCATTGTTTACCAGAATATCGATATGGCCGAACTGCTCTAGCATCTGTGTGATCATCACTCCGCATGCTTCATAATCGGCTACGGAACACTGTACTGCAACTGCTCTGCCACCCTTTTCCTCGATTTCCTTGACAACGGCTTCTGCTTTCTCTTTGGAACCGTTATAATTGACAATGACCTCTGCTCCATAGCCTGCCAGTGTCAATGCGATCTGCCTGCCGATTCCGCGGCTCGCACCTGTCACAAGTGCCACTTTTCCTGTTAACATATGTACCTCCTGTCCAAAAAATATCTTATTTTAATGCCTCTGCTACCTTCTCTACATCTTCCAGCTTTTCTACGTTATAGACAGTTACATCTCTGCTGATCTTACGCATGAAGCCTGCCAGTGTCTTGCCCGGTCCGATTTCCACAAAGGTAGTCACACCATCCGCAATCATTCGCTCCACACTCTGCTGCCATCTTACAGAAGATGCTACCTGCTTCGTCAAAAGCTCCTTTACCTGCGCTTTGTCCGTTACATAATCCGCTGTTACATTAGCCAGATACGGAACGGTTATATCATGGATTTCTACGTCTGCCAATACCTCTCCCAGCTTTTCTCCGGCACCGGACAGCATCGGAGAATGGAACGGCCCGCTGACCTTAAGCGGTACACATCTCTTTGCTCCTGCCGCACTTAAAGCCTCAGTGGCGGCAGCAACGGCCTTTTCCTCTCCGGTAATGACGGTCTGTCCCGGGCAGTTATAATTGGCCACGCTGACCGTCCCCTCTGTCTCGGCACACACCTTTTCAATCGTCTCCGTATCCAGTCCGAGCACAGCGGTCATAGCACCTCCGGTCGGAACGGCCTCCTGCATGAAAAGACCTCTCTGTCTTACGACCTGAAAGGCCTCTTCAGGGGTCATCGCACCACTTACCACAAGTGCACCATACTCACCAAGACTTAAGCCGGCTGTTACATCCGGCTTGATGCCCTTTTCTTCCAAAGCCTTGTACATAGCAACCTCGGCTGCCAGCATACAGATCTGTGTATATTCTGTAATATTGATTTTCTCATTTTCCTCAAAGCAAAGCGCAGTCACATCCAGCCCGCTTGCCTTTCCTGCCAGCTCAAACATCTCCCTGCTGACCGGAACCGCATCATAAAAATCCTTTGCCATTCCGACATACTGTGCTCCCTGTCCCGGAAACATAAATGCAATTTTTCCCATAACTACCATCCTTCCCTTGTTCCATTTTTTCTTTTCTCTATAATGTAAATAATATCAAATATTTTGATTTTCAAACTAATAAACGGATAAAACGGAGGTCTGTCGTTACAGACCTCCTATGTACTTCTTTTACTGAATTTTTAACAGTCCCTTTGCCTCGCTCATGATTTCTTCCATGATCTCCCTGCAGGTCTGCTCCTTTTTGACCATGCCTGCAATCTGGCCTGCCATAATCGTGCCTTCTACGACATCGCCGTCTACAACGGCCTTCCGTAAAGAGCCTAAGGTCAGATGCTCCAGCTCGTCCAGAGTTGCACCTTCCTTTTCCATTTTCAGATATTCTCTCGTCATCTTGTTGCGAATCTGACGAACAGGATGACCGGTACTCATACCGGTTACCTCCGAATCAATATCCTTGGCTGCAAGAACCTTTTGTTTATAATTTTCATGTACGACACACTCTTTTGCTACGAGGAAACGGGTACCCATCTGTACCGCTTCGGCTCCCAGCATCATCGATGCCGCAAAGCCTCTTCCGTCTGCAATTCCGCCTGCCGCAATAACCGGAATCGAAACAGCATCCACGACCTGAGGCACCAGTGTCATGGTTGTAGCAGATCCGATGTGTCCACCGGATTCTGTTCCCTCTGCAATGACCGCATCCACACCGGAACGCTCCATCATCTTTGCAAGCGCCACACTGGCCACAACCGGAATGACCTTCACACCGGCTTCCTTCCAAAGCTTCATATACTTACCCGGATTGCCTGCTCCGGTCGTAACGACCTTCACACCTTCTTCTACGATTACCTGTGCAATCGCATCTGCTTCCGGATTCATCAGCATGACATTTACACCAAACGGCTTATCTGTCAGCTCTTTGGTCTTACGGATCTGATCACGAACAAATTCTGCCGGAGCACCGCCTGCACCGATGATTCCAAGACCACCTGCCTCAGAAGCCGCAGCTGCCAGATGATACTCAGCTACCCATGCCATGCCGCCCTGAAAAATCGGGTACTGGATTCCCAGTAATTCCGTTACTCTTGTTTTCATAGCTTACCTTACTCTTTCAATGTCTGGAGATTTTATGCTTCTACGCCTTTATTCTTCATATATTCGATTACAGCTCCAACTGTTGTAATCTGCTCTAAATCTTCAGACGGGATTTCAATGCCATATTCCTCTTCAAAAGCCATAACCAGCTCAAATAAGTCAAGAGAATCTGCTCCCAGATCATCCTTGAAGGAAGATTCCTCTGTGATTTCAACTCCGTCTAAGTTTAACTGTTCCTGAATGATTTCTTTTACTCTTTCTAACATTGTGCGTTGTCTCCTTTAACCATACTAATTGAATTTATAAAACTGTTCCTGAATAGTTTGACACTCAAAGTATATTATTGGTCTGTGGGTTTGTCAACTGTTTCTTTTATAAAAATATGCAGCACTTAAAACCTTTGCAAAATATTGGAAGTCTTTTTCTCTTCCCTTTGTGATATGATTTGTTTGTAACATATTTGTAACACTTTTGTAATATTTAAAAAGGAGGATACATAATTATGAATCTTTTAGCAGCAACCATGCTCACAAGCGCAGCTCTTACAACCGCTTCTTTAGGAGGCAGCCAGGCCACGACGGATTGTAATTCCAATTCAGCCAAACCGGTATCGGTGAAATATTATGCCGGACAGATCAATCAGAGCAGCTCTGAAGAGCTGTCCCAACTTCTGAAAAATTGCAACGTCGTAATCCATAAGCTGCCGGGATGCGGAAACAACGGTTCCGGTACTCAGAACGGCTCCGGCAACCAGAACAATTCCGGCAGCCAGAACGGCTCCGGCAATCAGAACGGCTCCGGCACCACCGATCCTTCTGCTTCCAGCTATGCGGCCAAGGTAGTCGAGCTTGTGAATGCAGAGCGTGCCAAAAATAATTTAGCACCGCTTACCATGGATACCGCTGTAACATCTGCAGCCAATACCCGTGCAAAGGAAATTGTACAATCCTTTTCCCACACACGTCCCAATGGAAGCAGCTTCAGCACTGCCTTGAAGGAGCATGGCGTGAGTTACCGAGGCTCCGGTGAAAACATTGCCTGGGGACAGAAAACCCCGGAAGAGGTTGTAAAAGGCTGGATGAACTCCCCGGGACATCGTGCTAATATTCTGAATGACAAGTTTACCAAAATCGGCGTCGGTTATCATGTAAGCAACGGTACTCCTTACTGGGTACAGTTATTTACCTACTAAACCCTCCGACACAATGGACAGGCGGACAGTTCCCCTATGGGCTGCCCGCCTGTCCCTTTTTGTTCCATTCCATTCGGTTCTCTTCCATCCTGATATATCAGCTTTGTTTCGTTTCTTCTATGCTATCTCATGATAATATAAACAGTATACACAAGATAGGCAAGGACTGTTGCAGCACCGCCTGCCTTCCCCATGCTTCCCTTAATCCTGCAACCCAGAAATACTGCAATGCTCATAATAATGAGCACGATTACATCAATAACAGACTCCTGCGAAACCGTAATGGCATGCACCCCTGATGACATTCCCAGAATCAGCAGAATATTGAAAATATTGGAGCCGACCACATTTCCAAGCGCCAGACCGCTCTCTCCCTTTTTCGCTGCTACTATGGATGTCACCAGCTCCGGCAGAGAAGTACCGATTGCTACAATGGTAAGCGCAATCAGATTCTGGCTGAGTCCAAACTCAGCGGCAATGGCAGACGCATTATCCACAACCATATCACCTCCCAAAATGACTGCTGCCACGCCACCCACGATATAAAGTATGCTCATGACCGGAGACAACGTTTTGATCTCTTCCTCGGCCTCTTCCCGGTTCTTAATCGCTACCCTTACGGTCATAATAATATAAGCGGCCATGCCTGTCAGTAAAATCAGTCCCTCCACTCTTCCAAGCTTCTGATCCAGTATAAATATAAATAAGAGGACTGCGGCCAAAATGCTAATTCCAAAATCTCTCTTCATAATGGATTCATCCGGCACAAACCGTTTGATCAGCGCACACACACCTACTACCACCAACAGATTGAACAGGTTAGAGCCAAGTACGTTTCCCAATGCAATGTCATTGCTGCCTGATAATCCGGCTGTCACACTGACGGCAGCCTCCGGTGCACTTGTCCCCAGCGCCACAATGGTAAGTCCAATAATGACCGACGGAACACGTAACAACTTTGCAACAGATGAACTGCCTTCTACAAAAAAATCCGCTCCCTTGATCAGAAGCACAAAACCTACTACTAATAATCCATACATCATTCCCGTTTCCTCCTATGTCTGCTCTGCGGCGCATATACTGTCGGACAGCGTATTCCACGCCCGCAAACGTGCACAAAAAAAGACCTTTACTGCGCACGAAATGCACAATAAAAGTCTTGTTTGCCGTTCCTACGGTATGCCGACCGGTATTTCTACGTGATGACGACCGACATGACACCACTTTGCAAATGCTTTCCTGCGTGATACAGAACTTCATCCGCTTTTTCTGGTGTAAACTACTCCCTCTTATTGGAATTAAAATATTCTGAATAAGGATATCTTACCTACAAGCGAAGTATTTGTCAATCCTAAAATCTCACCCGTTCTCTATCCGGGTGCTCTCCCGACCACCCAGTCTGCGGCATAGACTCAAGCCTTGCCATATCCTCCTTAGAAAGCTCAAAGGAAAAAATATCCTGATTCTGCTTCATTCTCTCCATAGAGGAAGACTTGGGCAGCGGAATCACGCCCTCCTGCAGCACAAAGCGCAGACAGATCTGTGCCGGTGATACCTGATATTTCCCTGCCAGCTCCAGAATAAGCGGCTCCTGCAATACCCTGGCTCTTCCAATCGGACTCCATGCCTGTACCAGTATATCCTGCTTCCTGCAGTATTCTACCGCTTCCTTCTGTATATAACCCGGATGAAACTCCAGCTGATCAACCGCCGGCCGCACCCTTCCCTTCTCCAGAATATTTTCCATATGATGCGGAAGAAAATTGCTCAGACCGATTGCCCGTATCTTTCCGGCTTCATACAGCTCCTCCATTGCACGCCAGGTATCCAGATCAAGCTGCCTCCATTCTTTATAATCCACCGAAGGAAGCGGCCAGTGAATCAGATAAAGATCCAGATAGTCCGTCTGCAGATTGTGCAAGGTTCGCTCAAAGGCCTGCTTTGTCTCTTCATAGCCCATCTCGTCCTTCCAGACCTTAGATGCGATAAAGAACTCTTCTCTTTTCACTCCGCTCTCCCGGATTGCCTCTGCCAGATAGCTCTCCGTTCCATAAAAGGAAGCCGTATCAAAATACCGGTATCCTGCCTCTATCGCCATACGGATGATTTCCGCGCTGTTTCCGTCCGCTGCCTTATAGGTTCCGTATGCCACACAGGGAATCTTTACACCGTTGTTTAAGGTATAGCAGTCATAAATGCTTTTCATGGTATTGCCCATCGTCCACCTCCGCCAGAATTTCTCTTCCTCTATTTTACACCCCGCGGAAAGCAAATTCAAAATCCAGCTTTTTGCTTACATCCAGCAGATATTCCGGATGGGTCTTTGCGCCCCAGCTGTCATCTCCGCCGATACCCATCTGGCCCTTTGCAACCCGGACAACCGTATAGTGCACCTGAGGAAGCTCAAACGCATGCATGGCATTTTCCATCTCATGAGGAGTATACGGAAGTGCTGAGAAATTCAGCTCCTCTCCAAAGAAGAGCATTCCCCTTCCCTTCGCATCCGTTACCTTTGCCCATCTGACACCTGTCTTGTTGCCGCATTCCTGCGGTACCATATATTCTGCCATGTTGTCAGCCACTTTATTTTTATAAATGCCCAGCTTCGCTCCGTGTTTACGGTCTGCATAGGTCTCTGCCGGGCCGTTTCCGTACCATTCCACTCTGTCATAATCCGCATCAAATTTGAACATGACACCAAATTCCGGCATATCGCCCAGTTCCTTTACCGGATCGTAGCTGAGTCTGGTACGAACCGTACCGTCAGCCTCTACCACATAGCTAAGCTCACAGAAGCTCTGCGGCGTTGTCGGCATAACATATGTGTAAATGACTCTGACCGTACCGTTTTCCTCTACCACTCTCGGATTTTTCGGCTTGTTCGGGTCCGTTTCGGTTCCGCACGGCTCCGGCTTATGTGTCAGATAAAGGCTCGCAATCTTCCACTGTGCATAGCGGAACGGCATATTATTTCCACAGTCATTATCAATCGGTGCACGCCAGAAATTCGGCTTCGGAATCGCCTTGATCATTTCCCGTCCTGCATATTTATAGGATACCAGACCGCCATTCAGCACAGAGAACAGTACCTCAAAATTCTCTCCTCTGACACCGATATTCCAGTCACCACGCACAATCTCAAATACGGCCTTCTTATTTTCCACCGCCTGCAGCAGACCGTGTGTATTTGCCGGAAAAGCAGCCTTTGCGGCAATCATATCCACATAGTTCTTTCCTGCCTCTTCCACACGATACACACCCTGTCCAAAGGCTACTTCATGGCCCTTCTTCGCCCAATCCGTATCCTCCTTCAGACAGAAGGAAACCGTCACTGCATATTCACCCGGCTCCGTCTTCTTTTCCAGTCCGATGCTTCCCTCACTAAGCGGTGCGATATCCACATCAAATGCCGGTGTTTTGTGAATGATATGTCCGTCCTTTTGTACAGTCACGATACAATCAAATACATTGGTATTGATAAACAGATTTTTATTTTTAATAACAGCCCTGCCATCTTCAACCGTGACACTGATGTTCTGATAATTGAACTTCACCTCCTGCATCTTCGGGGAGGCTTCCCGTTCACCGCCATAGGCAATACCGTTTCCGCTGAAATTATAATCGCATGGCCTGTCGTCAAAGTCACCGCCGTATGCCAGAAATTCTTTTCCGTAGCGATCCTTCTTATAAATGGACTGATCGATATAATCCCAGATAAATCCGCCCTGATACAACGGCTCCGTATCGGTCAGATCCGTATACTTGTGCATAGCGCCGCAGGAGTTGCCCATGGCATGTGTATATTCGCAGCAGATAAACGGCTTGCTTCTGTCCTTACTGAGGAAGTCCTTGATACGCTCTACAGAAGGATACATCTGGCTTTCCATATCGCTCGTATCGTTATAACGTCTGTCCCAGAAGATACCTTCATAATGCACCAGTCGGGTCGGGTCCAATGCTTTAAAATGCTGGGACATATCATAAATATTCTTGCCGCCAAAGGATTCATTACCGCAGGACCAGATCAGGATTGCCGGATGGTTCTTATCTCTCTGGTATTCACTTTCCACACGGTCGATCATAATATCATGCCACTCCGGCTTATCACCCGGCACGACATCGGCAGGACTCTTATCTCCGCGCGGAACAGAATCCCAGGAACCATGAGACTCCAGGTTTGTCTCCGCAATCATGTACAGTCCATAGCGGTCACACAGCTCATAAATCTTGGAATCGTCCGGATAATGACAGGTACGGATTGCATTGATGTTATTACGCTTCATCATGAAAATATCCTTCTCCAGCTCCTCATAAGAAACATGGCGTCCTGTCCGGGAGCTGAATTCATGGCGGTTTACACCCTTAAATACAATACGCTTTCCGTTTAACTGCATCACGCCGTCCTTCATCTCAAAACGGCGGAAACCTACCGTCTGAATCACTGCCTCTGTCACTTCACCGTTTTCATCCAGAAGCTCCATCCGAAGCTCATACAGATACGGACATTCCGCACTCCAAAGCTTCGGTGCACGCACTTCATAGGACAGAAGATTTTCTGCACCCTCCTTAAGAGCCGCCGTCACGGTTCCATCTGCCTGCACAGTCCCGCTCTCTGCACCGGAAGCTGTAAGCATTACTGCATTACCCTCTGCATCATACAGACTCAGGCGCACACTGCCTGCTGCTGTCATATGCAATTTACATTCCAGCACCGCATCCTGATAAGCATCATCTAACAGTGTCCTTACCCTCAGGTCATACACATGGACTGCCGGAACCGTATAGAGATATACATCGCGATAGATACCCGAAAACCGGAAAAAGTCCTGATCCTCACACCAGCTGCCGCCTACCCATTTATAAACCTGTACTGCCAGCTTGTTTTCGCCCTCTTTGATATAAGGAGTCAGCTCAAACTCTGCCGGTGTAAAGCTGTCCTCGCTATAGCCCACATACTGTCCGTTCAGCCAGAGCGCCATACCGCTTTCCACACCCTGAAAGGAAATGTAGACCGGTTTTCCACAAAGCTCCTCCGGCAGTGTGAAATATTTCACATAGCTTGCCACCGGATTAAATTTCTCCGGAATCTGTCCCGGCTCAATATGCTCATGTCCATCCCATGGATACTGCACATTCGCATACTGCGGTACATCATAGCCCTCCATCTGGATGTGTGCCGGCACATAGATATCCGACCATAATCTGCAATCATAATCTGCTGTCTCAAAGCCGTGCAGCGCACTCTGATAATTTTCCGCATAAGCAAATTTCCACAGCCCGTTTAAGCTGTAACGGAAGCGGTTCTCATCCCGTTTTGCCTCTTCCATCGTTGCCGCAAAATGATGGTCGGAATGCGCATCCATCCTGTTTTCCCTGAAAAAAGCAGAGTCTTTTACCTTTCCATAATCAAATGTTCCCATAAGAATTGTCCTTCCTTTCCCGTTTTTTATTCCTGTACCGTACTGAATCATGCCCTGCGTCACCTGACATGACCCCCTTATTCTCTCATTATATAATAGGAATATGCTTATTTCTAATATTTTTCAATGAAAAAAGAAGCATTTTCGACCTTTTTACAGGTTCCATGCTTCTTTTCATACCATACCTTAATACCATCCTCTGAGAGCAGAAATCCGATACTTATTTCTTCCCGTAAGCTTTTCCGGATTCCTTTTCCACTGATAGGGTGACATACCTGTCATTTCTTTAAAATTTCGATTAAATGTAGAGGTTGCCCCAAAGCCGGTCTGTTCCGAGATTCGTGTCATAGACAGGTCGCTTCTCTGCATGAGCTCACAGGCTGCCTCAATCCGCACCAGATTGACATATTGAGACGGAGTCATATTCATAATTTCATGAAATACTCTGCGAAAGTGTGTCTCGCTCATATGGCACACATCCGCCAGCTTTCTTATTTTCAATTCCTCTGCATAATGTGCCTCAATATAGTGAAGTGCCGCCGTTATCTGTACATGATGGTTTTCCGGTTCCGATGTCTGCTTTCTCACATTCCTGTCATTAGCAGGCTGCTTTTCCCTGCTGTTTCTGGCAATTTCCAGAAGCAGTACCTGTAAAATTCCCCTACACTTTTCCCGATAAAACTCCTTCTTTTCCGACATCTCCTGAAACAGCTGCTTGACAGGCTCCGCCAGTCCCGGATTTCTGTCCGCATCGATAAAATGCACCTGCGAATTGATCCGTTTTATCAGAGTTCTGGCAAATGCCGCATTATCCTGATAGATTTCCTTTACAAAGGAATCCACATCCACAAACAGATACTCCCAAAAGCCTACATCACCCTTATCACTGAGCGTCTTATGCGGCACATTCTTGGGAATAATCGTGAAGGTATCCGGCTCAAAACGGATTTCATCGTTTTCCACGGTCATCGTTCCGGCCCCATAATGGCAATATCCAATTTCCATAAAATTGTGAAAATGAAGTCCCGGCGTATCCTTGCCATATTCCATTTTCCAGCTGTCACCCATCAGGGCTAAAATCGGCAGATTTTCCGGCATCTCATAATACCGAAATTCGATCTGCTCCTTGCGTTTTCCTGACATACCTTCCCCTTTACAAAAGCTGCTGATAAATGTCCCTCTTACTGACACCCCGATCCTTTGCTACTAATTTCATCGCCTCTTTCCGGGAAATCCCCTGCTCTTCATAGTGAGCCATATGCTCCTCTACCGTAAGCTGCTGCCATCCTTCCTTCTCTTCCTCCCGCTTTTCGGCAAGACTCTTTCCCTGAATGACAAGCACATATTCCCCACGCGGCTCATTCTGCTCATAATACTCCAGAGCGCCGCACAGAGTCGTCGGAAAAACCGTTTCAAACTTCTTGGTAAGCTCCCTGCAAATCGAAATTTTACGATCTCCCAGCACTACCTTCAATTCCTCCAGCGTCCGCACCAGATGATGAGGCGCCTCATAGAGAATCATCGTGCGGCTTTCCCCGGAAAGCTCCTCCAGAACGGCCTTTTTCTCCTTCTTATCCGAGGGCAGAAAGCCTTCAAAGCAAAAGCGCCTGGTAGGCAGCCCCGATAACGTCAATGCAGTAATGCAGGCGGCAGGTCCCGGAAGAGAGGTCACGGTAATACCAGCCTGCTGGCACATGGCCACCAGCACTTCCCCGGGATCGGAAATAGCAGGGGTTCCGGCATCCGTAATCAGCGCCACATTTTTACCTGCCTGCATCTGAGCAATCAGCACCTCTGCCTTTTCTATTTTATTATATTCATGATAGCTGGTCATCGGCGTATGGATATCAAAATGATTCAACAGCTTGATGCTGTTTCGTGTATCCTCTGCCGCAATGAGATCCACTTCCTTCAAAGTCTCTAAAACGCGGAAGGTCATATCATTTAGATTTCCGATCGGTGTCGCACACAAATATAATTTTCCGGTCATATTTATTATCCATCCTTTTCCTGCTTCAAACCGCTTTTTGTTTCCGTGCATTATCACATAAGTAACTATATTCTATAGCAAAAATGCTTCTCACCTGACAGAATAATTCTATTCTGCTTTTCGTTGTATCACAAAGCAACTCGGCCGCCGGTCATCACAGCCGCTGTGGCTGACATTTCACATCTTAGAAAGGATTACCCCATCATGAAAAAGAAAGCCTATCATCACGGTCATCTGAAAAATGCCATGATTGAATCCGGTATCCGTCTTTTAAACAGCAACGGTATGGAAGGATTCTCTCTCAGAAAGGTCGCATCCCGTTGCGGGGTCAGCAGTTCCGCTCCATATACTTATTTTTCCGGTAAAAAGGAGCTGCTTCACGCTATGGAGAATCACGTCAATTCCAAGCTCTTATGGCGCCTCTTTCCGATTCTGCGTACCTTCCCCAAAACAGCCTCCAAAGAACAGCTGATGCAGCTTTCCCTTTCCTATATAACCTTCTTTTTAGAAAATCCCCACTATTTTGACTTTCTGTTTCATACCTGCAAAACCAGACTTCCTCTCTCTCTTTCCGAAGCCCTGACCGGCCGCAGATCACCCTTTTTACGGCTTTACCAATCCTGCTGCCGTGCACTGGAGGCCTCCGGCTGTCCGCGTGAACTGCAGGAGCTGCGAATCCTGTCTTATTTATCTACCATACATGGCATTATTTCCTTCAGTACCACACCCGGCTTTGTTTATCACAAAAGCTGGCAAGCACAGCTGCCTTACCTCATTACTCCTGCTCTGGAGCTTTTGCTTGCTCCGGCTATGCTCCCTACGGAAGCCTTCTTTCTCTGTCCCGGAATCAATCCTCATTCGCAAAGCCTTTTAACTATTCCCTGAGCTTTCGTCTTAAAAGATCATTCTTTCGTCCATTAGAATCCCCCTTCATCATTCCCAGAAACATTCTCCTGCACTGCGGCTCTCTCAGCCTTTTCCTCAGCCCATTTTCCTGTCTCTTCCGCTGCTTCTTCGTCCGTAAGCAGCGCTTCTCTCTTATAATTCACGGCCGCATTCCACAAAATCCATTCTTCATAGCCTGCATCATAAGCGCCGTGAATCTGGGAACGAATCTGCTCCGGCCCATAGGATATATGTCCCTTCACCCACTTTGCCGTAAATGCCTGCAGCCAGACACGCACACCGGCACGCCTTTCCCCCGGTATCTGCTCCAGTACCTCCCTTGACCGGGTCATAGCTGCAAAAATGGTCTCATATGGCTCTGCATCCGGTACGCTCAGGCCGAAATTTCCGGGGCCGTAATGCGACGGATAAACCATCGGACAGATATAGTCCAGATGCTCTGCCATAGTCCCATATTGCTGTCCGACCAGATCCTGATCCACCTGATTGTCAATGACCGTTCCATATACATCCGCTGCCACCTTCACTCCAAGCGGAGACAGCTTCTCATAAGCATATCCAGTAAATTCCGTAATCACATCCGTCCGGCCCTTCTCCTCTGCCTCCGGCCCAAAGTCCAGCTGATCCGGCTTTAAATCTGTTGAAAACCGTATGTAATCAAACTGTATTTCATCAAATCCGTCTGCTGCCGCCTGCGAAGCGACCTCGACCAGATAGTCCCATACCTCCTTCCGGTACGGATTCACCCAGGCAAGACCATTCTTATCCCGAAACATCTCTCCGGTCTTTCTACGTATGCAGAGCTCCGGCCTCTGTTCCGCCAAATACGGGTCCTTAAAGGCCACAATTCTGGCAATCAGGTAAATATCCTTTTCCTTACATTTACGAATCAGACCATCCATGTCAGAGACCAGATTCATAGAAGCTCCAAGCTCCTTTACCTGTCCACTGTCCATATGATAGGTAATCCTGCCATCATCATTTTTCACATCAATGACAAGCGCATTCAGCTCTGTCTCATCCACCAGCTCAATCAGCTCATCCATTTTGGGATGTCCGGCAATCGGGCCGGATACATAGATACCTTTTATCTTCCTGTCTCCATCGATCTGGTTTCCGGATACGGTTCCCTCTCCGGCCACTGCCTGTTCTTCCGCTTCCGACATCTCCTCATAAACGGTCTCATTGCCGGAAATGCTGCTATTCTCAGATACCGTCTCCGGTTCCAACACGATTTCATTCCCGGAAACCAGCTTATTTTCTTTCTGCTGCATTACCGGTCTGGCCTCTTTCGTTCCGCAGCCGTTCAAAGTCATCAAAATGACTGCTGTCAGAAGCATCTGGACGAATCGAAGCCCATTTTTCCTTTTATTACCCTTTTTCATTGGTTTACTCTGCCCCCACAGAACACTTTTCCGTCAATATCCATAGATTTCATAAATTTCCGGTGCATACACCCCCGGCTCCTGATAAACGATCAGCGGCTTTTCCACCGTAAGCCGCGACTTCCCTCCGCGGTTCGCTTCGATCAGCACCATATTAGGCTCCTTATCGATAAACGGATAAACCAGCTTCATCCGCTTCGGCTCCAGACGATACTTGACTAACAGCGTCATAATTTCTGCCAGACGAAATGGTCTGTGCACCAAAAAGAAATTTCCTCCCGGTCTTAATAGCTTTGCTGCCTGACTGATTACATCCTCTAACGTACACAGTACCTCATGTCTTGCGATTGCCTTAGGCGCATCCGGATTTTTCAGACCATGCTGACCAATCATATAAGGGGGATTACATGTCACAACGTCAAAAGAAGCAGCCCCAAATATTGTGCCTGCCTCTTTGATATCACCCCGGATAATATCTATTTTTTCTTCCAGTCCGTTTAAGGCAACGCTCCGCGCCGCCATATCTGCACTCTCCTCCTGAATTTCCAATCCGGTCAAATGTGACGCACCTGTCTTAGCGGAGAGCAGCAGCGGAATAATGCCTGTTCCGGTGCCCAGATCCAGAACTCTTTCTCCGTCCCGGACACGCGCAAAACCGGATAAAAGAACAGCATCCATCCCAAAACAGAATTTTTGGGGATTCTGAATAATACGGTAATTGTTCCGCTGAAGATCGTCTATTCGCTCATTTTCCTTCAGGCTGACTTCCATTGCACTTTTACAGGTTACGATTTTCCTGCTTCTCCTTCTTTTCGAGCTTCTCTAACTCTTTTAACTCTTTTAATTCGGTATCGGACATATCCTTTTTCTCTTTTTTATGCTTCTTCCGAAACCGCAGCTGTTCTGCACGATACTCATGGATTTCCTTTTCATCGTTTGTCTCGACAATGACCTTGACCAGCTGGCGCAGCACATTGACACTCTGCACCTCTCCCTTCAGGCCATCGTCCGTTGTCACATAGTCCCCTACATTCGGAAGCTTTCTGTTTAACTCCTCATAGGTCTCCTCTTCATTTTTCAGACAACACATCAGTCTGCCGCAGACTCCTGAAATCTTGGTCGGATTCAGGGACAGATTCTGTTCCTTGGCCATCTTGATGGATACCGGAGCAAATTCGGACAGATAGCTGTGGCAGCACAGCGGCCTGCCGCAGATACCGATTCCGCCCATGATCTTTGTCTCATCACGCACACCAATCTGGCGCAGCTCTATTCTGGTCTTAAATACACTGGCCAGATCCTTTACCAGCTCACGGAAGTCGATTCTTCCGTCTGCTGTAAAGTAAAAAAGCACCTTATTGTTGTCAAAGGTATATTCTGCATCAATCAGCTTCATTTCCAGCCCATGCTTCCTGATCTTTTCCAGACAAATCCGAAAGGCTTCCTTCTCCTTCTGCTTATTTGCCTCTTCCTGTGCCCTGTCACGTTCATTCGCAATACGCAGCACCGGTTTTAACGGCTGAATCACCTTATGGTCCTCTACCTCTCTTGGATCACCTACCACCGTTCCGAATTCCACGCCTCTGGCCGTTTCCACGATGACATTGTCACCCTTCTTTATGTTGAATTTTCCCGGGTCAAAAAAATAAATCTTCCCCGCCGTTCTGAATCGTACACCGATTACTTTCGTCATTATGAGTTCTCCTTTATTGTCAGCAAAAGCAATTCCATCGTCAAATCGAAATTGACATTTGCATTCAGCCTGTTCTTGGCTTTTTCCATTGCATCAATGATTTTTTCGATGCCTTCGTAAGCAGACTTATTTGCTACCTTTCTAATATACTGTATTTCCTCTTTAAAAATCAAGTGATTGACATCATTTGTTGCCTTGAACAGCAAAACATCCCGATACCAGACCGATAAAATGTCCAGATAATCATTGATATCAATTTTATATTCCATAATTTTCTTTATCGCGGCCGTAATTTCACTGATTTCCATTTCATCAATATATTTCAACAAAGTGACTGCCTCTTCCCGAATATTGTCAAACTCCTCACTGGAAGCTAACATCTTTGCCTTGCCGATATTGCCTCTTGCGAAGGCTACGCAAATCTTCGCCTTATAATCCGGTATCTGAAGCTCTTCCATTAAATATTTTTTTACCAGCTCGTCCTGTACCGGCCTCATATTCAATACGACACACCGGCTTACAATCGTCGGAAGCAGGGCATCCACATTTGTCGTGAGTAACAGGATAACCGCATACTCCGGCGGCTCCTCCAGAGTTTTTAACAGAGCATTCTGAGCCTGCACGGTCATTTTCTCCGCTTCGTTCATAATATAGATTTTTCGCGGTGAGCTGTACGGTTTAATGGCAATATCACCATTGATCTGACTGCGGATATCCTCGACACCGATCGTATTTGGCTTTTCATGCGTCACCCGGATAATGTCCGGCTGATTGTGAGACAATGCCTGTTTGCAGGAATGACATTCCTGACACGGCTCCTCCGTTCCTCTCTCACACTGCAGTGCCATCGCAAAAACCTGCGCAATAAATTCCTTACCGGAGCTTCTCTCTCCGTTGATGATGTATGCGTGCGACACCTTATTGGTACGTATTGCGGTCTGTAAATGCTCCTTTAACTGTTCCTGACCGATAATATCTTTAAATGCTGCCATAATCCGTCCACCTCTTTCCGTTTCTTTTTCTATCCATCATGTAAAAATATCTAACAGCAGTCCTCGGATTTCTCCAATTTTATTTAAAATCGCTATATGATCCTTTTCATCCTTTACAAGCTCCTGTGCCAGCTCATCCAACGTCTCATCCACCAGACGTATGATTCCATAAACCCTGTGACGGCCTCTCCTGTCCAGAAAATTTTCTCTTGAAAATGAGTGGGAACGGCTTACAACCTCATTCATAAATTCTTTGATGAGTCCCCGGTAGCGTTTCATATCCCGGATATCCATCTTTCTGGAAATACGGTCTCCCTGTCTGGTTATTTCTTCCATCATCAGATTCAGACGGGCCTGCAGTCCTTCTTCCTCTACACGACTTGCCAACGTAAATTTAAAGGTTCCATCTGCCTGTGCCGCCTGTCTCTGCTGCTCCACCTGATTGGCCTGCGCAGCCTGATTGACCCTGATATCCACCGCTCTCACCTCCTGTTTCGACTTTTATCACAGCTATTCCTCTATTCTTCATCCTGTGCATAGAACTGTGCACAGCGCACTGCCTTTTTCCACCCCTTTATCTTTTCATTTCTGTCAAATACCTTTAGCATCGGGAAAAATTTCCGGGACAATTGCCAATTTTGCCTGACATCGTCCTTATCCTTCCAAAATCCAACTGCAATGCCGGCCAGATAAGCCGCTCCCAGCGCTGTTGTCTCAATGCACTCCGGCCTGATTACGCTGCTCTGCAGCAGATCCGCCTGAAACTGCATCAAAAGGTCATTTGCACTGGCTCCGCCGTCCACTCTCAAATCCCGAATCGCTACACCGGCATCCTTCTGCATCGCTTCTATGACTTCATAGGTCTGATAAGCCAAAGATTCCAGAGCCGCACGGATAAAATGCTCCTTCTTAGCGCCTCTGGTCAGACCAACCACCATACCTCTCGCATGCGGATTCCAATATGGCGCCCCCAGACCGGTAAAAGCAGGTACGATATAAACCCCGTTCGTATCTTCGACTGCGCGGGCATATTCCTCCGACTGCGGCGCACTCTTTATCATCCGCATCTCATCCCTCAGCCACTGCAGCGCGGCTCCTGCGACAAAAACACTGCCTTCCAGTGCATACTGTACCTCTCCCTCCGTACTGGCGGCAATTGTCGTAAGCAGGCCATTTTGGGAATGAATCGGTTCACTTCCTGTATTCATTAACAGAAAGCATCCGGTACCATACGTATTTTTTGCCTCGCCCTTATCAAAGCAGCACTGACCAAATAAGGCCGCCTGCTGATCTCCGGCCACACCGGCAATGGGAATTTCCCCTCCCAGTACGGTCTCATCCGTATATCCGAAAATACAGCTCGAAGGATTGACCCTGGGCAGCATGCACCTCGGAATATCAAATTTATCCAGCAGCTCCTGATCCCATTCCAGCGTATGTATATTAAAGAGCATCGTTCTGGATGCGTTGGTATAATCCGTTACAAAGGCCTTCCCTTTGGTCAGGTTCCAGATCAGCCAGGTATCCACCGTACCAAACAGAAGCTCTCCTGCCTCAGCCTGCTCTCTGGCATGTTCCACATTGTCCAGAATCCACTTGATCTTGGTACCGCTGAAATAAGCATCCGGTATCAGCCCTGTCTTCTGCTGGATGACCTTATCATAGCCCTCCTCCTGCAGCTCTTCCATCATATCTGCTGTCCTGCGGCACTGCCATACGATAGCACGATATACAGGACGCCCTGTTTTCTTATTCCATACGATGGTCGTCTCTCTTTGATTGGTAATACCGATTGCAGTTATATCCTCCTGTACCGCCCCGATTTTTCCCATGGCCTCTACCGCAACCGAAAGCTGTGAAGACCAGATTTCCAAAGGATCATGCTCCACCCAGCCGGCTTTCGGATAATACTGTGTAAATTCCTTTTGTGCCACCGAACACATTCTTCCGCTATGATCAAATAAAATACATCTCGAGCTTGTTGTTCCCTGGTCAAATGCCATCATATATTTTTTCATATACGTACCTCTCTGCCCGTATTTTTTATTGCAAATCCATATACATTAAAATGAAAATAACCCTGTGCTCATCATCCCCGATGAGCACAGGGTGTCTGCATTACTTATTATACACTTTTCTTTACTCCACTTCAATGACACGAATCATATTTGTTCTTCCCGGAATACCTACCGGCACACCTGCTGTCAATACAACCGTATCACCCGTTTTGATCAGCTTCGCCTTTTTTGCAGCATGAACTGCTTCATCAAACAGCGCCTCCGTCGTCTCCTCTCTGGTCATAAGCACCGGAGATACTCCCCAGCTTAATGCCATCTGTCTGCATACACGCGGATTAACACTGCATCCGATAATTCGGCAGCCCGGTTTATAGCGGGATACCATTTCTGCTGTGAATCCCGACATCGTAACCGTTATGATCGCGGCAGCATCCAGTTCCATGGCGGTCGAACATGTCGCATAAGAGATTGCGCCGGTTACATCCATTTTTTCATCTTTATTCTTAAACCGGATCATACGTGCGCGATAATCAATATCTGCCTCTGCACGCTCTGCGATTCTGGCCATCGTCTTTACAGCTTCCACCGGATATAAGCCCGCTGCACTTTCTCCGGAAAGCATGATTGCTGTCGTACCATCATAAATGGCATTGGCTACATCCGTTGCTTCGGCTCTGGTCGGTCTTGGATTCTTCATCATGGAATCCAGCATCTGTGTTGCGGTAATGACATGTTTTCCTTTGGAAACAGCTTTCTTAATAATCTTCTTCTGTAAAATCGGCACCTCTTCCAGCGGAATCTCTACTCCCATGTCTCCTCTTGCAACCATAATGCCGTCTGCTACATCAATTATCTCATCGATATTTTCAATACCCTGCTGATTTTCTATTTTTGCAATAATCTTAATTGGACTCTTATGCTCCTTCAGAATATCACGGATTTCCAGAATATCCTCTTTTGTCCTTGTAAAGGAAGCCGCAATGAAATCAAAGCCCATCTCGATACCAAATAAAATATCGCTCTTATCCTTTTCACTGATAAACGGCATAGACAGCTTTGCACCCGGTACATTCACACCTTTATGATTGGATACCGGCCCCCCGTTTACCACCTTACAAACAATATCTGTATCTGTAATCTCCTCCACAACCATTTCAATCAGACCATCATCAATCAAAATAGACATTCCGGTCTCTACATCGTTTCGGAGATTCTTATAGGTAATGGTAGCACGCTCTGCTGTTCCAAGGATTTCCTCGGTTGTCAGCACGAATTTAGCGCCTGCCTCCAGCTGGACTTTTCCGTCTGCAAAATCTCCCAGACGGATTTCAGGCCCCTTTGTGTCCAATAAAGTGGCTACCGGCAGATTCAGTTCCTGGCTCACTTTGAGTACATTGGCCAGTTTTCCTTTCTGTTCCTCGTGCGAACCATGGGAAAAATTGAATCTTGCCACATTCATACCTGCCTGCATCAGTTCCCTCAGTTTTTCCACACTCTGGGATGCTGGTCCAATGGTACAGATAATTTTTGTTTTTCTCATAAAATAAAAATTACTCCTTTCTGGATTCTTATATTTTTACTGTTAAAGCTTTTTATTGAAATTCCCGTACTACAGGAATTAACACCTCTTCCTTATTGCAGATACCCTGTAAATTCAATCCTGCCTGCAGACATCCTCCTGCAAATTCTATCAAGGCGTCGATAATTTCCTCTCCCGGTACCAGGATCGGAACTCCGGGCGGATACAGATTTACCATTCCCGCCGCAATCCTTCCTTCCGCTTCTGCAATCGGTATCCATTCCTTTTCTGCATTCTGCGCTGCAAAAACAGGCATTCTGACGGGATTTTTCTCCCCGTAACAGGACAACTCACCAAGCCGTCGCCTCTGTTCCATCTGTCCTTCATTGATACTACAGCCTTCCCCGGATACCTCTAAAAGCTCCCTGTCAATCTGGATCACTGCCTCTGCCAGACGTTTCCAGCCCTCCCGGCTGTCCAGAATTGTCAACATTGCCAGTACATAAGCCTGCGTTGACATCTCCATTTGTAAATGATACTTCATACGCAGTCTCTCGTAAAGCTCTTTTCCGGTTATTAGCATATTCTTAGCAGATATGACCAGTTTTCCCATATCTACGTTCTTTATGCCATAGCTTGCCCAAAGACTCCGATCCTCTTTGCCGCCATATACCCGAAGACAGGACAACCCCTGCATCCCGTGATCAAACATCCTTCGCCGCTCCCGAAAACGTTCTGTCAGTACAGCTCCCTCCCCCTTCAACAGGCGGAAACATTCATCCATGCCGCTCATCAGCACATAAGAAGGGCTCGAAGTCTGAAAAATCTGTAGATAACGCTCCACCTTTTCCCGATCCACCAATGTTCCGTTCACATGCAGCAACGCTGTCTGAGTCGGTGCCGGCAAAGTCTTATGTATACTTTGGATAACCAGATCCGCCCCACAGGATACCGCCGTTTCATATTCCGAAAACAGTGGGAAATGTGCTCCATGCGCTTCATCTACAATGACAGGAATTTTTTTTTCGTGCGCAATCCGAACGATTTCTTTGATATCGCTCAATATTCCATCGTAGGTCGGAGAGGTGATAAACACTGCATCTATGTTTTCTTCCCGCTCCAGCAACAGGCGCACCCTATCCGGTCTGATTCCACCCGGAAACCCATATTCCCGCACAATTTCAGGCATGACATATACCGGCTGCATCGCTCCGAGATACAGAGCATGATAGGCAGATTTATGCGCATTTCTTCCCATGAGAACTCTGCCGCCTCCTGCTGCACATGCCATCAATGCACTAAGTATACCGCAGCTGCTTCCGTTCACCAGAAAATAAGTATGCTCAGATCCATTAAAATCCGCTGCCCGCCTCATGGCATCCTTTAGGATACCCTCTGGAGCATGCAGATTATCAAATTCATCAATTTCCGTAATATCAATTTCATAAAGGGCGTCCATACGGCGCCCTTTCATATTTCGTTTATGTCCCGGCATATGGTACGGATAATAATCCGACTCTGCCAATGCTTTTAATCTGTCATACAAATAAGGTTCGGGAAAATTCATTCTCTTACTCTTTATTCCTTTTATATCTTTTATGCAGATGCAGCGTCTCCATCAGAGAGCAGTATTTATCTGCTGCCGTTACGATCCACGCCTCTCGGCACATAGGCGGAACAACCGTCAGCGGCCACATATGCTTTTCAATGATTTCCTTTTCACGATCTGTCAGGTCGTATTCCTGCTCCGCATTTTTAAGCGCAATTCCCGGATGCCTGAAACCATGCAGCCGTGCAATATTAACATGTTCCTTATCATGCCAGTCATAGAGAAAATAATCATGCAGCAATGCTCCGCGTATCAGCGCCTGTCTGTCACATGAAATTCTAAGCTTCTGGCTGATAAAGACACTGTATCTGGCCACATCCATCGTATGTCTCTGCACCGTCATATCGCCATGCTGGATGTGCTCCCTCGTCCGTCTGTAATTTCGAGATTCCAGAATATCTCTGCCCTCTCTTCTGACCTCTTCTATAATAGCTCTCTGCTTTGCCCGTCTCCGTTCACGCCGCGCTTCCCGCTGTTCCCAGAAAAAAATCCTTCTAACCATAAACTCCCGCCTGTTCTGTCTGTCAATGATAGCAGACAATCGGAAACCCCTGCTCTATCTTATCATATATCTGTGCTGCAGCCTCTTTCGGCAAATTGATACATCCATGCGAACCATTGGTCTGATAAATATCTCCACCAAAGCTGCTGCGCCATCCTGCATCGTGCATTCCTATATTACCATTAAACGGCATCCAGTAATCCACCTTAGTCGCGTAATTGGTACCCTTTAGTGTCGCATGACGTTCCTTATAGGTCAAGCCAAAAACCCCTGCCGGTGTGGCAAAGCCTCTGGCTACATTGCCTGATACAAAGTCACTTTCCAACACGAGCTCTCCTTCTATATAAAGATACAGATGCTGCCGTCCCAGATCAATTTCTACATAGGAATTTCCAATATCATTCTGTCCCTTTACATAACCTCTGGCATGATAAAGCGGTTCCCGTTCCACCGTTTCCCCTTTTTTTATCAACTCGACCAGTTCCTTTGTTTCCCCGGAACGATCACTCCACCATCCATAGGACCCACTGCTTAAGGTAATGGTTTCTCCCTCTGTCGTCTGAAATTCCCGCTTTTTACCAAATGTATCATTCCGTTTGGCCAGCTCATTCACATAACCCCTGACCTTCTCCTCATCAATAACGACATTCTTCTGCTTCACCATAAGCCAATTATGAATCTGTGTTCCATCAATGACCTCTCTGGCTCCATTCCAGTCATAAATAATTTTAGCCGATACGTATTTATTCAACGTATTCACCACACGATTCAACCAGGCTGTCGTACTGGTAACAGCCGGTTTGGTAAAGCAGTCTATCGTCTCCAGATCCAATTCCTCCTGAAGACAGGAAAGAGCCTCCTCTATTGCCTGTACTACTTCCTCCCTATGTATATCACTGCCGGGCTTTTCCGCTATGATGGAATAACTGTTTGTCTTCTCATCGTATTCTCCTATGTACGCATCCTGCGGCGAAACAATATTTCTTTTCTGAAATATTTCTAATTCAGAAAGCTTCCTTTGAAACAACGCATCGTCATAACTCACCAGCCGGGGAATCTCATAGTCTTTCGGACTCCACAAAGCCGGAACCCAGAAGAAGCCATTCTGTTTCTCCCGAATCTCTTCCAGACTTCCATCAAAGAGAGGTTCCATTTCAATCTCGTCACCTCGTATCCGATCCGTCACACCGTCCCGTCCATATATGACCAATTCGTAGCTTTTTGTCTGATTACGAATATCGTCTTCTACCTGTATTACATTTTTCCATCCGTAATTTTCCCCATCAATCCAGGTATTCGGATAAAAATGCTGTTGAAAGAATATGGCGCCGCTAACATAAAGCACCGCCACAATTACCAGACTCACGGATATGCCGATCCAAACCGTCTTTTTCCACTTATCCGGACTTCTTCTCTTTTCCTTCTCTTTCGTTCCTTCCAGCGTTTCTTCCAGTCTTTCCTTATCCATCTGCTTCTGCACCTATGCTACTCTGTTGTCTTAGATTTTATCATCATTCCGCATGAAAAAAAAGAGCAATTTAATAGAAAGTATTAGCAGAATTGGGAAAATAATGGCAGATAACAGTCCCCACTTTAATTCGCCGCTCATATTCGACAATAACCCTACCAGTCCCGGCCCGGATGAACATCCAAGATCCCCGGCCAGTGCCAGAATCGCAAACATAGCGGTTCCTCCCTGCGGATAACATTTCGCAGAGAGACTAAACACTCCCGGCCACATGATACCTACCGAAAAACCACACATAGCACATCCCAACAGTCCCAACAGCGGATGCGGAGCAAAAACAGCCAGCAAATAACTGATAATACAGAGAGCGCTGCAGCTCATTATCGTCTTGCGCAAATTCATTTTAGAACCGCGTATCCCATAAATCATCCTGCAGATTCCCATCATCAAGGCAAATGCACACGGTCCCAGCAAATCACCCATGGTCTTGGAAACACCCAGACCCTTTTCTGCAAAATAGGAAGACCACTGTGACATCGCCTGCTCAGATGCACCGGAACATACCATCATAAGAAACAACAGCCAGAATATTTTTACCTGAAAAAGCTTACGAAGCGGAATTTCTTCCCCTTCCTCTACCAATGTCTTAATCGGCACCATACTGAAAAGCACCGTATTAAACAGTGGCACAACTGCCCATATTACAGGAAGAAAATGCCAATTTGCAATTCCTGTTACATTAAAATATACCGTAGAAAATACAACAACTCCCACATGGCCCCAACAATAGAAGGAATGCAGCATACTCATCGCTGACTCCTTTTCATCGCCTGGAAGCGCCTCTACAATCGGACTGATTAAAACCTCGATCAGACCTCCTCCAATTGCATTGATAATAACTGCTGTCAATAATCCTGCATAAGCAGAAGGGAAAATAACCGGCAGAAGACCCAGTCCTATCAGCCCGACCGTACAGAAAATATGTGCTGCTACCACACTGATTCGATATCCGATACGGTCTACATATTTTGCTGCCAGAAAATCTACAATAATCTGAACTCCAAAATTAACCGAAATCAGTAGTCCAATCTTTTCCACTGAAATCTGATATTCATCCTGAAATATTACAAACAAAAGTGGCGCCAGATTATTAATAATTGCCTGTGTCACATAGCCAATATAACTTGCATACTTTGTCTGCCGAAATGATAACCTCACTCTTTTTTCCTCCGCCTGTTCCTCATTCTAATGATATGGTTCCTTACCTTCTAAGCCTTACACTTTAAAACACGGAAATTATACCATACTACTGCTTTATCGTGCAATATACAGCACAAGGATTCATTTCTCGCAGAATAAAACTGATACATCTTATGCCGCCTCACAAATATAATCCAGATAATCCTCTTCACATGCAAACAACATATAATTTCCATTCACATATCCCATATATCCATCTCCGACCCAGTATCCTTTCATAATAAACACCTTCCTTTTCAACATTGCACTTTTCCTGTTGAAATAAGAATACATGATTCAGTGTACTATAAATGGGACTATATAATTGTTTTTCTTGTTTTTGCATCTTGTTTATCAAATTTTCAGAAAGAAAAAAGGCTGTATCCAGATTATAGAATCTGTTACAACCTTCTATCATGAAGCACGGGGGATTCGAACCCCCGACAACCTGATTAAAAGTCAGGTGC
>JAGANL010000044.1 GCA_017624235.1 Lachnospiraceae bacterium | reverse complement strand
CCGTGATTATGTGGAAACGTCAGGAGAATGGAGTCTGAACTGACAGCAATTACCACCGGACTTTCGGGGTACACCCGGTATAATGAAATCATGGATTACTGTGTCACAAAAGAACGGATAAGGAGGAGACAGGCAATGAGGTGTTATACGGAGGGCAAGGACAGGGAGTTAACGGAAGTAAGGTGTAACCGCTGCGGAAGAAATCTGACAGTGGAAAAAGGAATCCTGAAGGAAGGCTGTGTTCATGTGGACTATGACTTTGGATATTTCAGCAGCAGGGATGGAATCTGTCACAGGTTTGACCTGTGTGAAGAATGCTATGAGGAAATCATACAGGCTTTTGTACTTCCGGTAACGGAGGAGGAAAGTACGGAGCTTTTATAGAAGATAGAATTTGACAGAAAGCAGCTTGAAAAGCGTTTGAGGGTAATTCATGTTAGATATTTGCTTACTTGGTACCGGCGGAATGATGCCGTTGCCCTATCGGTGGCTGACGGCGCTGATGGTACGATACAATGGGAAAAGTGTATTGATCGATTGCGGAGAGGGCACGCAGGTGGCCATGAAAAAGAAGGGCTGGAGTCCGAAGCCGATTGACGTAATCTGCTTCACACACTATCATGCAGACCATATCAGCGGACTGCCGGGGATGCTCCTTACCATGGGAAATGCGGAACGGACGGAGCCGCTTTTGATGATTGGCCCGAAAGGACTGGAAAGAGTAGTCAATTCCCTGCGTGTCATTGCACCGGAGCTGCCCTTTGAAATCCGTTTTCAGGAGCTGACGGAAAGTGAACAGCAGTGCTTTGAAATGGACGGAATGACTATCGAAGCATTTCGGGTAAACCACAATGTAACCTGCTACGGCTATAATGTCAAGATTGGAAGAGCCGGTAAATTTCAGCCGGAAAAGGCTGAACTGCTGCAGATTGAACGGAAATACTGGAGTCGGCTGCAGAAGGGTGAGACCATTACTGACGGTGGGAGAACCTATACGCCGGATATGGTACTGGGCCCGGTCAGAAAGGGAATTCATGTGACCTACTGTACGGATACCAGACCGGTAGAGAGCATTGTCCGAAACGCACAGGGCGCCGATCTTTTTATCTGTGAAGGTATGTATGGGGAGCCGGAAAAGAAGGCAAAGGCCAAAGAGTATAAGCATATGACCTTTTACGAAGCGGCTGAGCTTGCCAGAAAAGCGGAGCCGAAGCGCATGTGGCTGACGCATTACAGTCCTTCGTTAGTCAAGGCGGAAGAGTATATGGATGCGGTGCGGAATATTTTTTCAAACGCAGAGGCAGGTAAAGACGGTAAAAGCATAGAATTGAAGTTCGAGGAAGAATAACAGACCAAAGAGAAGAGAGCAGCCTGCAAAGGGGGTAGCGGATATGATAAGAAGTATCAGAAGAGCCAGATTTGAATTTAAGGGGACGAAGGGAGCCATTATTTTTGTTGTGCTTCTGGTGATGGTCATCGCCTATTATTTTTATCTGTCTAATTTTAACAAGCCTGTTGACAGAGAGGCAGAGGCAGATAAGATCACGGCGGTTCAGAATGTTCTGCTTCGGAATCTGGAAACGGATTATCCGCCCACGCCCAAGGAGGTTATGAAATATTACAGTGAACTGACGAAATGCTTTTATAATGAAAAGCTGACGGAGGAAGAACTGGAGCGGCTTGCAGAAAGGGCGAAAGAGCTGTATGACGATGAGCTGAATGCCAACAATGTTGACGTAAAGTATATACCGAATCTGAAAGAGGATATTGCGGAGTTCAATGAAAAGTCCATCAAAATTGCCAACTATGCGCTGCCTGCCAGTACGGAGGTAGAATATTTCACCATGGATGGACGTGAATATGCCCGTATGTACTGCAATTACAGCATACGGCAGGGAAAAGAGCTGATTTACAGCCGGGAGGTCTTTTTGCTGCGCCGTGCAGAGGATGACCGGTGGAAGATTCTCGGCTGGGATCTGACAGATGAGGAATAGGCAAAACAGTCGGGATCAGAATACCATTTGGTAATGGAAAAGCATATAATAGAAGGACAGACAGATGCAGAAGGAAGAAAAAGATGATATTTTAATACTGGCAATCGAAAGCTCTTGTGATGAAACAGCGGCTTCCGTGGTAAGAAACGGCAGGGAGGTCTTATCCAATGTGATTTCTTCACAGATTGAGCTTCATAAATTGTATGGAGGAGTCGTACCGGAGATTGCTTCCCGTAAGCATATTGAGAAGATCAATCAGGTCATCGAACAGGCGCTGGATGAGGCCGGGATGAAACTGAAGGATATGACGGCGGTAGCCGTGACCTATGGTCCGGGGCTGGTAGGGGCTCTTCTGGTAGGGGTATCCGCTGCAAAGGCCATCAGCTTTGCGAGTGGTCTGCCGTTAGTAGGCGTGCATCATATTGAAGGTCATATCAGTGCCAATTTTATCGAAAACAAAGAACTGGAGCCGCCGTTTGTATGCCTGGTGGTTTCAGGCGGACATACGCATCTTGTGGTTGTGAAGGATTACGGTGAATATGAGATTATCGGCAGAACCAGAGACGATGCGGCAGGAGAGGCCTTTGACAAGGTGGCTCGTGCCATCGGACTGGGCTATCCGGGAGGTCCGAAAATTGATAAGCTGGCAAAGGAAGGCAATCCGGATGCAGTACCCTTTCCACGTGCCAGGGTGGGGGATTCTGTCTATGATTTCAGCTTCAGCGGCTTGAAATCAGCGGTGCTCAATTATCTCAATTCCTGTCAGATGAAAGGAATCGAAGTGAACCGGGCAGACGTGGCGGCCTCTTTCCAGAAAGCGGTCACAGATGTGCTGGTGGAGCATGCGCTGACGGCGGTAAAGGAATATGGCTACGATAAATTTGCGATTGCGGGAGGTGTGGCATCCAATTCGGCGCTGCGTGCAGCCTTTGAGCAGGCCTGTGCAAGAGAAAAGATACAGTTCTATCATCCGTCGCCTATTTTTTGCACCGATAATGCAGCCATGATTGGCGTAGCCGGTTACTATGAATATATCAAGGGCGAAAGAAGCGGAATGGATTTAAATGCCGTGCCGAATCTGAAGCTCGGAGAACGTTAGAAGGGATTGCGAAAGCCGTGAAAACATATGGAAAGATAAAGTGGAGCGGCAGACGGCGGAAAGGCATGGTTTTTCGATGAAAACGACGGTGATTGTTCTGGCGGCCGGACAGGGAAAGCGGATGAAGAGCAGTGTGCACAAGCAGTATCTGTTGATCCGTGAGCATCCGGTCCTCTATTATGCGTTAAAAACATTTGAAGAGAGCTTTGTGGATGAGGTTATTCTGGTCACCGGAAAGACAGAAATCGAATACTGCAGAGAACAGATGGTGGAAAAATACGGTTTTCGTAAGGTGGCAGCAATCGTAGAGGGCGGCAGAGAGCGTTACCACTCCGTCTATGCCGGTTTGCAGGAAGCGGAACGTGGAGCAAAGAGACCGGATTACGTCATGATTCACGATGGGGCAAGGCCGTTTGTAGACCAGGCGATGTTAAAACGCGCATACGAGACGGTACAAACATGCCATGCCTGTGTGATTGGCATGCCGGTCAAGGATACGATCAAGCTGGCAGATGGAAGCGGATTTGCCGTGCAGACCCCGCCGAGAGACCGGGTATGGGCGGTGCAGACTCCGCAGGTATTTGAATACAATTTGATTTATGGGGCTTATACCAGATTGATACAGGAGGAGGACGATCTTCTGGCCCGTGGAATCCGAATTACGGATGATGCCATGGTCGTAGAAACCTATACGGATATCCCCGTAAAATTAGTCGAGGGTTCTTATGAAAATATTAAGATTACGACCCCGGAGGACCTGAAAATCGCAGAAGCTTTTCTGGAAAGAAGCCAGTAAATATGCGGGTTTGCGGTACGTTAAAAAAATATGTCAAAAAAAATAAAAAAAGTTGTTGACAAGTGACACCCTTTTGCATATAATAGTTTTTGCGCTGCTGAGTGCGGCACAAAAATGAAAACAAACGGAGAGGTATCGAAGTGGTCATAACGAGGCGGTCTTGAAAACCGTTTGTCCGCAAGGGCGCGTGGGTTCGAATCCCACCCTCTCCGCTGGAGATACCACTCCGCAGAACATAATATAGTTCTTTTAATCTGTTAGTTATGGAGAAGTACCCAAGCTGGCCGAAGGGACACCCCTGGAAAGGGTGCAGGTCGTTAATAGCGGCGCGAGGGTTCAAATCCCTCCTTCTCCGTTCGATATCTTCTATA
This sequence comes from Lachnospiraceae bacterium, assembly GCA_017624235.1. Lineage (GTDB taxonomy): Bacteria > Bacillota > Clostridia > Lachnospirales > Lachnospiraceae > JAAYNV01. The sequence continues at coordinate 206 of JAGANL010000044.1, read as the reverse complement.
TAATCGGAGGATATCAAGTACCTTGACAAATGAACAACAATGCAACCCTGAAAATTCTAAAGAGATAAATTTTCAGAACAAAAGCGAAGTTCCTTTACAATGCAGATCTTCGGGTCTGGAGAAGGGATGGAGCAACCTAAAGTAATTAACGGACAGAATTAGCCAAGGTTGATTCTGGCTGGATTAAACATTTCAACATGAGAGTT
>JAGANL010000004.1 GCA_017624235.1 Lachnospiraceae bacterium | reverse complement strand
CACTCTTTCTGTGATAGACTTAAACCATACAGAACTGGCCGAACCGGAGGATATTTCATCCGGTCTGGTACAATGGATTCAGTTTTTTAAGGCAACGACCTGGAAGGAGGTTTTACACATGGCTGCTCAAAATCCGGATATTTCCAACGCCGCTTCTACCATGCATTCCATGTATCAAAATAATTATGTATATGATGAATGCTGGCAGCACGAGGAAGAAAACCGTATCCGCCGTTCTTTATACATTGAAGGCAAAATTGCCGGCAAAACAGAGGGCAAAATTGAAGGTAAAATTGAAGGTAAAACAGAAGGTGAAAACCTTTTTGCTGCCCTTGCCCAAAAGCTCATTGCTGATAACCTGATTGACGAGCTGACCCGTGCTACTTTAGACAAAGCCTATCGTCAGGAGCTTTACAAACGTTATAATCTATAATATTTTTATCCAATCTGGTACAATGGATTCAGTTTTTTAAAGCAACGCCCTGGAAGGAGGTTTTACACATGGCTGCTCAAAATCCGGATATTTCCAATGCTGCTTCTACCATGCATTCCATGTATCAAAATAATTATGTTTATGACGAATGCTGGCAGCGCGAGGAAGAAAACCGTGTCCGTCGTTCTCTGGTTCTCGAAGGTGAACGTGAAGGAGAACGCCGTGGAGAAAGCAAAGGTGAAGATCATTTTGCCGCTCTTGCCCAAAAGCTCATTGCTGATAACCTGCTTGACGAACTGACCCGTGCTACTTCAGACAAAGCCTATCGTCAGGAGCTTTACAAACGCTACGGTCTGTAGTAGCATGCCTTTTACTGTGGCTCTTACGCATCATCCGGTCTTCTCAAGGGCCGGATGATTTCTTTTCTCTTCCTCCCAAGCCGTCCCCTTCTGATGCTTCTTTCCCGCATAAGCCATCTCATACTCAATTTTTCTCGCATGGTACTGGGTATCCTGCAAAATTCTCCGGTTCGCCGCAATCACATCTGCCACCAGCCCGATCATAAACGTCAAAAATCCTATGATAATCAGCGTACATGCCAAAATCAAAGACTGCACCTTGCCGCCTCCCTGTCCCAGCGCCAGATAGTACAGGAAACGACAGCCAATCAGCATACCCACCACAACAGGCGGTAAAGCCAGATAGGTAAAGCATTTGAGCGGCTTATACATCATATAGGCCCTCAGTATCGTGACAATGGATTTCTTCACATATCCCCAGATACTCTTGAACAGTCTGGAAGGTCTTAACTCCGCATTGGTACGCACCGGCACGCTGGCAAGCGGTATCTTCTCCCTTCCTGCCTGCACGATGGTTTCCAGCGTATAGGTATAGTCATTGACCACATTCATCCTCATGGCTGCCTCTCTGGAAAAAGCCCTAAAACCGCTAGGTGCGTCCGGAATATTCGTGTTGGATGCCTTGCGTACCACCCAGCTTCCAAAATGCTGCAGCTTTTTCTTTAGGAAGGAAAAATGCTCCGTCTCATCAATCGGTCTGGCTCCGATGACCATGTCTGCCTTTCCGTCCAGAATCGGCTGGATGAGCTTCTGGATATCCTCCGCACAGTACTGGTTGTCTGCATCGGTATTTACGATGATGTCCGCACCGTTTCTTAAGCAGCCGTCCAGTCCTGCCATAAAGCCCTTTGCCAGTCCCTTGTTCTGCTTGAAGCTCACGATGTGGTGCACGCCCCATTCCTTTGCCACACGCACCGTATCATCCTGACTGCCGTCGTTGATGATCAGGTATTCGATCTCGTCAATTCCTTCCAGCGTCTTCGGCAGGTCATTCAGTGCAATCTCCAGCGTTTCCGCCTCGTTATAGCATGGTATCTGAATGATCAGTTTCATTCCTCTTCTCCTCCGGTTTCTTTGTTATAATGCAGGTTCAGATGCCAGGAACTCTCCGTCACCTGGTACAAAAGCTTCAAGGCCTCTTCCCTATCATCCTCACGATAGGTCACAAGCAGGGCATTCTCTTCCATGGAAAACAGGTCTGTCTTTTCCTCTGGAATGACCTCTATCTGCTTTTCCGGCAGGAAGAACTGTAGGGTATCCGCATATTCATTCCAATCCGAATGAAGCAGGTACAGCCTTCTTTCCGGGTCCTTTTCCTGTAACTGCCGTATGGTTGCCGCAATCTGCCTGTCACCGGAATTATCTGCCTGATGGGGCAGGATATTGGTACGGGTAATCTGGACAGCCATACCCAGATAGGTGACTGCCAGCACGGACAAGGCCACAAATCTGACCTTCTTCCGTTGAACCCCTGCCACCAACCAGACCAGAAGCAGGATGCCGACGCTTCCCGTCAGATACGGAGCATTCAGGATCTGCCTGATCTGTTCCGGTCTCTGTCCGGCTGCACAGGCAATGCCGATGGCAAAATCCGGCAGATAATCGGTCACTCCTTTTGTCTGCACATACCAGCCCACGGCTCCCATCAAGGCACCGTGCAGGACAAGGATATACACCGCTTTCCTCCAAAGCCCCGTTTCCCGCAGCATTTCCACCAGCCCAAGGCAGATACATAACGGCATCAGTGTTTCGTTGTAGCGGCCGTATAGGATTGCATCGATACGTCCGTTTCCCATCAGTCCCACGGCGGATATCAAAAAGTGGAACACCACCGCCAGAAGCAGGAATGCCCAGAAACCGTCCTCTGCAAATACGGCACTTCCGTTCCTTTCTCGTATTGCCTTCCACAGCTCCTGAAAAAATCGCTTCGCTCTCTTCCACACAAAAAACAGGGCAAAATAGAACAGTCCAAAGCTGGTATTTCCCAGATAGAACAGCTTTCCGGCACAGCTGATGGTCAAATCCAGGCATCCAGAAAACGTCAGCAGTCTGGACAGCTTTCCAAACTGACCGCCATAATCATTTACACTCATTATAGCCAGTGCCGTATCTCCATAGACCGCAGCCTGCATCCAACGCTTTCCAACCTCTGCCCCGGCAAAAATCATGATGGACAGGAGTAGAAAAATCCAGGCTGACTGCTTCGTACAATTCTGTCTTGTCTGCTCTTCCTCGTTTTTTTCTTCTTCTGTTCCTGACTTTTGTACCATCCGCCCACTGCAAAAAACATTTGCCAGTATTACAATTCCCAATGCTGCCCAGATTCCGACAGAACGCATGTGTACCAGATACATGACTCCCGCAGCAAGTGCCAGGAGAACGGCATTTTTCCTTCCCGGATTCTCCTGATAGCAAAGCAGCCTCCATACTATAATCAGAAACATCAGATTCAGAAGCACTTCGGAAAGCGTGTACTGCATATAGACCAGCACGCTCGGATAAAAAGCCCCAATCAGACTAATGAGAACCAGTCTCTTCTCTTCCGCTTTCGCAAATAGCCTCCGCAGGATTCTCCCTAAGAGCATTCCGTGAAACAGTGCAAGCAATATATTTACTGCAATGGCAATTCGATAGGCTACCGTCATTGTTTCCGCAATAGGAAGCAATCCGGTTTTCTGTAATGCTTCTACCACTCTTAATATAGGAGCCAGAAGCAGACTGTATCCAAAGGCATAGTATGGATTCAGCGCATTGACACCAGTCCAGTCGTGTCCGGTCATGGCAGCCGCATTCGTCCAGTATCCGTATTCATCCGGTGGGAATATGATGCCCTGCATCTTCGGCAGCACACACACGGCAGATACCATGCACACCAGACAAAGAATCCGCTTATACCAGTTCCAGGCTCCGGCTTTCACCTGTCTCTGCACTCCTTTTACACATTTTTTATCACCCATTACACACTTGAGAATCCCCTCATGACTTTACTTCTTTATATGGTTAATTTCATCTCCGCGCACTGCGCATCCACGCGGAACGTTTTATTTCATAGTAAGATAAAGAAATAACTGGCAGAAGCGCCAGTTATCCCTTCACCTGTGCCACTCTTATGAGTTTGCCTGCTGATACTGTGCAACCTTGACATTGTCCAGAGAACCAGCCGGTACCTGTGTCAGACCAAATACACCGGATCCGTCTGTAAAGAACTGGATTTCGCCAGCATTGCTGCTCCAGTTCGGAAGCACGGTAACGGCACCACCTGCCTGTACACGTACGATAGCCCACTCATAGCCAGCCTTTAAGGTACCCTTCGGTGCCAGCCTGAACTCTACCAGCTTGGAAGCGTTCTTAACCAGTTCAAACTTACCGCTTGCATTCAGCTTGCCCATGTTGATGTCCAATACTGCCTCAATCTGAGCGCCGAGTGCTGCTGCTGCATTCTCCAAGGATGCCTTTGCAGCCGGACCGTAATTGCTGTCAGCGATGGTTACGAAAGCCTTCTCGCCTTCCT
>JAGANL010000043.1 GCA_017624235.1 Lachnospiraceae bacterium | reverse complement strand
TGCAATACCCTGCGGCCCTTTTACCCTGAAGCGGGATATTATCGTGCTGTGGATCAAGATTCTGATTGCCTGTGTTCCGGCAGCAGTCATCGGCATTTTATTCGATGATGTCTTTAACCGTCTGTTTTATAACTATGTGACGGTAGCTATTGCACTGATCGTATTTGGTATTGCGTTCATTGTCATTGAAACCCTGCATAAGGGCAGACCGGCTACAATCAATAAGCTGAGCGGACTGAGCTGTCAGGTGGCGCTGTTTATCGGCGTCTTTCAGGTGATTGCCGCCATCTTTCCGGGAACCTCCCGTTCTGGAGCAACCATAGTAGGCGCCCTGCTGCTTGGTGTATCCAGAAGCGTTGCGGCAGAGTTTACCTTCTTTCTGGCCATTCCGGTAATGTTCGGAGCCAGTCTGTTAAAGATTGCCAAGTTTCTAAAGCTGGTGGCAGAGGGAAGCGCAGCCGTCGTGGGAAGTGAAATCCTGCTGTTAGTCATCGGCGCACTGGTGGCATATATCGTATCCTATTTTGTCATCAAGTTCCTGATGGGCTATATTAAGAAGCATGACTTTAAGGTATTTGGCTGGTATCGTATCGTGCTTGGTGTTTTGGTATTGGTTTATTTCATTTTACAGTAATTCTTACAATCATCATTGCAGAGGGTGTCAGAGAAAAGGAAGGCAGGAGAGGACCGGATGATGCAGGAGAAGGAAGAGAAAAAGAAAAGAATACTGATCGTTACGTTTCCCGGCTTTGGTTATTTACAGGGACGTCCGCTCTTTTATTTTGCAAAGAAGCTGGCCGTGCAGCTTGGCTGTGATGTGCTGGATATTGAATACCGTGAGATCAGTGAGGAAGGAAGTGTGCGGGAGCGCGCGGAAAAATCTCTGGCAGGTGCCGCAGAGGATGCCAGAGCGCAGATTGGACAGGCCCTTCGGGATGCAGAAAGGAAGGGACAGAAATATGAGCATATATTCTGCATCAGCAAGAGCTTCGGAACGCTCGTGGCCGGAAGCGTGTGGGAGGAACTCCGGGCCTCCTGTCCGGTCTGCCAGATGTTCTTAACACCGCTTCCTGAGACGTATACAATGTTCGCCAGAGGAAAAGCCTGTATCATGGCCTCCGGCACGGCAGATCCCTTTATGACGAAGGAGGGACTGCGACTTATGGAGACGGATGAGAAGGTGGAGCTTATGGTATTTCCCGGGGCGAATCATTCGTTGGAGAACCCGGAGGATACGTGTGAGAGCGTGCGGAATCTGGAGAGGATTGTGATGAGGTATGAGGAAGTGATTCGGACGTTTTTTGATTGATAGAAAGAGGCAGTGGGTTGAATTTAGGAATAGAAACAGAAACTTTGGAATTTAAGAAGTCTACAGGTGAATTGAAGGAAGCAATGAACTCCATTGGCGTGTAGAATTTACGGGAGCATTGCAGCGCACAGAAATACCGGAAATCTTTATTATTCTAAGGATATTGAAAGCTATGGTACTGGGTTAAAACGTATTGCTGAGGCATGTGATACCGCTGGTGTTAGATATGAGTTCAAAAAGCTGAAAGGTTTATATGGAGACATTTCGTCCGGCCTATGCCATGAAGCTGTCTGCTAAGAATTTCAGCTTTCAGGATGGGAGGAAGGTGGTTCCGCTTTATGTGGCGTTTTGTATTTGAGGGATATTGCCCCCGCTGTTTATCAAGAAGATGACAAACGATGAACAATTACAAAAAAGAACAGAGATCCCAGTGATTTATTTTGATATAGAGATAAACTATTATAAAATAATTTTAATCTTGTGGAATTATATCCAATGTTGCAAAAACGAGATAGCTCCGTGTGTGAAGGGGAGCTATCTCAAAATGGAAAAATTTTTTAAGTTGGATGGTTATCATTTTTCCCTATAATGTGTACCACATTGTATAATTTCTATACTGTCTTCAGTCATCCGAAAAACAATCCTGTTTTTTTCATCAATTCGCACGCTCCAATATCCTGCAAGGTTTCCGCTTAATGGTTCTGGTTTTCCGGTACATTGGTAGCCGTTCCTATCAATATCTGAAAAAAGTCTATTTATCCTTTTTAGGGTTTTCTTATCCTGTGTCTGCCAATAAAGATATTCTTCCCATGCTTCATCCTGCCATAGTTTTCGCATCAATCGTCCTCTATCAATTCATGCTCT
>JAGANL010000042.1 GCA_017624235.1 Lachnospiraceae bacterium | reverse complement strand
TTCCGGCTGCGGCTGTCTTTCTGATCTGTAAATTCGTCAAGCCCTTCCAGTACATTAAATGCAAAGAAATTCACTTCACGTTCCTTGCAGGTTTCTGCACTCAGACTGCGGATGGAACCGGCAGCAAGATTTCTGGCATTGCGGTAGGGTTTGCCGTCACTGCCGACAAGGGTATCCTTCAGGCGTGCGAAGTCATGCTTGTGAATAAAGCCTTCCCCGGTAACGACCAGACGCTCTTTGTACGGAATGCTCAGCGGAACATTGCGGAAGGCAGGAACATTGTGGGTAATGATTTCCCCTTCCTCCCCATCACCTCTGGTAGAGCCTTCGATGAGCCTGCCGTCCTCGTAGACAAGCTTTACGGTAAGACCGTCCAGCTTCAGCATCAGCAGGGCATATTTCTTTTTCAGAAAGGTGAGCAGCTCACGGATCTGTTTGGTCTTGTCAAGGGACAGCAGTGGAATCGGGTGTCTGACCTTATCCAGCGCACTGACTGCCTTATATCCTACAGTCTGTGTCGGGGAATTACTGAGGACAATGCCGGTTTCTGCTTCCAGCCGCTTCAGCTCATCATACAGATGGTCATAGACGGCATCGCTTACACTGGGACTATTTTCATTGTAATATTCATGCCGGTAAACGTTCAGTCTGTCAACCAGCTCACGAATGTGTTCTGCGTTATGATTCATGCGTTTTCCTCCTTACATGTGGCAGTCCACACCGATTAGAACCGTATCATCCGCAAGGGAATCAAGGTAATCCTCCAGTGTTTGCTGCCAGTTGTTTTTAATAGTTTCATTTCCACTCTCTGTTACAATGTCGTCAACTGACTGCCATCCGTTTTCGCCCAGAAAGGCATAGAAGTAAGCGGGATAGCGTGGGATATCGTCATAGCCATGGCGTGACAGGTATTCCTTTTCACTGTCCCCTTTTTGGTAAAGCAGTCTGCCGTTTAAGTAAATGCCGTCCGCCGTGGTAATTCCGTAGATGTCTTTGTCCCGCTCTCCGGTCAGGAATAATTTCTCCAGACTCCGGAAGCGGTTCTTTGCCTGCTGAAGATGCCAGTCACGGACAGCCTGCCATTCAATATCTTTTTTTCTGGCGGCGCATACCCATTTGTAGCCTTCGGGAGCGGGAATTTCTTCTCTGGAACAGCTTCTTTCTCCGATGGAGCATTCTGTGCAGCTGTCCTTTACCAGAAAGAGATCCTGCCAGCGTCCTCCGATGGAATAGTAATCATAGAAGGCATCCGGGTTGTAATAATAGCCGTAGGCATTCTGCTCTTTATGATAGGTGTACCCATAATAATCTTCTGCAAAGGATGCAATGCTGGGAAATAGCCTGCTTATAGGGTAGTTGGGAAGCGCTTTCATGCGTCTTGCACGCTTTGTGCGTTTCTCATGCTTTAATGGTCCTGCATGGCGTTGATAGACCTTGCCGTCTCTAATAGTAAAATGATTTACGACAGGGTGGCTGTATACTGGAATAATGCGTCCTTCCGGCAGTCTGATGCAGTCAACGTGACCCAGATAACCAGATTGTAAAGCTTCTGTTTGGTCCCAAAATTCCAGATAATCCGGATTGTCGGTTCCTGCATAATAGCGTTCCAAAGATTGTGAAACAGAATCGGTTACGGCTCTGGAGAAGGTATCCCGACGGCTGTTGCACGCTTCCAGTGCAAGAGACAATATGACAGGCGGCCCTTCCGTATAATTTTTTCTTTCCTGTTCTAATGCTGTAATGTGCTTCGCCATTTCCTGATCGGTCTGTAAATCTGCTTCCAGATCAGGAATTTCAGCAGTGACAAGGGTTAAATAGTGCATATTTCATTCATCTCCTTTTCTTGTAGATTATCATTGATTTGTACGGATTCCTTTCTCATATCCTCCTTTCCCGTTGCATAAAAAAAGCAGGAGTCATACGGGATACGGAGTATCCGATACAATTCCTGCTAACGTGCAGCACCTGCCGCAAATAAAAAAGCCAGAAGGCATAGAGCGGCTGACGCTCTATACGTTCTGACTTCGTACAAACTTAAACAACGTGTGATTTCCCTTTTGGGATGGCACAAATTCAATAACAAAATGATTATACCACTATATATAGATATAGTCAAACAAATAAACACAAAATATAGAAAAAAAGAGCCGACTGTGATAACAGCCGGCTAGGTAATTGCATTACTTTTTCTTCGGACACCATGCAGGTGATGTTTTCAATGGAACTGTATCAGAATAGGCAGCTCCAAATCCAAGACAACCGGGCATTTTCCGAAGTCCTTTCTGGATGAAATAATTATTGATGTAGCGCTGATCCGGATGACTGCAGGAGAAATTTG
>JAGANL010000041.1 GCA_017624235.1 Lachnospiraceae bacterium | reverse complement strand
GAACCGTAAAGGTCGTGGAAGCGGTCCCGCCTGCCGATACAATACTGAGGGTATGCTCTCCGGAGGAAAGCTTGGAAACGTAACCCGCCGTTAAGGTAACAATCGTACTGCCTTCTTTCAGCGTATAGTCGTCCTTGTAAAGGGGTTTGCTGTCAACCTCCACCCGGATAAAATCAGCAATCGCTGCATTGGAGCGGAAGGAAAGCGCTTTCTTTTCGCCCTCCGTCACGGTCTGTCCCTTGCCGTCTGATTTTGTCAAGATTAGTTGACACATTTTCCTCAAGGATTTTGTACCCTATGCTGCTTCTTTCAGGGAAGCATAGTATTGCTGTCGCTTGACCATAGGTGGAAGCCCTCCATTGGCGGAGCAGATTCTTCGGTTATTCCAGTAGCTGATGAAATATCTCCAGATGATCGTCCTGAGTTCATCCGTGGTCATTTTTTCCGTATCATAACGGTCATACAGCAGTTCGGATTTCATCCTTGCCCACATACTTTCACAGCGGGCATTATCGTGGCATCTGCCGGCTGAGCTGTTCATACTTTGCTGTATGCCGTACTGCTGAACAGCATCCCGGTAAAGCTGGCTGGTGTACTGGCTCCCCCTGTCACTGTGGATAATGGCTCCACGGATACCAGGGTACGCATTAGCAGCATTTTTCAGCGTCTGCACACATAATGGCGCCTTCATGTTGGTATCCATCGCCAGGCCGATTACGCTGGAATCAAAACAGTCAAAAACAGCAGAAACATACAGTTTTCCATCACTGGCTTTAATCTCCGTGATATCTGTGACACATTTGGTTAGTGGCTCCTCTGCATGGAAATCACGCTTTAAGAGATCCTCGGATTTTCTGGCTTCCCTGTCCGCTTTTGTGATGCCATTCGGCTTGCGCCTGGGATGATGGCTGATTCCAATCTCTTCCATGATGCGGTAAACGGTGCGTTCGCTGGGAATATCCACATTTTCCGGTTGCTTCAATGTCAATGCCTGATACATACGGATACGGCCATAGGTATCATTGCATTCATCTTCTGTGAGAATCTCCTTCATGGCATCTGCCAGTGGCTGATATTTCCATGGTCGGTCTTTGTTTGCAAGATACTGGTAAAATCCCTGTCTGCTGACATGAAGGATCCGGCAGAAAAAGGAGAGATTCCCTTTTAATTCGCCGCCTTTCGTCTTTAATGCAATAAACTTCATTCTTTCGTTTTTGCTGACTTCAGACGGCTCGCGGCGAAAAAAGCGCTGGCTTCCTCCAGAAAGTCGTTTTCTTTTTTTAAGCGTCGGATCTCCTTTTCCTGCTCCTTCACCTGCTGGCGGAGCAGGATGAGTTCTTCATTAAGCGTCATAGCGCTTTGTGGAGTCTGTGAGCCGGCTCCAAAGTCAAGATTACCAAGACGGTTAGCCCGTACCCAGCCATACATGGTGTTCTTGGGGACCCTCAGTTCTTTGGCTGCTTTAGCTTGTCCTATCTCTTTGGCGAGCTTCACTGCCTGTACTTTGTATTCGTGGTCATATTGTCTGTTTTCTGCCATTT
>JAGANL010000040.1 GCA_017624235.1 Lachnospiraceae bacterium | reverse complement strand
TGATTATTTTTCTAGTTCCTGTCCGATAATTTTTAATTATCGTTCTCAAACCCTTTCACATCAAAACGTAATCCCGTTTCAGCAAATTCGTCCAATTGCCAACTTTATAATCCCCTGCTATACTACATTCAACAAAATTTGAAAGAATAGGGTTGTGCTTAAGGGAAAAGGGAACGACAGTTCATCGATTTCAGGTAAAAAACCAGAAATAACTTCAGTGGGGCCAGAGGAGAACAGAGCAAGGATTCATTCGATTTTTACGTTGCCGGGAGTGCAGCATGATGTGCCAAAGCTGGCTGGTCGCATGGATGTGACGGAAAAGGTAGTTTCAAAGCATATGCAGCAAATTGGTGTGCCGAACCGGACGGCTGGAGTCGTTTAAGCAGACGTAATACAGACGCAAAACAGAATATTTTTGTATGTACGAAATAGTGATAATATGTTATAATATCCCTAACGGATGCCGGAAGAAGGAAAACGTCCGGAAATAAAAGCCGTGAGCGAGGGATAGCATATGACAAAGTCGAAAATTTTAAAAAAGGAAATTTTATCACAGTACAGAAGCGTCAGACAGTTTGCGATGGAAATGAACATTCCCTACAGTACGCTGGTGACTGCATTGGACAGGGGAATTGAAGGCATGGCATACGGAACGGTGATCCGCATGTGCGATAAGCTGAATCTGAATCCGATCGATTTTACTTCGTTGGATCGTGATGTGACAGTGGGAGAACAGCTTTTGGAGAATCGTGTGATGCAGTATTATGTGAAGCTGAATGAAGAGGGACGTGAAAAGGTTCTGGGGTTGATGGAGGACTTTGTACAGCTGAAAAAGTATAAGAAATAGTATGAAAAGCATCGGAATTGTAATTTGCAATTATAATAAAAGTGAATATGTCTTGAACTGTATTCGGAGTGTATTTGCCTCGGATATAGACGATTTTGATGTTTATGTCGTGGACAATGCCTCGGAGGATGACTCTGTTTTTCAGATTCATAAGGAATTCGGCAAAAAAGTGACTGTTCTGGTCAATCAGGAGAATCTGGGAGGCTCTGGAGGCTTCAACAGAGGACTTCGGCAGCTTATGGAAGGAAGATACCGGTATGCACTTTGCCTGGACAATGATGTCATTGTGGATCCGGCAGCGATACGGATTCTTCGGGAATTTTTAGAGGCTCATCCGGATACCGGTATGGTAGGTTCCAAAGTGTTTCAGATGGAGCACCCGGATACGATTCAGCAGTTTGGACTGGATGTGGACTGGGATAATTTTTGCACGGAAGCAAGATATTTCGGTGATCAGGATGATGAGGAGCTACCGGAGGAGGTTTACTGTTATGCAGTGCCGGCCTGCAGTCTGATGATCCGGATGGATGTGCTGCGGCTGATTGGCCTGATGCCGGAAGAAAATTTTCTCTATTGGGACGATACGGAGTGGGGATACCGCTGTAATATGACAGGCTATCGGGTGGCCGCAGTGGGTGCTTCGCATGTCTGGCATGCTATGGGAGCCAAAAAGGAAGAGGTTACTACCTTCCCGCTATATTATTCCTGGCGTAACTGGATTCGTTTTTTCCTGAAATTTACGCCGGAGGAATATTGGGATGTGATGGCGAAAGCCTTTGTCAGCGAAGTATTTGAAAATATATATACCGGGCTGTACCGGAAGGAAGAGAATCGTTTCAGAACTATTATGCTGGCATATGATGACGCTTTGCATGGTGTGACCGGAAAAGCAAGGGAAAACAGGATTTTCCCGATAGAAGATACCGGATGGAAGGAACGTTTTCGGAGCTTGGTGGAAGGCAGAAACAGTATCTGTATCGTAGCGGGCAGATATGAGCAGGAGGCTCTGGCGCTGGCAGAACGGATGGATGTGGTAAATTCGGACTGTATCATTGAAGTTTCCCCAGAACTGTCTGCAGAGTGTGAATCGGAGCAGGATATGTCTTCTTCAAAGCTCTATGTGGAACTGTGTGAGAATATCTTCTGGTTAGAGGAAGACCAGCTTTGTCGGATAAAACCGTATGATATGGAGGAGAAATGCGGCCTTCAGAAAATCTATATGGATGTGAATGGTAATTTTGTGGAGAGCAAAGAGGATTTGCGCATGGTCAGATCTTATCCGGCGGCCAGGGAGGCCTTTTTGCAGGCGCAGATACCGTTGTTTATGCAGCTGACGGCAGAGCTTGTGATTGCAGGCAGGGAGAGAGAAGAGTAAATGAAATATGATTATTTAATTGTGGGTGCCGGGCTTTTTGGCGCCGTGTTTGCACATGAGATGAAGGCAAAGGGCAAACGCTGTCTGGTCATTGAAAAGCGGCCTCATATTGCCGGAAATATTTATACAGAGCCGGTTCATGGGATTCAGGTACATAAATATGGTGCGCATATTTTCCACACCTCGGATAAAAAAATCTGGGATTATGTGAACCGATTCGCAGAGTTTAATCATTATATCAATTCACCGGTTGCGGTTTACCGGGATGAATTGTACAATCTTCCCTTCAATATGAATACCTTCAGCCGGATGTGGGGAATCCGGACACCGGCGGAAGCAAAGGCCAGGATTGCAGAGCAGATAGCGGAGCTGGGCATTACAGAACCGAACAATCTGGAAGAACAGGCACTTTCTCTGGTGGGACGCGATGTTTATGAGAAGCTTGTCAAGGGTTATACGGAAAAGCAGTGGGGACGGGAGTGCAGGGAACTGCCTGCTTTCATTATCAAGCGTCTGCCGCTTCGGTTTGTGTATGACAATAATTACTTCAATGATCCTTATCAGGGAATCCCGAAGGGTGGCTATACGCAGATTGTTGAAAAGCTGTTAGCGGGAACGGAGGTCTTGACAGGGACAGAATATCGTGATTATGTGAAGGGACTCCGGTCAGCGGATGGCACCCATACCTTTGAAAAGATTTTGTTTACCGGTATGATCGATGAGTATTTTGACTATCAGCTGGGCGCACTGGAATACCGTTCCTTACGGTTTGAACAGGATGAGCTTATGGGAGTGGAAAACTATCAGGGAAATGCAGTGGTAAACTATACGGAACGAAATATTCCATATACCAGGATTATCGAGCATAAGCACTTTGAATTTGGTACACAGCCCGATACGGTCATTACCAGGGAATATCCGGTGGAATGGCACCGGGGAGAGGAACCCTATTATCCGGTCAACAACGAAAAGAACGATGCACTTTATGTCAGATATTGTGAGCTGGCAGCAAAGGAAAAGAATGTTCTTTTCGGCGGCAGGCTGGGACAGTATAAATACTATGATATGGATAAGGTCATTGCCGCCGCACTTCAAATGGCAGAGGAACAGGTCTGAAAGGGCCTGTTTTTTTTGCAACAGACTCTTGCCAAATGAAAATTCCATGCTATAATAAGACATGTTAGTTTGAATATCAAAATAATAGATATTCAAAATAGAAGAAGGTCAAATAATTCATCTATCAAACAATATAGCGTTCCATACAGGAACAGTCTGTTATGGAACAGAAAATCATGGAACAGGAAAGGAAGCTGTGTATGAACTGGGATGAAGCACTCAAGGATCTGGATGCGAGAAGAGAACGCGCTTTGATGGGCGGTGGACAGGCAAAAATTGACAAGCAGCATAAGCAGGGCAAGCTGACAGCAAGAGAGCGTATCGAAATGCTGCTGGATAAGGGAACCTTTGTGGAGGTAGATGGTTTTGTTGAGTCCAGAATTGATGATTTCGATTTGGATAAAAGAAGGGTACCGGGGGATGGTGTTGTAACGGGTTATGGTGAAATTGACGGAAGACTCGTGTTTGTAGCAAGTGAGGATTTTACGGTCATCGGTGGAACTCTGGGTGAGTATCATTCCTTTAAAATATGCCGCATTCAGGATATGGCTATGGATATGAAGGCACCGCTTATTTGTATCAATGACAGCGGCGGAGCCAGAATTGAGGAAGGAATTTCCTCTTTGAGCGGTTATAGCGGAATGTTCCTGCGCCATACCAGGGCTTCCGGTGTGATTCCGCAGATTGCGGTAATTTTGGGGCCTTGTTCAGGTGGCGCCTGCTATGCACCGGCTATCTGTGATTTTATCTTTATGGTCAAGGACACCTCTAAGATGTTTATTACCGGGCCGAACGTTGTGAAAACGGTCATCAATGAGGAGGTTTCCGTAGAAGAGCTTGGCGGCGCTGAAGTACATGCGAAAAAGAGCGGTGTATCCCATTTTACATACGATTCCGAAGGCGAATGTCTGATGGGAGTGCGTAAGCTTCTTTCTTACCTGCCAAGCAATTATGAGGAGACAGCTCCGGTTGTAAAGACTATTTCTGAGAAGCAGTCCCTGCTTTTTGCAGTCAATCGTATGTTAAATAAGGTTGGTAATTTTGGAAAGAAGTTTGCCGGAGATGAGAATCCGTGCGAGAAATTGAGGAATATCGTACCGGATAATTCCAGACATCCTTATGATGTCAAGGAAGTTATTGACTGTATTGTGGATAAGGACAGCTTCTTTGAAGTACAGAAGGAGTTTGCTTCCAATGCCGTAATTGGCTGGGGCAGAATGGCAGGAGAGGTAGTAGGCTTCGTAGCAAATCAGGCGAATGTATACGGTGGTTCTCTGGACTATCATGCTTCGGATAAGGTGGCAAGATTTATCCGGTTCTGTGACTGCTTTAATATTCCGCTTGTAACTTTAGTGGATGTACCGGCTTTCCTTCCGGGAACGGCTCAGGAGCATGCAGGAATCATTCGCCATGGAGCGAAGGTATTGTATGCCTATTCTGAAGCTACAGTTCCGAAGATTTCTCTGATTATGAGAAAAGCGTATGGCGGAGCCTATATTGCGATGAATTCCAAGGAGATGGGCGCTGATCTCGTGTATGCATGGCCCATCGCAGAGATTGCTGTCATGGGTGCAGACGGCGCTGTCAATATCGCATTCAAGCGCAAGATCAAAGAGGCAGCCGATCCGGCAGCGATGCGTGAGCAGTGCAAGAAGGAATATGAAGACCGTTTTCTCAATCCTTATGTGGCAGCGGCCAGAGGCTTTGTCAATGAAGTAATCAAACCGGAGGAGACAAGAGCGGCTATCTTAAAAGGACTGCGTGGTCTGAAATCCAAGAAGGTAGAGCCGATTAAGAAAAAGCACGGAAATATTCCGTTATAAGCAGAAAAAGAGTAAGACGAAGAAAGGGCAGTTACCTGAAGTATTGGTATACCATAGGAAACTGCCTTTTTGTAGATTGTCTGAGCTATGATAGCGGTGTATTAACAATAACTGTTGAACAGCATCCCGCTGTAGGCGCTGGTAATATAGGGACTTGCGAAATTGTGTCCCGGATTTTTATAGGCTACAATGGTCTTTTCCACATATTTCATAGGATCCAGAGAAATCTGATTCGTTTTCTGTAAAACGGCATGTGTAAAATGCCGTATCGGTTCCAGGACAGGTTCTGCATTGCCATCAAAAATGGATTCCTGCAGGACGGACTTATCCATGGACAGCGTACCATCCGTTCCGATATTCAGTCCGATAGATTCCAGATCGTTCTTATAAATGGAAGAAACACGGTTCATCTCTGTCAGCAGGCTATGGCTTTTCGGGTGTAACTCACGATATTCGGAGGTGGCTTCCAGAAAGTGATTATAGCCATCAATCAGGTATTCGATGTTATCCGACAGAGAATCGGTATCGGTCTTTAAACCGATGGAGGCAGTATCCTCCGAATCGGCGCTGATGCCATTTAAAGTGATTTCATAAGTCTTCTCGACGGAGAAGGTATTGGAGGCCGCACTGCGTTCCTTGCCGTTTAGCAGGATGGAAGCGTTGGAGGGGGCCTGAGTCATGGTATCAATTCCAAAATATTCTACGGTACCGGAACGGCGGCTGGTACGGTCATCCGAAATCTGAAAGATCGAATCACGGTCTGTCGGCTTGCCGGCTGCGGAAGAACGGATTACCAGAGCACTGTTGCCAAGGTCATCTTCCAGAACGTCAGCATTCAGCCCGATATTGGCATTGTTGATCAAACGCGACAGGCGATTCTGAATGTCCTGATTGGTTTCTCCGACACCGATTTGAAATTGAAATTCATAATTCAAATCATTGATGTTGACGTCAAAGGAATAGGACTCCGGAGCTAAAACAGCAGGCGCCCTGGAAGGAAGAAATGCTCCCATATTCACCTGTGGAGAAGCCAGAGAATTGACGGCAATATCAAAGGAGAGAATGACGGAAGGATTGTTTTCCGCTCCGATGTATTTGGCTGAAGCCAGATTCTCATTACTGGAATAAGCCATCTTTTTGTTTAACAGATCCTCTTCATTCAGTCCCCCCAGAGAAGCAATCGTATTGTGCAAAAGCCGCGCATTTTCCTTGATGCCTACGGCGAACTGTCTGGTTTCGTCACTGGTATCCACAATGCAGAGGGGGGATTCTTTGTTCAATTTGACAATGGAGTTATAAATATTTCGAAGCTCACTCTTTTTATGTGTATCATAACGTGATACACTTTTAGATGCATAGGTCGTCAGATAATGGTTATAGACTGAGTGCAGCGCCATAGAATAACCAGCCACAAAAGCCCCTCCTTTCTTCCGTGAAATGTGCGTACCGTAAGTCTTTCCATAGACATAGTTGTATAATACATGTATCGGTATGCGATTGGGCATTGATAACTGAAATTTTGATAAATATATTATATCATTTCTTATTATAATAGGAAAGAGTAAAAAAGAGCAAATTTTATTGAAATACTTGACAGTCCGTCTGTGGAATGGTATAGTAGACAAGCGAGATGAGATTTAGGTCTTTTTTTTATGCTCAAATTTAGGAATCAGACAAAAAGCGTGGAGGTGGAATGATGCGTACAAAAATTACTTTAGCATGTACAGAATGCAAGCAGCGTAACTACAATATGACAAAAGACAAGAAGACACATCCGGACAGAATGGAAACCAAGAAATATTGTAGATTCTGCAAGACTCACACATTACACAAAGAAACCAAATAATTGTAGTTCAGACTGCCGTTCCGCTGCAGGCGATGCTTTTGCCGCAGATGGATATTCAGTCGGGAAGGAGCGGACGATGGGAGAATCAAAAGATACACCAAAGACCGGCAAATTAGAAGGTTTTTTTAACGGTGTGAAAGCCGAGTTCAAAAAAGTTATCTGGCCTGACAAGCAGTCACTTTTAAAACAATCTGTTGCAGTTGTTTGTATTTCCGTTGTTTTAGGATTGATCATTACGCTGATCGATACGATCCTTCAATACGGTATTAGCTTCTTATCAATGTAAGAGTGAGGGTGATTGTATGGCAGAAGCAAACTGGTATGTAGTGCATACCTACTCGGGATATGAGAACAAGGTAAAGGCCAACATCGAGAAAACAATCGAGAACAGACATCTGGAAGAAGAAATTTTAGAAGTCAGAGTACCGCTTCAGGATGTAGTGGAAATGAAGAACGGTGCCAAAAAGACGGTACAGAAAAAAATGTTCCCGGGGTATGTTTTGGTGAATATGGTCATGAACGATGATACCTGGTATGTGGTAAGAAATACCAGAGGTGTCACCGGATTCGTCGGACCCGGAAGCAAGCCGGTGCCGCTTACAGAAGCCGAAATGAAGCCGCTTGGCATTAAGATGGAAAATGTTTCCGTTGATTTTGGTGAAGGCGATACGGTTGCCGTAGTGGCTGGTGTCTGGAAGGATACCGTCGGTGTGGTTCAGAAAATGGATTTTGGCAAGCAGACTGCCACAATCAATGTAGAACTGTTTGGCAGGGAAACACCTGTAGAAATCAGTTTTGCAGAAGTACGGTCAATGTAAATATTGGCCTGAGTTACAGTTGACGTTCGCGGAGCAATCCGTTCGAACTGTGGAAGGGAAACCTATCCCGTTATACCACAATATATTCAGGAGGTGCCGAAAATGGCAAAGAAAGTAGAAGGATACATTAAGTTACAGATTCCTGCCGGCAAAGCAACACCGGCTCCGCCAGTTGGTCCTGCACTTGGACAGCATGGCGTAAACATCGTTGAATTCACAAAGCAGTTCAACGCAAGAACAGCAGATAAGGGTGATCTGATCATTCCGGTTGTTATTACTGTATACGCAGACAGAAGCTTCAGTTTTGTTACTAAGACTCCGCCGGCAGCAGTTCTTCTGAAAAAAGCCTGCAACATCAAGTCTGGTTCCGCAGCACCGAACAAGACAAAGGTTGCTACTATTTCCAAGGCTAAGATTCAGGAAATCGCTGAGATGAAGATGCCGGATTTGAATGCAGCAAGCCTTGAGGCAGCTATGAGCATGATCGCTGGTACTGCACGAAGCATGGGCATCACAGTAGAAGACTAATTAACAAGTAAATCAGAGAGTGGGAGACAGCCGTAGTCCGGGTAACGGATGGCTGCCGTATGCACCATAGGAGGATTAACAATGAAACATGGTAAAAAATATAATGAAGCTGCCAAATTAGTAGATCGTGCAGTATTCTATGAAGCAAACGATGCAATTGCACTGGCTAAGAAGACTGCAACTGCTAAATTTGACGAGACAATCGAAGTTCACATCAGAACAGGCTGTGACGGACGTCACGCTGACCAGCAGATCCGTGGAGCAGTTGTACTGCCGAACGGAACAGGTAAGACTGTTAAGGTGCTTGTTTTTGCCAAGGGAGATAAGGTAAACGAGGCAGAGGCAGCAGGAGCTGATTTCGTAGGCGGCGAAGAACTCATCCCGAAGATCCAGAATGACGGATGGCTTGATTTCGATGTTGTAGTAGCAACACCGGATATGATGGGCGTTGTAGGACGTCTTGGTAAGGTACTTGGACCGAAAGGTTTAATGCCGAACCCGAAGGCCGGTACCGTTACAATGGACGTTACAAAGGCTGTTAATGATATCAAGGCTGGTAAGATTGAGTACAGACTTGATAAGAGCAATATCATTCACGTTCCGGTTGGAAAGGCTTCCTTTACCGAGGAACAGCTGCAGGAGAACTTTAATGCACTGATGGATGCTATCGTAAAGGCTAAACCGTCTACCTTAAAGGGTCAGTATTTAAAGAGCGTTACTTTAACCTCTACCATGGGACCTGGTGTGAAGGTTAGCGTAGCAAAATTCGCATAAATCCACGTATAAAATAGAGACTGTCGCTTCGGCGGCAGTCTTTTTTTTGTACGGAAAGTATGGTATCATAAAGTATATTATTGTAAAGTATGGTATTTGGAAGAATGATGGATGGAACAGGAGAGGTAACTTGGCAGGAGCGAGCAGAAAAAATCCGAATGTAACAGAAAAGAGAAGAAGACATAGAAGACAGCGTGCAGGTGTCATTTTTCTGACGGTGTTTGTCTGCGTAACGGTACTGGGGCTGTTGACTCTGGGTGGCATAGTGCTGCTAAACGGGACTACCATACCTGCCTATGCAGAGACAGAGCGGGAGAGTATGGAGGAACATGCCTCTGAACCCGCGGGTGGTATATTGACCCGCATTGAAGGAGATACGGGGCAGTATTATGAAGCGGAGATGGCTGCCCGTGAAGCTGCAAAGGAAGAGGAGGGCCGCTATGGGGCCATTCTGAAGGACGCTGCGGCGATGCAGGAAATCCATGCGGTGGAGGTGCTGGCAGAGAACCCGGAGCGTGTGACCGTCACATTTGCCGGAGATATCCTGTTTGATGACAGCTACAGTCCGATGGTGCGCCTAAAGCAGCGCGGGGGAGATATTGCGGAATGCTTTTCCGCAGAGCTGCTGGCAGAGATGGATGCGGCAAATGTTTTTATGCTGAACAATGAATTTACTTATACGGATAGAGGAATGCCTACGGAGGGAAAACAGTATACCTTCCGTGCAAAGCCGTCCCATGTGTCCTATTTGAAGGATCTGTCGGTAGATGTGGTTTCTCTGGCGAACAACCATGCCTTTGATTATGGGGAGATTTCCCTGACGGACACATTGGATACGCTGACGGAGGCGGGAATTCCCTATGTGGGTGCCGGCAGGAATCTGGAGGAGGCTTCCAGGCCGCTGATGCTTATGACGAAGGGACTGAAAATCGCGGTCGTGAGTGCAACACAGATTGAGAGACAGGATCATCCGAATACCAGAGGGGCGACCGAGGATGCGCCCGGAGTATTCCGCTGCTGGAATCCTCAGAAGCTGTATGAGACTGTGGAGCAGGCAAAGACAGAGAGTGACTTTGTGGTGGTGTATATCCACTGGGGAACGGAAAATACGACAGAGCTGGATTGGGCGCAGAGGGAACAGGTAAAGGGCCTGGCAGAGGCAGGAGCCGATCTGATCATTGGAGATCATCCACATTGTCTGCAGGAGGTTGGCTATGTGGACGGTGTACCGGTAATCTATAGTCTGGGAAATTTCTGGTTCAATTCCAGAGCGCTGGATACCTGTATGGTAAAGGCTGTGATTACACCGGATGGTCTGGAGAGCCTGCAATTTCTGCCGGCCAGACAGGAGAACTGCTATACCAGCCTTTTGATGGGCGGGGAGGCAGAACGGGTGATTGCGTACATGAATACGCTGTCGAATACCGCGATTATTGAAAAGGATGGCAGTATTCGCCCGAAATAAGCGGAATTGTGCAATAATTAGTCGACAAGAAAACATTGTATCTGAAAAGAGGTGATGATATTATAAATACTATGAAAAGTAAAGGAAATATATAATGAAAATGAGCGATTTAAAACGGGCAAAAAGCGATGAATAGAGGGACAGACTTTGTATGGTTATGCAGAGTCTGTCTTTTTCGTACGATAGAAAACCTAAGGAGGGGAAGATGAGTAGAAGCGTAGAAAAGGATGTATTGTTTACGGGCAATGTTTCGATGGTTTCTGATGCCTTCTTTCAGGCATTCGGAAAGGATTACCGTTGTGTTGTATTCTGTGAAAAGGAGAAACGGAAATTCAGCGGAAAGAATGTGTTGACCTATTGGAAAAAGGATGAGGATCATGAGACTGCCAGTGTATTTGCGGCCTTCTGTTTTGAAACAGTAGTGTATTTTTCTTATACTCTGGATGGCGTCAAGCAGCCGTTCGGAGAATTAGAACGATTGGAGAACACGCTGTATTACTGCAGAAAAAACGGCGTGAAGCATTTTTATTATATCATGTGCAACAATCTGCCCTTAAAGGAAAGGGAACAGATTGAGGAAAGGGGCTATTTGATTCTGAAGGACGCCTGTGAGTCCCTCTGCCGGCATGCTGCCGAATCGGACGGTATTGCGGTGGAAATTTTGAAGGTTCCTTATTTGTACCGTACGGGTCAGGAGGAGGAGAGCATGCCGTTTCTGAAGGATGCTCTGGAGAAGGGCAAGGTTATTTTTCCGGGAGGAGCGGACTTTTTAACGGATTTTTTGTGCGATGCTGATTTGGGAGAGCTGATGGTGCGTATCCTGGATGACCCTATGACGGATGATTTTATCATTCTGCATATCGGTGGAGGAAATCCGCATACCTTTCAGGAGCTTGGAGAATTGTTTCAGAAGCAGCTTCCCAAATTGCAGATAGAATATGGCAATGGTTATGACTGTATACCCAGATGCCGTAAGAGTGAAGCACCCAGAAAGGAATATGGCTGGCACCCGGTAAAGAGGCTGGAGGATCATGTATCCGGGGTAATTGCAGAGACGTTGGAAAGGAAGAAAAGGCAGCATTTTCTGTATACCAGGAGAGAAAAAAGAAAGGAATGGAGTGAAAAGCTCCGGGTAGGTGCTGAACTGATTATCCTGTTTCTGGTGACGGAGCTGCTCAATCAGTGGACACGGGATAATGTCATGGTAAACTTTATTGATTTCAGACTCATCTATGTCGTTATGATGGGAATGATGAATGGACTGAATGCGGGGGCGCTGGCAGCTCTTCTTTCCAGTATCGGTTATGTGATTTCCCATATTACACAGACACCGTGGCAGATCCTGTTTTACAATGTGCAGAACTGGCTTCCGTTTGCGTGCTATTTCCTGCTTGGGTCTATCTCGGGCTATACACGTGACAAGCACGATGATGAAACCTTATATGCCAGAGAAGAATATGGCATTCTGGAGGATAAATATGTATTTTTAAGCAGGCTTTACCGGGAAGTGCTTGCGGGTAAGACAGAATTTAATCATCAGATCATCGGCTATCGTGACAGCTACGGGAAACTGTATTCTATCGTAAAAAAGCTGGATGCACTGCTTCCGGAGCAGGTGTTTTATGAAGCGGTCAGTATTCTGGAGGAGACACTTGGCAATACATATGTCGCTATTTACGGCATAGACTGTAAAAGCACGTTTGCCAGATTGAATATCTGCTCAAAGAACTGCAGGGGGCTTCTGGAAAGGTCTATGAGGATGACAGATTATCCTGATATGCTGCGGGCGCTGAAGGCAAATGAGGTATTTGAAAATAAGAAGGCACTTGCAGATTATCCGGTTTATGCGACCCCCATCCTGAGAAATGAAGAATTGGTAGGAATGATTCTGCTGCTTCGTGCCGAATCGGGACAGATGAATATGGAATTTTCCAATAAGTTTCGGATTATCACGGATCTGATCCGGGATTCACTGCTACGTGCCATGGATTATCATGAGAGGAACACCCCGGTATTGGAGGATACCAGAATCCTGAATGCCGGCAGCTTCCGGGAGGTGCTTGCCGTGAAGCGTCAGATGCGTCAAAAGCAGTATTTGGAATATATTCTGGTGCGGATTCATTCCAATGGCAGGAGCCTGAAGGAGTTGGGAAATATGGTAGCCGGACTGGTGCGAAGCAATGATGTGCTGGGACAGGGAGAGGATGGAGAGCTGTATCTGCTGCTGTCTCAGACAAGGCAGGAGGACTGGAATATAGTGAAGGAAAGGTTAAACAGCAAGCGGCTGAAATTTGAACTGGTAAGGGAATAGGATATGACAGTGGTATGGATCATCGTGGCACATATCAGCATATGTGCTGTTGTGGGAATTGGTATGTACTGCGGAAAAATCAAGACAGGAAGCCTGTTTTTGCCGACGGTCATCATGGTGCCGTTATGGGGGCTTGTTTTGCTTGGAATGGAGGAGAGTGAAAAGCGGAGGCATGCACACGCAAGGAAGGATATCGGTGTCGATCTGCTGAAGATACAGGATGTAAAATATGAGAGAATATCTTTTGATGAAAATAAGCATGGGAATATGACGGTACCTCTGGAGGAGGCGATTGCTGTAAATGATGCAAAGGTCAGCAGACAGCTGATGAAGGATATTCTGTATCAGGATCCGGGAGAATTTATTGATCTGCTAAAGGCGGCAGGAGCAGCAGAGGACATAGAGCTGGTACATTATGCAACAACGGCGATGATGGAGATACAGAGCCGGTATGAATTGGAGATCCATCAGCTGTTTGAAAAAATGGAACGGGAACCGGAGAATCTGAGAGTGCTCCAAAAGAGCCGCCGGGTATTGCAGGAATATATAGACAGCGGGCTGGTGTCCGGAAGTGTTTTGAATATCTACCGGGAAAGGTTGGATGCTGTTCTGACGAAGCTGTGTCAAAAGGAACCGGACAGCAGGAGAAACTGGGTGCAATGGATGGAAAACCGGGTGGCGATGCAAAGGTATGACGGACTGGAGGAGAAATTTGACTGGCTGCAGAAGAAGTGGCCGGAAGAAGAACAGGTTTATCAGGCCATGGTGGGATATTATTGGCAGATTGGTGACGGTGTAAGGATTCAGGAGATACTGGACCTGATCAAGAGGCGGGGTATCTATCTGACGGTCAAGGGCCAGAACTGGTACCGGTTCTGGAGCCGGAAGGAGTTTGTATCGTGAGAAATCGAAAGAACAGAAAGCTGCTGATACCGGTATTTGCTCTTTTGCTCTGCGGTGCAATGGTGCTGTTGGAGCGGTATGGCATTACCGGGCAGAATGTAAATGAACCGGTATGGCAGGCGGCAGCAGACTTTTCTGAGGATATTGAGATGGAGAGTACCTGCCTGATTCTGACAAAAGAAAATGAGATCAGTACTGTTTTTGAAAAGATGACAGGAGCGGTGCTGGACGGAATGAAAGTCCGATATGATTCCCGTGATATTGCGGAAGGGATTTCCAGGGAGCTTCTCGATGGCTATGAAACGGTAGTGCTTACCTTTCAGCAATGGGGAGATTTAGGGGATGAGCTGGTTGTGCTGTTCCAGTGGGTCAGAGACGGCGGAAAGCTGATGACAGCAGTGGCACCGGGGTATGACGGCGGCTTCGGGGCAGTCATGAAGAAAGTCGGCATCGAGAACGTGGGCGATGATTACCCGGAGATATGGGGCTTTCAGATTCGGGATCATTGTATGATTGGAGCAACAGATGATGAGGTATTTGAATGTGTGCCCAGAGAGGAAGAGGGACTTGGCACTTCCCTGCAGGTGCAGCTCGATCCGGAGAGCCATGTCTGGGTTGCATCGGAGGATGGGACGCTTCCGCTGCTCTGGACGCGGGATTACGGCAAAGGAAGGGTTGCTGTAATCAATGTGGTAATTACCGATAAATATCAGCGCGGATTTTTGTGTCTGGCCTACAGTCTTCTGGATGAGGTCTGCATTTATCCGGTCATTGACGGATCGGCCTTTTATCTGGATGACTTTCCGTCTCCGGTGCCGGAAGGAGACGGAACCTATGTGCGCAGGGATTATGGCGTGGATACGGCAACCTTCTATTCCAGCATCTGGCTGCCCAAAATACTGGATCTGGAAGAAAAGTATGGGATTAAGCATACAGCGCTGATCATTGAGGAATATTCGGATCAGGTCCGGGCACCATTCCCGGAGAATGTAGCATCGGCGCAGTTTTCAAACTTTGGAAATCTGATTTTGAACAATGGAGGGGAACTGGGATTCCACGGCTATAATCATATGCCGCTGTGCCTGCAGGGGACAGATGATGCCATGCAGTATGGAGAGTATAAGCTCTGGCCGTCGACAGAAGATATAAAGGCTTCCCTAAAGGAATTGGAACGTTTTTCAAAAGAGCTTTTTCCCGGCAATTCCTTTTGTGTCTATGTGCCTCCGTCCAATATTATTTCAGGGGCCGGAAGGCAGGCGCTGCATGAGGCTTGTCCGCAGATTCGGGTGATTGCCAGTACCTATCTGGAAGACATTGAAGCGAAGACATATGAACAGGAATTTGGCATGGATGAAAATGGTATCATCAATACTCCGCGTATTACATCCGGCTGCAGGATAGATGCTTATCAAAAGCTGACAGCACTGTCCGAGCTGAATTTTCATTTTGTGCAGACGCATTTTTTACACCCGGATGATGTTCTGGATCAGGACCGGGGCGCGGAAGAGGGCTGGGAAAAAATGAGCGCAGGGCTGGAAGAGTATGTGCGCTGGATTTCGGATTCGGCACCGCAGCTTCGGAATCTGACGGGCAGTGAGATGGGTACGGCGGTACAGCAGTATGACAGGATTTCGATCATACGGGAGAGAACGGATGAGGGAATGAGAGTCCGGCTGGGTGGATTTTCCGGTGATGCGGCATTTCTGATGCGGGTCAATGAAGGGAAAGTGACAGGGGCCAGGGGATGCAGCTATGAGCATGTAACGGGAGACTTGTATACAGTACACACAAAAGAGGAGGAGTTTGTGATTTATCTGGGGGAATAAGAGTGAGAATCTGCATGATTTTGGAGGGAAGCTATCCCTATGTATTTGGAGGTGTATCCAGTTGGATGCATCGGTATATCAAGGCGATGCCGGAGCAGAAGTTTGTGCTCTGGTGCATCGGTGCAAAAGCGGAAGACCGTGGAAGGTATAAGTATGAACTGCCGGAAAATGTTGTGGAAGTGCGGGAAGTGTTTTTGGACGATGCCTTGAAGCTCAAAAGCAGCCGCAGGGAGCGGAACCGGTTAAAATTGACAAGGCAGCAGAAGGATACCTTTATGGATCTGTTTGAGGGAAAGAGCCCGGACTGGGAGGTACTGTTTGAACTGTTTCAGGAAAATCAGGTCAATCCTGCGGCGATGCTGATGAGCCGGGAATTTTTGAGAGTGTTTATCAGGCTGTGTAAAGAAAAGTTTCCCTATATCTCCTTTTCTGAATTTTTTCATACGGTCCGGTCCATGATGCTGCCGGAGCTTTATCTGCTCACCCAGCCTGTGCCGGAGGCAGACTTGTATCATGCGACGGCGACAGGCTACAGCGGTCTTTTGGGCAGTCTGGGGAAATGGAAGAATAAGCGGCCGTTCCTTTTGACGGAACATGGTATTTATACCAGAGAACGGGAAGAGGAGCTGCTGCGAGCGGATTGGGTGCTTCCGTTTTTCAGGCAGCAGTGGATTGATCTGTTCTATGTATTTTCGACCTGTGCTTATCAGTATGCGGACCGTGTGACCTGTCTGTTTGAAAGAGCGCGGGAAATGCAGCAGGAAATCGGCTGCCCTCCGGAGAAACAGCGGGTCATAGAAAACGGTGTCTGTCTGGAACGATTTTCCGGGATACCCCCAAAGCAGGAGGATGGATGGGTGGATATCGGAGCTGTGGTACGTATTGCGAAAATCAAGGATATCAAGACCATGATCTATGCCTTTGCGGAGGTCAAGGCAGAGATGCCGAACACCCGACTTCACATTATGGGAGATGTGGATGATCCGGAGTATTTTGAAGAATGCAGGCTGCTTGTAAAACAACTTGGTATTTCGGATATTGTGTTTACGGGTGTGGTGGATATTATACCATATATGGAAAAGATTGATTTTACGATTCTCACCAGTATTTCGGAGGGACAGCCTCTGTCTGTGCTGGAGTCCTTCGCAGCGGGAAGAGCCTGTGTGGCAACGGATGTCGGATGCTGCAGGGAACTGATCTATGGTAAGGATGAGTTTGGTCCGGCGGGACTATGCGTACCGCCTATGAATAAGGAACGCCTTGCGCAGGCAATGCTGGAGCTGTGTCAGAAGAGCGCAGAGAGAGAACGTATGGGTCTTGCCGGAAGGGCAAGGGTGGAGGAATATTATACGGATGTGTTATCGATGCAGAAATATCGGAAGCTATATGAGGAGGTGAGCTCGTAAATGGCCGGAATTGGATTTGAACTGAAAAAGATGTTTGCCAAAAAGGGACTATTGTCTATCCTGCGGGCTTACGGGTATGCAGGGATTGTCTGCACCGGTCCGATGCTGCTTGGCATCGTGCTTCTTTTGGGAATACATCTGCTGGCAGAAGCCTTTGGCGCCGGCAGGCAGGAAACAGAGCTTTTAAACAGCATGATTACCTATACGCTTCTGATTTCTCTGACTGTGAGCAATCTTTTTGCTATGGTAACGTCCAGGTATACAGCAGACCAGATCTATGCGGAAGAAAGCCGTCGCATTCTGCCTTCCTTTTGGGGCAGCGTATCCTGTATGCTGACGGCAGGAGGAGGACTGTATGGAATCTTCCTGTATTTTTCCGGGATTTCTGCAGTATACGGTCTGCTTTGCCTGACGCTGTTTGGAGAGCTGATTCTGGTCTGGACGGAGATCAACTATCTGACAGCAATTAAGGATTATCGGGGAATTCTTTTGACCTTTGCCGGAGCGCTTGTGACAGGCTGGGGCGGAGCCCTGCTTTTGCTGGCCGGAGGCATGGAGCCGGTAGCAGCCCTGCTTCTTGCTGTGTGTCTGGCTTATGGAGGAATGTCTGTCGTCTATTATTGGCTGCTGCTTCGATATTTTCCGCAGGGAAATTGCAGTGCGTCCTGTTTTCTGATCTGGATGGACCGTTATCCTCAGCTTGTCCTGACCGGACTTTTTCTTTCGCTGGGGCTGTTTGGGCATCTTGTCATTATGTGGACCAGTCCGATTGCTGTACAGGTCAGGGGCTGGTTTTATGGGGCGCCAATGTATGATATACCAGCTCTTTTGGCATTTTTGTCGATTTTGATCACTACAATCAATTTCGTTACATCGGTAGAGGTCAATTTTTACCCGAAATACCGTAATTATTTCAGCCTGTTTAATGACGGAGGGGCGCTGCGGGATATTGAACAGGCAGAACGGGAAATGAAATCCACTCTGATCCAGGAATTGACCTATACCTTCATGAAGCAGTTTTTTGGAACGGTTGTTTTCCTTTTGGCAGGCACCTTCCTGCTGCCCTATCTGCCACTTGGTATGAGTGCGGATATGCTGGGAATCTACCGGGTTTTGTGTATCGGCTATGCGTTCTATGCCATCGGAAACTGCGTGATGCTGATTCAGCTCTATTTTGCAGATAATACAGGGGCATTGGTGGATTCGGCCGTCTTTATGGCAGTGAGCTGTATCGGAACCTGGATGTTAAAAGGGGCGGGCATGACCTATTATGGTGTGGGCTTTTTGGCAGGTGCCATTGCATTTGCCGGCGTGTCTATACTTGGACTGTATCGCTATCAGAGAGGACTTTTGTATCATGTGCTGTGCAGCCAGCCGATGATACAGGAGGTGCACCGTGGTTTTTTAACCGGACTTGCGGAAAAGCTGCAGAAACGTTATGAAAGGCGGGCGGCACGGGAGTCTGACAGAGTGTATGGAAAGGGGGAAACGGAGAGTGAATAGGAGAAGAACTCAGAGGCATAAAAGGAGTGCGGGCATCTGGCTTCTCATGGGAATGCTTTTTCTGATGACAGGCTGCGCGGCGGGCGGCCGACGGGAGCAGGAAGCAGCCGCTATGGAAAAAAGCGAGGCAGAGTCGGAGCAAAAGATAGAGAAGGAGATGGAAAAGCAGGTGGACGAAGCGATTCCAATTCGGGATCAGGACAGCCTGTATGAAAAGCAGGACAGAGCTTCTGTGGTGACGATGTATCTGACCGTGACTCCCGGTAATGCATCCGATCATACGGATCACACCTGGGAGGAGGTCAACCGCTATTCGGCCTATGACTATAAGGAGATGGGCGTGGAAAGATATGCGGTGAACGGCCTGCTCCAGGTGGGAGATGAAAACGGGCCGGTGGAAGGTGAGCTTGGTTATGGACAGGAAATCCCCAATGCGACCGTGACGATTCGTGGACAGACCTCAACACGTTATGAACAGAAGAATTACCGGATTGCCCTGCGGGATGAAAAAGGGACGTGGAATGACCAGAAGGTCATCAATTTGAATAAGCATCAGCAGGACCCTGTTCGCTTTACCAATAAGCTCTGCTTTGATCTGATGACGGAGCTGCCGGATATGATGTCGCTTCGGACACAGTTTGTACATCTTTATGTCAAGGATATGACGGGGGGAGGCAACGGACGGTTTCAGGATTATGGACTCTATACCCAGGTGGAGCAGCTAAACGGCCGGGCACTGCAAAGTCATGGACTGGATAAGAATGGACAGCTTTATAAGGTCAATTTTTTTGAATTTTATCGTTATGAAGATATTATTATGCTGAAAAGTGATGCGGATTATCGGCAAGAGGCGTTTGAAGAGCTTTTGGAAATCAAAGGGAATGATGACCATAGTAAGCTGATTGCCATGCTGGAGGATGTGAATGATTATTCGATTCCGATCGAGGATGTCATCGAGGAATGGTTTGAAAAGGAGAATCTCTTTTCGTGGATGGCCTTTCATATTCTGGTAGGAAATGTGGATACACAGTCGAGAAATACCTTTTTATACAGTCCTTTAAACAGTAAGACATGGTATTTCCTTTCCTGGGATAATGATGTGGCTTTTTCGGATACCAAGCGGATATTTGATGAGGGAGAAGAGCAGGTCGGCTGGGAAAAGGGAATCAGCAATTACTGGGGAAATATATTGTTTCAGCGGATTTTGAAAAGCAAAAGTCTGAGAGCGGAGCTGGATGAAAAAATACAGGAATATCGTGCTTGTCTTACACCGGAAAAGCTGGAAAGCATGATTACGGAATATGCACCGGTAATCGAAGCATATGCGTTCCGGTATCCTGACAGTGAACATATGCCTGTGACAAAGCGTGTCTATCAGCAAATGCTCGAGGAATTGCCGGGAGAGATTGAACGAAATTATGAGCTTTATCAGGAAAATCTCGAGGAACCGATGCCGTTTTATATTGGGACTCCTGTGCCGAAAAAGGACGGCATTCATTTTGAGTGGGACAATGCCTATGAATTTCAGGAGGAAAATGTCTGGTATACTCTGGAACTGGCAGATGATTATTCCTTTGAAAAGCCTTTTGTGACAGAAGAAGGGATTTTTACGCCGGAATATGTTTACCGGGATGAGCTGAAGCCGGGTCAGTATTTTGTAAGGATAAAAGCCACAAATGAGTCTGGAAAGGAGCAGTATGCCTTTGATTATTATGTATCGAACCGAAGTGAGAAAAATTTTGGCATAAAATGTTTCTTTGTTTTGGAGGATGGCAGAATTGTGGAGGATGTTTATGAAGAATAACCAAGCACCATCCTTTCGGCATGAACTGAAATTCGATATCAGTGAGGCAGAAAGGAGGATTCTGGGGAAACGGCTGGAAATGTGCCTGCAGAGGGATTTTCATGCTGCGGGCGGGATGTATATGATACGCAGTCTCTATTTTGATGACAGATGGGAAAGCGCTTATACAGAGAAGCTTTCCGGTGTGGAATCCAGAAAGAAATACCGGATTCGGATTTATGACTGTCAGGACAGTGTGATAAAATTGGAACAAAAGCGGAAGGAGGGACAGTATATCCAGAAGGTTTCGGTTCCACTTTGCAGGGAAGAGACAGAAAAGCTCCTGAATGGAGATGTGGCATTTTTGAGGGAGAGGCCGGAAAGGCTTTGTCAGGATTTTTATCGGGAATGGATCGAGCATCAGATGCGTCCGGCCGTGATTGTGGATTATGAAAGGGAAGCCTTTGTTTATCCGTACGGAGATGTACGGATTACCTTTGATTCGAGGGTGCGCGCCGGTATGCTTTCGGAGGATTTGTTTGATACAAAGCTGCCGACGGCAGAGCTCATGGCACCTGACAGACTGATTATGGAGGTAAAGTTTACAGAGTATTTGCCGGAGCTGGTCAAGGATCTGCTTCCGGCTGCTGACAGTGACTATGTGGCATATTCCAAGTATACGATGTGTCTGGAAAAGAGGAAGGAACTGTCCGGAATTTTCCGATAGAGTTTATATAGAAGCAGGGAGGAGCAGGAGAGAAGCATGAGTGTAAAGGATGTTGTAAAAAAATCAATTTTGGAATCAGAAATGTATAATCAGGCGATTTCTGTCGGAATGATACTGACCATTGTTGCAGATATTCTGGCAGCGCTGCTGCTTGGCATTTTGATTTATCAGATCTATAAGAGGTTTTACAGAGGGGTGGTTTACAGCAGAAATTATGCCATTACGCTGATTGGCATGACGGTATTGACCTGTATGGTCACTCTGGCGATCAGTACGAATATTGTGATCTCACTCGGTATGGTAGGTGCGCTGTCCATTGTGCGTTACCGGACGGCGATTAAGGAACCGTTGGATCTGATGTATATGTTCTGGGCCATTACCACGGGCATTGCCGTGGGAGCCAGCATGTACATATTGGTGGTCATTGCTGCTGTGGTGATGATCGGAATGATTGCCGTGTCCGGTTTTGGTGCAGGAAATCAGCAGGGTTATATGATGGTCGTGCATTATCAGGGCGATGAGACAGGGGATGAGATAGAGAAGATGCTGCATAAGGTCAGGTACAGAATCCGCTCTAAGATTTTCAGGGGCGAGAATGTGGAGATGACTCTTCAGTTAAAATGTAAAAGGAGTCATCTTGTGTTTGCGGAGAAAATCAAGGGAATGAAGCAGGTTCAGGATGTAGCTTTGCTGGAATTTGACGGGGAATACCATGGCTGACCGGAAAGATGGCATTGCAGAAGAAAAGAGGCGTTACGGAGTGAAAAACATTATGATAAAGGCCGGTATCACGGCGCTGGCTGTAGCCGGTGCTGTATCTTTGTATGAGGGACTTCTGATTGAGCACTGCAATTATTCCTATTCCACAAGCGGTGAGACTTTTCAGAATCCAATGATGGGATTTGCGCCCAGCGCAGATTATGCGGAGGCGGTAGGAGAAAATACACTTGTCTATGTGGATGTAACCTGGCGGGAATTGGAGCCTGTAGAGGGACAGTATGATTTCGCAGGCATCAATGCAGAAAACCATCTGGAAGAGTGGAAGGCTATGGGGAAAAAAGTGGTGTTCCGGTTTGTTTGTGACAGGCCTTCGGAAGAAGCACACATGGACATTCCGGACTGGCTGTATGGAAAGACCGGAGATGGCTCCTTTTATGATATGGACTATGGAAAGGGTTATTCGCCGGATTATCGGAATGAGACGTTGATCGCATACCATAAAAAGGCGATTGAGGCGCTTGGCAGGGAGTATGGACAGGACAGCTTTTTTTGCTATGTGGAGCTGGGAAGTGTCGGACACTGGGGAGAATGGCATGTAAAATATGATGAGGGACTGGCGAGGATTCCGGAGGAACAGGTGTGCAGGCAGTATATTACTCCCTATCTGGACGCCTTCCCGCATGCGAAGCTTTTGATGCGAAGACCCTTTGAAGCCGTGCGGGAATATGGGCTGGGGGTCTATAATGATATGGCCGGATATGAAAAGGATACCGGAGAATGGCTTACCTGGATTCAGGAGGGTGCAGTGTACGATGAGGCAGAGCAGACGCTGACGCTTCCGGCCTGTCCGCAAATCTGGAACCGGGCTCCGGTCGGGGGAGAATTTACCAGCCGTATTTCAATGGAGGAAATATTGTCAGGGGAAAAGGAGCGTACGAAAGCCTTACTGCAGTCTTCCCATATGACCTTCATCGGGCCCAAATGCCCACAGGCCTGTGAGGAAGAGCTGTTATATCCACAGGAGGTAGACGAGATTCGCAGGAACCTGGGCTATCGTTATGGAGTTACGGATGCCTCGATTCGCTATAACAGGCTGACCGGATACGCGGAGGTTTCCTTCCGGCTTACGAATTATGGAACAGCGCCCATGTATTTTGAATGGCCGGTATGTTTGTATCAATTGGATGGAAACGGTCAGGTGGCAGAACGCTTTGAAACGGATATCCGGCTGACAGAGCTCTGTCAGGGCATGTCGGAGAAAGTGAAGGTCAGAATGAAGGTAGGGAGGCAGGAGGGAAGTAGAGAAATGCCGTTCATAGCGGTCGGCATTGAGAATCCTGAAAGCGGTGAGACGGAGGTATATCTGGATATGAAGGCAGAGAGTATTGGCCGGAAATACATTTTAAATGCCGATCGGGTGAAAAATGGAAAACGGGGTTGACACAGCATTCTTCCTGTGGTATTCTATCAAAGGTTTCAAACCATGCCGAAGACAGCAGGTGCAGAGGTGCTCATCCTGAGAGCCGATGCGTAAGGAGAAAACGCCTGCCGAGGAGAAAGAGTTTTCATAAGAACTTTACCTCTCTGTCTTTTGGCAATGCCTGAAGACAGAGAGTTTTTTGATTTAAACTCCTGATCGGCAATAGCGGTGGCTGCTGGCGATGATGACCGATAGTGGTTACCGGACAAAATCTAGAAGGAGGTAAAATAATGGCAAAAGTTGAACTGAAACAGCCTATCGTAGAAGAGATTTCCGCAAATATCAAAGATGCTCAGTCAGTTGTACTTGTTGACTACCGTGGACTCACAGTAGAGCAGGATACCAACCTTCGTAAGCAGCTTCGTGAAGCAGGAATCACTTACAAGGTTTACAAGAACACAATGATGAACTTCGCATTCAAGGGAACAGATTACGAAGCACTTGCTCCGTATCTGGAAGGACCGAGCGCAGTTGCAATCTCCACAACCGATGCAACCGCTCCGGCCAGAATACTGGCTAAGTTCGCCAAGGATGCAAAACAGCTTGAAATCAAAGCTGGTGTGGTTGAAGGCATTGTATACGATGCAGCAGGAATGGCTGAAATCGCTAAGATCCCTTCCAGAGAAGAATTACTTTCCAAGTTACTGGGAAGCATTCAGTCTCCGATTACAAACTTTGCTCGTGTTATGAATCAGCTGGCAGAAAAAGGCGGCGCATCCGCATGCGAAGCTCCGGCAGCAGAAGAAGCAGCACCGGCAGAGGAAGCAGCTCCTGCAGAAGCAGAATAATTTTCAGGTTGACCGTGGTCAACAGTTACGAAACAGTTTTGAAAACAATTACAATTTTAAATGGAGGTAAATTATAATGGCAAAATTATCCACTCAGGAACTTATCGATGCTATCAAAGAGTTGACAGTATTAGAGTTAAATGATTTAGTAAAAGCATGTGAAGAAGAATTCGGTGTATCCGCAGCAGCAGGTGTTGTAGTTGCAGCAGCAGCTGGCGACGGCGCAGCAGCAGCTGAAGAGAAGACAGAGTTCGACGTTGAATTAACAGAGGTTGGACCGAACAAGGTTAAGGTTATCAAGGTTGTTCGTGAAGCTACAGGCCTTGGCTTAAAGGAAGCGAAAGACTTAGTAGACGGCGCTCCGAAGGTATTAAAAGAGGCTGCTTCCAAGGAAGAGGCTGATGATCTCAAAGCTAAGCTTGAGGCAGAAGGCGCTAAGGTTACTCTTAAGTAATTGGACGATATGGAATACAAAAAGCGTAGCTCGAAAGAGTTGCGCTTTTTTCATATAAAAGGAAAATTTCTCTTGACACGTATTTCTCCCTTGTAGTAGAATGGATAGTGCACTATTGTGGTGTGGTATGCAGTTTTGAAAAGATTATACCGACAAATAGGCTGAAAATCATAAAGAACGGGGTGAAATGTCAATGGAAAAAAACAGAATACGTCCTGTTGTCAATAATCATGGCAAGAGCATGCGTATGAGTTATTCACGACAAAAAGAGGTTTTGGAGATGCCGAACCTGATTGAGGTTCAGAAGGATTCCTATCAATGGTTTCTGAATGAAGGCTTAAAAGAAGTCTTTGAAGATATTTCTCCAATCGCAGATTACAGCGGACATCTGAGTCTGGAATTTGTGGACTTCGAGTTATGCAAGGACGAGATGCCTGTCAACAAGAACACGATTGAAAAGTGTAAGGAAAGAGATGCTACTTATGCGGCACCTCTGAAGGTGAAGGTGCGTCTGCATAATAAAGAGAAGGAAGAAATCAGTGAACATGCCATTTTTATGGGTGACCTACCATTGATGACAGAGACCGGAACCTTCGTCATCAATGGTGCGGAGCGTGTTATCGTCAGTCAGCTGGTACGTTCTCCGGGCATCTATTATGCAATTGACCATGATAAAATAGGTAAGAGACTGTTTTCCTGTACCGTTATTCCGAACCGTGGTGCATGGCTGGAATACGAGACAGATTCCAATGATGTTTTCTACGTGCGTGTAGATAGAACAAGAAAGGTACCGGTCACTGTGCTGATTCGTGCACTGGGTGTCGGTACAAATGACGAGATCAGAGAGCTGTTCGGTGATGAACCGAAGATTGAAGCCAGCTTTACCAAAGACGTTGCTGAGAATTATCAGGAAGGTCTTTTAGAGTTATACAAAAAAATTCGTCCGGGTGAGCCTTTGAGCGTGGAAAGCGCAGAAAGTCTCATCACAGCTATGTTCTTTGACCCGAGAAGATATGATTTGGCAAAAGTCGGAAGATATAAATTTAATAAGAAGTTAGCCTTAAGGAACAGAATCAGACACCAGATTCTTGCAGAAGATGTTGTAGATACCACCACAGGAGAGATTCTTGCTACAGCAGGAACCAAAGTGACACTGGAGCTTGCAGATGAGATTCAGAACGCGGCCGTTCCCTATGTATATATTCAGACAGAGGAGAGAAATGTCAAGGTTCTGTCTAACCTGATGGTAGACATTACGAAGCATGTAGACTGCGATCCGAAGGAGCTTGGTGTTACAGAGGCGGTTTATTATCCGGTTCTGGCACAGATTTTAGAGGAACATGGAGACAATCCGGAAGAGCTTGCAGACGCAATTGTCAAGAATATACATGAACTGATTCCGAAACATATTACGAAGGAAGATATTTTGGCTTCCATTAACTATAACATGCATCTGGAATACGGCCTTGGTAACGATGATGATATCGATCACCTTGGCAACAGACGTATCCGTGCGGTAGGTGAGCTTTTACAGAACCAGTACCGTATCGGTCTGTCCAGACTGGAAAGAGTCATCCGTGAGAGAATGACAACACATGATGCAGAGGATATTTCTCCGCAGGCGCTGATCAATATTAAACCGGTACAGGCTGCCGTAAAGGAATTCTTTGGTTCCTCCCAGCTGTCCCAGTTCATGGATCAGAATAACCCGTTGAGTGAATTGACACATAAGAGACGTCTGTCTGCACTTGGACCGGGTGGTCTGTCCAGAGACCGTGCCGGATTTGAGGTCCGTGACGTACACTATTCCCACTACGGAAGAATGTGTCCGATTGAGACCCCTGAAGGC
Organism: Lachnospiraceae bacterium; assembly: GCA_017624235.1. Classification (GTDB taxonomy): domain Bacteria; phylum Bacillota; class Clostridia; order Lachnospirales; family Lachnospiraceae; genus JAAYNV01. The sequence goes on along the minus strand of JAGANL010000040.1, from coordinate 11,844 downwards.
CCGAACATCGGTCTGATTAACTCTCTTGCATCCTATGCAAGAATCAATGAGTATGGCTTTGTAGAAGCGCCGTACCGTAAGATTGATAAATCCGATCCGCAGAATCCGCGTGTTACGGACGAGGTTGTTTACATGACAGCGGATGAAGAAGACAATTATCATGTAGCACAGGCGAATGAGGCACTGGATGCAGAAGGACATTTTGTCAGAAGCTCCGTATCCGGCCGTTATCGTGAAGAGACACAGGAATATCCGAAGACGATGTTCGATTATATGGACGTGTCCCCGAAAATGGTATTCTCCGTGGCAACCGCGATGATTCCGTTCCTGGAAAATGACGATGCGAACCGTGCGCTGATGGGTTCCAACATGCAGCGTCAGGCGGTGCCGCTTTTAATTACCGAAGCTCCGGTAGTCGGAACCGGTATGGAACCGAAGGCAGCAGTAGACTCCGGTGATTGTGTGGTGGCTAAAAAGTCCGGAACAATCGACCATGTTTCTTCCAATCTGATCCGTATGACCTATGATGACGGAGAGCGGGAAGAATATCATCTGACCAAGTTTACAAGAAGCAATCAGTCCAACTGCTACAATCAGAAGCCAATCGTATTCAAGGGCGATCATGTAGAGGCAGGACAGGTGATTGCAGACGGCCCGTCCACACAGAACGGAGAGCTGGCACTTGGAAAGAATCCGTTGATCGGCTTTATGACTTGGGAAGGCTACAACTACGAGGATGCCGTATTACTGAGTGAAAGACTGGTACAGGATGATGTTTATACATCCGTACACATTGAAGAATATGAAGCAGAGTCCCGTGATACCAAGCTCGGGCCGGAAGAAATCACAAGAGACGTTCCGGGTGTCGGTGATGATGCACTGAAGGATCTGGATGACAGAGGAATTATCCGCATCGGTGCTGAGGTACGTGCAGGTGATATTCTGGTCGGCAAGGTAACTCCGAAGGGTGAGACAGAGCTGACCGCAGAAGAGAGACTGTTACGTGCAATCTTCGGTGAAAAGGCAAGAGAGGTGCGTGATACCTCCTTAAAGGTGCCGCATGGAGAGTATGGTATCGTTGTGGATGCCAAGGTATTTACCAGAGATAACGGTGATGAGCTGCCGCCGGGAGTAAACCAGGCAGTACGTATCTATATTGCACAGAAGAGAAAAATCTCCGTTGGTGATAAGATGGCCGGCCGTCATGGTAACAAGGGTGTCGTTTCTCGTGTGCTTCCGGTAGAGGATATGCCTTATCTGCCGAATGGACGACCGCTTGATATCGTGCTGAATCCGTTGGGCGTACCTTCCCGTATGAATATCGGACAGGTATTGGAGATTCATCTTTCTCTGGCTGCGAAGGCACTTGGCTTTAATGTGGCAACACCGGTATTCGACGGTGCAAATGAGGTCGATATCATGGATACCCTCGATTTGGCGAATGATTATGTAAACCTTGAGTGGGAAGAGTTCGAGAAGAAGCATAAGGAAGAACTGCTCCCGGAGGTTATGGAATATTTATACGAGAACAGAGAACACAGGAAGCTCTGGAAGGGCGTTCCGATTTCCAGAGACGGTAAGGTCAGACTGCGTGACGGACGTACCGGCGAATATTTTGACAGCCCGGTAACAATCGGACACATGCATTATCTGAAGCTGCACCATCTGGTAGATGACAAGATTCACGCACGTTCCACCGGTCCTTACTCGCTGGTAACACAGCAGCCGTTAGGTGGTAAGGCGCAGTTCGGCGGACAGCGTTTCGGAGAAATGGAGGTTTGGGCTCTGGAGGCGTATGGTGCATCCTATACCTTACAGGAAATCCTGACCGTGAAATCCGATGATGTAGTCGGCCGTGTGAAGACATACGAAGCCATTATTAAGGGCGACAATATTCCTGAACCGGGTATTCCGGAATCCTTCAAAGTACTCCTGAAGGAATTGCAGTCCCTGGGTCTGGATGTCAGAGTGCTTCGTGAGGACAATACCGAAGTCGAAATTACAGAAATGATCGATGTAGGAGAATCAGATTACCGTTACGAAATCGAAGGGGAATCCCGCAATTACGATTACGAGAATGAATCACTTGGCTCTTTCGGCTATCAGAAACAGGAATTTGATGAGAGCGGTGAGCTGGTAAGCAGTGAAGAGGATGATATCGAAGATTCCGATGAGGATTTTGAAGAGCCTTTTGATGAAGAGTAACTGAAACGTAATTTGGAAGGAGTGCCATAAATGTCAGAAAACAAAATTGAAAACTATCAGCCGATGACATTTGATGCCATCAAGATTGGATTGGCATCCCCGGAGAAAATCAGGGAGTGGTCCAGAGGTGAGGTGTTAAAGCCGGAGACGATCAACTACAGAACCTTAAAACCGGAAAAGGATGGTCTGTACTGCGAAAAGATCTTCGGACCGAGCAAGGACTGGGAATGTCATTGTGGTAAATACAAGAAAATCAGATATAAGGGTGTTGTCTGTGACCGCTGTGGTGTAGAGGTTACCAAATCCAGTGTTCGTCGTGAGCGTATGGGACATATCGAACTGGCAGCGCCGGTATCCCATATCTGGTATTTCAAAGGTATTCCGTCCCGTATGGGACTGATTCTGGATCTTTCTCCAAGGATTCTGGAGAAGGTATTGTATTTTGCTTCCTATATCGTGTTGGATGCGGGGGAAACCGATTTACAGTATAAGCAGGTGCTTTCCGAGAAGGAATATCAGGATGCAAGAGAAAACTGGGGCAATAAGTTCCGCGTCGGTATGGGTGCGGAGGCTATCAAAGAGCTGCTGCAGGCGATAGATCTGGAAACAGAAGCCGTGGAGTTAAAGGCTGGTTTAAAGGATTCTTCCGGACAGAAGCGTGCCAGAATCATCAAGAGACTTGAGGTGGTGGAAGCATTCCGTGAATCCGGCAACAAGCCGGAGTGGATGGTCATGGATGTCATTCCGGTCATTCCGCCTGATTTACGTCCGATGGTACAGTTAGACGGAGGACGTTTTGCAACCTCTGATTTAAATGACTTATATAGACGAATCATCAACCGCAATAACCGTCTGAAGAGACTGCTGGAGCTGGGCGCTCCTGACATTATTGTCAGAAACGAGAAGAGAATGCTGCAGGAAGCAGTGGATGCCCTGATTGATAACGGCAGACGAGGCAGACCGGTTACGGGCCCGGGCAACCGTGCATTAAAATCCCTTTCTGATATGTTAAAGGGTAAATCCGGACGTTTCCGTCAGAACCTGCTTGGTAAGCGTGTTGACTATTCCGGACGTTCCGTTATCGTCGTAGGACCGGAATTAAAGATTTACCAGTGCGGTCTTCCGAAAGAAATGGCCATCGAGCTGTTCAAGCCTTTCGTGATGAAGGAGTTAGTCAGCCGCGGTATTTCTCAGAATATTAAAAATGCCAAGAAATTAGTGGAGAGACTGGATACACAGGTATGGGATGTGCTTGAGGAAGTCATTAAGGAGCATCCGGTTATGTTAAACCGTGCTCCCACACTGCACAGACTTGGTATTCAGGCATTCGAGCCGATTCTGGTAGAGGGTAAGGCCATCAAGCTTCATCCGCTTGTATGTACCGCTTTCAATGCCGACTTCGACGGTGACCAGATGGCTGTGCATCTTCCGCTTTCCGTAGAGGCTCAGGCAGAGTGCCGTTTCTTACTGCTTTCACCGAACAACCTCTTAAAGCCGTCCGATGGTGGGCCGGTAGCCGTTCCTTCACAGGATATGGTACTTGGTATCTACTATCTGACCCAGGAAAGACCGGGTGCGGCAGGCGAAGGTAAGTTCTTTAAGAGTGTAAATGAAGCGATTTTAGCTTATGAAAATAAGGTAGTGACACTGCATAGCAGAATTACCGTACGTGTGTCTAAAACCAATGCGGCAGGAGAAGTGATTACGGGCAATGTGGAATCCACACTGGGACGTTTCCTGTTCAATGAGATCCTTCCGCAGGATCTTGGATTTGTCGACAGAACAAATCCGGAAAACTTCTTAAAGCTGGAGGTCGATTTCCATGTCGGCAAGAAACAGTTAAAGCAGATTCTGGAAAAGGTTATCAATACACACGGCGCTTCCAAGACGGCAGAGGTATTGGACCTGATTAAGGCTACCGGTTATAAGTACTCTACCAGAGCCGCTATGACCGTATCCATTTCCGATATGACCGTGCCGGCACAGACGCAGCAGATGTTAGACGAGGCACAGGCTACCGTAGATAAGATTTCCCAGAACTTCAGACGTGGTCTGATTACTGAGGAGGAGCGTTACAGAGCGGTTGTAGAGACCTGGAACGAAACCGATAAGGAACTGACCGATGTACTGCTTGCAGGACTGGATAAGTACAACAATATCTTCATGATGGCTGACTCCGGTGCCCGTGGTAGTAACCAGCAGATCAAACAGCTGGCAGGTATGCGTGGATTGATGGCAGATACAACAGGACGTACCATCGAGCTCCCGATCAAGTCCAACTTCCGTGAAGGTCTGGACGTACTGGAATACTTCATGTCCGCTCATGGTGCACGTAAGGGTCTGTCCGATACGGCGCTTCGTACAGCCGACTCCGGTTACCTGACCAGACGTATGGTTGACGTATCTCAGGAATTGATTATCCGTGAAGTGGACTGCTCCGAAGGCAGAGACGAGATTCCGGGTATGGTAGTCAAGGCATTCATGGATGGCAAAGAGACCATTGAAAGCCTGCATGACAGAATCCAGGGCAGATATGCCTGCGAAGATATTCTCGACAGAGATGGAAATATTATAGTAAAGAAGAATCATATGATTACACCGAGCCGTGTTGACAGAGTATTAAAGACCGGTGTCGACAAAAACGGTGAGCCGATTGAGGCGGTTAAGATTCGTACGATTTTAAGCTGCCGCTGCCACAATGGTATCTGTGCAAAATGCTATGGTGCGAACATGGCAACTGGTGAAGCGGTACAGGTCGGCGAGGCAGTCGGAATCATCGCGGCACAGTCGATTGGTGAACCGGGTACACAGCTGACGATGCGTACCTTCCATACCGGTGGTGTTGCCGGTGATGATATCACACAGGGTCTTCCCCGTGTCGAGGAGCTTTTTGAGGCCAGAAAGCCGAAGGGACTTGCTATTATTGCAGAGTTCGGTGGCGTGGCAAGCATTAAGGATACCAAGAAGAAACGTGAAATCGTCATCACCAATGATGAAACCGGAGAGGCTAAGACGTATCTGATTCCGTATGGTTCCCGTATCAAGATTATGGACGGCGCTGTACTGGAGGCTGGTGATGAGCTGACAGAGGGTAGCGTCAATCCGCACGATCTGTTAAAGATTAAGGGTGTGCGTGCCGTACAGGATTACATGCTCCGTGAGGTACAGCGTGTATATCGTCTGCAGGGTGTTGATATCAGCGATAAGCACATCGAGGTCATTGTACGTCAGATGTTAAAGAAGATCCGTATTGAGAACAACGGTGATGCAGACTACTTACCGGGTACTCTTGTAGATATTCTGGACTTTGAGGAAATGAACGAGAAGCTTATCTCAGAAGGCAAGGAGCCGGCAGAGGGCAAGCAGGTTATGCTTGGTATTACCAAGGCTGCGCTGGCAACCAACTCCTTCTTATCCGCAGCATCCTTCCAGGAGACGACAAAGGTTCTGACCGAAGCTGCTATTAAGGGTAAGGTCGATCCGTTGATTGGTCTGAAGGAGAATGTTATCATTGGTAAGCTGATTCCGGCAGGTACCGGTATGAAGCGTTACAGAAGCGTGAAGCTGGATACCGATAACAACCTGCAGGATATGCTGTCCTTCGATGATGAAATTTCATTTGATGACGGAGAGCCTGGCGAGGATGAAGAAATGGTAACAGATGAGTTCGCAGAGGATATGGATGACGAAGCAACAGAAGAAACCGAAGAGACGGAAGAAGCTGTTACGACAGAAGAATAATCCATGACAGGAAGGGGCAGAAACGGTTTGTTTCTGCTCCTTTTTCAAAAGAAGCGGGATTGACGAAGAAGAGTGATCGAACGGAGGCGGAAGGTGAAAACAATCTGGCTGGTACTGCCCTGCTATAATGAAGAGCAGGTATTGCCGGAGACGGCAAGGCAGTTAAAAGAAATTATGACGGATCTGATGCAGAGGGGCAAGATTACCAGAGAAAGTAAAATTGCAATGGTAAACGATGGCTCAAGGGACAGAACCTGGGAAATTATCAGGCAGCTACATGCAGAGGACAGAATTTATACAGGGATCAATTTGAGCCGCAACCGCGGTCATCAGAATGCCCTGTTAGCTGGGCTGATGACGGCCAAGCAGTATGCGGATGCGGCAATTTCCCTGGATGCGGACTTACAGGATGATGTAGGAGTGATTGAAAAATTCATTGATGAATTTGAGGCTGGAAAGGATATTGTCTACGGGGTCCGCTCATCCCGTAAGACAGACACCCTTTTTAAACGTTTCACGGCGGAAGGCTTCTATCATGTGATGCAGTGGCTGGGTGTGGATCTGGTATTCAATCATGCAGACTATCGCCTGATGAGCAAAAGGGCGATGGATGGACTGGAAGAGTTTGAAGAGGTAAATTTATTTTTAAGAGGAATCGTTCCACAGATCGGTTATCCGACCGCGGTGGTGGAGTACGAAAGGCATGAGCGGTTTGCGGGGGAATCCAAGTATCCGCTCAAAAAGATGCTTGCCTTTGCGTTTGACGGCATTTCCTCCTTCAGTGTCAAGCCGATGCGGATGATTATCCATGCGGGAGCGCTGATGTTTCTGATCAGTATTGCAATGCTGATTTATTCCGTGGTACGCAAGATTATGGGAGCTACCATCGTGGGCTGGACCTCCCTGATGGTATCCATCTGGATGGTAGGAGGAATACAGCTTTTGTGTCTGGGAATAATTGGTGAATATATTGGGAAAATTTACAGTGAGACCAAAAAGCGGCCCAGGTATATTATTGAATCTGTTCTGAACGGGGAAGATAGTGGCTGAACTGCCCTTCCAAAAATGTAAAGTTCATGAAAAACGTATTGACAAGGGGAAAAATGGAAAGTATACTAATCTAGTGTGCGTAACAACCGCACCATTTTTGATGCAATAAACATTTTAATCAAAGAAAGAGGTGAAACAGAATGCCAACATTTAACCAGTTAGTTAGAAAAGGACGTCAGACATCTGTAAAGAAATCTACAGCTCCGGCACTTCAGAAAGGATACAACTCCTTAAGAAAGAAAGCTACGGATGCTTCTGCACCGCAGAAGAGAGGTGTCTGCACCGCTGTTAAGACAGCTACTCCGAAGAAGCCTAACTCTGCTCTTAGAAAGATCGCCAGAGTTCGTCTGTCTAACGGAATTGAAGTAACAAGCTACATTCCAGGTGAAGGACACAACCTGCAGGAGCACAGCGTTGTTCTTGTAAGAGGCGGTAGAGTAAAAGACTTACCTGGTACAAGATACCATGTTATCAGAGGTACTCTTGATACAGCAGGAGTTGCTAACAGAAAGCAGGCCCGTTCTAAATACGGCGCTAAGAGACCGAAGGCTGGAAAATAATCCGAAATGATTTTTGGATGGAGCCACGTAACTTTGTACCACAAACGTAAACTAATTTTTAGTGTTGGAATTCTGGATTTTATAAAACAGATATACCGCACGAACACAAAATTAATGGAAACATGTGAGTACCTATGATCTATTTTTAAATGAAATAAGGAGGGAAGAACCGTGCCACGTAAAGGACATATTCAGAAAAGAGATGTATTAGCGGATCCTTTATACAACAACAAAGTGGTTACCAAGCTTATCAATAACATCATGTTAGACGGTAAGAAGGGTGTAGCACAGAAGATTGTATACGGAGCATTCGCAAGAGTTGAAGCCAAAGCAGAGAAGCCTGCTCTTGAAGTATTTGAAGAGGCTATGAACAATATCATGCCTGTACTCGAAGTAAAAGCAAGACGTATCGGTGGTGCTACCTATCAGGTACCGATTGAAGTAAGACCGGACAGAAGACAGGCATTGGCACTCCGCTGGCTTACCATGTTCTCCCGTAAAAGAGGCGAGAAGACCATGGAAGAAAGACTGGCAAATGAAATTCTGGATGCAGCAAACAATACAGGTGCTGCAGTAAAGAGAAAAGAAGATATGCACAAGATGGCAGAGGCAAACAAGGCATTCGCACATTACAGATTCTAGTAGTGAGTATACGCTGCGTGTGCAGATGCCTCGGCATTCGCACACAGTTGCTTCTAAACTTCAATGTAGTTTAAAAAGGAGGAAATACCTTGGCTGGAAGAGAATATCCATTAGAGAGAACCAGAAACATTGGTATTATGGCGCATATCGATGCTGGTAAGACTACCACAACAGAGCGTATTCTTTACTATACCGGTGTTAACTATAAGATTGGTGATACTCATGAGGGTACTGCTACCATGGACTGGATGGAGCAGGAGCAGGAAAGAGGTATCACAATCACATCAGCCGCAACTACATGCCACTGGACATTACAGGAGAACTGCAAGGCAAAGCCGGGTGCTTTAGAGCATCGTATCAATATCATTGATACACCGGGCCACGTTGACTTCACAGTAGAGGTTGAGCGTTCCCTTCGTGTCCTTGATGGTGCAGTAGGTGTTTTCTGTGCTAAGGGCGGTGTAGAGCCGCAGTCAGAAAACGTATGGCGTCAGGCTGACACTTACAACGTACCGAGAATGGCTTTCATCAATAAGATGGACATTATTGGTGCTAATTTCTACGGAGCTGTTGATCAGATTCGTACAAGATTAGGAAAAAATGCAATTGTTCTTCAGCTTCCGATTGGAAAAGAGGACGATTTCAAAGGCATTATTGATCTGTTTGAAATGCAGGCTTATATCTACAATGATGATAAGGGCGATGACATCACAGTTACCAAGGATCTTGGTGATATGCAGGAGGATGCAGAGCTTTACCGCAGTGAGTTGGTAGAAAAAGTCTGTGAGTTAGACGATGACTTAATGATGCAGTATCTGGAAGGTGAAGAACCTTCTGTAGATGATATGAAGGCCGCACTTAGAAAGGCAACATGTGAATGTCGTGCCGTTCCGGTATGCTGCGGTACTGCATACAGAAATAAGGGTGTGCAGAAATTACTGGATGCTATTATTGAATATATGCCGTCTCCGCTTGATATTCCGTCCATTAAGGGAACGGATATGGAAGGCAATGAGATTGAGAGACACTCTTCTGATGAGGAGCCGTTCTCTGCTCTGGCATTCAAGATTATGGCTGACCCATTCGTAGGTAAGCTGGCATTCTTCCGTGTATATTCCGGTACTATGAATTCCGGTTCCTATGTTTACAACTCTACAAAAGATAAGAAGGAACGTGTAGGACGTATTCTTCAGATGCATGCAAACAAGAGAGCAGAGCTGGACAAGGTTTACTCCGGTGATATTGCAGCAGCAGTAGGATTTAAGTTTACTGCTACAGGTGATACCATTTGTGATGAGCAGCATCCTGTAATTCTGGAGTCCATGGAATTCCCTGAGCCGGTTATCGAGCTTGCAATCGAGCCGAAGACTAAGGCTGGACAGGGTAAGATGGGCGAAGCTCTTGCAAAGCTTGCTGAAGAAGATCCGACATTCCGGGCACATACCAATCAGGAAACTGGTCAGACGATTATTGCAGGTATGGGTGAACTTCATCTGGAAATTATCGTAGACAGACTTCTGCGTGAGTTTAAGGTAGAAGCTAATGTAGGTGCGCCGCAGGTTGCCTATAAAGAGGCCATTACTAAGGAAGTGGATATCGACAGTAAGTATGCAAAGCAGTCCGGTGGACGTGGACAGTATGGTCACTGTAAAGTTAAATTCTCTCCGATGGATGCAAACGGTGAGGAACTGTTCAAGTTTGAATCTACTGTAGTCGGTGGTGCGATTCCGAAGGAATATATTCCGGCAGTTGGTGAAGGTATCGAGGAAGCTACCAAAGCTGGTATCCTTGGCGGATTCCCGGTTGTAGGTGTACATGCAAATGTATACGACGGTTCTTACCATGAAGTCGATTCTTCTGAAATGGCATTCCATATCGCTGGTTCTCTGGCATTTAAGGAAGCAATGCAGAAGGCTGCACCGGTACTTCTTGAGCCCATCATGAAGGTTGAGGTTACTATGCCGGAAGAGTATATGGGTGATGTTATCGGTGATATCAACTCCCGTCGCGGACGTATCGAGGGTATGGAGGACATCGGTGGCGGCAAGATGGTAAAAGCATATGTACCGCTTGCTGAAATGTTCGGTTATTCCACAGACTTACGTTCCAGGACACAGGGGCGTGGTAACTACTCCATGTTCTTTGAGAAGTATGAGCAGGTTCCGAAGAACGTACAGGAAAAAGTTTTAGCAGCAAAGGCAAAGTAAAAGTTCTGAAACTTTATCCTGCGGAAGGCAAAATAAAAGTGAAATAGTGCTTGAAAAACTTGGCTGTCTCTAATATAATTAGAGATAGCCGAGCGAAATTGAGAGCTCAAATTTTATAAAAATCAGAAACAATGCGTTTACGCAAAATTAAGGAGGACTATCATAATGGCTAAAGCTAAATTTGAAAGAAACAAGCCACATTGTAACATTGGTACCATTGGACACGTAGACCATGGTAAAACAACATTAACAGCTGCTATCACAAAAGTACTTGCTGCAAGAGTTGCAGGTAACACAGCTACAGATTTCGAGAACATCGACAAGGCTCCGGAAGAAAGAGAGCGTGGTATCACAATCTCTACAGCACACGTTGAGTATGAGACAGAGAGAAGACACTATGCACACGTTGACTGCCCTGGCCATGCTGACTATGTAAAGAACATGATCACAGGTGCTGCACAGATGGATGGTGCTATCCTCGTTGTTGCTGCTACTGATGGTGTTATGGCTCAGACAAAGGAGCACATCCTTCTGTCCCGTCAGGTAGGTGTACCTTATATTGTAGTATTTATGAACAAGTGCGATATGGTAGATGATCCGGAATTACTTGAGTTAGTAGAAATGGAAATCACAGATCAGTTAGCTGAGTATGATTTCAATGACTGCCCGATTATCAAAGGTTCCGCTTTAAAGGCTCTGGAAGATCCGAGCAGCGAGTGGGGCGACAAGATCATGGAGCTTATGGATGCAGTAGATTCCCATATTCCGGATCCTCAGCGTGCAACAGATCAGCCGTTCTTAATGCCGGTAGAAGATGTATTCACAATTACAGGTCGTGGTACAGTTGCAACTGGTAGAGTAGAGCGTGGTACACTTCACTTAAATGAGGAAGTTGAAATCGTTGGTATCAAGGAAGAGACAAGAAAGACTGTTGTAACAGGTATCGAAATGTTCCGTAAGATGCTGGATGAGGCTCAGGCTGGTGATAACATCGGTGCTCTGCTTCGTGGTATCAACAGAACAGATATCGAAAGAGGACAGGTTCTTGCTAAACCGGGTTCTGTAACATGCCACAAGAAATTTACCGCACAGGTTTACGTTTTAACCAAAGATGAAGGTGGACGTCATACTCCGTTCTTCAACAACTACAGACCGCAGTTCTACTTCAGAACAACTGACGTAACAGGTGTTTGTGAGTTACCGGCTGGTACAGAGATGTGCATGCCTGGTGATAACGTAGAAATGACAATCGAACTGATTCACCCGATCGCTATGGAGCAGGGTCTTACATTCGCTATCCGTGAAGGTGGACGTACTGTGGGTTCTGGTCGTGTTGCTACAATCATTGAGTAATTTGCGCGAAAGCAATGAGATAAGCGCTTGAAAAGGCGTAATAAAGAGTCACTTCATGCTTGCATGAAAGTGGCTCTTTTTGCGAC
>JAGANL010000039.1 GCA_017624235.1 Lachnospiraceae bacterium | reverse complement strand
GTCACATAGTTATAAAACAGACGGTTAAAGACATCATCGAATAAAATGCCGATGACTGCTGCCGGAACACAGGCAATCAGAATCTTGATCCACAGCACGATAATATCCCGCTTCAGGGTAAAAGGGCCGCAGGGTATTGCATAACGGCTTTTGTCATCCTTTTTTCCAAACGGGAAAATCTGTTTCCAGAACAGCACGACCACGGCCATAATCGCTCCGAGCTGAATGACCACATCAAAAACATCCCAAAACTCCTCCGACACATTCAGCTTTACAAATTCGTTCAGCAGAATCATATGGCCCGTGCTGCTGATGGGAAGCCACTCCGTGATTCCCTCTACGATGCCGAATAATATCGCTTTTAAAATTTCTATGATTTCCATCTTATTACCATGTCCTTTCCACTCTCATTTATCCTGATTTCGTAAATCGTTTCTTTTCCACAGCAGTTCTAACGCTCCGGATAATCGAACAGCTCTTCATAGCAGTTCTAACGCTCCAGATAATCTAACAGCTCTTCATAGCAGCTCTCTGCGTCCCGGTAGCCCTCCAGATACAGCGCATGGAGCTTGCTTCTGTCCTTCTCGATTCTGCCGATGCCAAAATCCCTTTTCGGCTGAATCAGAAATGCCTGCCCGTTCTTTACCTGCTTTTCCAGATAATCCAGCGTTTCATTGTAACGGATATGTCGGCTCTTCATCAGGTCATACACCTTAGGATATCTGGCATAGCGCACTCGTATCATTCCCAGATGGCTGGACGGCTTTCTGCGGTAGCCCACTTCCTTGGTCATAATCACTACATTCTTACGGCAGCCGCTTAAAATTGATTTCTGGATTGGGATAGAATCCGAAATCCCTCCATCCAGATACAGACTGTTTCCGATTTTCACATTTCTGGACACAAGCGGCAGGGAGGCCGATGCTCTGACTGCTATAATATCCCTGTGCATATCTCTTAATGGAATATATTCCGCTTTACCGGTTTCTATGTTCGTTACCACAGCATAGCATTTCCCCGGATATTTCTCCGCCGTTTCGTAGTCATACAGATCCAGCTTATTCGGTATCTCATCATAACACATTTTAACACCGAACAGGTCTCCTGTCCTTAACAGGCTCTCCGCGCTGCAATACCTCTTATCCTCCAGATAGTCCACGTTGACACGGTATGCACGCCCCTTCTGCTTCGACATATAGCTGCACAGGCTGCACGCTCCCGCTGAAACCCCGTAACACCTTGCAAACTCCATATTCTTTTCCAGGAAAAAGTCCAGCACGCCCGTGGTATAAATGCCCCGCATGCCGCCTCCTTCCAGAACCAGTCCTGCCTGATACATAAGTCATCTCCCCTTTATAAAAATGTTCTGAATTTCTGACCCTTCTTATTCTATCACAAACCGGTTTCACCTTCTACCTTTGATTGACACCACCACAAAAACCCCCTATACTGTTTATATCAGACAAACGAGGTGAAAGCCCATGAAACAGCTATTTTTATCCGCTTTAAAGCCCGGTATGATCACTGCGGAAAATATTTTTTCCCTGCAGGGCAGACTTTTGATTCCCAAAGGAACCACCCTGACACGAAGTATGATCGGCATGCTGGAATCCTATTCCGTTCATACGGTCCGCATCTCCGAAGAAATTCCTCCTGCCCCGGCCAATACGGCGGCTGCTCCGACCTATATGCAGCGTGTGCGGAACAGTGAAGAATTCAAACACTTTCAGCAGGAATACGACACGCATATCGAGCGTTTTGAAACCGCTTTGAACGATCTGGTGGAAAAAAATACAACTCTGGACATTGACTGGCTTTTGCACGAAACCCTTTCACTGCTCTACCAGAACGGGCAGTCTCTCAATGTGATGGATATGCTGATGAATGTCCGTCAATATGACGATTCGACCTATACCCACTGCATCAATGTGGCATTGATCTGCCATGTCTTTTCGGACTGGCTGAATTTTACGCCGGAGGAACAGCGTACCGCTACCCTTTGCGGTCTTTTCCATGACATTGGAAAGCTGATGGTGTCCAAAGACATCATTCAGAAGCCGGCACGGCTGACCAAAGAGGAATTTGATGCAGTCAAGGCACATACGGTAGGCGGTTACGAAATCCTCAGCCGTTACAACATTGACGAGCATGTACGCAACGCCGCACTGATGCACCATGAAAAATGCGACGGAAGCGGGTATCCTCACGGCCTGCGCGGTGCACAGATCGACAGGTATGCCAAGATGGTAACCATCGCAGATATCTATGATGCCATGACCTCGCGCCGGGTATACCGTGAACCCATCTGCCCCTTTGAAGTCATCCGTCAGTTTGAATTAGAAGGCCTGCAAAAATATGATACACGATATATCTTAACTTTTTTGGAAAATGTGGTTAATTCTTACATAAATCAGAGGGTTCACCTGAGCAACGGCATGGAAGGTGACGTCATTTTCATCAATCGTGCGGATCTGGCCTGTCCGACCATTCGCTGTGAGGACAGATTTATCGATTTGGCAGAGGATAAAAATTTGTATATTGAATACATTATGTAACAAACAGATATCGTGACGGCTCATGTGCCGAGCCGGGAAAGGAGCTGCTATGCTGAAACAATGGATACCGGATCAGGTGGATCCTGCACTCTGTCCCGAGACAGACGAATTGAAACAACGACTGGAGGCTGCGGAAAAGAAACTGGAAGTATTACAGTTAAAGATCAAGGAGAAAAAGCTTCCTGTACTGGTACTGGTAGAGGGCTGGGGCGCTGCCGGGAAGGGCAGCACAATCGGCAGCATTATCCGCAATATTGACCCCCGCTTTTTTAAGGTCACCTCCTTTTCCGCTCCGACCGAGGACGAACAACGAAAGCCCTTTCTGTACCGCTATTTTGCCAGGATACCGGAAGCAGGCAAATTTATGTTCTTCGATTCCGGCTGGGCGGATGACATCATGACAAAACGCCTGCACGGCGAACTGGATGATGCCGGCTACAGCAGTCTTGTCAACAGCGCCAAGCGCTTTGAAAGGCAGTTGACCGACAACGGATATCTGGTTATGAAATTTTTCTTCCATATCAGCAAAAAGGAACAAAAGGCTCGCCTGGAAAGTCTCTCCGATGAAAAGGATACCAGATGGCGTGTCAGCGAAAACGATCTGTGGCAGAACAAGCATTATGACAAGTGCCTGGATGTATTTGATGCCTACCTCACAGAAACCAATATGCCCGGCGCTCCCTGGTATATCATAGATGCCTCCGGCAGGAAATGGGCACGGCTGCAGGTACTTGAGTTTTTAAACCGCGGCATTGAGACCGCACTGGAAAATGCCAGTCTGGCCGTTCCGCTTTTACAGAATGTATTCCCGCTTGCGAAAATGCCGAAGCTCTCCGAGATTCCGTTAGACAAAACGATTGAGGACGAGGAATATCGTAAGGAACTAAAGGTTTTGCAGGATAAGCTTTCCGCACTGCATAACCGCCTGTACCGCAAACGTGTTCCTGTCATCATTGCCTACGAGGGCTGGGACGCTGCCGGAAAGGGCGGCAATATCAAGCGTATTACCGGAGCGCTCGACCCCAGAGGCTATGAGGTGCATCCGATTGCCAGTCCCGAGCCGCACGAAAAGGCCCGCCATTATCTGTGGCGCTTCTGGACGAGACTGCCGCGTACCGGACATATTGCTATCTTCGACCGCACCTGGTACGGCCGTGTCATGGTAGAACGTCTGGAGGGCTTCTGCAGCACAAACGACTGGCAGAGAGCCTATAACGAAATCAATGAATTTGAAAAGGAGCTGTCTGAATGGGGCGCTGTCATCATCAAATTCTGGGTGCAGATTGACAAGGATACGCAGCTGGAGCGCTTCACCGACCGCCAGAATACACCGGAAAAGCAGTGGAAGATTACCGACGAGGACTGGCGCAACCGTGAGAAATGGGATGCTTACGAGGCTGCTGTCGATGAGATGCTGCAAAAGACGAGTACCACTTATGCACCGTGGCATGTATTGGAATCCGTGGATAAGAAATATGCCCGGATTAAGGCCTTGAAGATTGTGATTGATTCGATTGAGAAGGCTCTGGACTAGGATCAATAAGGCAGCCTGACAGAAATGTTCAGGCTGCCTTTTCTTCTTGTATCAATTTCTTTTTTCGTTCTACTCCACCTCAAGCACCACTGCCTGATATCCCCTGAGTGCCGCTTTACCATCTGCCTGCTCAAACACTTCTGCGTTATTCAGCAAAACCGCCTTCACCCGGTGAGCAAACGGAATTTCTCTCTCCTCCTTTTGGTAATTGGCAATGACAAGCAGGGTCTTCTCACTGCTCTTACGGTAAAAGGCCATCAATCTGTCCTGCTCCTGCCATACCGGAAGAAAGTCACCGTATACGACCGTTTCCCTATATTCCGGGTTCTTGCGCAGGGCAATGAGCTTTTTGTAAAAATGGTACACAGAATTTTCATCCTGCATTTCCGTTTCCACATTGACCGTTTTATAATTGGGATTGACCGGAAGCCATGTGGAATCCGCGGTGGTAAAACCGGCATTCTTCTCCGCGCTCCACTGCACCGGGGTACGGGCATTGTCACGGCTCATATCCGAAACAGCCTTTAAGGCCTCCTTATCGGAAAGCCCGGCTCTCTGCGCAACATGATACTCGTCGATCGTGCTGATATCGTTAATCTGGTCAATGCTCTCAAATTCCATATTGGTCATGCCGATTTCCTGTCCCTGGTACAGAAACGGCAGTCCGTAGGACAGCATCATTACCGTAGCCAGCATCTTTTTGCTCATCTCGCTGCATTCCCCTTCCGGGATATAGCGGCTGACTCCGCGCGGCTCGTCATGGTTTTCAATAATATTAGCCAAAAAGCCGACATTGCAGGAGGTCTTCTTGCTGTCAAATACGATGTCGCGATACTCATTCGGGGTAATCCGTCTGCTCTGATACCAGCCCTCGTCGCACATACCTACCTGCGTCGTGGAAAAATCAAAGATGGATTCAAAGCAGCCGTCATCTCCGATAAAGTTCTCTAAATCCTCTGCTTTGAAGTTAAACAGCTCTCCGATGGAGAAGGCATTGTGCGGACGGAAGGTACGGTCACGCATTTCTTTCAAAAATACTTCAATACCGCTTGCATGCTCCAACATCTTCCAGCCTGCTGCCAGGCCATCATCCCGGTCTGCCGGAAGATCGGAAAAGGTCAGATCCTTCTTGATATTGATAATGGCATCGATACGGAAACCGGACAGCCCCTTATCTAACCACCAGTTCATCATTTTGTAGATTTCCTCACGCACTGCCGGATTTTCCCAGTTTAAATCCGGCTGCTCTTTGGCAAACATATGGAGGTAATATTTGTTCGTACCGGGAATCGGCTCCCACACACTGCCTCCGAAATAGGACCGCCAGTTACAGGGCGGTGTGCCGTCCTCTTTTCCCTCCATAATATAAAAGTATTTTCCGTACTCTCCATCCGGGTCCTGCATCGCCTTCTGAAACCACTCATGCTGGTCGGAGCAGTGGTTGACTACCAGATCCATCAGGATGTGCATATCCCTCTTTTTGGCTTCTGCCAAAAGCTCCTCCATTTCCTCCATCGTTCCGAATGCAGGGTCAATCGCATAATAATCTGAAATATCATAGCCCTGATCCACAAACGGGGATTTATAAATGGGGGAAATCCAGATGATATCGATACCCAGCTCCTTTAAATAATCCAGCTTGTCAATGATGCCTCTTAAATCTCCGACACCGTCCCCATTCGTATCATAAAAGCTTTTGGGGTAAATCTGATATGCTACCTTTTCATGCCACCATTTTCTTTTCATGTTCCAGTTCCTTTCGTAATTAGTCTGTTATCATCTTTTATTCGCTCTTACGAAGTACGACTGCCTCATATGGACGAAGCTTTCTGGCCTCCAGCGGTTTTTCCTCCGCTTCATTCGCAATCAGTACTTCTTCTCTGCCGCTCCAGCCCTCCGGCAATGTAAATGCGGCCTCCGCATCCGTAAAATTGCAGAGTACCAGAAGCTTCTCTCCCTCCAATACCCGCTCATACAGATAGACCGACTCATCCTCCGGCATATGCAGGACATAGCTGCCATAAACGATAATGTCATGCTCTTTTCTCAGCCGGATCAGCTTCTGATAGTAATGAAATACGGAATCCTCTCTCTGCCTCTGCTCCTTTGCGTTGATTTCCGTATAGTTTGGATTGACCATAATCCATGGTGTTCCGTCTGTAAAGCCCGCCTGCGCACTGTCATCCCACTGCATCGGAGTGCGGGCATTATCCCGGCCCTTATAGAGGATATATCGAAACATCGTCTCGTAATCAGCAAATCCTGCTTCCGTGTTTTCCTTTAAGGCATTGATGCTCTCGATATCACGCAGTGCTGACGCATCAGGGAATGGAACGTTGGTCATGCCGAGTTCTTCTCCCTGATAGATATACGGTGTGCCCTGCAGCATATGCAGGCAGGTCGCCAGCATTTTTGCAGATTTTTCCCGGTATTTCGGATTGTCATTTCCGAGTCTGGATACAATGCGCGGCTGGTCATGATTGCACCAGTAGAGGCTGTTCCATGCCACTCCGTAAAGCTCATTCTGCCATTTGCTCATGACCTGCTTTAATTCGGGAAGCCGAATCTTACGGTCACACCATTTTCCGAGCGGCCCGCAGTCCAGATCCATATGTTCAAACTGGAATACCATGTTCAGTTCCTTTCCCGACAGAGAAGCATATTTTTTTGCTTCCTCCACCGTCACACCGCTGGTTTCACCGACCGTCAGAAGGTCATATTGGGAAAGTACCCTCCGGTTCATTTCCTGTAAATATTCATGAACGTGCGGTCCGTTACACACATACGGACCCCAGTCTCCATACAGTCCGCCCTTTTCTTCTCCGTCCGGCAGACCCTCTGCCTTGGAGATCATACTGATGACATCCATGCGGAAGCCGTCGATTCCCTTCTCACACCACCAGGTCATCATATCAAAGACCTCATCGCGCACCTTCGGATTGTCCCAGTTCAAGTCCGGCTGTTTTTCGGAAAACATATGCAGATAGTACATCTGCGTGGCTTCATCCCATTTCCATGCAGGCCCGGAAAAGCAGGAACCCCAGTTGTTGGGCTCCTTTCCATTCTTTCCTTCCCGCCAGATGTAATAATCCCGATACGGATTTTCCACCGACTTTCTACTCTCTACAAACCAGGCATGCTCATCCGAGGTGTGATTGACCACCAGATCCATAACAATTTTGATTCCATGCTCATGTGCCGTACAGAGCATTTCGTCAAAATCCTCCATCGTTCCAAATTCCTTCATAATATCACGGTAATCGCTGATGTCGTAGCCGTTGTCATCATTCGGTGACCGATAGATGGGCGAGAGCCAGATGACATCGATGCCAAGCTCCTTCAGATAATCCATTTTTCCCGTGATTCCCTTCAAATCTCCAATACCGTCTCCATTGCTGTCGCAGAAGCTTCTGGGATAGATTTGATAAATAACGCTTTCCTTCCACCATGTCTTTTTCTGTTCCATACGTATAACCCGTTCCCTTTCTGTGTTCTTTGTAGTATAGTGTTATTATAAAAATATTTTTTCAATATTTCTAACATAAAAAGGGTGTTTTATAACACGATCCTGCTGTGAAGTAATATAAAAAGGTCAAGAGGCAGAGATTTGCACAGTCTGAAGCGTCGCTGGCTGCCCATACTGAAATGAATGGTCTAAAAGGAGTCCTAAACATCATGTCATACTCAAACCGGAATTTACAACAGAACCTCAAAGAGAAAGCAAGGCACGGAGATATTTTTCTGCCGCTCCAAAGGTACACCGCAGAGCTTGTTCCGCTCAATCCTGTTGTCTCCCTGCACTGGCATGAAGAGCTGGAATTTACACGCATTATGGAAGGAACTGCTCACTATCAGATTGGCTTAAAGGACTTTGACGTCCGAGAAGGCGATCTGATTCTGGTACAGCCTCATGTACTGCATTCTGTTACCCGGATTGACCGGGCATATATGCGTTCGGAAACCTTTGTCTTCCATATGAACTTTTTATCCGGCAATACGGCAGATGCCTGCTCCTTAAAATATCTGAATCCGATTGCGGACGGCGCATTCTCTCTGCCCTGCCTGATTTCGGTAAATCACCCGGATTATGCGGCCTTTGAACATTTATTTTCACAAATCTATCACTGTTATGAGGAGAAAAGCTATGGCTACGAGCTTACATTAAAGGCATTCTTTTTTGAATTGTTCCGCCTGCTGTTTGAAAAAAATCTGATTACTGTATCCGGGGATAAGACCTCCTCTTCCTCCCAGTCCGACAAGTTGAAGGAAATTCTGCAATACATCCAGATACATTTTTCGGAAGAACTGTCCATTTCCGATGCTGCGGATTTCTGCCATATTAGCTCCAGCTATTTCATGCACTTTTTTAAGGAAAATACCGGAATGACCTTTGTACAATATCTGAATGATTACCGCCTGCGCCAGGCTGCCCTGCTGTTAAAAAAGGAGGACTGCTCCATTTTAGAAGCAGCCCTTAGCTGTGGGTTTAACAATCTTTCTTATTTTCATAAAAGATTCCGGGAATATTATGGGATGACACCGAAGGAGTTTCGGAATTTGATTACAACCGAAAAGCTCTGATCTTATCCCAATACGTCCAACGCCTCTGCCGCAGCCACCACATCTACACCAAGTCCGCAGACATCCGTAATCAGCACCTCACCCATCCTGACCGGCGCCTTCACCTGACATTTGCGTATCTCCTTCATGACATCAAATATCTTCCCCTTCGTTATCTCCCCACTCAGCCGTACAGGCATGACATTCATGTCACTTCCAATCAACCTCACCGTACTCGTCACCATCCGCGTAGGAGACGTAATCTCCTTCCGGACATACTCCTCTCCACGCGGACAGCTGTTCCCCTCAACTCCCACAACCTCATCTCCGTCCATAGCCACCGCAATCCGGCATCCCTTAGGACACTTAATACAAATCAACTCACGCCGCTTCTCCATCCCGCACACGCTCCTTCCCTTCCTGATTCTGAACTTATATCATCTCTTTCACAAACTACACTGCTAATTTCTCAAAAATATCTGCACCACAAACTACCTGAATGGAGCCGGAACAGTCCGTCCGCCAGCCCTGTGTCTGCCTTCCCCATGCAGGACATACAATCTCACAGTTCGTTTGTCAGTCCTACATGGGGAAGGCAGACACAGGGCTGGCGGACGGACTGTTCCGGCTCCATTCTCCATACCTACTCCCGCAGATACTCTGCCGCACTTCTCCCCGCAACCACCGCGGCCGCCGACACATTATCCACAAGATCATACACTCGGACCACATTTCCACACGCAAATACCCCCGGCAGATCGGTCTGCATCCCGGCATCCACCTTGGGCCCTTTCGTCTCCGGCAGCATGGTAACCGGAAGCTGCCTGGTCAGCTCGTTTTCCGGTATGAGTCCGACGGACAAAAGTAGGGTATCACACGGAATATATTCTTCGGTTCCCGGAATCGACTTAAGCTTCTCATCCACTGCTGCCAGCGTGACCCCCGTAAGCCGTTTTTCTCCGTGAATTTCTATCACCGTATGGCTCAGACGAAGCGGTATGTCATAGTCCTCCAGACATTGTACAATATTTCTCTGAAGTCCGCCTGATTTCGGCAGAATCTCCGCCACACATTTCACATGGGCTCCTTCCAGTGTCATGCGCCTTGCCATGATCAGTCCGATATCGCCGGAGCCTAGGATTACAACCTCTTTGCCCGGCATAATCCCAAGCACATTGACAAAATACTGTGCCGTTCCGGCGCTGAAAATTCCCGCCGGACGGGTTCCTGCAATATTCAGTGCCCCTCTGGAACGTTCCCTGCAGCCCATTGCCAGAATGATTGCGTTTGCCTGAACCTCTAACAGTCCCTCCCCGCGCACTGCTGCGGTAATCTGTTTCTGCACATTGATATCAGTTACGAAAGCTGATACCTTATAATCGATACCAAGCTCCTTCACCTTCTGAATATAACGGTAGGCATATTCCGTTCCGGTCAGCTCCTCCTGAAAGGTATGCAGCCCGAATCCATTATGGATGCACTGATTCAGAATGCCTCCGAGCCGGTTCTCCCGTTCCAGAATCAAAATGGAGTCCACACCGTTTTCCTTTGCGGAGACTGCAGCAGCCAGACCGGCCGGGCCTCCTCCCACAATGACAAGATCATATGCTATCATCCGATTTCCTCCTGCTCTCTTTCTCCAGAATCCGGGAACCCTCACCGGACTTGGTAATGTCCGTCAGCTCCTGCCCAAGCTCCCTTGCCAGTATTTCTGTCAATTTTGGCATACAGAAGCCGCTCTGACATCTACCCATTCCGGCACGCACTCTGCGCTTGATGCCGTCCAGCGTCCTGGCTCCAAGCGGCCTTCGGATTGCCTCCAAAATCTCACCCTCCGTAATCTCTTCACATCGGCAGATAATATTTCCATAAGCCGGATTGCTTCGGATCACATCATTTCTCTCCTCATTGCTCATCCGGGCAAAGGCCGGTATTCCTTTCCGGTAAGGATGAAAATCCTCCGACGGCTTTTTCGCAAAGCCGTTTTCCCCTGACACCAGCTCTGCCAGAAAACAGCCGATTGCCGGAGCCGCACTCAGTCCCGGTGATTCGATACCAAGCGCATCGTAAAAGCATGGCGCATCCTCAGCCACACCGATGACAAAATCACCGCCGTCCTCATGCGCACGAAGTCCCGCAAAGGATGTAATCACTTTTCCGACATCAATGTCATTTACCATATCCTTCGTTTCTGCCAGCACCCGTTCCAGGCCTTTTGCTGTGGTAGCTGTGCTTTCCTTATCGTTCCCCGGTTCTGCAGTCGGCCCTAACAGGATATTTCCATGTACCGTCCGGGTAACCAATACTCCCTTTCCCTTTGCGGAGGGCACACGAAACAGCGTATGCTGCACCAGCCCACCCTCACTGCGGTCTAACAGGCAGTATTCACCCCGCACCGGTGTGATATGATATTTGCGGCTGCTGACCATATTGTGAAGGGTATCTGCATAGACGCCTGCGCAGTTGATGACACAGCGAGCCTGATAAGAAGCTTTCGGGGTTTGTATCTGATATCCGGCCACTTTTCCTGACGCATCCGTCATTTTCTCGATTCCGGTAACCTCCTCCTCAAAGGCAAACTCCACTCCGTTTACATATGCGTTCTCACATAAGGCAGTTGTTAACAGAAACGGGCAGACTAATGCGGCACTTCCGGCATAGAGCGCTCCTGCCACCCGGTCGGATACATGCGGTTCCAGACTTTTGACTGCTTCCGCATCCAGGATTTCCATCTCATTGACACCGTTTTTGACACCTCTGTCATATAATTCCTGCAAAACCCCTTTTTCCTCTTCTGAAAAGGCCAGTACCAGTGCACCATCCCTGCTGTACGGTACATCCAGCTCTCTGCATAGCTGTTCCATCATACGGCTTCCTGACACGTTAAATTCCGCTTTCCGGCTTCCCGGCTTCGCATCAAAGCCCGCGTGTACCAAAGCGCTGTTGGCCTTGGAGGTACCCATACACATCTCACATTCCTTTTCCAGTACAAGGACATCCGCCTGATATGCCGAAAGTGCCCGCGCCACACTGGCTCCGACGACTCCGGCTCCTATTATGATCACATCTCTCATACAATTCACCATACCCTTTCCAATGCCTGCCCTGCCGGTATATACCAACACATATGAACGCAGGCACAATATGCAAAGCCCATATCACGGTCTGAGCGCCATACAGCGGTCCGGATAATTGCTGATGATGGCTGCCACCTCCAGCTCATACATCTTCTGTATATACTCCTTTTCATTGACCGTCCAGACATGCAGCGGTATTCCATCCCTTCGACACATTTCTGTAAATCCCTTATATTGCAGATTATAAAGAGCCGGATGCAGATAATCCATACCGAGCCGCTTTGCATATTCATTCATAAAAAGCGTGCCGTCCCCATATAACAGTCCACATTTAGCCAATGGATTCAGCTGCTTACATTTTACCATGCTGGCATGATTAAAGGAAGAATAGATCACTACATCCTCCATTCCCATCCTTGCGGTCAATTCCATAACCTTCTGCTCGATATCCTCATAAAAGATGATTCCTGTCTTAAGCTCTACATTGATCATCATACCGCTTCCCTTCAAAAGCTCATAGACTTCCTTCAGAGTCGGAATCTCTGCTTTTCCAAGATCCGTTCTCCCATAATCAGGAACGGTTTTTCCTGCATCCAGACGCTTTAGCTCATCCAGCGTATAATCGACCACTCTCCCGGTTCCATTGCAGGTCCGGTCAATCCGCTCATCATGAATCACCACCAGTTCTCCGTCTCTGGAAAGCTGTACATCCAGCTCCACTCCGTCAGCTCCCTGCTCCTTTGCCAACGCAAAAGACGGAATCGTATTTTCCGGTGCATACCCGGATGCACCACGATGTGCCCATACCATTGTCTTTCCCATTCCAGTTACCATATCCTTTCCAATAAATCAACTGCCGGAAGTATTCCCTCCGGCAGTCTGATCTTCTGTTACCGCTCACCCACAATGTCAAGGCAGTAACGATTTTGCTCTATTTTGCCCTTCTATTCTACAGCTCCTCTTAGCTGTTTACCAGATTATACTCTTCAATCGCTTTATTGATATCACCAGCCATCTTCTCGACAGCTTCTTCCGGCGTCGTCACGCCGTTTAACATATTTTCGGTCTCTGTTTCAATGATTGCACGGGCTTCCGGGAAGACGCTTAACAGTGCGCCTGCATATTCCGGTGCAGAATCATGAAGCTGGTCGATGGCCGTCTGGAACTGCGGATATTGTGCAATATTGTCTTTGAATACCTGCTCGTCATGCGCTGCTGTTGTCACCGGGAAATAGCCTGTCTGGGCATTCCAGTATGCCTGGGACTCTGCGGATACCAGAAATTTAATGAACTCCCATACAGCTGCTTTTTTCACATCATCCCCATTGTCGATTGCCCAAAGGGAAGCACCGCCGATGGACACACCACCCTTGTCAGCTTCACCGGTTGCCGGAAAATAAGCCGTACCAACCTCAAAGTTTCCGTTTACATCCTCCAGAATCTGCTTGAGGGAAGCGGTGGAACCCAGTGTCATAGCCGATTTGCCTGCGGAGAAATCAGCCAGTCCGGAATCGCCGCCGCGACCGACATTCGGTGCATAGCCTTTATCGTACAATTCCTTCCATGCAGTCAAAATCTGCAGAGCTGCACCGTTTTGATCAAACTCTACCGCCGTTGCTGCTGCCTCACGTCCGTTTCCGTTATTGACATAGTTTAAGCCCTGCTTACAGATAAACTGCTCGAAGAACCAGCCATAGATACCGAGTGAAATCGGCATTCCTGCACCGCCCTTCTCCATCAGAGCATCGGCAATATCCGCAATGCCCGCAAAGGTCGTCGGCACTTCTGTGATGCCTGCCTTTTCAAACATATCTTTATTATAATATAAAATCGGTGTGGAAGAGTTAAACGGCATGGAATATAATTTACCATCCACCGTATAATAAGCCGCAATATTCGGCTCGATCTGAGAAAGATCATAACCGTCTGCATCAATCAGGCTCTGCATCGGCACAATCCAGCCGGAATCAATCATGAACCGGGTTCCGATATCATATACCTGCACCAGATCCGCTCCCATATTTCCAAGCTGTGCACTCTTTAACTTATTGATGGAATCATCATAAGAGCCCTGATATTCACTTGTTACCTGAATGCCATATTCATTTTCTTCATTGAATTTTTTTACCAGATAATCCAGAGCCTCTCCGTTCACACCGCCCATTGCATGCCAAAAGGTAATCTCTGCACCTGTCATATCAACCGAAAGCGTATCTGCTGCATCCGCAGCCTCCTCAGCTTCACCGGCATTTTCTGTCTGTCCGGCTCCTTCTGCCTTCTCTGCTGCCGCATCCTGCGCTGTCCCCTCTGCGTTCCCGCTGCCTGCTGTGCTGCCGCAGCCCACAACCGACATAGCTGTCATAACTACAGCTAACATCAATGAAATGACTCTTTTTTTCATAATACACTCCTTCTTGAATAGTTTAAATAGTTTTTTATGTCATCATCCCTTCACAGCTCCGGAGAACATACCCCGAATCAGCTGCTTCTGTCCTACGATAAAAATCGAAATGGACGGCAGAATGATCATAACAACGCCTGCAATCATCAGCGTAATGGACTGTGAATCCACGCTGTCGAGCATACCGATACCGATCTGGACGGTACGCATATTGTTGGAGCCGGTTACAAGCAGCGGCCACATGTACATATTCCATGCATTGATAAAGGTATATACTGCCATGGCTCCAATAGCTGACTTGGTCAGCGGAAGCAGTATCGACACCAGAAAGCGCATGTTGCCGCAGCCGTCTATTTTAGCCGATTCATACAATGACATCGGGAAAGAAAGATAGAACTGCCTAAACAGGAAAATCCCCATTGCCGAGGTCAGATACGGCACAATCAGCGCCTGATAGCTGTCCAGCCAGCCCCAGCTGCTGATGGTCAGATAATTGGAGATAATCGTTGCTTCTCCCGGCAGCATCATAGTCGCCATAATTATCATGAAAACCACATTCCTGCCCTTAAAGTCCAAAAAGGACAAAGCAAAGGCCGACAGTGAACAGGAAATGATCTGTCCAAGCGTAATCGCACCGGCTGTCAGAAAGGAATTGAATACGAAACGCACAAGCGGCACCCTTTGTAAGGCCAGCTTAAAGTTTTCCAGAGTCGGATGCTTCGGAACAATATTCAAGTCCATAACAAAAAGCTCTCCCGACGGCATAAACGCTATACTCACTGCATACAAAAGCGGCAGTAAAATGATAAAAGCCGTTACGACATTCGCACCCAGTAATGATACCGTCCTTATTTTTTTCTTCCTCTTTGCCCGCAGATTCATTTCCCTCTGCAGACTCTCCATTTCTTCACGGGTCATGGCCCTGCGGCGCATACCCTGTATATTTTCTGCAACCATATCGCTCATAGATTCCAGACTCCTTTCCTTCAGGGCATTCCCTTAATATTTGACACCCTTTTTCTCTATCTTGAACATCACCAGTGTTAAACACATGATAATCAGGAATAAAATAATGGACTCTGCTGCCGCAGTTCCGAAACGGTAGTTAAAGAACGCATCCCGATAAATCGAATATACGATCAGATTGGTGGATTCTCCCGGTCCTCCCTGTGTCAGAATCTTAACCTGTCCAAAGGATTGAAATGCCTGAATGACATCCACCACCAGCGTATAGAATAAAATCGGCCCAAGTCCCGGCAGAGTCAGACGGAAAAATTTCTGAATGCCGTTTGCCCCATCCACCGATGCCCTTTCATATAAGGTCTCATCAATATTGGCCAGTCCTGCGCTGAAATAGAGGAAATTGATACCGCTGTTCAGCCATGCCGTCAAAACCGCAACACAGACCAGAGCATATTTAGGATCACTGATCCAGTTAATCTCCAAATGCAGAAGCTTATTGATAATTCCCACTGACTGATGCAGCATGATCTTAAAAATGAGGGCTGCAGAAGCGGAAGCAATTGCCATTGGCAACGCATATGCCGTGCTGAAAATACGTATTCCCGGAAAGCTTCTGTTGCAAAGCACTGCACCAAGCAGTCCGAGCGCCATACTAAGAACTACCACAATTGCCACGAACACAACCGTCACACCGATGCTGTTATAAAAAGACTTGCTTGTAAACAGTTCTATGTAATTGCCAAGTCCGACAAAAATTTTGGCCTGCCCCATCTTATTGGTCTTAAAAAGACTCAGATAAATGGTCTTGGCAAAGGGATAAAACAAAAAAATACCAAATACGAGAAGCGAAGGCATCAAAAACAGATACGGTTCTATTTTCTTCCCCAGTTTCTCCTTTTCTGCTCCAATCTTCATCCTAATTCACACCTCTCTACATTCATTCCGATTCCTGCATCAAAAAAATGCATCCGCTTCGTATCAAAATATAAGGTTATTTCTTCTCCGGAACGATAAGCACATTCCGGTCCCACCTTGGCAATCAAGTCATTTTCACCTGCCTGAAAATAAAGAATATTTTCCGCACCCAGCAGTTCTCTGGCCGTAACGGTCACCTTCACTGCCTTTAAGCCCTTCTGTTCCTCTTGGCCCATCTTCCTGTATTCCTCTTCCAGATAAATATCCTCCGGCCTGATACCTGCTGTCACCGTCTTTGCTATATAATCCGTCAGCACACTGTACACACTGCACCAGGTCAGTTCAAAATCCATTCTGGCACCGCAGCGCAGCCACAGCTTCTTTTCCTCACAGCAGACCACTCCCTCCAGAAAATTCATAGCCGGAGACCCAATAAAGCCTGCCACGAACCGGTTGACCGGATGCTCATAGAGCATTTTGGGCGTATCCGCCTGCTGAATCCTTCCGTCCTTCATAACCACGATGCGGGTTCCCAAAGTCATCGCCTCTGTCTGGTCGTGCGTGACATAAATAAAGGTGGTATCCAGCCTCTCATGCAGTTTTGCAAGTTCCACACGCATCTGCCCGCGCAGCTTGGCATCCAGATTGGAGAGCGGTTCATCCATCAAAAGAGCCTTAGGCCTGCGGATAATGGCATTGCCGATAGCTACTCTCTGCTTCTGTCCACCGGAGAGATCCTTCGGGCGTCTGTCCAGCAAATTTTCAATTTCCAATATCCTTGCCACTTCTCTGACACGATTGTCAATTTCTTTTTTCGGCAGCCTGCGCACCTGCAGAGAAAATGCAATGTTGTCATAAACCGTCATATTCGGATATAAGGCATAATTCTGAAACACCATTGACAGATCCCGATCCTTCGGCTCCACATAATTGACAAGTCTGTCATCTATCCAAATCTCACCTTCGCTTGCTTCCTCCAACCCTGCAATCATCCGCAGCGTTGTTGATTTTCCGCATCCGGACGGGCCTACAAAGATAATAAATTCCTTGTCCTGTATATCCAGATTAAAATTCGAGACAGCTTCAAAGCCATTCTCATACCGCTTAGTTACATTTCTTAGTTCCAACTGAGCCATACTTCTACCCATGCCTTTCTCGAGGTTCCTTTACATGGGTCTTAGTTTACGGTTTTTATTTGTAAAGTTCTATCTGGGATAATTAAAGATTGTGAAAAGAATAAAAAAAGATTTGTAAAAAAGAATTCCCGAAAGCGACAAAAGCGCTCCCGGGAACTCTTTTCATTATTATACAAAACTAAGGGATTTGATAAAAGCAATTTGATTACTGTTTGTAGTTGGTAGCCTGGAAATCCGGGTATGCAGATTCCAAACCATGCTCTGTGCTGTCCAGTCCGGAAACCTCTTCCTCTTTGGATACACGGATACCAATTGTCTTCTTCAAAATCGTAAAGAGAATCAGCATCATGACAACTGTCCATGCACCTACGCACAGAACGCCAAGTGCCTGAATACCTAACTGATAAAATCCACCGCCATAGAACAGGCCTGTTTTATAGTCAAAGAGACCAACTGCCAGCGTACCGAACATACCGCAGGCACCATGTACACCGACTGCACCGACCGGATCGTCTATACGAATCTTTGTCTCTAAGGTATAAATAACAACACAAACCAGAACACCTGCAATAGCACCGATGATGAATGCACCGACTACATCCACATTAGCACAGCCTGCCGTGATGGCTACCAGACCTGCCAAAGAGCCGTTCAGGGTCATGGAAACATCCGGCTTACCGTTCTTGATCCAGGTATAAATCATCGCTGTACAGGAAGCTGCTGCCGGAGCAACCGTCGTAGTTGCAAAAATCTGTGCTAACTGTACCGTATCGCTTGCTGCCGCACCGTTGAAGCCGTACCAGCCAAACCAGAGGATAAATACTCCAAGAGCGCCGACTACGATATTGTGTCCGAGAATCGGTTTGGATTTCCCGCTTGCATCATATTTGCCGATACGGGGCCCAAGGAAGGCTGCGCCGATCAGACCGGCAATACCACCTACCATATGAATTGCACAGGAGCCTGCAAAATCCACGAAGCCAAGATCTGTCAGCCATGCTGTTCCGCCCCATATCCAGTGTGCTTCGATCGGATAAATAAATAAGCTGATAATAAAGCTGTAAATACAATAGGTAATAAATTTGGTACGCTCTGCCATAGCACCGGAAACGATGGTTGCTGCTGTTGCACAGAATACCAGGTTGAATACGAAGGATGACCAGTCGGTCTCAGCAAAGTTAGCAAACGGGTTGAGTCCCCAGCCTGCAAATTTGCTGCCTTCTCCGCACAGAAGGTTAAATCCCAGCAAATAAAAGGCAACTGTACCAAGACAGAAGTCCATTAAGTTTTTCATGATAATGTTACCTGCGTTTTTTGCTCTGGTAAAGCCTGCCTCTACCATCGCAAATCCACACTGCATAAAGAATACCAAAGCCGCTCCTATCAGGAACCATACACTCATATCCATAAATTTTTCCTCCTTTTTTCAGTGTACAGAGAAGTATAAAAAAAGATAACACATGGGCCTCCTCTTACCCTTGTATTATCTCCTTTGATAATCTGCACACTATTTCATTTTCTCCTCAAATTCTCTTACAGTGCATCCTGTCCGCGCTCGCCGGTACGGATTCTGACTGCATCCTCTACCTCGTATACGAAAATCTTACCATCACCAAAGTTACCGGTATTGATTTCCTTTACGATCTTATCTACCAGACCGGCTGCGACTTCCTCAGCTACTACGGTCTCTACCTTTACCTTCGGCAGAAGATTGACCTTGTACTCGGCACCACGGTAGATTTTGATGATACCCTTCTGATTACCATAACCCATAACGTTTACGATATTCAGACCGTTGACACCGCTTTCATCCAGTACAGCCTTCAGGTCTTCCAGCTTTTCCGGTTTGATGATGATCTCCAACTTTTTCATAAGACGTTCCTCCTTACTATGAATCTTTCTATTCTTCTCATATGCCGGAAATGAAATCATAATTTCCTATTCATACGAAAAAAGGCGCCACTACCTGTGTAGTAACGCCTTCGTTTATGTTCATTATACACACTTACCTTTACTTGTCAAACACTTTTTTTCACATTTTTTTAAGATTTCATGCAGTACAGGCTGTCAAAATAGCCGTAACCGCGCACAAACACTGGATTTTTCACCTCAAAAAATTTTTTTGAAAATGTGATACCGCTTTCCCTTGATATCCCTTTCCTCCCACTTTTGAAAACCAAGCTTTTGACAAAGCCTTCGGGAAGCTTCGTTTTCCGCCTCGGTATAACAGAAAATCTCAGGCAGCTCCAACTCTGTCCGGGCATAGCTCAGGATTGCGGTACACACCTCACAGGCATAGCCCTGTCTCTGGTATTCCCTGGCAATCATGTAGCCGATTTCCACTCCTTCTGCATCCTCCCGATGCTCCAGACCGGCGCGGCCGATGATACGGCCGGAAGCCTTCTCCTCCACAATCCACATGCCATAGCCGTAAAATCCATACATGCACCGGATATATGCCTGCGTATACCGCTCCTCTTCCTTCCTGTCCTCATACAAGCCTTCCATATATTGTGTGATGGAGGGCTCTCTGTAAATCTCGTACAATCTGTCCAGATCCTCCAGACAGATTTCTCGCACCAGACATCGTTTTGTTTCCAGAATCGTCCAGGGAATCCCATGACAGCGGTCATACACCTTCTGAAAATAGTCTGCTCCGGGATTGGCAATGCCTTCCATGGCAAAGGACACCCCATCCCAGGACTTTTCCCGGTTTTCCTCTGTCAGAACAGCAACCATAGCTCCCTGATGCATCTGCACGGTCTGTATCAGCTCTGACTGATCCGTTACGACAATCGTGTCACAAAACTCCATCCCCCACTCTTCCATCCGCTCCTCATACTCCTGCAACAGAGCCGCACGCACCTTCCACTCCGGACGTTCTGCTGCAAGCGTCGATAACGTTTCCGCCATCTGCCCGTACAAGCGGACATCTTCTATGATAAAAAGAATATTTGCAAGCATTATTGAAACCTTCTTTACGAAATGTACATTTTACTATAAAATAGAAAATGGTTCCTATCCGCAGGAACACTTTTATTGTAATTTATTTTTTCATAGAAAGGAAGAAAAATATGGCACAGAATCCTATCGTTACCATTGAAATGGAAAACGGCGATATCATCAAAGCAGAATTATATCCGGAAATTGCCCCGAATACGGTCAATAACTTTTTAAGCCTTGTAAACAAAGGCTTCTATAACGGACTCATCTTCCACAGAGTCATCCGCGGTTTTATGATTCAGGGCGGCTGTCCGGACGGCAACGGCATGGGAGGCCCCGGCTACTCCATTCAGGGAGAATTTTCCTCCAACGGCTTCCAGAATGACTTAAAGCATACGGAAGGTGTGCTTTCCATGGCCAGAAGCATGATGCCGAACTCCGCAGGCTCCCAGTTCTTCATTATGCACAAGACTTCTCCTCACTTAGACGGAGAGTACGCTGCCTTTGGCAAGGTCATCGAGGGCATGGAGGCCGTCAATGCGATTGCAGAAACCGCTACCGACTACTCCGACAGACCGCTGCAGGATCAGCGCATCAAAGCCATGACAGCCGAAACCTTCGGCACGGACTATCCGGAACCGGAAAAATATTAATTCAAACGGGCAGGTACTATAGTACTTGCCCGTTCATATTTTGTTCATATTCTTTTCAAAAAAACTTCAATTCGTCAACATTGTTTATACAAATTTCTCCCATATACTATGAGTATAGGATACAGCAACACATACAAAAGACATTTTCAGTAACATTACTTTTAAATAGCTTTTTCATAATAATGCCAGGTAAAGCAGTTTACCTGGCATCCTCCCTTTTCCGGGCCTTTTTCCAAACCCTTTACAGCAGCAAGCAAGGTAGTCGGCCTGCACATGCCAAAGCCCTTCCCGCCCTGCCTCACGGAGAAGATTTCGGGACATACAGCAGGACTGAGCGTTTTCTTAATGGAGCATTCAACACCACAGGGAAAAATCGGCACGGATGCCGATTTTAGGCGTCATGTGCATGGAGGCACATGGACGCCGCCCCGAACGGATAACAAAGTCTGCCTGCTCCATTTAGAAAACTCCAGTCCGAATGTTGCCCCGAAATCTTCTCCGTGAGGCAGGGCGGGAAGGGCTTTGACATGTGCAGGCTGATTGCCTTGCTGACTGCCTTCCATATTTTCCTTGACTTTAGCGCAGTAATGGACTACAATATTGACATTACAAAGGACGTAATAACGCACAGTGTGTGTATTATGTCCTTTTTTCGTATCAGCCTATGCACGGCAGACTCCTTCCACATAAACGACGGCTGAAACGGAACAAAATACAAAAGGGAAATGAAAGGAACACGTACAATGGAAACACTTGCAAAAACACTCGACACAATTGACGGTATCGTCTGGGGGCCCATCATGCTCGTCCTATTAGTCGGTACCGGTATCTTTTTAACGATTCGGACCGGCTTTCTGCCATGGCGCAACCTCGGATATGCTTTAAAGAGTACCATGAGCAAGGAAGCCCGCACACAGAGCCGCGGAACCGGAGACATCTCTCCCTTTTCCGCACTGACTACCGCCCTTGCGGCGACCATCGGAACCGGTAATATCGTTGGTGTGGCAACCGCTATGGTTTCCGGTGGGCCGGGTGCTCTTGTGTGGATGTGGATTTCCGCCTGCTTCGGACTGACCTCCAAATTCAGTGAATGTATGCTTGCCATCAAATACCGCGAAGTCAACGAAAAAGGTGAAATGTCCGGCGGCCCGATGTATACCATGAAAAAAGCATTCAAAAACAGGACCTTCGGAAGCATACTCGGATGGCTTTTCGCCTTCTTTGCCGTAGTAGCTTCCTTTGGCATCGGTAACATGACACAGGCCAATTCCATCTCATCCTCCATATCAGAGACCTTCGCCGTACCGTCATGGATTACCGGCGCAGTCATCACGGTTCTGGCCCTGGTGATCATCGTAGGCGGTATCAAATCCATTTCCAGGGTTTCTCAGGTCGTCGTTCCGTTTATGGCTGTATTTTATGTCATTGCAGGTATCATCGTCATTA
Source organism: Lachnospiraceae bacterium (assembly GCA_017624235.1). Lineage (GTDB taxonomy): Bacteria > Bacillota > Clostridia > Lachnospirales > Lachnospiraceae > JAAYNV01. The sequence goes on along the minus strand of JAGANL010000039.1, from coordinate 44,500 downwards.
TCGGTAATATCGAAAATCTTCCGGCAGGTATTGCCATGATCTTTAAAATGGCATTCAGTATGCAGGCAGTCGGCGGAGGCTTATGCGGTACCATTGTAGCTTCTATGATGAATGCCATGCGTTACGGCGTTGCCCGCGGTGTCTTCTCCAATGAGGCCGGTATGGGTTCTGCTGCCATTACCGCAGCCGCTGCTACCACAGACCATCCGGTACGTCAGGGATATATCAATATGACAGGTACATTTTATGACACAATTGTCGTATGTACGATTACAGGTCTTGCCATTGCAAGCTCCGGTGTGCTGGGCAGTATCAACCCTGCAACCGGTGAGATGTATACCGGCTCCGCACTGACCATCCAGGCCTTTAAAACCGTGCTCGGTCCGGTCGGTGGCTGGCTTGTCTGCATCGGCATCGCACTGTTTGCCTTCTCTACCATCCTTGGTTGGGAATACCATGGTGAAAAGGCCTTCGAATACTTGTTCAAAACTCATAAATACAATATGGTTTACCGCATTGTGTTCTCTTTGATCGTATACATAGGCGCAACCACCTCTCTGGAAATCGTGTGGAGTTTTTCCGATATTGCCAATGCTCTGATGGCGATTCCGAACCTGATCTGCCTGCTCCTTTTAAGCGGTGAGATTGCAAAGGATATGAAGGATTTCCAGAAGATATTAGAAGAAGAAAGAGCCGCAAAAAATAAGTAAGAGAACGCAATAAAAAAGAAATCAGGAGAAGCGCATTACAATACTTTCCTCTGCACTCCTCCTGATTTTTCATTTTTTTCTCAATCAGTGAATCAATCCTTCAGATTCACATATTCAAAAAAGTCAAAGTCCGCACATTTCTCGTGCTTCATGCGGTCAGCACAGGTGATTCCTACCATGGTTCCCGTAAATTCTCCGTATTTGCAGTACTCATCGGAAAATTTGGTCGTATCAAAAACCGGGCCGATCTTCTGGTATTTTTCCCCGTCCAGACTCCACTCGAACCAGCATTCCCTCTCACAGATCTGAAGCCGGAAATAAATCGCATCCTCTCCTACCGGTACTCTCGTATCCAGATACTCCGTTCTGACTCCGTTTTCCAGCTGTATTACGGAAATCGCGCTCTGTCCCAGCGTCTTACTGTAGTACTTTCTCAGGTTGATGTAATTCATATTGTCATAATACAGAATCAATCCCGCACTGTGCTGATATACCTCCGGTGTAAATTCCATTTTGGTTGTGACCCTTGCCTTCAGGCTCGTGAGCTTCCTTGCTAATATGCTCACGCGGTTTAAGGAGGTTCTGGATTCCTGTCCCCGCAGTCTGACCCAACCCGGCCTTGCCTTCACATCCGCAAAGGACTGCGGCATGATTCTCGGTGCATAGTACCAGTTTCCAAGCTCTGTACTGTCAAAATCATCCATATCCGGTATTCCGGGCATCGGACACTCCGGTAATGCCGCCTCCGGCACCTCTATCCTTGCCAGCCTGCCTCCGTCTGCCATACGCAGCCAGTTATCCTTTGTCCAGCACATCTTCTGGATGGCTGTCTCTCTCCCCAGCGTACAGCGCAGCTCCGGTACGAACGGTCTGGCCGTCAGATGTACCAGATAGACTTCTCCCTGCGGGGTTTCCACGTAGCTTCCGTGACCGGATTTCTGTAAAACAGAATCGGGGTTAAAGTATTTCGGCTTCAGATGATCCGGGTCATGGCGCTCATTGGATACACTCGGTGCAGAGGTCACGATCGGATTCTCCGGGTCGCTTTGATACGGCCCCCATACCTTCTGTGCACGTCCCATGGTGACACAATGATTGTAGCCCGTTCCTCCCTCCGCACACATGATATAATAATATCCGTTCCGTTTGGTCAGATGCGGCGCTTCAATACAGCCGCGGTCGGTTCCGCCGCTCCAGATCCGCTTCGGATATCCGATGATCTTCTTTTCCTCCGGCGAATATTCTGCCATACAGATGGCACCCGGCTTCTCATAGCCTTCCCTGGTCTCCCATTCCAGAGAAACGACCCACTTGCGTCCATCATCATCATGAAAGATGGAAGCGTCAAAGCCAGCCGAATGCAGATAGACCGGCTCGCTCCATGGTCCTCTGATATCCTTTGCGGTAATCAGAAAATTGTCCACGTCAAAGTATCTGGCATTCATGGAATTCATCACACCGTACACTACGTAAAATAAATCCTCTTTTTCACAATACGTCAGGCACGGTGCCCAGATTCCCTTTGCCGAAGGCAGCTTTTTCAAATCCACCTTTTCGTCATCGGTCAGAACATGGGTATAAAGCTCCCAGTTTTTCAAATCTCTGGAATGGTAAACCGGAATCCCCGGAAACCACTCAAACGTAGATACGGCAAGATAATAATCCTCCCCTTTCCTACAGATACAGGGATCGGGATTAAACCCCGGCAAAATCGGATTTTGTATCATATCACTCGTCTCCTTTCACATTTCCATCCATCTCCAAACATTGCCTGTCCATCTCAACATGTTTCAACCAGTATGACAGCATCCCATTCCCTTAACGGTATAATTTCACCTTCACGGTATTCCGTTCCGGTCAATACATCCGTTACCTGCTGATACGGACAGACGAAGCTGCCATCCTCACTGGCGTAATGCAACAGATAGTGCACCTTCTCTCCCTTTTGGTTGATACCGCTTCGCACGATGACAGGCCATTCTGCTTTCACCCTCTGGATTCCTGCTGCCTCTGCCGCCTGCAGAAGATATTGCTTTAACAGCTCCTTTTCCGTATAGCAGCCCATGTACCAGGCCTTTCCCTTCCCATAGGAATGGCTCGTAACCGCCGCATAACGTCCCCAGTATTTATGCTCATAAGCAGCCAGACACTCTGCACCATCGGTATGCAAAAGCTCCATAAAGTACCGGACGGGCTGTCCCTGTATGGTCGTTGTACCCGGCTCGCTGAACTGGTTATAGGAGATTCCAAAGCACTCTGTCAGTCCATGCGGCTGTTCGTCCGGGTAAACACTGAGCTGCCTGTCACAGACAAAGGACTTAAAGGTACTGAACAGAACGCCTCCGTCCTTCACAAAGTTCCTGAGTTTCTCAATCAGCTCATCCTCCGCACTGTAAAGGGCTGGCGTGACAATCATGTCATATTTTTCACGCAGCACTCCCCGTTCCTTCAAAGCCTCCACATCCACCACATCACATTCCAGATTCAGCTCATACAGACTGTCGTAAACCCATCGTACCACATCATTATAGCTTAAATCTTTGTCAATCGGAAACCATCGGAAAGCCGTCAGACAGCGGTTGTCCACAAGCAGGGCAATTTTATTCTGCTTACGGATCGTCAGAGTCTCTGCTCCCAGTTTCTTCCACTCCTGTCCAAAGCGGCATGCCTCCTCATAAGCTGGATTCGTACGCAGATCATGACTCAAAAGCCCCTTCCAATAGGTCTCATAACCATTGTGAATGGAATGCCAGTTCCAATAGAGCATTCCTGCTGCTCCGCTGGCCAGATGGCTGTAGGCATGAAGTCTGAGCTGCCCCGGATAGGGCGTCCAGTATTTGAATGCCTGCGCCTGACATTCCAGTACCAGATACGGTTCCTCCTTCAGGCTGCGGATGGAATCTCCGCCAAAGCCGATTTCCGCTCCGGTCAGTTCATCCTGTGTGGGATGATAAATATCGGTTCCGGCCAGAGTCACCGCTCCGGCTGCCTTATAGTGGTTCATATCCGGCTGCACACCATAAGAGTAACCGTCCTGCGCAATATCCGCTCCGAATTTCTTCCATTCAAAATCAAAATTATGGGTAATGAACTGATCCTCTCTACGGTATTCCTGTATGATATCCGCCTGCCATTTCAGATAATCTGCCGCCAGATGTCTGCGGAAGGCATCAAACTCACCGGATAGTCCAGCATGGACACATCCCCTCATATCCGGGAAATCCTCCCAATCCGCAATGGAATTGCTCCAATAGGCCAGTCCGAATGCCTGATTCAGACGTTCTGTACTGCCAAACCTCTCCTTTAAGTACTCCACAAACAGCTCCTGCACCTGCTTAGACATATTATCATAATACTTCGTCTCGTTGTCGATCTGGAAGCCGATAACTGCCTTTTTTCCTGCCGTATGCTCTGCCAGCCTGCGTATCACCCGCTCTGCGTGGAAGCGGAATGCCGGATGCATGAAATCCATCAATTGTCTGTGCCCGTAAGGTGCTCGTCCGGCTTTGGTGAGTACCATGATTTCCGGCTCCTTTTTCACCAGCCAGGATGGAACTGCATAGGTGGGTGTGCCGATAATCACCGACACACCCTCCTGTTCTGCCTTTTCACACACTCTGTCGATAAAGGAAAAATCAAATACCCCTTCCTTTGGTTCCAATGTACTCCACGTGGATTCCGCAATCCGTACCACGTTCATCCCGGCTGCCTTCATCATTGCTATATCCTCATCCAGACGTTCATAAGGCATATATTCCGGATAGTAAGCCGCCCCAAATAAAATCTTCTTTTCTTCCATAGCTTTGTTTACCCCTGTATAGCTCTCTATTGTTTTACAAATTCACTTGATAGAATGGGCTACACGTCCATTCTGTGCTTTCCGACGGACAGATCTGCAATGACCTTATCCCATTTCTTATCCAGATCAAATGCTGCCAGACAGATGACCGCAATCAGCATGGCTACTGCCGGAATCCATGCAAAGGATACGTTGATGGCATTTAAGGAAGCTGCACTCTGCGCTGCAAGCTGTGCATTAAAACCGCCTGCATCCAGAATCCAGCCAAGTGCTGCCGTTCCGATACCGGAGCCTACCTTCATACAGAAGGAAGAGGCCGCATTTCCCATACCGGAGGAACCGTAGCCGTTATGCCACTCTCCATAGGTAATCGCATCCTGCAGCATACCGTACATGCAGGCACCGCCGAGACCAAAGCCGATTCCCTTTACTACAGACAAAGCACAGATGATTGTAAAGCTGTGTGTCAGTCCGGTGCATGTGAAGCCCACAAATGCAATTCCCATACCGGTCATCATCAGGGTTCTCTTTGAAAATTTCTTTAACAGGAACGGCGTAACAAATAGAGTTGCAATCTGCGCAATGGACAGATAATTGGAAATCGGTGCATAATAGTCTGCGCTTCCGAGTACATACTGTGCATAATATACTGCCGAACCAAAGAAGGTGGACATCATGAAATATAATCCAAAAATGCAGACTACGAGTAACAGCCAGTATTTGTTGACTACAAGACCCTTAATACCCTGTACGAAGGAAACCTTATGCTTCTCTTCGCCCTCTGCTGCTGCATTCTCTACGACGCGCTCCTTGCAGACTACAAACATTAACATATTTAATGCAACAAAAACGAACATCAATACGATAAAGGTAAGTGTCCAGCCCTTCTGGCTATAGGCATCTCCACCGCCGAAAGCAGCGGTCATCTTCAGTACGACCGTATTGATTGTCATGGTTCCTGCGGTTGCTAAAAGGTTACGGAAGTTACCAAGGATACCCCGTTCATACTGATTGGTCGTCATCAGACCGTTCATGGCAGCATACGGAACGTTGATTCCTGTATAAAAAATGGTAGATACCAGATTATAGGTCAGGAACATATACACAAGCTGCACATTACCTTCCAGACTTCCCGGAACACTGAACATTAAAACCGTGCTGACTGCTAACGGCACACAAAGTCTTGCAATCCACGGACGTGCCTTACCCCATTTGCTGTTCGTATGATCCACGATATGTCCCATAGCAAGATCAGATATGCCATCCAACAACTTGGAAATACCAATCATGGAAGCCGCCGCTGCCGCACTGGCTCCAATAACATTCGTATAATAAATTAACAGAAATGCCGTAATGGCAGAGTAGACCAGATTGCCCGCATAATCACCCAGACCATACCCCAGTCTCTCTATCATGGAAAGCTTTGCATTCGGATTCATATCTACTTTTTTCATCTTCCTTTTCTCCTTCGTTCTTTTTATAGCATCCTACTTCTCATCCAGCGGAAACCAGCCAAAATCCACGCATCTTCCAAGGTCCCAGCTGTCCCAGCCAATCCAGCCTTCTGTATTGACCGTATCGGTTAACAACTTATAGCTCCAGTAGAAATAGCCGGAGCCCTTGTTCCAGGCATCCGTCTGGGCCTTAGCCACTGCCCGGTAAATCTCCCGTCTTTCCTCTTCCGTAAGCTGCTCCACCTGTGTGCTGTCCACACCGTTTAATACCGACTGACCGCCCTTGGTATCCCAGCCGCAGGCCTTGGAATTGAACAGACACCACTCACCGCAGATTACCGGGAAATACTGCTGCATTTCTTCGATATCCTTCTCGAAATGCTCCTTGATGAAGCTGACATAGGCTTCTTTTGTTTGCTCACACCCTATCATCTCTGCCATCATGAGATACTGGTGAGTATCCAGCACGACATTCTTATACTTCTCTTCCCGCATAAAATCCTTCCAGATTTTCAGTTCAAAGCCGTCGTGGATGACCACATATTTTTCCTCCGGCATGTACTTTCTCAGACGATCGTATGCCTTTAAATAAAAGTCTCGGATAAATTCATAGGAAATGGCCGCACTGCCTTCTGCCATCTTCTCATCCACCGGAGGATAACGCTTCTGAATATCCATCGTATTCCACATCCACGGAAGTGCCGGCTCATTCAGAACCTCAATGCCCCATAATCCTTTTCTGTTTCCATACCGCTCTGCCAGTCTCTCCAGTACGCTTAGCTCAAACTCTACTTCCTCCGGGTTCTGCGCCCATTTACACACACCGCAGATACCGCCGTTGTCGGAACCGTTCTGACCCTCCGGTGCCGTATGCAGATCGATCAGAATCTGTAAGCCGTATTTTTCCGCCCAGTTAAATGCCTTATCCAGCTCTTCGATACATCCGATAAACGGTTCCCTGTCACCGAAAATGAAGTACGGAACCGGAATCCTGACCGCATCCATTCCCCAGGAACGGATTGTCACGAAATCACGCTCCGTAATGTATTCGCTGCGGTGGATTTTGATTCTCGCCTCATACACCTCTTTAGAAAGCTGTCTCGGAAGCCAGTACTCATCCTCGGCAGTCGTTCCTTCAAACAACGCCGGATTCATCCATTTTTCCAATACCAGCCAGTTACCCAGATTCACACCTTTGACCTTCATAGCATTCTCCTTTTCTTCCGTTTTGCTTTGTTCGTGTTTTCTTACGTTTATTCTATTCTTTAGAAGGCCATATTTTATATTACATTTCTCGGTATTTTATCACTATTCTCTACAGATATTTTATGATATCATTATCTTATCCAAACCATTTGCAACACAACACCGGGAGGTGCTCCATGATTTGTAATCAACATTATCTGCTGCAGCATATTTCCTACCAGCTCCATACCCCCGTGCGCTGTTTCCAGGTAGTTCTCGGACAGTCTGAAAATCCTGACTCCGTTTCCTTTACCGAAACCGATTCCTTCTGTGCCATGCAGGATTTTAAGGATTTGCTCTGGAACAGGGAGCTGCTGAAGCAGACGCTGCTTGAAAACGGACTTTTCAGCAAAGCACTGTGCAGGCAGCTGGAAGCTCCGGTTTCAGATGACAACGTCCTGCCCCCTCTTCTGTTCTCACTGCCAACCACAGAAGAGTCCCAAATCGTGTATGGAGCGGCTTTTACCCCTGCAGGCTGCTTCTGCATCGGGCCGGTACGTCTCTCCTCATCCATACATCTGAAATTCTGCCTTGTTGCTCCGGCATACCCCAGGGAGCAGCTTCCTGCCATTGCCTTTCAGACCATGGATGCGCTAATCTCCAATCTTCTCCTGCTGCACAATCTTTTTACGGCTCCCGTCTCCAAGGAGAGGCTCATCCTCTTTAACTGCACGGACCCCCAGCTCGCCAGAGAAGACATTGCCTCCAATTTCTCCCGGCTTCTGTTTACTGCTCAGGAAGAGCAGATTCCCCATAATCCTTACGATCAGGAGCTTCGGGAATTTTCCAGCATCGAACAGGGCAATCTGGAAATGCTGCAAAAAAGCCACGCCGAGGACTACGTCGGTAAAATCGGCACTCTGGCTAAAGACGAGCTACGCAATGCCCGCAACCTTGGCATTGTCATCGTCACACTGGCAAGCAGGGCAGCCATCCGCGGCGGACTGCTGCCGGAAATCGCCTTTTCCATGAGCGATGTTCAGATTCAGAAGCTGGAAGAGCTGTCCGATCCCGTTGCCGTTCTGCATCTCATCCATGAATTTGAATACGAATACACACAGATGGTGGCAGAAATAAAGGAAAAGAAGAAAAACGGACGAAAAAAAGACCAGAACCTGCGCGTGAACCAATGCAAAGATTATATCTTTCAGCATCTTCACGACAAGATTCTGATCCAGGACATTGCGGACAGCCTGCACCTGAATGCCAATTATCTGTCTGAAATTTTTCATCAGTATGAAGGAGTAACCATCACCGAATTTATCCTTCAGGAGAAATTGAACCGCGCCAGAAACCTGCTCATATACTCTCCCTATACCTACAGTGAAATTGCCGCCTATCTAGGCTTTTCTTCGCAGAGCCATCTGGGAAAGCAGTTTAAAAAAAGCACCGGTCTGACTCTCAGGCAGTACCGTGAGCTCTATGGAATGCGCTCCTTCCATACCTCCATCCCCTCAGGCATCGACCCGACGAAAAGCAAATCACGCACAAGGAGTCCGTAAGCTGCAAATCTGTAAGCTGCACGTTAAAAACCCCGGCTGGCACACTGTCCAACCGGGGATTCCTTTTCAATAGGATACTTCGTACAAATCCTTTGTCCAAGCTTTTTCTTAAGCCTTTCCAACAGATCCGAATAATTCCATTTTCTCTTTTACAGTAGCCTTGATAGCTGCAGATCCGTCTGCAAGAAGCTTACGAGGATCGAAGCCCTTTCCTTCCAGATCCTTACCAGCTTCAATATACTTACGTGTAGCTGCTGCGAATGCTAACTGGCACTCTGTATTAACGTTGATCTTAGCAACACCTAAGGAGATTGCTTTCTTGATCATATCAGCCGGGATACCTGTACCTCCGTGAAGTACTAACGGCATATCGCCTGTTAACTGCTGGATAGCATCCAGAGTTTCGAAGCTTAAGCCTTCCCAGTTTGCCGGATATTTGCCGTGGATGTTACCGATACCTGCTGCCAGGAAGTCAACACCAAGGTCTGCAACTGCTTTACATTCCTGAGGATCAGCGCACTCACCTTTTCCGATTACGCCGTCTTCTTCTCCGCCGATAGCACCAACTTCAGCTTCGATGGAAATTCCCTTTGCATGAGCTGCTGCAACGAGCTCTTTTGTCTTAGCTACGTTCTCTTCGATCGGATAGTGGGAACCATCGAACATAATGGAAGAGAATCCAGCTTCGATACATTTATAGCAGTGATCATAGCTGCCGTGATCTAAGTGAAGAGCTACCGGAACAGTAATGCCCAGCTCTTTGATCATTCCGTTTACCATACCAACAACTGTGGTATATCCGCACATATATTTACCTGCGCCTTCGGAAACACCAAGGATAACCGGAGAGTTTAATTCCTGAGCTGTCTGTAAGATAGCCTTTGTCCACTCAAGGTTGTTAATGTTGAACTGTCCTACTGCATAGTGGCCAGCTTTTGCTTTGTCGAGCATTTCTTTTGCTGAAACTAACATTTTATCTACCTCCATCAAAAATAGATTCATTTTTCTTACCTATTATAACGTATCTTGTCCAAAAAAGGAATAAATTTTAAGAAAAACAGTTGAAAATTTCTAAAAATATAATAATCATCCTCTGTCCGGTACCCGGATAATCATTGCCTGCTTTTCATTGCTGATCTGCACCTTCGTATGCGTTCCGCCATATTCACCGTCTAACGTCCACGCAATCGGCGTTTCGCTTTCAATCGTAAGCTTGGAAGCCTTAAAGCAATACATACGATCCGTATTGATATCCTCCACCACCAGCGCCGCCATAATCTCATTCAGCTCTATCGGATTCTTCGGCTTCTTAATCAGCGTTACCTCAAACAGACCGTCATCCAGCTCTACGTTCTTACCGGTTATCTTTTTAAATCCGCCGACTGATTCCGAATTGGTAATCATGCCAAAAATAAAGTCATCCTCAATATTCAATCCATCGTTTGAGATTTTCAGATGATAGGATGAAATATTCGACAGCCTTTTCATGCCCTCCAGAAGATATGCCATATGCCCCAGAACATTCTTCATCTGCTGCCGCGTCTCATAGGATACATCCGTAAACAAACCAAATGCAGCAATATAAACAAAAATATCCTCATTAAAGGAGCCGATGTCACAGGCATAGGTTCTCCCGTTCACTACATTCTGCGCTGCCTCCGGCATATTCTTCGGAAGGTGCAGACTGTTTGCAAAATCATTCGTGCTTCCTGCGGGAATATAGCCGATGGGAATCCTCCTGCCGCTCTGCATCATTCCGGTTACCGTTTCATCCAGCGTTCCGTCGCCTCCGCTGCATACCAGCAGATCATATCCCTCCAGGCATTCTCTGGCGGCACGTACCGCATCCCCCTGACACTGGGTCGGATAGACGGTTACTGTATAGCCTGCTTTTACAAACACATCAATGATATCCAGCAGGTGATTGCGTATCTGTGCCTTCCCGGATTTTGGATTGTATATAAAGAGAAGCTTCTTCGTCTGCTGCATCTGTCATTCCTCCCTTTCCTACTGCGGACTCTTCACACACGAGCGGTCCGTTATACGGCTAAGTTCCTCTCCGCAAGCTGCGCATAAAAAAAGAGAGAACAGCCGTGTGCTCCCCCTTTTGCTATTCACTTTCAGAACACCCTGCACTAAGCTGCTGTGCCGCTATGCTGTCTGCATTTTACCGCTCAGGTAATTTTCAATGTTCTCTACCGCGCTCTTTTCGTCCTTGCCGTCACAAATGACCTTAACAACCTCACCGGTATTCAGTCCGAGCGTCATCATTCCCATAATGCTCTTTGCATTGACCTTTCTGCCCTCCGCTTCCAGATATATGGAACTGTCATACTGACTTGCAACCTGGACCAAAACAGCTACCGGTCTTGCCTCCAACCCACTTGACAACTGAATTTCGATAGACTTTTCAATCATAATATTTCCTCCTTATTACTACCTCTTGATCCTATCCGCAATTTCACTAAGTTTACGCAGCCTGTGATTCACGCCTGATTTACCGACACTCGGCGTCAGAAACTCTCCCAATTCCTTCAGCGTCGCATCCGGATGCTCCAGACGTACCTGCGCTATCTGTCTTAAATTATCCGGTAAATTCTCAAATCCGTAGGTATCACGAATTAAAATGATGTCTTCTGTCTGTTTGGAGGCAGCATTTACTGTTTTGGTAATATTTGCCGCTTCACAATTCACCCTGCGGTTAATGGAATTACGCATCTCCTTCAGAATACGAAGATTTTCAAGCTCCATCAGCGCCACATGGGCTTCGATGATATTGAGAAAATCTACAATGCTTGCGCCTTCCTTCATATATACGACATAATATTTCTTTCGCCGTACAATCTTCGCTTCTACGTCAAATCCCTGTATCAGCTCCTGGAGCTGCTCAGCCTGAGCCTGCTCCGTGCAGACCAGTTCGAGATGATAGCTTTTCTCCGGGTCACTCATCGATCCGATTGCCAGATATGCCCCTCTCAGAAAAGCCCTCTGACAGCACGCATTTTTGATGAGAATAGGATTGACTCTGTGCTCCTGCAGGATGATTCTGCCGTCCTTGTCCATCAGCTTGACAGCCTGCAGGATTCTGGTCACCGCTTCTTTCTCATCCACAATCACATGCGTATTGTGGTTTTGGGTTCCATCTTCCTGTTCGTTCAAAATTACATCCGTATCTATATTAAATGTTTTCTTCAATAATGTAAAGTACTTTCTTGCCACTGCCGGATTTTCCGTACGTATGCGTATGCTCAGACCATCCTGCATCTGTATCTGTCCGCAATAACACAAAATTGCCGCAAGCTCTGCCAGCTGACAATGCCTCGCCTGGCTCACATGCTTCGCCAGCTCCTCCTTTACCATACTTGAGAACGACATACTATATTCCTGCCTTTTCGTCCCTATGGCGTATCGTCAGTCCATAGTTTCCCTGATTTTTAAGCCGTTTGTACAGTTCATTGGCCAATGTCACACTGCGGTGCTTGCCGCCCGTGCATCCGATGCCGACTACAAGCTGATACTTTCCCTCTTTGATGTAGTTTGGTATGAGAAACTGTATCATATCCGTCAGCTTGTCCAGAAAGATACCGGCCTCATCATATCCCATAACATAATCCTGCACCGGCTTGTCATTTCCGGTCAGATGCTTCAATTCATCAATGTAAAACGGATTTGGCAGGAAACGCACATCAAAAACCAGATCCGCATCTGCCGGAATCCCATATTTAAATCCAAAGGACATGACCGTTATCATGAGACTATTATATTCTTCATTCTGTACAAAAATGCGGTCCAGCTCTGCTTTTAATTCCCGTGTTAACAGTCTGGACGTATCAATGACATAATCCGCCTTTTTTCTTACGCTCTGCAAAACAGCACGCTCCCGGCGGATGCCTTCCTCGATCCGCCCGTCCGGTGAAAGAGGATGCATCCGCCTGCTTTCCTTATAGCGCTTTAAAAGCACATTATCCGCTGCGTCCATAAAAAGAAGCTCATAGCTGTAACCGTTCTTTTTAAGCGTTTCCAATACCTTTTCCACACTGGCAAAGGATTGATCTGCTCTGACATCCAGTCCCAATGCCACCTTGGTAATCTCGCTTCCCGGAACGGAAATCCACTCAAAAAACTTGTCAATCAACGGAACCGGCAGATTGTCCACACAATAAAATCCGATATCCTCCAACAACTTGAGCGCAATACTCTTTCCGCCACCGCTCATTCCGCTTACTACTACGAACCTCATTTTACCTGCTGTGCTCCTCTCCGTCTTCCGTATTCTAAAACTCGCCCAAAAGAATGACTTCGGGCTCCAGTCTCACTTCAAAGGCATGATATACTCTCTCTTTGACCTCTTCCATCAGATCATAAATATCCTGTGCTGAAGCATTGGCCGCATTGATCAGGAAACCACAGTGCTTCTCCGATACCTGTGCCCCGCCGATGCGGAAGCCTCTCATTCCGGCATCCATAATCAGCTTCCCGGCAAAATATCCCTCCGGCCTTTTAAAGGTACTGCCCGCACTTGGATATTCCAGCGGCTGCTTTGCTTTCCTCTGCTGTGCCAACTCTTCCATTTTGGCACTGACGGCAGCCTTCTCCCCTTCCTGCAGCCGGAAGGTAACCTCTGTCACAACAAAACGTCGGTTTTTAATCGCACTGGTGCGATAACCAAACTCCATGGCCTCATTATCCAGCACCATCACCTGCCCATCCTGTGCCAGCACTGTTACGCTTTCCACAACCTGCTTCATTTCTCCGCCATAGGCTCCGGCATTCATAACCACTCCTCCGCCAATGGTACCCGGAATACCAGAAGCAAACTCCAGACCGGTCAAGCCATGCTCCATGGCCATCCTTGCTGTTTTCGCCATAGACGCACCGGCCTGGGCACGAACCAGCGTACCCTCTACCGACACCTCTGACATTTTAGGCCCTATCTGCAGTATAACCCCCCGGTAGCCCTTATCACTTACCAGAAGGTTACTTCCATTTCCCAGAACAAAATATTCCGATTCGACCAGATTCAAATAATGGATCGTTGCCGCAAGCTGTTCTGTACTGCTGACCTGTAAAAAGCAGTCCGCAGGCCCGCCGACACGAAAGGTCGTGTGGCGGGACATCGGCTCTGCCTCCAGAATATCTTCTTTTGTATATAATTCTTCCACAAATTTAAGAAAAGCTGTATTCACATTCGTTCCTGCCTGTTTTTCTATAGCGTATGTAAAAGCAAAGCTTTTATTCCTGTTTCCTTATTCTAGAACCAGTTTTGCAGCTCCAAAGATACCTGCATCATTTCCGAGCGTTGCAAGCGCAAAGACCACATCGCGGTTCGCATGGAACACATTCGGTATATAATATTTTTTAATGTAATCCAGCACGACCTCTCCGGCCTTGGATACACCACCGCCGATTACGAAAATCTCCGGATTCACGACTCCTGCAATACCAGCCAGTGCCTTTCCGAGACATGCCCCAAATTCTTCTGCAATCTCCATCGCTAACGGATCGCCTGCCTTCACCGCATCAAAGACCGTCTTTGCGTTGACAGCGCCCTTACGCAGCACACTGTCCGTATCCACTGCTGCCAGCTTTCTGTTTGCCAGTCTTGTAATACCGGTTGCAGAAGCATACTGCTCCAGACAGCCATGATTGCCGCAGCCACATGCCTCCGGCTCATCATCCTGTACATGGATATGTCCGATTTCACCGCCTGCACCGACAGCACCTGTCAGCATCTTTCCATTGACGATGATACCGCCGCCCACTCCGGTTCCGAGTGTGACAGCTACGAGGTTCGAATAACCCTGTCCGCCGCCCTTCCACATCTCACCAAGAGCAGCGACATTGGCGTCATTTCCTGCCTTTACCGGAAGATCGGTCAGCTTCTGGAGTGTTTCTACGATGCTGAAGGTACCCCATCCAAGATTGACTGCTACATGAACCACACCGTCTGCATCAATCGGTCCCGGCGCTCCCACACCGATGCCTGCTACCTCTTCCTTCTGTATGCCTTTTTCTTCCATTTTTGACAGAACAGCCTTTGCCACATCCGGCAGGATATTCTCCCCGCCGTTCTCCGTTCTGGTCGGAATTTCCCATTTTTCCAGCACTTCACCCTCTGCACTGAAAAATCCCATTTTCACGGTTGTTCCACCAATGTCTACTCCAAAACAATATTTGCTCATTCCTATACCTCTCTCCTCTTCTTATTCTTCATCCTCGCGTTTTCTCGCCAGGGAATTCTGTACTCTCTGATAAAGCTCCTGTGCCGCATTGTAGCCCATCTTCTTCTGACGATGGTTAACGGCTGCCGACTCGCAAAGCAGGGCCAGATTCCGTCCCGGACGAATCGGAAGGCTGTGGCAGACTACCTTATTTCCAAGGTACTCCGTATATTCCTCTTCCAGACCAAGTCTGTCATATTCCTTATCCTTGTCCCACTCCTCCAGCTTGATAACCAAATCGATATTCTGGGTATCCTTGACACAGGATACACCGAATAATGCTTTGACATTGACGATACCGATACCACGCAGCTCGATAAAATGCTTTGTAATATCCGGTGCCGTTCCGATCAGTGTCTCGTCGCTGACCTTGCGGATTTCGACTACATCGTCCGTTACCAGACGATGACCTCTCTTAATCAGCTCCAGCGCTGCCTCGGATTTACCGATACCGCTTTCTCCGGTAATCAGTACACCTTCACCATAAACATCCACCAGTACGCCATGCACGGAAATACACGGAGCCAGCTTCACATTCAGCCAGCGGATGATCTCTGCCATAAATGCTGACGTTGCCTTCTTTGTCATTAAAAGCGGCACACCCTTTTCAATCGCAATCCGCTTAAAGGTCGGATCCGGCTGTAACTCACGACAATATACAATACCCGGTATGGCATTGCTTAAAAGCTGGTTGAACACCTTCTCCTTCTGCTCCTCCTCCATGCTTTCCATATAGCTGTATTCCACAAAACCTATGATCTGCAGTCTGGTCGCTTCGAAATGCTCGAAGTAGCCTGCTAACTGCAACGCCGGACGGTTGATATCCGGCTGTGTAATCTTAATGGCGCTGACATCGACCTCCGGTGTCAGATTGACCAGTTTCATTTTTTCAATAATCTTCTCTAAACTAACACTTGCCATAACCCTTCTCCTATCTGCTGAAATCGGTAACCTCCCGCCTGCTGCCCACACGCTGTCCTGCGGATGGTCATCCAGCCGGTATCACGTTTTAGTTTATCACATACCCGGCAGAATATCAACGAAAGCCTGCTATTGCCTGCGGAAGAAATGGTAAATTTCTTCTGCTACGCTCTGTGGTATTTCCGACACTTTTGTCAGTTCTTCCACTTCGGCATTTTTGATTTCTTCTATCGATTTGAAATATTTCATCAGAGCCTTTCTTCTGGAAGGCCCGATACCCGGAATCTCATCCAGGACGGAGTGTACCTGCGTCTTGCTGCGCAGGGAACGATGATATTCAATGGCAAAACGGTGAGCCTCATCCTGAATCCGGGTAATGAGCTTAAATCCTTCCGAATGCGTATCAATCGGAAGCTCTTCATTATGATAGTACAGCCCTCTGGTACGATGGTTGTCATCCTTGACCATGCCGCATACCGGAATATCCAGCTTCAGTTCATCCAATACCTCGAGCGCAATATTGACCTGCCCGCGGCCGCCATCCATCAGAAGCAGATCCGGGAATCTGGTAAAGCTTCCGAAGGCTTCGTCCATTTCCCGGTTCTGAAAGTCCTCCTTTTCCTCCATGCCATGCAGAAACCGCCTCGTGAGCACCTCTCTCATGCAGGCATAATCATCCGGGCCTGCTACGGTCTTGATCTTAAATTTGCGGTAGTCGCTCCGCTTCGGCTTTCCCTTTTCAAAAACCACCATGGAACCTACATTTTGAAAGCCGCTTATATTGGAAATATCAAAGGCCTCCATCCGGGAAACTCCGGACAGTCCAAGCAGGTTTGCAATTTCCCGTACGGCACCGATCGTGCGTCCTTCCTCTCTCTTGATCCGCTCTCTGTCCTGACTGAGAACCAGATCTGCATTTTTAGCCGCAAGCTCCACCAGCTTTTCCTTCGTCCCAATCTTCGGTACACGGATATGGACACGGCCGCCCTTCTTTTTGGTCAGCCATTGTTCAATCAGCTCCTGCTCTTCCACCTCGTACTGCAGCATCAGCTCCCTCGGAATAAAGGGCGTTCCTGCATAGAACTGCTTCAAAAAGCTCTGCAAAATCATCGGCTTACTCTCATCTGACACATGGGTCATATAAAAATGCTCCCTGCCAATCAGCTTGCCGTCACGAACGAAAAATACCTGTACGACGGCATCCGGCCCATCCTTGGAGAGTGCGATGATATCCTTATCCTCCCCGATGCTGTCCGTGATTTTCTGCTTTTGGGACACCTGTCTGACACTGTTTATCAGCTCCCGGTAACGAATGGCCTCTTCAAATTCCAGATTCTCGGAAGCCACCTCCATCTTCTGCTGCAGCTCCGCCAGAACCGGCTGATAATTTCCGTTCAGAAATTCCAGTGCCTTCGCTACGCGCGCTCCATATTCCTCTTTGGTAATGTACCCCTGACAGGGAGCCGTACACTGTTTGATGTGATAATTCAGACACGGCCTGTCCTTTCCGATATCCTGCGGCAGCTTCCGGTTACAGGTCCGGAACTGATAGAGCTTATTCAACAGCTCAATCGTATCCTTGACCGCCGCCGCACTGGTAAACGGCCCGAAATAGCGGGACTTATCCTTTTTCATCTGACGGGAAAACAGAATACGCGGATATTCCTCTCCCACCGTCACCTTGATGTAGGGATAGGTTTTATCATCCTTTAAAAGGGTATTATATTTCGGGCTATACTCCTTGATTAAATTGTTTTCCAGCACAAGAGCTTCCAGCTCAGAATCCGTTACAATATACTCAAAGCGTTCAATGAGCGTCACCATCTTGTCAATCTGAGGGCCTCTGCCGATATTCGGGCGAAAATAGGAACGAACCCGATTGCGCAGATTGACTGCCTTGCCGACATAGAGTATGGTATCATTGATATCTCGCATAATGTAAACTCCCGGCTTAACCGGGAGTTTTTTTAATTCTTCTTCAATCAAAAACATAAAAATCCTTTTCTATTACTTCCACCAAATTCATGATCAATAAAACACAATTTTATGATACCAAATTTGAGGTATGTTTTCAATCATTCCGGCATCCAAAGCAAATTGCCCTATGAAAGAAACGATACATTTACCCCGCAGGATTCGTTTTTTTAATACTCCTCCCAGATGGAACATTGATATTTTCCCTTTCCAAGCCTGACAATCTTTTTCTCCTCCTGAAGCTGCTTCAAAATGCGCTGTAGCTGCCTTCTGCTGCAGTGCAGCTGTCTCGCAACCTCTTCTACATGTTCAATCCGGCCCGCATGACGGTCCGCATAAAGAAGTACCCTTTCTGTCAGATTACAGTTCTCTGTCTCCCTGTTCGATAACATTTCCACCTTTTGTGCCAGAGACCGCATGACAAAACACAGAAAGGAAGCGTCCCTGGCAAGCACATTTCTATAGCGTTCAAACGAGAGTGCCACGCAAAGAACCCTTTCCGCTGCTTCCGCATAAAAGGGTGAAACTGCCCCAGACGCAAACTCCACATCTCCAAACAGAGCCGGCGCTTCTCCCTGTCCGATTCGAAAATAGCTTCCTGTCTCCCGAATCGCATATATCCAAAAGCTTCCTTCTACAATAAACCGGAAATATGACAGGGTATCCTCTGCATTCACAATCAGTTCCCCCCTTTCATAGACGAAAAGGCGAAAATCCAGTTCCTTCGTTTCAAAAATCTCCCGGATATGGTATCGCTCCAGATAATCATTCATTTTTTCTGAATCAAAAAGCTCCTGCATATCATATTTCTCCGCAACGGGTATCATCTGCCCCACTCTTTATGTGTTTATTGTGACATATGACACATTATTTTTCAACTTTTTTTGATATGCTGTCATTCAGACAGATGTATACCAACAGAAAGGAAGGAAGTATATTATGGAAGAAAATTATTTATTTGAACAGGAATCCATCCACAAAGCTTATTTTAAGCTTGCACTCCCTGTTGTATTCAGCATGGTTGTCTCTCTGATCTACAACATGGTGGATACTTATTTTATAGCCCGTACACAGGATACGACACTGATTGCAGGTGTTTCTATCGGCGCTCCGGTCTTTACCCTGATGATTGCTTTGGGCGATATTTTTGGATTGGGCGGAAGTTCTGCCATCTCCAGATTATTTGGTCAAAAATGCTATGAGGACGGAAAACGGATCAGTGCTTTTTGCTTTTATGCCGCTATTGTGCTGGGTCTTGTCTGTTCGGCTATCCTGGTTCTGTTCCACAGACCGATTCTGTATCTTCTGGGTGCGGATGCCCAGACCTTTGCCCATGCAAAGAATTATTTCACAGTCATTGCCCTTGGTGCACCAGTCATCATACTGACTCTTGTCCCCTCCAACATCCTGCGTACCGAAGGACTGATAAAAGCCTCCATGACAGGCTCGATACTCGGCGCTGTCATCAATATGATTCTGGACCCTCTCTTCATCCTGTATCTGGGTATGGGAGCCCGCGGAGCTGCCATCGCAACGGTCATCGGCAATCTGGTTACGGACATTTACTTTATTTTTATTTTGCTTACCAAAAGCAGACGTCTTTCACTCTCGCTTTCTCTTTTACATATTACCGCATTACAGTTCCGGGATATCCTTGCCATCGGCATTCCCGCCGCCATAACAAACCTCATGCAGAGCCTGAGCATCGCCCTGACTAACCGTTTTCTGCTGCCCTACGGCAATGACAAAATCGCTGCCATGGGAATTGTTATGAAAATCAATATGATTACGGCCCTCGTACTGGTCGGCTTTGCCTTTGGTGCACAACCACTGATCGGATATAACTACGGTGCCAGAAACCGGGACAGGCTTCGTGGGACGCTTCGCTTCTGCTATCTGTTTGAGGTTATGCTCGCTCTCATCATGAGTCTGGCAATGTGTCTGACGGCTCCCGGTCTCGTTTCTTTGTTCGTGACCGATGCCGGCATTATCACAAATGGTGCACTGATGCTCCGCTTACAGCAGATCAGCATGGTATGTATTGCGGTAGTACTTGTCAGCACCTGTACCTTCCAGTCTGCCGGCAAAGCTGCCCAGGCTTTCTGGCTATCCATAAACCGCCAGGGGATTCTGTTTGCTGTCATACTGCTTGCTGCTTCACATTTCTTAGGCTATCATGGCATTCTCTCTACACAGGCCATCGCTGACTTCCTGACGGCATTGTTAGCCGCCTTCTTCATGTACATGCTATGGAAACGGGAGCTCTCATGGAAGGAATAGGCTTTCGCACAAAAATACAGCGGACAAAAATATCATCTCATTTTTGTCCGCTGTTTGTATTTCCCTATTGTTCGGCTGCCCCATTGTCCAACGCCGCTTCCGCCGCGTCTTCCTGCTCTTTAGGTATCTCCTCCCTGCCTTCGTTATCTTCTTTCTCCTCCGGCTCCGGCAGTCCCTTCTCCTTTCGGAAAATCTCCATAAACTCCTTGCCTGTAATCGTCTCTTTTTCAATCAGGTAAGCAGCAATCTTATCCAGAATCTCCCTGTTTTCGGACAGAAGCTTCTTGGCCTCCTCATAAGCCTCCTTTAAGATGTCCATGACCTCTTTATCGACTTCCGCTGCGGTGACATCAGAACAGTTCATCACGGTTCTTCCATCCAGATAACGGCTTTCCACCGTCTCCAGACCCACCAGTCCGAACTTCCTGCTCATACCGTACTGCGTCACCATACTGCGTGCTATATTCGTGGCTTTTTCAATATCGTTGGCAGCCCCGGTCGTCACTGTGTCAAATACCAGTTCCTCTGCTGCACGTCCTCCAACCAGTCCGACCAGCATATCGTGAAGCTCTGCCTGTGTATTTAAAAACTTTTCTTCCTCCGGCACGTGCATGACATAGCCAAGCGCTCCCATCGTTCGGGGAACAATGGTAATCTTCTGCACCGGTTCGGAGTTTTTCTGCAGAGCGCTGACTAACGCATGACCTACCTCATGATAGGAAACGATACGACGCTCCTCCTTGCTCATGATACGGTCCTTTTTCTCCTTGCCGACCAGTACCAGTTCCACAGCCTCAAACAAATCCTTCTGACAGACATACTCTCTGCCATGCTTTACGGCATTGATTGCCGCTTCATTGATCATATTGGCAAGATCGGAACCAACTGCGCCGCTTGTCGCCAGCGCAATCGCATCCAGATCCACACTGTCATCCATCAAAACATCCTTGGAATGCACCTTTAAAATCGCAACACGGCCCTTCAGATCCGGCTTATCCACGATGATTCTTCTGTCGAAGCGTCCCGGACGAAGCAGCGCCTTATCCAGAATTTCCGGACGGTTGGTAGCACCCAGAATGAGGATACCCTTGGAGGTATCAAAACCATCCATTTCCGAAAGAAGCTGATTCAGGGTCTGCTCCCGCTCCTCATTGCCCCCGCCGTATTTGGAATCACGGCTCCTGCCGATTGCATCAATTTCATCTATGAAGATAATACACGGTGCATTTTTAGTAGCTTCCTTGAACAGATCTCGTACTCTGGAAGCGCCGACACCGACATACAATTCAATAAAATCCGAACCGGCCAGAGAAAAGAACGGCACTCCCGCCTCACCGGCCACAGCCTTGGCAAGCAGTGTCTTTCCGGTTCCCGGAGGGCCTACCAGCAGTGCACCCTTCGGAAGCTTCGCACCAATCTTGGAATACTTGCCCGGATTGTGCAGGAAATCTACCACCTCCTGCAAAGATTCCTTCGCTTCATCCTCGCCGGCCACATCCTTAAAGGTAATACCCGTCTCCTTTTGGACATATACCTTGGCATTGCTTTTTCCGACGCCCATCGGGCCGCCGCCCCCGGACATCCTTCGGAACAGGAAGCTCAAAAGCACCCATACCAGTACCAGCGGCAGCACATAGGTCAAAAGAATGGAAAACAGCATGCCGGAATTATCCGGTATCTCTTTGGCTACCTCTACATCATTCTCTAACAGCCGTCTGGTCAGTGTGCTGTCATCCTCTGCCCTTCCTGTATAATAGGTTCTCGGAATCATATCCTGCGGAGTCTTCGGCGTTGTCTTCTTCGGATAAATATTGATCCGGTCATCCGTAATCTGCACGCTCTCGATCTCACCAGCTTCCAGCTTCTCTATAAATTCATTGTAGCTGATCTCTAAATCAGTAGCGCCGGTCATCTTGCTCATGACCCAGCTCATCATGAGCAATGTCACAAGCGATGCAATGAGCAGCATCAGCAGATTCTGACGCTTGGGCCCATCCCCGTTGCCTCCGGGGCCGCCCGGGCCGCCGGAGCCGTTATTTCTATTATTATTATTCCTATTATTTCCCGACGATCCGTTCATTGGCCCGCCGTCATATTGGTTCAAATTGTTTTCACTCATTCGCTATACTCTTTCCTTTGGTCGAAGGCTCACTGGTCAGATCCACACCAAGCTTCTTAAATGTTTTGATATCCACATCAGACAGCATCACCGAGGTATGCACCTGGCATCCCTTCAGCTTCGGCAGCTGCTCCAGTGCTTTTCTGGCATTTGGATCCTGCATCGCAGACATGGACAGCGCAATCAATACCTCGTCCGTATGCAGACGCGGGTTTTTCCCGCCAAGGTATTTGGTCTTCAGCTCCTGAATAGGCTCGATTGCCTCCGGTGAAATCAGATGCGTGTCATGATCCACACCACCCAGATACTTTAATGCGTTCAATAACAGAGCAGCCGATGCCCCCAGCAGGTCTGTCGTCTTGGATGTAATAATCGTTCCGTCTGCAAGCTCGATTGCAGCCGTCGGCACCTGAAGCTGCTGTGCCCTTTCCTTCGCTGCCACAGTGACCTTACGGTCATCGGTCGAAATCTTTGCCTGCTTTAACAGAAGCTCTATCTTATAGACATCATTTTCCTTCGCCTTGCCCTTAATAACGTCGTTCATCGCCGTATAATAGCGGCGGATGATTTCCATATAAGAGGCTTCTTTGCAGGCCTCATCGTCTATGATGCAGTTGCCTGCCATGTTGACTCCCATATCGGTCGGTGATTTATAGGGATTCTCTCCGTAAATTCCTTCAAAAATAGCATTTAACACCGGGAAAATCTCAATGTCACGATTATAGTTGACCGTTGTTTCTCCATATGCTTCCAAATGGAACGGATCAATCATATTGATATCATTCAGATCGGCCGTAGCTGCCTCATAGGCCAGATTGATCGGGTGCTTCAAAGGAATATTCCAAATCGGGAAGGTCTCATATTTCGCATAGCCCGCTTTGATTCCTCTCTTATTATCATGATAAAGCTGGGATAAGCAGGTAGCCATCTTTCCGCTGCCCGGTCCCGGAGCCGTAACGACTACAAGCGGTCTGGTCGTTTCGATATATTCGTTCTTCCCGTAGCCTTCATCACTGACAATGAGCGGAATATTGGACGGATAGCCTTCAATCGCATAGTGGAGATATACCTTTACATTTTTCTTCTCCAGCTTCTCTTTAAATTCCGCTGCGCGCATCTGTCCCGCATAATGTGTCAGCACCACGCTTCCCACATACAGGCCGCGGCTCTCAAATTCCCTCATCAGGCGCTGTACATCCTCATCATAAGTAATACCCAGATCCCCGCGTATCTTATTCTTCTCAATATCTGCCGCATTGATGACAATCACAATCTCAGCTCTGTCGGAAAGCTTCATTAACATACGAAGCTTGCTGTCCGGCTCAAAACCCGGCAGCACTCTGGCAGCATGAAAATCATCGAACAGCTTGCCGCCAAACTCCAGATACAGCTTATCACCGAACTTATTGATTCGCTCCATAATATGCTCAGACTGCATTTTTAAATATTTTTCATTATCAAATCCAATTCTCATACATTTATCCTGCCGCTTTCTCTCGCCCTTTTCTTCTATAATCAATCTATAACGCTCTCTATTGTAGCACAACCCTTTTAATTATGCCAGAAAAATGCCGTGAACAATTTTCATTTAATAAATTTTTTATATGTAAAAGAAAGGACATTGACAACAAAATTGACCGGTGCTAAACTCTTCTTATCAAAGCAAAGGCGCTGTGACTTTAGTTCACGGCGCCCTTTTTTCATTATTTATACTATTATACAAACTAAGAGGAAGTTTCAAATTGCTTCAGAATGGAGAAGACTATGGCAGTAAAATATGTATTCGTAACGGGCGGTGTCGTTTCCGGTCTCGGCAAAGGCATTACCGCTGCATCTTTGGGGAGATTGCTGAAAGCACGTGGCTACAAGGTCACGATGCAGAAATTTGACCCATACATCAATATCGATCCCGGCACGATGAATCCGATTCAGCATGGCGAAGTATTCGTCACCGAAGACGGTACGGAAACCGATCTGGACCTGGGACATTATGAACGATTCATTGATGAAAATCTGGATAAGAACTCGAATGTAACCACCGGTAAGGTATACTGGTCCGTTCTGCAAAAGGAGCGTCGCGGCGATTACGGCGGAGGAACCGTACAGGTCATTCCCCACATCACCAATGAGATCAAAAGCCGTTTCTACCGTAACTTTACCGACTCAGAAACCAGAATTGCGATTATCGAAGTAGGAGGTACGGTCGGTGATATCGAAAGCCAGCCGTTTTTAGAGTCCATCCGTCAGTTCCAGCATGAGGTAGGGCATGAGAATGCCATCCTCATCCATGTGACCCTGATTCCGTATCTGCGCGCATCTCAGGAAATGAAGACCAAGCCGACGCAGGCCAGTGTCAAGGAGCTGCAGGGAATGGGCATCCAGCCGGATATCATCGTCTGCCGCAGCGAGCATCCGTTAGATACCGCCATCAAAGAAAAGATTGCCCTGTTCTGTAATGTACCGAAAAGCCATGTACTGCAGAATCTGGATGTGGAATATTTATATGAGGCCCCTCTGGCCATGGAAAAAGAGCAGTTAGCCCAGGTTGCCTGCGAATGTCTGAAATTAGACTGCCCGGAACCGGATCTTTCCGACTGGACATCTATGGTAGAATCCCTCCGTACCCCGACCGACGAAGTCACCATCGCCCTGGTCGGCAAATATATCCAGCTTCATGATGCTTATATCAGCGTGGTAGAGGCGTTAAAGCACGGCGGTATTTCCAATCATGCCACCGTAAATATCAAATGGATCGATTCGGAAACCGTAACCGATGAAAATGTCAGCGAACTGCTTGGAGATGCACACGGCATTCTGGTACCGGGCGGTTTTGGCGACAGGGGTATTGAAGGCAAGATCAAAGCGATCACCTATGCACGGGAACATAAGATTCCGTTTCTCGGACTCTGCCTGGGCATGCAGCTTTCCATCGTGGAATATGCCAGAAATGTCATCGGCTATACCGATGCGCACAGCATTGAGTTAAATCCGTCGACTACGCATCCGGTCATCGCTCTTATGCCGGATCAGAACGGCGTAGAGGATATCGGCGGCACCTTACGTCTCGGCTCCTATCCCTGTGTACTGGACAAGACCTCCAGAGCATATGAGCTGTACGGCGAAAAGACCATCCATGAAAGACACCGTCACCGCTATGAGGTCAATAACGATTACCGCGCTGTTTTGACTGAGAACGGCATGAAATTATCCGGCCTTTCTCCGGACGGACGTATCGTAGAGATGTGCGAACTCCCGGAGCATCCGTTCTTTGTTGCCACACAGGCACACCCGGAATTAAAATCCAGACCGAACAGGCCTCATCCGTTATTCAAGGGCTTTGTCAAGGCAGCTCTGGAGCAGAAGAACGCATAGCTCCACCCAAATATCACCGTATAAACAAGAGGATGCCAGTTCCGATAAAATTCTTTTCGGAAACAGCATCCTCTTTTCTGTATCCAGCACCGCTTTATACACGCTTACCGGTTCATCTCATCCACAATCCGTTCCAGCTCGTCTATTGTCGTGATTTCACTGAAGCTCAATACCCCGCGCAGCGGCATATACCTTGTCATAGCCTCCTGCATTTCTCTGGAAATCGCTTCTGCTCCTGCATCGCCTTCATTATCTCCCAGACACTGCTTCTCATACGCATCCATAATCTCCCTTGCACAGGCATATGCCTTCGGATCAGCCTTCACATCTCCAAAGGTGCTGTCCAGCGTATACTTCTTCTTCGGACGCTCTGCCTCCACCATCACGGTATCCTGCAGACGGATATCTCTGGAAGAGGCACCGATGAGGATGCCAAATTCTCCGCTCTCCACGCACCAATCCTGCACTTCCTCATTATAGTAGGCAAAGGCACGCTGATCCAGCGCAAAGGATACTGTCCTGGTTTCACCCGGCTCCAGAAATACCTTATCAAAGCCCTTTAATTCCTTCACCGGTCTCGGCATCGTACTCTCCTTATCCTCTACATAAAGCTGTACGACTTCCTTTCCGGCAAGCTTTCCGGTATTCGTCACATCGACAAGCACCTCTAAGGTATCTGTCTCTCTCATGCTGTGAGCGTTCAGCCTCAAATTGGAATAAGCAAATTCCGTATAGCTCAGACCATGTCCGAACGGGAAAAGTACCTCCATCTGCTTCTTATCATAATAACGGTAGCCTACAAAGACACCCTCTCTGTATACAACACGGTCCTCATCCCCTGCAAAATCCAGATAAGAAGGATTGTCCTCCAATCTCATCGGGAAGGTCTCTGCCAGCTTCGCACTCGGATTGACCTTTCCATACAGGATATCATATTCTGCCGCGCCCACTGCCTGACCGCCTAGATAGGCTTCTACGATTCCTTTGACCTCCTGCTCCCACGGCATTTCCACCGGAGATCCATTGTGCAACACTACTACCGTATTTGGTTGCACCTTTGCCACCTCATGAATCAGCACATTCTGACATTCGGGCATGCGCATATGTGTCCGGTCAAAGCCCTCTGATTCAAAGGCATCCGGCAAGCCTGCAAAAATGACAGCTACATCTGCTTCTTTGGCAGCCTGAACCGCTTCCTGAATCAGAGTATCATTTATGACATCCTTGTCATCCTCAAATCCCTGTGCATACACCACATTCGGATTGCCTGCTGCCATGGAAAGCGCTGAAGTAATCCTGGAGCTGTTGATATGGGAGCTTCCTCCTCCCTGATAACGCGGCTCCTTCGCATATTTTCCGATAAAGACAGCCTTCTGCTCCTCCTTAAGCGGCAGAACACCTTCATTCTTTAATAATACGATTGTCTCCTCCGCAACCTCTCTTGCCAGCGCATCGTGCAAATCCCGGTCAAATACCGCCTCCGTATCCCGGTTCTCTTCAAAACGATACACAATATTCAAAATCCGCTCTACCGCCTGATCCAGCACCGCTTCCTCCAGAGAGCCATTTTTTACCGCCTCAATAATCCTGGCATCATAGGCGCCTCCTGAGGACGGCATCTCCAGATCCAGTCCTGCCTTCAAATCTGCCACACGGTCATTGACAGCACCCCAGTCACTCATGACATAACCGTCAAATCCCCATTCTCCCCGCAGAACATCCGTCAGATACTTGTGATTTTCGGCTGCATAGACACCATTGATCTTATTATAGGAACACATCACCGTCCACGGCTTTGCCTTCTTCACTGCAATTTCAAAGGCCGGCATATAGATTTCCCGAAGTGTACGCTCCTCTGCCTCCGACGTAGCGGACATCCTTCTGGTTTCCTGATTGTTGGCCAAAAAGTGCTTGATACTCGTACCTACCTTCCTGCTCTGAACACCTGTGATATGCGCTGCGGCAATCTCTCCTGCCACAAAGGGGTCTTCCGAATAATATTCAAAATTACGTCCGCAAAGCGGAGACCGCTTGATATTGACCGCAGGTCCCAGAATCACGCTGACTCCCTCCGCCTGACATTCCTCTCCAAGCGCCTCACCCATCCTTGTAATCAGTTCTCTGTTAAAGGAAGCCGCTGTTCCGCAGCCTGCCGGGAAGCATACCGCCTTTATACTCTCATTCACCCCCAGATGATCTGCCGCAAGATCCTGCTTTCTCAGACCGTGAGGGCCGTCCGATACCATGCTGGCCGGAATCCCCAGTCTTTCCACGCTCTCCGTATGCCAGAAATCGGCGCCGGAGCACATAGCCGCCTTTTCCTCCAATGTCATTTTTGCTACCAATGCTTTTACATCTGCCATCATTCCCATTCTCCTTTTTCCCTTCCATTTTCTCTGCCCAATGCTTTCTCTTCCGTAGCCTGTGCCTTTTGTCAACATCAGTATAACAATGCACCAGCTTCTTTCCTATCTCCTTTTATGACTTATTTATAGGTCAATATTGACTTTTTCGCCTTTCCTTTTCATAATAAAATTATCCAATCCTATTTGGAAAATGATTACAAAGAAGAAAAAGGTAACATCCAGGCCCATGCCGGTGTGGGAGGACGCAAACCGGCATGGGCCTGGATGTTACCACAAAGGAGCTGCCATGGGAAAACAAACATCCTCCTATCTGCATGAAGAAGTCCAACTGACCGGAAATCTACCGGTTTGGTTTTTGCCCTACGAAGCATATGACACGCTTGTCACTAACCACTGGCACAATTCCCTGGAAATCGTCATGATAGAAAAAGGACGCATGGAAGTGACTCTGGCGGATCGATCCGCCCTGCTCTCTGCCGGCGACTTTTATATCATCAATTCCAGAGAAATCCATTCGACCCACTGTCGGGAAAAGACCACGGTCATCCTGCTGCAGATTCCGCACCGCTTTCTTTCTGCCGCCATACCCGAATACGATTCTCTCCGCTTTGAAGGAGATTTTTCTGCCCCACAGGCCGCTGCTGTCACCCAGCTTCTGCGCCAGATGTATCTGTATTACAGGCAGTATCCCAAACAGAGCATCGAGCTGTTCCTGAAATTTAACAGTCTGCTCTATGACCTTCTGTTTCTGCTTTTACGTGACTACCGTGTCGAGGTCAGCAGTGCCGTGCGCATCCGCACGGAACGCAATCTGAAACGGCTACAGGGCATTATGGAATATGTCAGAAAGCACTATCCTAAACCCATCACGCTACAGGACGGCGCGGCAGCCGCTTCACTGGATCCTGCCTATTTCTGCCGCTTCTTTAAGCGCTATATGGGTATGACCTTTTTGGAATATGTCAATTCTGTCCGTCTGCAGCATTTTCACAGGGAGCTGTTGGAAACCGACTATACCGTTACCGAGCTGTTGGAGAGAAACGGTTTTACCAATTACAAGCTCTTTATGAAACTGTTTAAAAGGACCTACGGCTGCACCCCAGCACAAAAGCGCAAAAACGCTTCCACAATTTGACATTCGCTTCTAAAAGTGCTTTAATTTTGATACAAAGGAGTGTTTTGACATGAAAGTATTTGTTTATAATTATCGCAAAGACGAAGACATCTTTTTTCAGGAATTTATCCCGAAATACGATTTGGAGATTGGCTATACCGAAGAATCTCCGACCCCGGAAACCTGTGATCTTGCTGCCGGCTATGATGCCCTGAGCATCATTACGGAAACACCCATCACTGCTGAAATGATGAAACGCTATCAGGAGCTTGGCATCCGCTTCATCTCTACCCGTACCATCGGTTATGAGCACATGGACCGCGAAGCGGCTGCAAAGGAAGGAATCGTTCTGGCAAATGTCAGCTATGCCCCCTCCAGTGTCGCGGATTATGCCATCATGCTGATGCTCATGGTGCTGCGGAAGGTGAAAAGCATTACCCTGCGCAGCATAGGACAGGATTACACGCTTCCCGGACACCGCGGAAAGGAGCTCCCGTTCCTGACGGTCGGCATTATCGGAACCGGCAAGATTGGCGCTACGGTTGCAAGACATTTATCCGGCTTCGGCTGCAAAATCTATGCCTTTGACAAATATCCAAACAGGGAACTGGACTCTGTCGTGGAATATGTAGATTTGGATACTCTGTATGCAAAATCGGATATCATCACCCTTCATGTTCCTTCCACACCGGAAAACCAGAATATGATCAACCACGCATCTCTCGCTAAAATGAAGGACGGTGTCACCCTGATCAATACCGCCCGCGGTGATCTGATTCAGACCGATGACCTGATTGACGCCCTGGAAAGCGGCAAGCTTTACGGAGCTGCTCTGGATGTCATCGACGGTGACCGGCTGATCTATTACCGTGATAAGAAGATGGAAATTGTCGGACACAGACAGATGGCAATCCTGAATGCAATGCCGAATGTCATTTTAATGCCTCACACCGCCTTCTATACGGACAAGGCAGTCTCCGACATGGTGGAACACTCTCTGGAGAGCTGCCGCATGTTTGCAGACGGCAAGACCAGCTATCCGGAAAATCCCTGGATCCTTCACTGATTTTTTCCTGTGATATTGACACGTAAAGCGAGCTTCGCAAGCAAAAAGCGCGGACTGAAAAATAAATCAGCCTGCGCTTTTTCTGTTATCATGATCTTTAATCCTCTGTGCTGTCCCCTATACGTCCGTAAAAGGTCAGTGTATAAAGTCCGCAGATTCCGACCACAATATATACAATTCTTGACAACCATGTCATACTTCCAAACAAAAAGGAAACGAGATTGAAATTGAAAAGTCCAACCAATCCCCATACTACTGCACCCACAATCGCAACGGTAAGTGCCGTATAATCTAAGGCTCTCATATGCTGTCACCCTCCTTTTCCCTAGTTAGTATGCCATGCGAAAATTTTTTTATTCACAAAAACTTTTTCTTTTTAAAACACGGCAGCGAATCCGGCCAGAAGCAGAAAGTGCAGCGGATAGAAAAAATAGAAAAAATATTTGATGGATAACCCTTTTCTTCCATCATAAAGCAAGAGCGGCACTACCGCCAGCAGACAATACCATTCCAGATCCCCCATGAACCCCAGAGTCAGACAGCCTCCCAGCACCTGCAGAATACGATTTCTTCTCAGCAGATACATCACCACAATCGCCAACACACCATATTCCCTGTAATCTGTCCGACACCATTGCGCCAGAAGCATTCCGCAGGATACGATCAGAATACCGCAGGATGTCTGCCAGACCCGGTCGGATGACCTCCGAATCACCTCATCCAGTGCCCAGATGGTCAAAAAGCCAAAGAGCATCGTAAGCAGAACATTCTGATGTCGAAATGACCAGTCCCACAGCTCACGCCTGATGACCAGATTAAAAGGCAGCTCCGAAAGCAAGGCAAACACCGCAAGGCGGCATACATATTTTTGCTTATTATGTGTATAACAAAAGCCTTCTGTCAGAAAAAAGACAAAAATCGGAAAAGCAATTCTGCCGATAATCCTCCAAAGCTTATCTTCCGGAAAAAAAGTCACTCCAATGTGGTCTATAAGCATCGTTACGGTTGCAAAAAGCTTCAGCGTACTCCCGCTTATTCCTTTGCGGCTCAATCCCTACGCAGCTGGAAACGATTGATCAGGGTATCCAGACTTTCCGCAGAGGCCGACAGCTCCTCGCTGGTCGCCGATGTTTCCTCAGAAGCCGCGGAATTATTCTGAATAACACCATTGATCTGTTCTACACCTGTTTCCATTTCCCGGACGGAAACAGCCTGTCTGTCGGAAGCCACACGAATATTGGCTACCTCCTGAATGATACCGTCCAGCTCATCAATAACCCGATTCAATGCGACTGCCGTATCCTCCGTCGTACGGTTACCGATTACCACTTCCTTCTTACAATTTTCCAGCATTTCTCTAGAAGCGGCTGCAGACTGGGCGCTTTCCTCGGCCAGATTACGAATCTGATCTGCGACAACAGCAAATCCTCTTCCTGCTTCTCCTGCTCTTGCCGCTTCAATCGAAGCATTTAAGGACAGCAGGTTCGTCTGTTCCGCAATGCTTTCGATATCCGCAATGACCTTTTCAATCTCATCCGTGGTTTCTGAAATTCTCTGCATAGCCACAGTCATTTCCTCTATCTTCTTACGGCTGTTTCCAGCCTCCATACCGACAATCTTTGCTTTATCATGTGCCTTATCCGTAGACTTGCTGTTTTCGGTAACCTGTTCTGTAACCTCTGTTACGGTTGCCAACAGCTTTTCTACTGCCGAAGCCTGATCAGCTGCACCCTCTGCCAGCCCCTGTGAGCTTTCGGCCAACTGCGAGGAACCTGATGCTACCTGATCCGCTGATTCCTGAATATCCTCCAGTGTCTGGCTAAGTGCGGTTGCCATGCGAACCAGCCCCTGAAATAAGGTCTGAAATTCTCCCACATAGGCATCTCTGCACTGACTTCTGACATTGAAATTTCCCTTGGCAAATTCTGCCACAATCTCGTTCAGATCTCCGATAATCATGCGCAGCATGGAAATGGTCTGGCGGAAGCTGTCTGCCACATCACCGATTTCATCCTTCGATTCATAGCTTACTGCAATGTCCAGCTTGCCGGAGGAAATGTCGTTCACCGCATCCTTCAGCTCCATCAGCGGATCCACAATCACCTTTGACACCACGCCGACCAGACGAACAATAAAGGAGATTCCCAAACCTGAAATAATCAGAATCAATAGCGAAGTAATAATCCTCCCTGCGCTGAGCAGGCTGACAACTGCTATGACAGTATTCAGTAAGAAAATAATTCCGATAATCGTAAAAATATGTACCAGTTTTTCCCGGATTGTTTTATCCTGAATTGCACTTATAACTTTCTTCATACTCTTTCCTCCCAACCATATCATAGCAGATATTATAACACCAAAAAAAAGGGACTTCAACACCAAAGCCATGATATTTTTATGAGCTATCTATAAGCTTTCCTTTGCTATCACCCCGGCTATGATATTTTTCAGCTTTTCCATATTCACCGGCTTGGATGTATGGGCATTCATCCCTGCTTCCAGTGCCCTCTTCACATCCTCTTCAAACGCATTGGCCGTCATGGCAATGATAGGAACAGACGCTGCATCCGGATGTCCGCACGACCGGATACGGCGGGTCGCCTCATAACCATCCATCACGGGCATCTGAATATCCATGAAAATAAGGTCAAATTCACCCGGCTTTGAATTTTGGAATTGTTCCAGTGCTTCCTTCCCATTCACCGCCAGCTGGCACGTGACTTTCTCTATATTCAAAAGCTCCTGCAAAATCTCTGCATTGATCTCATTATCCTCTACCGCCAGCACGTGCAGTCCTGCCAGGGATATCGGTTCCTTTCCCACCGACACCTTCTCATGTCCTTCCTCGTCGGTCTGCAGCTCTAATTCCACCGTAAAGGTACTTCCCTGTCCGGGAGCGCTCTGGATGGAAATCACACCGCCCATCAGGTCTACAATGCTTTTTGTAATGGCCATTCCAAGGCCCGTTCCCCTGATCTCCCTGATATGTTCTGTGTTCTCTCTGGCAAACGGCTCAAAAATAATCTTCCGAAACTCCTCGCTCATACCGTAGCCGTTGTCCGCTACTACAAATCGCAGGTGCGCATGGTTGCGGACATTTCTTTCCATACCCTCTACCGTAAACACGATTCTGCCTCCTTCCGGTGTATATTTCACCGCATTTGACAAAAGATTCAGTAAAATCTGATTCAGTCTTGTCTTGTCACCAAGCACCTGTTCAGGAAGTATACCTATCGTATTCATTTCCAGCTTCTGATTCCTGGTCCGGGCCTGCGGCAGGACAATCGCATAAACCTCCTCCATCATCTCTAGCAAATCAAATTCTGCGATATTTAAAAAGGTCTGTCCGCTTTCGATTTTACTCATATCCAGAATATCATTCAGAAGCCCCAGCAGATGCTCACTGGAAAGGATAATCTTCCGGGTGTATTTTCTCACCTTCTCCGGTATTCCGGCATCCCTGTTCAGCAGGGTCGAAAAGCCGATAATGGCATTCATAGGAGTTCTGATATCATGCGACATGCTGGCAAGGAAGTTACTCTTGGCCTCATTGGCGCTTTGGGCCATTTGCATGGCATTGTAAAGCGCCTGATTCACCTTCTGTTCCTTCGTATAATCCGACAGGACAATGATATACCTCTCCTTTCCACGAATCTCCGTGCAAAGAATACGACTGTGAAACCAAAGAAGCTCACCGGTCTTCTGATGGACATACTCCCGTTCCCATTCCTCTCTCTGCCCCGGTACCATATTCGGGAGCTGTTCCAGAATCCTGACAGCATTCTGATCCGTAACCAATCGATCCATGATCCGGATATCTGTCCGTGCCTCTTTTTCGGAAATTCCCAGAATTTTCTCTATATTAGGGCTGACATAATTCACCTGAAAGTCCTCTGCATCCAGAATACAGAAAATATCATCCACGTTATTGGACAGCATATTGAACAGCTCTTCCCTGTACAATATTTCTGTATCCTTTTTCTCCAGACTCTTCCGGCTCTGTCGAATCAAAAATACGAGCAGGACCATACCCAGACTTGCCGTTATGCCAATCACTACTGCCAAAGTGATTGTCTGAAGCCTGTTCATACTGGCATTCACCACATCAGACGGTACCAGGCCTAACACCATCCAATCCTCAAAGTCTACCGGTTCGTAGACAAGGTAATACTTTTCCTTCCCCAAACGAAAGGCAGAAACACCCTCCTGTCCCTGCTGCAATGCCTGCCGTATCCCGTCAATCTGCTTTTCACTCATATCCGAATCGGTTTCCAGCATACTCACGAAATTATAAAAGCTGTGCTCACGATTGTCGGTATTATCAATGAGCACACGCCCATCCGAATATACAATATAGCTGTCAGACCTCCCGTCAAAGGTAGGAACATCCATGGCCGCAATCAGTTCGCCACTGCTGAAGCTGACCGCAATAGACTCATATTCAAAGCCCTGATAGTTTCCCTGAGAAGCAGGCACAGCAAACAAAACCACTCCAGGAGTTTCGAACAAAGCCGAATTTACCACCACAGGCTCTCCCTCCGTAATCAGCCGATCGAGCCTGTCCTGCATATCCAGCTTTCCCTCTGTTCCCTCAATCGTATGAAAAGTTCCCTCGCAGGACAGAAAATAAAATTCCGTAAAGCCTATCTCATCCTGTAATTCCTGCACATACTTTTTTACCTTCTCCTCCTCCTGCACATCCGGTAAAGAAAGAGCCCATAACCGCATCACCTTCCAGTTATGGGTCGCAAGATCATGAAGAGACCGATTTGCCTGACCATAAATTTCCAATAAATGGTTTGCGCTCTCCTCATAAATCATATAGGAAACAAACCGGAAGTAATAGATACCTGCCGCAATAATCCCCGAAAGCAGGCCGATTGCCAAAGCAATGCCCAAAAAACGTTTTCGCATAACCTCATCCCCTCTCTGATGGAAACCGTTCTCCTAATATATAACAACCCATTAACACCCTTTCTGTCAACTCCAACAGGAAAAAGTGCAATGGGTTTTCTATTTCCAGGGAAACGCTGAGCTCCATCGTATTGCGGATGTCCTGCGCATACTTGCGCTGCATACTTGCGCTGCATACCTGCGCTGCATATCCCTGTAGGCATTCTCAAAAATGGAAAGCTCGCGTTTGGCGCTTCTGACCGGTTGACATCCTCTGCTGCCAGCTTCACATCTTTTCTGTTTTCTGCCATACTTTCCTCATTCTTTATCTGTCACACGGCAATCGGAGCTTACTCCTGCAGCCTGCGGATAGCCTCTGTTACGGCTTCATAATCTTCGGTCACCTGCTTCATAAAGGTATTGCAGAGCTCCTGATCTACCGCCTGTTCCCTCCCGCCCCTAAGAAGCTCTGTCAGCAGACTGGAGGACTGGCTCAAATTTACAAAGCTTAGGTTCTGGCAGACACCCTTTAAGGAATGGGCTGCCCGGAAGGCCTCTTCGTAGTTGCCCTGTTCCAGTGCCTCACATAAATTTGTATAGCTTGGATCTGTCAGAAATTTAATGACCAGTCGCTGTACAATTGCATCATTTTGAAGGCGTATCTTGACATCCTCGCAGCTTCCTCCAAATGATTTATAACATTCTTCCAGTCTCATCGCTTATTATTTCCTTTCTTCCTGCTCCTCTATTTTCATATTCCCATAGCAGAAGTATAGCATGAACCACTACTTTTGGCTACCTGAACCCACCGTCTAAAGCCAGCGGGATTGCGGTAGCCCTATTTCGCATCCATGCTATACACCGGAAACCTATATCCTGCACCTGCAGAACATCCTTCGTTTCATGAACCAATATGAAAATTTGGCTATGACGGCATTCAGCAGGCTAAGATCTGCTTATGCGTTCTCTATTTGATACCATCTAATTTCATTGGCTTCCATATGCAGCTCAAAGCTGGTGCCGTCTCCGCGGTAAACTGTGGTATCCTGCGGCTCATAGGTATTATTTACCACACAATATTTGCCGTTCTTTACATAAGCATGTACCTCGACATTATAATTGGTGGAAAACCACTGGTGCAGTTCCACTTCTCCGCGCGCACTCCAAAGAATGCTGCGGTAAAGAATACGGCTGTTCTCGAAGCTGTACGGAAGTCCACTGATATAGACGCTGCGTCCTTCTCCAAAGGAATGAACCGCCATCTGTACCTCTTTTTCTCTCTGAACCAGAATGTCTGTGCCTTCATATGCGTAAATTCCTTTTTTCCCTTCACCAAAATCCACAGCATCCTTCACATCGGCAAGTATAAAATGCCCCGGCTTTTCTTCCCAGTTATACTTGTCATAGTTTAAGGTAAATCCGATTTCCTTCTCTACTCCCATCACATCAGCAAGCTGCAGGAAGTGTCCCTGATATTGATGTCCTGTCGGCTCTCCGACACCGATGAAACCGCCTCCACGGTACACAAATCCACGGATGGCTGCAGAAATCTCCGCATCCTCCCAAATATATCCGCCCGTATGCGCAGTATCCGCATCTCCCACATTGATAATGACATCTATGTCATCCAGAACTCCGGCATCCTGTTTAATGTCATCGAAGGAAATAAAACGCACATCAAACGGTGCACCGCTGAGCGCCTCTATGACTCCGGCATAGCTGTAATTCTGTTTCTGATACAAAGCATGATGTACCATATGGCAGCCCCAGCTCCTGATCTTGCCCCAGCTGTTTAAGACAGCTACCGTTTTCACGCAATGCGGTGTTGTTCCGGCTATATTTTCGTATAATTCTCTGAACTCGTTGCAGACATCCTCGATATAATCAACAAATTCCGGGAATTCCAGCGCCAGCTTCAAATATCCGCCGTAGCCGATACGGTCAATCGGCTTGCGCAGAATCGCGCGTCTTGCCGTTACCCAGTTTTCCTTTGCCTCCTTCACCGGATCGCCGCCTTCATAGAAGGTATCCGGGAAGAAATAAGGCAGGAAACGTCCCTCTGTATATTTTACACCCGGAATATCTGAAATCAGACGCAGCGTACTTCCGTTTCCGACGCTTCCAACCACGGCATCCAGTCCGATGGATGCAAACTCCGGCATAAACGGCTCTGTTCCAATCCAGTGATCCCCCAGAAACATCATCGCTTCCTTACCGCATTCATGCGTGATATCCACCATTTCCCTGGCGAGCTTTGCGACCTCACGACGCTGGAATGCCTGAAAATCCTTGTATTCCTTACTCGGAATCCGGTACTGGTTATTATAATAGCCCTGATCGACAATATATTCCGGGCGGAACGGATAACCGACCTCTTTCTCAAACTGCTCTAAAATATACGGGCTGACCGAAGCGGAATAGCCGTACCAGTCTACATATTTTTCCCGTTTCAGTTCGTCGAACACCAGTGTAAACTGATGGAAAAATGTCGTATAGCGAATGACATTCACATAAGGATGCTCGTCGCAGAATTTCTTTAGCCGCTCCATTGTGTATTTATGTGTCTTTGGCTGGCGGACATCAAAGGTAATCTGATGCTCGAAATCCTTCCAGTCATTCGTCACCGCATTGTACATATGAACCGGATCCCAGATCAGATAGGCCAGAAAGCTGACCGTATAGTTATGGTACGGCATCGTCTTACGGACAACCACACATCCGGCACTTTCATCATAAGCCCAGCCGTCTGCAGGAACCACCTCTCCGGTAGAACGGTCCACGACTTCCCACCAACGTTTAGGATCATCGTTTGCATTGACCTGCATCAGTTCATCGGAAATCCCCTTCATCAGCGGAATCCTCAATTCGCCCTCCGTGGCCGTATAAAATCCGGTCATTATATAGCACTGCTGAACCTCATCCGGGTTCGCTTTGGCCCACGCATTGTCCTTACGTGTCGTATAATAGGTGGAATAAATCCTGGCTCCGACCTTCGTCAGCTCCTCCGGAAATTCCGTTCCGTCGCAGTCACGGATGGCATCCGCTCCCCAGCGTTTTAAAATATCAATTGTCTCTGGTACAACATCGAGATTCGTGGGAATCGTAACACGTCCCGTTGTTTTCTGCTTTTCTTCCTTTTTCATCGGCTCTGCTCCTTCTCCTGTTTATTGTTTCACGGTTCCGTCACCGGTTCGTTTTCTTTTCCGCATCACTCATCAGCTTTATTTTTAGTATAGCTTTTTCCATTTGTAAAACAATCCTATTCTTGTTTCCTTTTTTAGAAATCTTGCTGTTTATGTTTTGTTCCATTTTCTCTATAAAGACGGTTTTATAGAGAAAATGCGGATTGTCATTTTTTCGGCTCTGTTCTATAATATTATTGCTATATTTCTATTTTTCAGCAATAAATATAAATTTGAACCGAAACAATTTATGGAGGGAGTTATTATGCGCAACAGCCACTTTGATTTTATAAATACCGAAAGCAAAAACAGAGGCATACACAACGCAGTGTGTTTACTCTATATCAGCTCCGCAAAATACGGCGGTGACTGGCACAGCACACCTCATACCCACTCCTGCTCCGAGCTTTTCTTCGTCATCGGCGGACTTGGACAGTTTCGGATCGAAAATCAGATCTATCCGGTTGAGAGCAACCAGCTCATCATTGTAAATCCTCATGTCGAGCATACGGAAATCAGTTTGCAGTCCAATCCGCTCCAATATATCGTGCTCGGTGTAGAGGGGCTGGAGCTGTCTGTCAGCGAAGAACAGGACAGCCGTTTCTGCATGGTCCATTTCAGCAATGTTCGTGAAATCATTTTGGGCTATCTACAGAATATGCTGCGTGAAATAGACGAAAAAAAGACAGGCTATGAAATAGTCTGTCAAAATTTACTGGAGATTCTGGTCCTGCTTCTGATGCGACAGACCAAATCTATCACCACTCTTGCGCCTGTCCACCGCAATACCAGCCGGCTGTGCGCCTCCGTCCACCGCTACATCGGCAGCCACTATAAGGAAAATGTCAATCTGGATACGCTGGCCGAAATGGTACATGTCAGCAAATACCATATGGTACATGCCTTTACAGAAGAATATGGCATCTCTCCGATCAGTCATCTGAATGCCTGCCGCATAAAAGAAAGTCGGCAGCTTCTGGAAACTACCGACTACTCTCTTTCTACAATCAGCAGACTGCTTGGCTTCTCCTCACCGAGTTATTTCTCACAAAGCTTCCGACGCGCTGAAGGAATCAGTCCGACGGAGTACCGCAAGAGGATGCGGGAAGAGCTTTCTCTTGCCAAACAGCCACATTCTATACACGGAATTTAGAAATCAATTTACTGAGGTTCTTAGCCTGCTGGGATAATTCCTGCGTAGAGGCTGCCGTTTCCTCAGCGGTAGCAGAATTGGTCTGGACAACATCTGAAATATTGGAAATTTCCAGCTTGATGCGGGAAGATTTATCCGCCTGTTCCTTCGTATCTGCTGAAATATTTTTAAACGCCTCCGAAATCTGCTCAGAATTCTCCACGATATCCTTCAGACATTTTGAGGTAGAATCTGCGCAGGTCATAGCACTTTCGATCTTCTTCAGGCAATCGGTAATCAGCTCTGCCGTCTGTTTCGAGGATTCTGTTGTCTTCGCTGCCAAATTGCCGACCTCATCTGCCACGACTGCAAATCCCCGTCCGCTTTCGCCAACACGTGCAGCCTCTACAGATGCGTTCAATGCCAGGATATTGATCTGGAACGCAATGGATTCAATCGTACCGATAATATTCTGAATATCAGATGACATATTCTCTATCTGGCTGACTACATCGCAAAGCTGCTCCATTTGGTTATTTCCGTTTATAATCAGTGTATCCAATTCCTGCAGACGTTCCTGTACCTGCCCTTCATTTTCCGAATTACGTACGATACTCTCTGCCATATTTTCCACATTCAATACCAGCTGATTGATCGAGGAAGCCTGTGTCACCGTGCCGTTTGCCAACGATTCCGCCGCTTCCGCCAGCTCGCCGGAGCCCATTCCAACCGAGGAAGCCGATTCCTGCACCTCTTTGATCAGCCTCTGTAAAATGACCTTGATACGGTTTACCGAGTCAGAAAGCTGATTAAAATCTCCGGGATAGGAATTCATGGCTTTCTGTGTTAAATCATAATTTGCCATTCCTCCCAAAATCGTATTCGTTTCATATATAATCTTTTTAAAGGTCTGCTGCAGCTCTCTGGAGGAGTTCTGAAGCTGTCCGATCTCATCCTTGCGTTTCGTCGGTTCGATCTCATGGTTCAGATTGCCCTGCGAAAGGAGAGCCAAGGTCCGGCTCACCCGATGAACCGACTTTCCGATGCTGCCTGCAAAAAGCGACGCCAAAACCAGAGCAGCAATCAGGGCTACTGCGTCCACTACCGCAAGGGTCTTCATCGTATCATATGTAGCCGCCATAAAATCTTCCTTCGGCGCAGTGACCACGATTGTCCAGCCATTCGTACCCGCGATCGGACTGTAGCCGCACAGATATTCCACATTTCCCTTGCTGTATTCACCAACGCCGCATTCCTGCGCCAGTACTCTGTCCGCAATACTTCCGATGCCGCCCGCCTCTTCTGTGATATTACAGGTTCCGATCAGTGACTGATCCGGATGCACGATGACCATTCCGCTTCCATCCACCAGATAGGTATAGCTTCCTTCACTGATCACGATCCGATCAAGGATCCTGCTCATAAAGTCCACATCCATACGGTAATAAACCACACCGTTTATTTTCCCGTTGCCGGTATAAACGGGAGATGCCACGCTGAAGCCGTAATTCCCAGTATATTTGCTCAGGGTAAGATCCGAAATATTGACATTGCCTTCCAGTGCCGCCTGTACATAGTCACGGTCGCTGAAATCCGTACCGTCCTTACGGCTGACTCCGTTTCGGTTCAATATATTGCCGCTCGTAAAGCCGTAGTTCTCCGCCAGCTGATCGATACGGGCCGAAACCGCCTGATCCTGTGTCGATGTCGACAAAACAGGATCTTCCCCCGATACCTGCGCCATCTTTCTGAAATCATTCAGGTTCTCCTCAATCGCATTGGCCGCCAGCTCTGCCGAGATCTGCATAGTCTTTTTGGCATCCTTCGTTCCCATTTCCACGTTCTTACTGTAGGTTACGGTTCCTACCCCTGCAATGATCGCAAGAACAACAGCGCCAACTATAAGAGAAAGTCTTGTTCTAAGTTTCATGGGCGTCTCCTCATTCGTAATTGTTTAGTCAATCCACTACTATGGTACTGTTTTTTCACACTTTTTACAAGTGGGTATTTAAAATCATTCTTTATTCTTTCTCTTCTCAGCCGCAGCGTATATCAAACCTGTATCTGCCTTTTCACTAATTCAGAATTGCTGCTCCGGCGTATTGATTAAAAAGCTGCTTCACATACATGACCTTCTGATAAACCGCTCCGGACCAATATCCATTCTGATAGTACTCTGCCATCTCCGCAGCATCGCAAAGCATTGCTTCTGCAAATATCTCCGCAAAATCCTCCGCATAAGAGGTGGCTGCATAGTCCGAGACAAAACAGTCCGGTACGTTTTGTCTCAATTCTTCATTTCCGCTGTAGAAATAATACTGACTGTAGCCCGCCCCGCCGTTCAACTGACGGAAAACATTCCGAAGAGCTCCGTTCGAGGCCGCATTCAATACAGCCTCCATACCGTGCCCCATCTCGTGAGCGGTCGTATGCGGGTCCGTATCCGTCTGGACCACATTGCTGTCATAGCTGTAAATCCCGACATACACTGAACCGTCCATAAGAACCCACTCATTGGAAGCAAACCGCTGCCGGAATTTCAGATTTTTTCCGGTCTGCGCCTTGGTGGCATTAGCAATAACCGGAACGCTTCCCGCCGGATATTCGCCGAGATTGCTCAAAACATTCCTGACAAAACGGTAATTTGAACACGCATCATAATCCTTGCGGAAACTGAAATCTATGCCATACAAAGCTGCCGCCTGCGCTTTGATCTGAGCCAGGGCCGCATTAACCTGTGCATCGATGGCCGCCTTCGTTCCGGCATTATAAGGATGGACGAGTCCATTTTCATCCAGAAAATATCCATCCATGATCGTCATCCTCACGATCTGACTGAAGCGCAGATAAACGACCTGTCCGTTCAGCTCATAGAAACCTGCAGGTTCGTTTACTATGAAGCCTCTCTTTTTTACTGCTTCATCCTGCTGTTCCCACTCTTTTGCATTCTCCACAGTAAGATAATGCTCACCTTCATATCCCGGCGCCTGAACCACCTTGGGATATCCGGTCACACCCGGTTCCGCATGTACCGTAAGGCTGCTCCATACCATCGCAAACGTGCATACCGCCAAACCTGCCAAACATTTCCAACTCTTTCTCACCATCTAATTGCCCTCCGCATATTACGGAACGATACGCCGTTTTGGCGGACGTTCCGATTCTGTAATCTGTATTTTCCTATACGCTTCACAGGATAATTCTGAGAATTCAACAATTATCTATATTTGGATTATAGCACGTTATGTCCGTTTCACCAACCATTCATTTATTCTTTTCATAGCGATATCCATATGGTATTTATAATATCTGATATTTACAATATTTGATATTTCAACTTTTTTAGAAAAAGCACTGGATCAACAGCATATACGCAACGGTTCCTGCCACAATACTAAGCAGCGTGTTTTCTTTCCAAAGGTGCAGTACTATCACTGCCGCCCCGGCAATCAGCTCAGGAATTCCATATGGTGCAGCAGTGACATTTACATCCCTTACGCAATATACGATCAGCATTCCCATAATGGCGGAAGGCAGAACAGAAGAAATATAGGCGATATAGTCCGGTGTTTTTGTATCGTTCAAGCATGGCAATGCCATATAATAAATGTCTCGCATTTACCATCCATGTCATCAGGGCTGCCGAAATCACGGAGGCACTGCCCGCCAAAAGGCTGATCGTTACATACTGCATGGATCCCGCATAAATGAAAAGGCTCATAAAAAAGGCCCATGCCGCACCATATCCCTTCGCCTTCAGCAGCATTCCGAACCCCATTCCCAGTACAAGATAGCCCGCCATTACCGGAAGGGATTGTTTTAAAGCATATTTCTTTGTCATTTCATCCTTCATCATAACCTCCTAAAGCTCCGCTGCCCAATCCTGTTTTTGATAAATTCAAAGGAACGCTTCTATCTTCCTCCCTACTGCAGGCATCCTCCTCCGGCCGACTCGCTCAATGTATAAGAACCCCGCTCAGACCAGCGGGGTTCCTGTTTCTCTTCTTTTCATGATGGGCTCCTGACTTATGGTTTTTTTCTGCACGATGTCCTAAATCGTTCCTTCTCCACCCATCATTCTCGTCATCTCCTCAATTTTCTCAATCGGAAACGGCGGATGACCTATCGGCCTCATTGCGATGGACATCAGTTTCATAGGATTATCATCCGCAGCCACTCTGTTAGAACGAAGTACACCACACATTTTGCACCGATGAATGATAGCCCATTCCCCTTTGTTCCTGACCCATACCGATACCGGTTCCATATGACCGCCGCAATCTGACTCACGGTCTCCCGGCTCCATATCAACATGCAGACTATACAAACAATTCGGGCAATGATTCCGGTGATGACTGCCGGCGCCTTCCGGCACTACTATTCTTCCGCAGTTTTTACAGGTGAAAACATCATTGCAGGGATGCGTTTTATAATAACCTTTTTCGTATTGCTTTCTTTTATTCTCTCTATTCATTTTCGAATCCTCCGTCCGGTTTGATCGAGGATTCATATTCATGTATGATTGCCCGGATTCTCTTCTCCGAAAGGAAATACCTTTTGCCAAGGTCTGCG
Organism: Lachnospiraceae bacterium; assembly: GCA_017624235.1. Lineage (GTDB taxonomy): Bacteria > Bacillota > Clostridia > Lachnospirales > Lachnospiraceae > JAAYNV01. The sequence continues at coordinate 578 of JAGANL010000039.1, read as the reverse complement.
GCAGTTTCACCTGAATAGTAACGGCTCACGATTTCCCTGTTACGTTCCGCCAGCTTGTCCTTCGCTCCGCTTTTTTCACCCCAGGCTAATGAGTTGTCATCTTTCCGCGGAATATAAAGAACTTTACCATCCACATACTTTTGAATCTCCCTGACAAGATCCTCCGGCAAAATGTCCTCTGCATTTACATAGCTCATATGCGTCCTCCTAATGTTTACATCAGGATGCAATGGCTACAGCATTTTTCTTATTTGCAATAGCCATTGCTATCGCACAATTAGATTATACTTCTTCAAAAAACACTCTTTGAACCTTTCTACTGATATTTTATTCAGAATACCATTTCAACAAGCATATCGGCAACCCCATTTTCTATTTAAATCATTTCCGGGCTAATTAGTGTCTGCTGATTAAGCAGATATCTGCAACTTCCAACACTTACATCCGCTCCGGTCATGCCAGAATCGGAACAGATGCAAAAGAGCACAAAGCATTCGCCTCTGAATCCTAAACAGATTCGTCACGAATACAGATAATGCGATAGAAGTCAACTGCGTTTCTTCCAGTTTTGTGGTAAT
>JAGANL010000038.1 GCA_017624235.1 Lachnospiraceae bacterium | reverse complement strand
AGCTCTGTCCTCAGCGTGAGCATATCCAGCCAACTTGTAGGAATCGCTTTCCGGCAGATATTGATAAAGTATATACGGCCACATCTCTCCATAGGTCTGATTGTGGGAGGAAAGAGCTTTCAGATTGCCGTTTTCCAAAAAAGAAAAGAACGGAAATTCCTCCAATTGGATGTAAATATTTCCTGTTTCTGTATCATATCCGATGATATATCCCACCGAGTTTGCCATCACGCCGGAATCATACAGTAAAATCAGTTCTTCCTTACCGTCCCCATCTACATCACCCACGGCGAACTGTGAATACGCACCGCCATCCGAAAATTTTGCTTGGCTTCCATCGGGCAAAATGTCGCTGTATAAGAGATTGCGGAGCGTAGCCGCATAGACCTTTCTTGCATCCATATCCGGTTCCATCGATTTTGATGCTTTACTGGCCTGTGGCTGGATGGCAGAAGAAAAATCAATTACTGAAAATGTTTCCAGCATGGTGCGGAGCCGGGTGCCATGACCCTCTTCCGCTTCTAAATAGTAACGGATAATAATATGGTACACCTGCCGCTCTCCGTTTGGATAAAAATAATGGTTTTCCTGCGGGGCATCCCAAGCCGTTCCGTCAGAGGCAAGAAAGCTGAGCCGGAAATCCTCATTCTCGATCTCTGTGACAGTCTCCCATGCTTGTGTCATTTCCGTTCTTGCAGCAGCGGCAGCGGCTTCGAGGTCTGTGCCTACCAATTCACGGATTTCCATTTCACAAGGCGGCAGGGCTGCGTAGAAAGCCTCCTGTTCTTCAAGCCGATCATCAATAAATGCTTCCTGTTCCTCAACAGTAAGGCCTTCCAGCAAAGCGGAATTGTTCTGTCGGACATCCTCTCTGGAAAGAGAAGATTTTTTGGGGCGGATGAAAAATACACCGTTTTCCTCGGTCATTTCATACCTATCCTCATCCACATAGATAGCAAAACCGGGAGAATCTTCTGTTGGTTCCTGTCCTTGCGCTATATGGGGAATGGATTCCGGCAGTCCTTCCGGAGCAACTGCGACTTCCTTTGGGGGAAACAGAGTTTCAATGACACTCTGGACAGCTGCTCGAATTTCCGGGCTAACGGCTACCGCTGCACAACCCAAGGTCAACAGCAGGCCTAAACACGCAGCAATGATTATCAACTTTCGTAAAACAGGTTTCTTGCGCTGGATTTCTCTGGGGGCAGCCTCACCAATATATGTTTCGTCCACTTCACCAAGGACACGCAAAATTCGTTCTTCTTTCATAGCGATATACCCTCCGTTTCCAATAGGGTTTTCAATTCGTTTCTTGACCGCATTAAGGACATTTTTACCTTGCTTTCTCCCACGCTGTACTCGTTGGCAATCTCTTTGATACTACTCAGATACCAATAACGGCGCATAAAAATTTTTCTCTGTTCCTCAGACAAAGAAGCGAGAAAGCGATTAAAAATCTCAGCCAGAGCCAAATCATCCACAATATTTGCGGTATTATCCTCTCCGGGAACACAGCATTTCAATTCCTCCAACGCAAGCGGCATCTGGCCGGAATTGCGCTTATCTGCGGAGAGCGTTTTGTATCTATTCAGAGCAAGATTTCGTGTGATT
>JAGANL010000037.1 GCA_017624235.1 Lachnospiraceae bacterium | reverse complement strand
TCTGCCACTGCAGCAATGGCAGCAATAACCTGAAATCCGCATTTTTTTGCAGCGTCCTCCATTTCCACAAGAGTATCTTCGTAAGCCCGGTTTCCATATACGCATACAAGGGTACATTTCGCACCATTTCCTCTAATCTGTTTCAACCTCTCTATTGCCACAGCGGGAGCACGTCCTCCGAATGAAGGCATTGCAATCAAAACCATATCGTCTTTCGCAATATTACATCTCGTAAAATCGATTTTACTATCGCACAAATCAATTCTTACAGTGTTTTTACTCCAATGTCCTCCTATGATATGGGCAACTTTCTCTGTACCACCTGTGGGGCTAAATATGATTTCTACAACATTCATAAATTATATCCTCCTGCGTTCTTTTAGACGATTTCGCAATACCATAAAACACCTTCAAATGACAACTTTCATTGTCAATATGCATTATAATGTTGTCACACTGCTTTGTAAATTAAAACCAAGCAAAAACCTGTGGTACTGATAATATGGGGAACGGTGTCGATTCAGTACATTTTCCGTTTGATTCAGGTCTCACTATCCTTTTTTTACACGCAGAAACTTTACAATATAGCAAATAAATGAAAGGTCTGCGTTCGTTGGAACATCCACAAAACGCGACAGGAAAGGATAGAAAAATTATGGAAGAAAAGAGTGTTTCCAGACCAAAAGCCAAGAAAACCCCAGATGAGGTCATCGAGCTGATTGTAGTCATTATGCTCGGCATCACTGCGTTGTTCACCGCCTGGGGCAGCTGGATTGGCAGCCTGCACGGAGGAAATCAAGCTACCAGCTACACCACCAGCAACAATCTCGCCTCCGAAGGCAACTCGGAATACAACGCAGGTGTTCAGCAGATGAATCAGGATATGCTTCTGTGGAACGACATCAGCGACATGCAGATGGAGATTTCCTTCGCCCTGGACAGCGGCGATGATGTCACCGTAGAAAAGATCTGTTACCAGCTGTTCTACAAACTGGATGAAAACCTGACGGAACGCATGGCCGAGGCTATCGGCTGGAACTACACCATGAGCGAAGCGGAATACAGCGACCCGATGGGTACGGTGCTGGCATGGATGGAGAGCGACGAGGCATACACCTCGCCCTTCTTTGACGAAGAATACGTCACCGGGTATTTTGAAACAGCCAACGAACTGCTGACCCAATCGCAGGAAGCCCTGGAGATTGGTAAGGAAGCCAATGCCAACGGCGATGCCTATGGCCTGGTCACTGTAATCTACAGCGTGGTTCTGTTCCTCCTGGGTATTATCAGCAGCTTCAACAATACCAAAAACAAGCGGGCTATCTTGATTCTCTCTCTGGTAGCATTCCTGCTTGCCACTGCCTATATGTTTACCATCCCCATGCCCACAGGCTTTGACATCACCAGCTTTTTCGGCAAAGCGTGATTCGCAGGCCCCGGCATGAAAATCAAATAGTGTTGCCGAGGCACAGACTGCTGCAATACAAAGGTCTGTGCCTCTTATTCTGAAAATACAACATGGCAAAAGGAGCATTGAAAACCATGGAAAAAGCAAAAAAATTTGTGGAAGGTCATTTGTTTCAGAACTTCATTCTGGCTGTGATCGTCCTGAACGCAGCAATCATGGGTATCCAGACCGCCCAGCATCTTCCTGCAGGCGTACAGCAGATGCTGTTGCTTTTGGATACCGCCTGCTTATGGATTTTTATTGTGGAACTGTTGATAAAGCTTATCGTTTACCGGCTTCCGTTTTTTCGGAGCGGCTGGAATCTGTTCGATCTGACGTTGGTAACCCTCTCTCTTTTTTCAGAGTTCAGCTTTTTCTCCATCTTCCGTATCTTCCGCATCTTCCGGGCACTGCGTTCACTGAAAGCGCTCAAGAGCCTCCGGTCGTTCCGTCTGGTATCGGGTCTGAAAAATCTGCGAATCATTGTGGAGGCCATCGGACGCTCTATTCCCGGTATTTGCTGGAGCGGCATACTGTTGCTGCTGGTTTACTACATTTTCTCCATCATGGGTACCACGCTGTTTGGTCCTCAGTTCCCGGACTGGTTCGGCTCCATCGGCAGGAGCTTCTACACCCTGTTTCAGGTGATGACGCTGGAGAGCTGGTCTATGGGCATCTCGCGGCCGGTAATGGAGGTGTTTTCCTGGGCCTGGCTCTATTTTGTGCCATTTGTGCTGTGTACCTCCTTCCTGATTATGAACGTAGTGGTGGGCATTGTGGTCAATGCCATCAGTGAGGTCAGCGCAAGCCAAGCGGACCAGGCGGTCGAGGAAGAGGAACCATCTGAAAATGCACATATCCAGTTGCGCAGAGAGCTGTCCAACCTTCGGAAGCAGCTGGCGCATGTGGAAGCTCTTCTTGATCAGCAGGAAATAGAGAAAAAATAAAAATTGGGAAAGGCTCTATAGAGTCTTTCCCAATTTTACAGTAATGCTGAATTGATACATTTTTACTTTTGACTCAAACGGTCGATTTCTGCAAGCTCCTCTTGTGAAAAAGAGGTATTCTCAATCGCCCGGATATTATCCAATATCTGCTCCGGTCTGGAGGCTCCGATCAATACGCTTGTCACCACCGAATCCTTTAAAACCCAGCTCAGAGCCATCTGTGCCAGACTTTGTCCCCTCTGCGATGCCAGTTTGCTCAGTCCTTTGATCTGCTCCAATTTTGTTTCTGTCAAAATGTTTTCCTTTAAAAATCTGCCATCCGTACGGATTCTGCTGTCCTGAGGGATGCCATTTATATAGCGGTCCGTCAAAAGCCCCTGCGCCAATGGGCTGAAGGCAATGATACCCTTTCCGGTACGTGCCGCAGCTTCCTTCAATCCATTCTGCTCAATCGTCCGGTCAAAAATAGAATAGCGGTTCTGATTGATAACAAACGGACAGTGAAGTTCTTCTAAGATTGCACAGGCCCGCTTCAAGGTTTCTCCATCGTAGTTTGAAATTCCGGCATAAAGAGCTTTGCCACTCTTTACCGCCTGATCGAGCGCTCCCATCGTCTCTTCCAACGGTGTTTCCGGGTCCATCCTGTGATGGTAAAAAATATCCACATATTCCAGTCCCATCCGTTTCAGGCTCTGATCCAGACTGGCGAGCAGATATTTACGGCTGCCCCAGTTGCCATACGGTCCCGACCACATATCGTAGCCGGCTTTTGTACTGATAATCAGTTCATCCCGATACGTCCCTAAATCTTCTGCCAGAATTCTTCCAAAATTTATTTCTGCACTGCCCGGCTCCGGCCCATAATTATTGGCCAGATCAAAATGGGTGATACCATGATCAAAGGCCGTAAAACACAGCTCCTTCATCCGATCCATATTCGCATTGCTTCCGAAATTATGCCATAATCCAAAGGAAATGGCGGGCAGCTTCAAGCCGCTTGCTCCGCAGTGATGATACTGCATGGTTTCATATCTGTTATCTGATGGCTGATACATTTCGCTTCCTCCTTTTCATCCTTTCGTCATACTGCATCAGGTCATAAGATATTTCATCTCTTTCCTGTCAAAAGTCAGTCAAAACAGGTTGTCCAATGCTCCGCATGATACGCATCAAAGCACATCCTGATTTGCTCTGCATTGTTTTTCTCCTCTGCCAGCACAGGCAGTTCATCGATTCCGAAGTATCTGCTTTCCACGGTTTCGATATTGGCTTCAAACGCTCCCCCAACCACGGTGCACAGCACAAAAATTTTGCATACCTTATAAGCATAAACCGGCAGATTATGCTTCTCTCTGTCCTGCACGGCAATAACCAGATCCGCGGTTACATCCAGCCCCGCCTCTTCCTTAACCTCTTTGATGGTATTTTCCTTCACGGAAACATTCACGTCTACCCAGCCGCCCGGCAGCGACCAGGTTCCGTTTTTCTCTTTTACCAGTAATATTTTATCATCCTGAAAAATTGCCGCACGGCTGTCCAGCTTGGGAGTCTGATAGCCGATTTCATTGCAGAAGAGATCCTTTACCTTTTCCACCGGAAATTCCGCTTGATGTGCAATCATTTCTGCCGCAATATTCCGTATCTGCTCATATCTTTCCCTGTCAAATTCATCCTTTGCATAAAATAACCCCGCCTGTGCGATACTCTGCAGTTCCACCGCCCATTGGAGCCACTTTTCATTTGTGTTCATGCCCGGTTCCTCCCACTTTGTCTAAAATCTCCAAATCCATCAGCTATGCAGCTGCACATACATCAGAATCTCATCCATATACCTGCCGTCTCTGAGCTTGACCGCACATGGTCTGCGCCCATATGCTACAAATCCACTCTTTTCATATAACCTGACAGCTCTATCATTTTCCGACATAACCTCCAGCTCTACCTGTTCATAGCCTGCCCGCTCCGCTTCCGTCAGGATTGCCTGCAAAAGCAGACCTCCGATTCCCCTGCTCCAAAAGCACCTTTTCACACTGATGCCCAGACCTCCGCGATGTTTCATCTTGCTGTGGGCCGAAATCGGAATCACACTGGCAATCGCAGCCAGTTCTCCGCCTTCAAAGGCTCCTAACATCAGGGTCATTTCTCCTTCCTCCAGAGTTTTCAGAAATTTTCGTTCTGACTCCTCTGTCATATCCATTTCATCCGCATATTTTGACAGATATTCCGTTTCCTCATACGACTGACGCATATGTTCCAGAACCGCCTCTGCATCCTGCTCCGTCAGGGAACGGATGGTAATCCATCCTCCATCCTTTGTGATTTTCCTTTGTTCCTGAATCCTCATAGCCTTCCTCCCTCTCTGCAGCTATTTGCCAGGCAGTCAGCCGCTTCTTCCTCCGTCTTTCCGCTCCTTCTGCGGTATTCCATCGGCGTACAGCCCATATAACGCTTAAACTGCTTACAGAAATAGCTGTCACTTCCAAATCCGGTATGCGCCGCAATCTCCGTAATGGTCTCATTGTCTGATTCCAACTGCTCTGCCGCCTTGTTGACCCGATAAGTCATCAGGTATTCAAACGGCGTCATCCGTAAGTTCTGCTTAAAGCAACGGCAGCATTCCGTTTTGCTGATATTGACCGCTTCACAGATGTCCTCGAGTGAAATCGGCTGTGCATACCCCGCATGAATGAACTCCAGTGCGCGATAAATACGTTCCTCGGATACGCTGCGGCCCCGCCTTCCCGCAATCCTATTCCCCCACTTTTCTCTGACCAGATAGAACCAGACTTCGCAGATCAGATTGTGCAGCGCATATTCATAGCCAAACTCCTTTTCCATATAGATCCGGTAAATTTCCTTCAGCCTGCCGACCGCCTCTTTCTCCAGCACCGTTTCCGCGCGCAGCACCTCATACCGCACACCGGCCTCTGCCACATACGGAGAGACGTATTTGGAAGACAGCAGAATCCCCTGTCCGGCTCCCAAAATCCCGTGATTCAGCAGGATGGAAAACATATATGCCTTTTTCTCTCCGTGCGGCACCACATGATGCAGCGTATCTGCGTTAACAAAAATTCCTTCTCCTTCTCTTAACAGGAAATCTTCCGTTCCAACAAAAAACTCTACGACTCCTTCCGTGACTACAACAAATTCCAATTCTTCATGCCAGTGCCATGGAATCTGTTCTCCTACATACTGGGTAAAATCATTATAATAGACCGTCATCGGAAAGCCCGGTTCACCATGTTTTTTCTGCTCCTGCAGCTCCCGTTCCCTGACCTGCAACCTGCATCACCCCTGTCTGTCCTTCCTGGAACATTCTTCGGTCAGAATTTTTTCCAGAAAGCTCCAAAAATCTGCTTTTGCCTCTGTTAACGTTTTATCATTCACATAAACATAATCATATTGGTACTGTTCCACATTATCATCCGAAGCGTTTCCCCAGCTGGTCAGACCGCTGTTTCTGCGGACAAGCAGTGTAATACAGGGTATCTCTACAGCCTGCTTCAGCTTGTCAATTTCTTCTCCTTCCCTGATATGTACAAAAAGAATCTGTGCACTGCTGTCCAGAAACTTTTGATATTCCTCCATCAGATAATGAAAGGGCAAATCATTGTACTCTATAAAAATCTGTTTGAGGTCAGCCAGAAATTTTCTGGATTTTGCATCCTTTTCCCCTTGCCACCCATATTGTGAAGCGATCTTCTTAATCGGGGTAATTGCAGATACATTCCTGACCTCATACTTTTCCGCAGCAAACTCACACAAAGTATCCTTTCCCACGCCGCCGTTTCCATTGATGATCACCACCAGCTTTTCCATATCCATCCCCATGCTCCTTCCCGTACCTTTCCCGTACTCTGGCAATATAGTAACATATTCTGCAAATATATTCCATTGTTCTTAGGAATTTTGCCATTATAATTACAGATATAAGGTATTTCAAAACACGACAAACACTATGCAGCACGAAAGGAGTATAACAGACTATGAAATTCAGTAACGGATGCTGGATACAGCAGGAGGGCGTTGAATGCTTTTCTCCAAAAGAAGCCTATTTTACACGTGTAGAAGAAAACAGGGTAACGATCTGCGCACCAACCAGCAAAATCAATCACAGAGGAGACACGCTCGGCGGTGTCAACCTGACCATTGAAATCACTTCCCCGATGCCAGACATCATCCGGGTACAGACCTGGCATCATAAGGGTGTTCTTGCCAAAGCCCCGGAATTTGAATTGAAATGTACACAAAATCTGCCTTTACAGATAGAGGATATCGAGGATACCATTACCGTTACAAGCGGTTCTCTTTCCCTGCTGATTCAGAAAAAGGACTGGTCTATGACCTACAAACGCGGTTCCAGGGTACTTTCCAGGTCCGGCTACAGAGATCTGGCTCTGATGAAGACCGGCTGGAGGGGGCTGCCCTATGACGCAGCAGGAGATACCGAAAATACTTATATGCGTCAGCAGCTCTCCATCGGCGTAAATGAGCATATCTATGGTATGGGCGAGCGCTTCGGTGCCTTTGTCAAAAACGGACAGAGCATCGATATCTGGAATGAAGACGGAGGCACCAGCACGGAGCAGTCCTATAAAAATGTTCCGTTCTATCTTTCCGACAAGGGCTATGGTGTCTTTGTCAACCACCCGGAAAAGGTGTCCTTTGAAACCGCTACCGAAATGGTGACCAAGGTAGAATTTTCCGTAGAAGGCGGCTATCTTGACTACTTCTTTATCGACGGACCGACTATGAAGAATGTACTGACCCACTATACCGACCTGACCGGCAAGCCTTCTCTTCCGGCACCCTGGACCTTTGGCCTGTGGCTCTCCACCTCCTTTACAACCAATTATGACGAAGAAACCGTAATGAGCTTTATTGACGGTATGCTGGAACGCGGTATTCCGCTGCGCACCTTCCATTTTGACTGCTTCTGGATGAAGGAATTTCACTGGACTGACTTTGTCTGGGATGAAAGAGTCTTCCCGGACCCGGAAGGAATGTTAAAGCGTATCAAGGAGAAGGGCTTAAATATCTGTGTCTGGATCAATTCCTACATTGGTCAGGAATCCCGCCTCTTTGAAGAAGGCAGGGCAAAAGGCTACTTTGTAAAGCGTCCGAACGGTGATGTCTGGCAGTGGGATATGTGGCAGCCGGGCATGGCACTGGTAGACTTTACCAACCCGAAGGCATGCAAATGGTACCAGAGTTATCTTGCCAGACTGTTAGATATGGGTGTAGACTGCTTCAAGACAGACTTCGGTGAGCGAATCCCGACCGATGTCGTTTACTACGACGGTTCCGACCCGAAGAAGATGCACAATTATTACACCTACTTATATAATAAGTGCGTATATGAGCTGTTAGAGGAAAAACGCGGCAAGGGTCAGGCTGTTTTATTTGCCCGCTCCGCAACTGCCGGCGGACAGCAGTTCCCGGTTCATTGGGGCGGCGACTGCTGGTCTGATTACGAATCCATGGAAGAAAGCCTGCGTGGCGGCCTCTCCCTGATGATGTCCGGCTTTGGCTTCTGGGCTCATGATATCGGCGGCTTTGAGCAGACCTCTACCGCAGATGTTTACAAGAGATGGGTAGCGTTCGGCCTTCTTTCCTCCCACAGCCGTCTCCATGGAAGCAGCTCCTACCGTGTACCGTGGCTCTATGATGAAGAGGCAGTGGACGTCGTTCGATTCTTCACCCGCTTAAAGGCCAGCCTGATGCCATATATTTACAAGACCGCCATTGATACGAACCGAACCGGTGTACCAACCATGCGCAGTATGGTACTGGAGTTTACGGAAGACCGCAACTGCTCCTATCTTGATAAGCAGTATATGCTTGGTGACAACCTGTTAGTCGCTCCGATCTTCAATGACGAATCCAAAGCAGAATACTATCTGCCGAAGGGACTCTGGACCGACTTCTTTACCGGAGAAGAAAAATGCGGCGGCACCTGGATTACCGAAACATGCGGCTATCTCGATATTCCTCTCATGGTAAAGGAGAACTCCATCGTAGCAGTAGGCTCCCATGACGACAGGCCGGATTACGACTACGCAGACGGTGTGGAGCTGAGAGTCTACACCTTAATGAATGGCGTTCCCGCAGCTACTACCGTATATGGTATGGATCAGCAGACAGCACTGACCACCACCGTTACCAGGAACGGACGTGAGATTTCCTTCTCCGTGGAGACCGACAAGCCGTTTACCATCCGACTTGTCAATGTACAGGTAAAGGATGGGGAAGGTGTTGATTATATCGTGAAAGGAAACGATACCATTGTAAAGAATTGTAAGAACGGAAAAGTGACCTACTAAAATCTACCCTTGTACATCAGAGAGTCCGCTTGCGGGCTCTCCTTTCTCAAGTGGTATCCGCATACTGATATTCCGCACCGTCTCCATCCCTTCAAACTGAATGACATAGCTGGAGATTTCCTCCTTTACCGCCACGATCTGTCCTCTGCCAAAGACCTTATGCACCACGATATCACCCGTCTGAAAGCTCTGTTTCCTGCCGCATATCTTCTCCTCATTCGCACAGATATAGCCTGCTGCCTGAGCAGCCAGCCTCTCCTCCAGTTCTACGACATAGTGCAGATATTCCTTTTCCGTATTAAAAATGAACCGGGACGGATAACGGAAGGAGCCGTCAAAGTTGATACCCTCCGCATCACTCAAAAACAACCCCTTTTCCGCACGGGTATAGGACACATAGGCAAGCCGCCTTTCCTCCTCCAGCTTCTCCGGTGTATCCACATGCTTGGTCGGAAAGATGCCCTCATTTAAGCCACAGACAAAAACGTAAGGAAATTCCAGCCCCTTGGCGGTATGAATCGTCATCATTTTCACCGAATCCTTCCGTTCCTCCTTGTCTGCATTCGTAAACAGGGCAACGCTCTGCAAATACTCCTCTAACGTATTCTCCTCCCCGGAGACATGCTCAAACTCAAACACCGACTGCTTTAGCTCTGCCAGATTATCCAGCCGCTCCTGCTCCCCGGAAAACCGAAGCATTTCTTCATATCCGCTCTCGCCAAGCACCGCACTGAGCAGTTCCGACACGCGCATTTCCCGATAGGTCTCCCGGTACTTTTCCACCAGCATGAGAAAGGAAACCGCCCCGGTTCTCGCAAACAGCTCCGAATGAACCGTGTCCTTTAATGCCTGATAAAGAGAACACTGATTGGCCTCCGCATACTCGCGCAAAAAAGCAATCCGCTTCTTTCCGATACTCCTTTTCGGCTCATTGATGACCCTGAGAAAGGCCAGATCATCCTGACAGGCAATCATCCTGAGATAGCAGAGACTGTCCTTGATTTCCTTTCTTTTATAAAATTCAATGCCGCTGTAGAGTACATAACGAATCTTCTCCCGGATAAACACCTCTTCCATACTTCTGGAAACAAAATGCGAACGGTACAGGATGGCAATATCCTGAAAACGGCTTCCATTCTCCAAAAGCTTCTTAATCTGTGCCGCAATCCATTCCGCTTCCTGCCTGGTCGTAACCGCATGATAATAGACCGCATCCTCTCCGGCCTCCCTGACTGCAACCAGCTCCTTCTTCACGCGCTTTTGATTCTTCCGAATCAGGGAATTGGAGGCATCCAGAATATTGGGGGTGGACCGGTAATTTTTATTCAGAATAATCGTCTTTGCACCCGGATGCAGGTTCGCAAATTCCAGAATAAAATCAATTCTGGCTCCTCTCCATGTGTAGATGGTCTGATCCGGGTCTCCTACGATAAACAGGTTCTTATGATAGCCGCTCAGCACATCCGCAAGCCGGTACTGGTTTTCACTGACATCCTGAAACTCATCCACCATCACATACATGATACGTTCCTGCCACTTTTTGCGTTTTTCCTCGAAATGAGCAAAAATATAATCGACAATCGAAATCAGATCTTCAAAGTCCAGTCCGAATATCTTTTTCTGTTCATACAGGTATCCCAAAAAGATCTTCTTTTTCAGATTTTCTTCCTTCTCGTAGGCTTCCTTTAAATGAGTATTGTTCAGCTCCAGCAGGTAGGGAATGTGCTCCTGTCGGGATTTCGCTGACACGATTTCCCGGCGGGCCATATCAAAGGTATAGTCTCTGGAAGAGATGCCGCAGGCCTCATAAACATTTCTTAAGATGGCATCCACATCCTCCGTATCAAGAATTACAAAATTTTTCGGATAGTGGATGACATGGATGTCCTCCCGCAGTACCTGAACACAGAAACCATGAAAGGTGCATACATAGCCTGTATCACAGTCTCCAATCATATTTCGGATGCGCTTCTTCATTTCATTGGCGGCCTTATTGGTAAATGTGACGCATAAAATATTCGCAGTGGAAATCCCCAGTTCATTGACCAGATACGCATAGCGGTGTGTCAGTGCTCTTGTCTTTCCCGAGCCGGCTCCGGCAATCACCCGAACATATCCTTCCGTTGTCGTCACAGCAGCTCTCTGTTCCTCATTGAGTCCCGCTAATATATCTTCCATGATGCTTCCTCCTCATTGGTTCTTCCTCCCCATTGGCATTTCCTACTTGTATAACTGCAATTTCTTCCCGGGAATGCCTCTCCTTCTATCGATCCGCAAGTCCAAGCTCCGCAAAATCCGCATACTGCAATTCGACCAAATGAAGCTTTCCACCACTCAGAAACGTCTCCAGCTGGTTCATAAACTCCTCAGAATACTGTCCGTTAGCATCCAAAACAACATGGTACTCCGGATCATCATCGACCGGTAACGGTCCCTTTCCCATCTCCTGTATGCTGTCTCCAATATAAATTTCCTCTAAGCTGTCGCAAGCCAAAAAAACGTCATATCCAATCCATTCTACCACTGGCAGATAAACTCTTTTCAATGGCTGAATATTCAAAAAAGCCTCATCTCCAATTTGTTTTGCAGAAAGCAGCCTTGCCTCCTGTATACGGCTGGCACTAAAAGCTTTCTCACCAATCTGTTCCACGTGCTCCAGATTAATGGTGGTTAAATTGGATAATGCAAAGCTGCCCGATGCTATCCTGGTCAGGGATGAAGGCAGTACAATCTCTTCCACCTCTTCGTTCTTGTACAGAGAAGCCCGCCACGTAGTGACTCCTTCCGGAACAATGATTTTCTTCACTCCCACTCTGTCACCCTTTTCACCCGGAAGTCCCAGAAAAGCAATCCCCGTTACCTTTTGTCCGTCTACCTCTGCCGGCAGCTCCAGCACTCCTTCTTCTTCCATGGAAGCCTGCAGCTTCTCCGGGAAATAGAAGTCCTCCAGAGAATATTCATTATCATCCTTGTGGAACATCTCATAAACAGAACCCCAAAGTGCCGACAGATAGCTTTTCTTATTGATATTATGCCAACAGTTGGCTGATAATTCTCCCTCGTCATTGATCTGCCAAAGCGGAGCACTTTTTGCCTTTGCATCCAGTCTAAGAGATGTCACACCAATCACGACCGCTGCAGTCATCAGGAAACACAACAGCTTATGTTCCCATACCCAGAAGAAAATATCCCCCCAGAATTCTCTACGCCTGCGCCTGTCATTTTCCCTGCGCGTCACTTTTAAGCGTTCTGCCTCTTTCTCCTTCTGCATCTCGGCTTCCCTGGCCGACTGGATCTGGCTGATTTTCTTTTGAAACTGCTTTAAAAGCTCTCTTTCCTTCGTTTCCAGACTGCTGACCGGAATCACCTTATCCAGTTCCTGCTCCATCTGCTGTAGCAGACTGAGGATCTCACTGCAACGCCTTTTCTCCAACCCTTCCTCTCGTCCACTGCGTATCTCCTCCTGCAGAGATTTTACCATCACAAGATTGGACTCAATCGTAGTAGTCTGATCCATCCGCTTCATCATCTCCCGGTTCAGTTCGCTACGACTCTGCTGATACCATTCCGCTACCTCACGGACTCTTTCCCTTACCTCTTTTCCGGACTTGGAAGCATCCAGTCTGTCCAATTCTTCCTGCATCGTTTTACCCGCTGTCCGATAATCCGATGACAGCCTGTTAAAATCCCGGATACATCGTTCATATCGATCCACCAGCCAGCTGCATTCGGAATCCACGCTCCTGGTCCGCCTGAGCTTCAAAAGCTGCCGGATACTCTGCCAGCACGAATCCCCGCCGGATGGCGCTGCACTATCCACCCATTTTTCGATCAGTGCGACCATCTTGTCATCATCCTCTGAGTAGCCAAGTTCCTCGTTATAGACAAAGGACTTTTCAATCAGGTACCGGAGCACCTCCTCCGGCGTTTCCGGCCCGATATCCCCCTCGATATACTCCAGAGTCTGATACGGAGTTCCATGATAGCTGTCATAGAGAAAGAAAACCGCAGCCAGCATTCCCTCAATGCTTCCATCCTCGATCAGAGGGTAAATCTTCTTATTTCGAAGCGCCTCATAATAGTTCTTTCTCGCCTCAATCTGAGCCTGATACTCCTCTTTCTCTCTTTTCTCCTCCTCAATCATACCGGAAAGAGCCTGTAAATGAACGCTTTCCCTCTCATACTCATTTTCCTCTGCCACATAAGCAAAGAAACCTGCCAGCGTATTCTTTTGCCACTCTTTTCCCCTCTGCTCTTCCTCATGCCTGCTACAGCCGGCGAGCAGTCTGGCATAGTGGTTTCGTTCCTCTTCGACCCGCTCGTCCAGCTTTTTGATATCCTCCTCTAAAAGCTGTAAACACTCATCATATCCCATTCCATTTTCCTGCCTTTTCTATTGGTATCTTC
This sequence comes from Lachnospiraceae bacterium, assembly GCA_017624235.1. Taxonomy (GTDB): domain Bacteria; phylum Bacillota; class Clostridia; order Lachnospirales; family Lachnospiraceae; genus JAAYNV01. The sequence continues at coordinate 53,686 of JAGANL010000037.1, read as the reverse complement.
CCATTCTGTCCACCAGAATGATAGAAATATCATCCAATGAACCGTTTTTTCGTGCCGTCTCTGCCATACTGCGGCACACTGTCTGTGCCTCCCCCGCAGACAAAAGCAGCCTCTCAAGCTCCTCTTCCCCTACATAATCATGTATACCGTCACAGGTCAGAAGCAAATTGCTCCCCTGTGCTGACACACTATCCTGCGTCTCGATCTGCAGTGCCTGAAAGTATTCCTCCCTGCCTCCGCCAAGACAGGCATTGATCTGATTGCGTATCGGCGATACGAGAGCTTCCTCTCTCGTCAGCTCTCCCCGGCTTACCATATCCGCTACCGCCGTCTGATCCTTTGTCAATGCCTTCAGGTATTTCTTATACGTACACAGCCTGCAATTACCGATATGTATGGAAAGCGCCTTTTCCTGGTTCATCACAAATGCCGTCAGGGTCGTTGCCATCTGTTCCATGCCCGGTGTCAGCTGCCCCGCTCTCAGAATCTGTCCATTCGTGTAGGACAGCAGCTGCTTTACATCCTCTTCCACCAGCTCTGTCCTGCGGTTTAAGACGCGGATGCTGTCCACCGCCAACAGGGATGCCCTTTCTCCGCCGGGATTTCCTCCCACGCCGTCTGCCACCGCCACCAACAGATTGCCATCCCCTTCATAATCTGCACTGAGAAAGCCTCCTGCCAGAATCGTGTCTCCAATCAATACCCTGTCCTGACACTCGGTCTTTCCCATGCCCTTTTCTACATAGCCATATATTTTCATTCTGATTACTCTGCTCCCTTTTCCATCCAGATTCCATATCCGAACAGCCGATGTCGTCTTTTTATCCTGCTGCGTTTCATCTGTCCTATTGACGAACAGCCTTCATCTGTACCAGAGACTGCTCTGCCAGAATCTCCTGTATCTCTATTTCACTGTCGGCTGTAATACCCTCGTCAAATAAGAAGCGGGACAGGGGATTGATTAACGCATCCTCTACCACATTGCCGATGCCGCGTCCTCCATTCTTCAGATTCGCACAGGCCTTTTTAAACAGTGTCTCTCTGGCCTGTTCACTGATGGTCAGCCGAATATTTTTCTCCACTCTTAAGCTGGTGATAATCTTTTCTATCTGAGAATCCAAAATGAGTCTTGCCGTATCCGGCCGGATAAAGTCAAAGACTACGATATTCTCGCCGATCCGGTTCAGGATTTCCGGTCTTCCCAACTCATATTTAAAATAATCCTCAATGGCGGTCTTCACCTTCTGACTGATCTGGCTGTAGTTCTCCTCCGGGGTGACATTGTCCACCTTCTCACCGTTCTCCTGACGGAACATGCCCAGATTGCTCGTAAAGATAATAATGGTTTCCGAAAAGTAAACGGTCTTTCCCTGTCCGTCCGTCATCCGGCCATCCTCCAAAATCTGTAAAAACTTATCAAAAATGGAACCATGCGCCTTCTCGATCTCATCGAACAACAAAATCGAAAACGGATTTTCCCGAACCGCATTAGTAAGCTGTCCGCCTGCCTCATAGCCCACGTATCCGGGAGGCGCTCCCAAAAGCTTCTGGTCGGACTGCGGCTGGGAATATTCGCTCATGTCGAAGCGGATGCAGCGGTTCTCATCACCAAACAAAATCTCTGCCAGAGTCTTTGCCGTCTCTGTCTTACCGGTTCCGGTAGGCCCGGCAAAAAACAGGATGCCCTTCGGCTTCGTATGAGAGGAATGCTGCAGGCCCGACATGCCGGTAGCCGCTCTTTTTACCACATCCATCGTCTTGGTGATGGCATCCTCCTGCCCTTTGACACGCTTATAGAAGTTATTTTGTGCCTCCCGAAGGGAAGACTGCAAATCCTCTCTCGTCCATGGATTTTCCCGAATACCGTAGCGGTAAAGATCCACCACCTCATACATTTTCGCAATCGGAATCCCTTCATTGTGACACAATGCCCGAAGGTCATTCAATTCCAGAAAAGTAAAGCCCTCCGTCATACCCACAAATTTATCCTGAATCTTTTCCAGTTCCTGCCTGCGCCTTGCCGCCAGCTTCTCTGCCTCCTCTTCGGAAAGCTCCTGCCTTTCTGCTTCACTTAACTGAAAATCCTTCATACCGCTTTCATAGATTTCCTTTTTAAAGAAGCTCTCAAAAGCCTCTCCCTTTACAAAGGCCGCCCTCTCTTCCTTTCCCGGCGTGGAAAGATGCAGTATCTTCACATTCGGATTGTTCAGGCAAAACCAGGTTGGAAGGTCATTCGTCTTATCCACCAGCATAAGCAGTATATTCTTGGCAAACTGGGGTTCCTCTGTCTCTTCCTCCGTCTGTATCTGACAATCCGGTATTTTTGCCGCCATCTGTAACAGAGTCGTATAGCTGTTTACCTCTGCCTGCGACAGATTGTCGGGTGAGGTCACATAGCGGGAAGCCAGATTTAAAATCACTGCCGTCAGCTCCTCATTCTGGGACAGAGCACGCTCGATGACACCCGGAGCCGTCTCACCTTCCTCTGCCGCAAACGGGACTGCCATATATTCCTCCCGAATGGAAGCGCGGCATCCCGATATCTTTTTAAAGTTCTGCAAGGCCTCCGTGCCAAGCAGACTGTAAAACCCGTGTATGCTGTCAAAGGAAACGATGTTCTGATAGCCATGCTCCATCAGATAGCTGACCAGATATCCGTTCAGATCGGAAATCGACCCGTCAGACGGATACTGGAACTGATCCAGCACATTTCCTTCCAAAATCAGAATCGGTTTTACCTTGTGGAAAATATCCAATTCCTTATGCCATTTGGTTACATAATATCCACTGCTCATTCCTGCCTCCTTTCGTTGTCTCATTCTGTTGTGTTCTGCTTCTGTTCCTTTTCATAACTTCCCCGGCTCTGAAACTGCATTCCAAAATCCGGCTTATGAATCCCCGCGGATATGACTCCGCCCTTTGCCGGGAAATTTTCCACCGGATATTTTCCCTGATGCTCTGCAATATACGCTTCGTATTCTGCCTGATAGTGCTTTTTCAGGTAATAGATATTCTGATTATCCGACCCCTTCAAAACATGACCGTTATTCCGTTTTTCCTCATAGGTTCCATCAATCAGCACTGCAATCTGCTCAAGAATCTCCTGCGCACCCGCAAGCTTCTGTACCTCAGCCAGCCGATAGCCGGTATACACTAAAATATCCTCCGTATACTGCCCCGCAATCTGCAGGATTTCCTGCAATGATTCGGGATACAGGAAGGGATCTCCGCCGGTGATGGTCACACCGTCAATCGGCCCTCTTTGTAAAAGCTGCTCCAAAAGCTGCTTCAGCTTCCCTGACTCTGTCTCCTTTGCATCGGCCGGATGCCAAAGCTCCGGATTGGCACAGCCCGGACAGGCATGGATGCAGCCATAGGTCCATATTGCCACTCTCTCACCCGGTCCAAGGACATGCACTGGATAAAGTATTCTTGCAATCTTCATGCCATCATCCTCACTCTGCCCGAAAAAAGGCAGCCATGGCATCGGAAGGATCGGATTCTGCAAAGGCAATTTCATCTCCCGGCTTAAGCCTGTATTCCTCCTGCCGCTCCAGCCTTCTTCCGTTAATAAAAATCGGATTTTCCACACCGCCGCTGTAATTGCGGTCCTCTCTCTTACAATAGGAAATCTGCCAATGCCCGTCTATCCTTCGCAGGATGGCATGCTCTCTGCAGACCTTGAACTTGCCATGGCTTCCAAAATAGTCCTGTCCGGCCGCCTGCCTGCCGACCTTCATCCAGTCTCCGGCAAGCTCCAGACGGTACAGCCCGTCCAGTGTCCGCAATGCCGTCACCTCCTGCACACACGAAACCGCACTGCCTGTGTCCGCTGCAAGCGATACCGGGATTTCCTCCTGCACATATTCTCCACATTCGCAAAATTCCAGACCGACCCGATACGGAATCCGACGTCCACAGCTTGGACAGACAATGAACATGCCGCCCGGCTGTCCGGCTCTCTCTGCTGCCGAAGCGGCTGCTGCACCTCCCCCCTGTCCTGCTGTGCCTGCGATTCCATTTGCTGCGTCTTCCGCCCCGGCTGCCACGGCGGCATGGGACGCATCCTCCTGCCCATTCTCTGCATCCTCCTTTGGATGAAGCAGTCTCTCAATTTCCTCATCGTTTAAAAATTTCCAGCTCATACCCCGAAAGGAGCTGCCGCATCCGGTACACACGGCCGCATCCGGCTTATTGACCCGGTTTGTGCAGCTCATATTCATACAGATCTTAACCTTTTTCTTCATTGACTTCTCCCTACTGTCCATTCAGATATTGTCTGCTCTTTTGTTTTCTGACCGCCTTTTTATCCACTTTGGACAGGCTCTTTGTCTTTTTGCTCTGCTCGGTCATCGTATAGCCTTCCAGATTCATGAGCGCAGAATATTCTTTCGACGGTGGCAGCATACCAAGGCGGTTTTTCAGAACGACGCCCCTCTTTTCCAGTTCCTTTTCAATCTCATGGAAGCTGTCACAAAAATGCTCCTGCTCCTCTGCCAGATAATCCTTCTCCTCCTCGTCGATTTCCCGGCCTTCCTCTTCCAGTCCGACAATCTCCATCGTGATACGCTCTCCGCTGTCCATCACATGGATGCCGCTGCCATCCCCATAGGAAAATACCGTATTGTGCACCTGCGCTCCGGTTCTCTTGGTAATCTCCTTTGTACCAAGCACCTGATAGCCCATTTCCTCCATAACTTCATTCAGGATTCGGGTGACTTCCATACTCTCCTGTTTCTGGATATATTCTTTCTGAAGCTCTTCTGTCTTTCGTTTCAGCTCTTCGATATCCGACGATACGGTTTCCAGATTCAGGAAATAATGCTCCGGCATCCTGCCTGCCAGCTCACAGGCAGCGCGATATTGCAGATAGCTCTCTTCAAAGGGCGCCTTCCAGATATCGTAGCGCTTATGCCAATCCCTTCTCTGCTCCTTAAGCCTCTGGAAGTCTCCGTAATAAGCATCCCGCAAAATCTGATAGGAACGGTATTCCTGCTGCCTTTTACAAACCTCCTCAAACCGTAAGATTTGCTCCCTGTGATGCTTGAAAAAAGCCCTGTCTGAGACAAGCTCCTGATATTCCCCTTCCATCTGCATAAGAAGCACATCAAAACCAGAATCCTGCCTGGCTTCCTCCGGCTGAGAAGGCGCTTCGACAGACTCTGCCCCGGCGGATTCCATGGGGCCTGATTCCAATCCGTCTTTTTCTGTCTCTGCTGTCTGTGGAAGGTAAGCATCCAGCAGGCTGTGCAGCTCTACCGGCTCCTCTGCCAGCTCTCTGACCATATCCTCCAGATTCTCCTGACATTCCCCGTCAATATCCGTATTCTTCCTTGCCTGCTCCAAAAGCTCTTCAAAATCCAGAGCCCTGGGACGATTCTGCACGAAACGGTTACTCTTTCTTTTCGTCATATCCGATTCCTGTCTTCTCTGATCTTCGATACGCTCCTTCTGTTTTTTCTGCTCGTTCTCAATCAACTGGCTGATCGCATTCATCGACTTTTGAAAAGCGCTGTTCTTCTGCCGGATTTTTTGCTCAATCTCTTCTTCCATCCTTCTTTTCCGCTCCCTCATCTGCTCTTCCAGGAGCTGCTGTCTCCTTCTGGCTGCTTCCTCCAGTTGTCTTTTTCGCATCTGATCCAACTCATACTGTGATATTTTTGGCCCGCTCATTGTCTATTCCTCCTGACTTTCCAGCCATGCCTGAAATTCTTTGGTATTCTGAAAGGTTTTTGCTGCCCGAACCGCATCCTCCAGAGAAAGGGAATTGGTCCACTGGATCAAAAAGTCGTAAAGCTGCTTCTTCGTCTCAAAGCTTTGACCGCGATAGTTAAACAGAGCTTTGCCGGTCAATAGATACCCCAGCCTCCATACCGCCTTCTCTGCATCCCCGGATTCATATTCCTTCTGTAACCGGAGCGCTTTTTGGTATCGTTTCTCATCCTTCAGAGATTCCCTCAAATAAACGGACAGTCTGCCGCTTGCTAACAGCTTCTGAGTAACCTCCGGTATCCCGCCCTTTTTCTTTTGGTCCTGCATCGGCTTTAAGAAAAAGTAAACACCCAGCTCCTCGCAGGTATAGCCTGTGGTACCGTCCTCCTTTGGCACATTCCAATAAAACTGATTCAGCTTTGGTTCCAGTTCATATACAAGCTTCCAATAGGCAAGATCCTCTTCGTCTGCCGAAGCAGCCTCCTCTAACAGGTTTCTCGTATCCTCGCAGGCACTTCGGAAGGATACATATTCGCTGCCGTTTTCCTGAAAGAAATCTTCCAGATACCCACGGCCTACCAGCTTCTTTCCTTCCTCCCAGTGATTTCCCAGTTCATCGGCTAACGTATAGCTGTCCTGAATCTGTCGTCCGTGGAAGCCAAAGCTCTTTTTATAAAGAGTCGTTGCCCTGCCGCTTTCAGACGCTTTTTTTACCGTCTGTGTACTGCCGGCCTGTCCCATATCCAGATCCTCCAGTCCGGACGGATCCTCCAGCCACTGTTTTACCTTTTCATAACCCCAGCGCTTTTTCTTCAGCTCCGGATTATTGCTGTAAAAAGTCAGACCATGAATCAGTTTGATCAGTTCCTTTGGCATATGCTGCGATTCTCTGACCCGGATTCCGATGGAATTCAACTGTTCATAACGGTTATTGGCGCTTCCCAACTCCGCATAGGGAAGCTCTCCCGTAAAAAATTCATAAATGGAAATACCGAAGGAATAGTAATCCTCCTCCGGGCTCGCCTTCGAGGTGGCCCTTGCATCCGGTGACGCATAATCGAATGAAATACCCGTTACGGTATTGTTGATATGGGTCTGCCCTCTTTCTGCCACACTGCTGATGCCAAAATCTATGATCCGATAGGTATTGTCCTCATCCACCATGATGTTGGCAGGCTTGATATCCTTGTGATAGATTCCCATACCATGCAGCTCATGCAGTCCTTCATTCACCTGCCCGATCATCCTGCAAAGCTCTGCATAAGGAACCGGTTTTGAAACCTCTTTATATAAGGGGGATATTTCATAAAATTTATGAAGCTCCTCGCCCTTTCGAAATTCAATCGGAATCTCTCCTACCTCCACCATATGGGCCAGATTGTGAAATTCCTTCCCCACCAGACGGTTTACGACCCCTTCCTTCAGGGAAATCTCGTTCAGATAGAGCTTGACTGCATATTCCCTGCCATCGCGGGTACCCTTGTAAACCTCTGCCTCGCCACTCTTACTGATAAAATCAGTAATGGTATATTCCTTTACCCGGTCGCCACGCTTTAACAAAAGCCCGGGGCGCCAGGAATCCTCCGTCTGGCTGCTCAGCACCGTGCCCTCTGCCATTCCGTTATACTGGCTGCTCAGCACCGTGCCTTCTGTCGTTCTGCCATTCTGGCTGCTTAGTACGGTACTCTCGCTGTCTCTGCCATTCTGGCTGCTCAATACTGTCTGCTGTTCCATGCTTTCGTCCTCTTCTTTCTTTTGTCTTATCCTTTTCTTATCTCTTTTCTTTTCCGTATTTCTGTATTAGTATCTTTATAGAAAATCATCCCCAAAGAGAGGAATTTACCTATGAATGAAGCGCTCCTCCTGTTAGCTGCTGCCACACAGGAATATCAAACCGGAAATCTGGACTCTGCCAAAGCACATGCCAAACAGGCGGTCTCTGCCTTGCAGAAATCGGAATCCGTTTCCAACGCCGATCCGTCCGCCCTGTTAAATGCCCTGACCCTTTTGCAGTCCATCGCCTCCAGACAGCATGATCTGCTGACCTATGAGGCCTATGAAATTCCGGTCTTAGAAGCCATGCAGAAGCTTCTGGGAGAAGCGGCTCTGTCCTACTATGCCGTACATCTGCTGGATGCCTGTGAATGCTACCTGAATGCCGGCGATACGGCATCCGCCCAGCAGCGGCTGGAACATGCCACAGCTCTTTTGAAGCAGGAAAATGGAGACTGTCCTCTCTTTGATTTCCTACATGCCCTTTTTAATGCCAAGCTGCATTTCCATATGGAACAGTATTATGAGTGCATCTCCGACTGTCTGACCTCCAACTCACTCTGGATGGATGAGAAGCTCATCCCGGACGATGCCACTGCCTTTCTGAAACAGTACGCTTCCAACGAAACGCTAATTGCCAACCTGGCCTGTTCCAATCTGATTCTGATCAGCTGTGCCTACGGCAAAATCAATAATCCCGCCGAGGGCATCGCCATCCTGACGGAGCTTGCCAAGGAACCACCGGAGGACTATTACCTGCACACCTCCATGGAACTCATTCTGGCAGAGCTGTACACGCGGGCCGGAAGATTTTCAGAGGCCCGTTCCATCTGCCTGTCTTATCAAAATCAGAATCCGGTACAGTATCCAGATCTGTGTGCATCCCTGCAGACGCTTGCCATCGTACTGGAACAAACCGATGCTGCCTCCGGTGAATACGACACGAAGTCCCTGTTTACCGCAGCGCATGACGGAGCGCTTCCTGCCTCCATCTGCTACAGCCGGGATGCCTTTCAGATTCTTTTATACAATCATGGTCTGAGCCTGATTCAAAAGGAAAGTTTTTCCGAAGCCCTTCCCCTCTTTCATCAGTTGGGGGAAAAAGGACTCTCTCTCCGGCTCTTCCTGCTTGCCAAAACCAAAAACTATACCTCCATACCCGCCTGCAAAAAGCAGGCCGACCGATATTTTGACCACACGATCCGCAGCCTTTTCCTGTATTATGATGAAAAGCTGGTGTTTAACCATCTTTCCCTGTTAGAATATCATTTTTCTCTCTGCATGGATGCCTATGTACTGTGTTCTGAAATGGCTGGCAGACAGTCCATGCCACCGGAAGAAATCTATGATTTTTTATTGAATACCAAATATCTTTCTATGGAGGCTTCTTTCCTAAGCCGCCATTATCAGTCACTGGAAGGCCTAAACAACCGATGTCCCATTACTACCTCGGAAATTCAAAACAGGCTTTCGGAGGAAGAACTGCTGCTGGAATACTGTCTGACCCGTACTGTAACGGAAAGCTTTTATTGTGTCTTTTTAGTGACCAAAAACGAGACACACTGCATTCGGCTGTGTGAAAAGCAACGATTGGATGAGCTGCTCGCAGCCTGGCAGACACTGATGCTTCATACCGCCCATGCCTCTGCCAGAGAGCGTCTGCTCTTACAGCATAAGCTGCAGGATACCGATACCAGACTGCGGCGTCTCCTCTATCGTCCGATAAAACCCTTTTTAGAGCAGGCGGACATACGGCATCTGATTCTGGCTCCTGTAGACGGACTGCTGCAGTTTCCCTTTAGCTGCCTTTCCCTGTCCTCAGGTGTCTATCTGGGAGACCGCTTTGAAATCACCTATGTCAATACGGCAAAGGAGCTTTTAACCAATGCCCCTCTCGCCTATCGCCGTCCGGTTTCGACCCTGATTGTCGGAAATCCTGCTCTGCATGATTTTCCGCCCCTGCCCTACGCGCAAAGGGAGGCAGAGCAGGCAGCCGATTATCTGAACTCTGTCTGCTATACCGGACAGGAGGCTGTTCTTTCCTTATTGGCACCATGCTTTCAAAAAGCGCCTGCGCTTGTCCACATCGCCACACACGGCGTTTTCTGTGACGCAGTTCACAGTACCAATACCAAACTTGCAACAGACCCTTCGACTGAGGAAACGACCGACAATAGCACCGGACAAGCTCCTGCCCCGGACTGGAACGCTGCCTTTGATACGATGGAGCACAGCGGTCTTTTGTTTGCAGGAAATGAACTGCTCTCCTGCAATCTGATATCCGCCATGGACTTTTCCGATACGGTTCTGACCGTACTTTCTGCCTGTCAGACCGGACAGGGTATTTTCCATGCCGCAGAGGGCGTCTATGGACTCAGAAGAGCCTTCCGGCTGGCAGGCTGCCATTCCATGATCGTTTCTCTCTGGCAGATTGATGACCGTTCCGGCTGCCTGTTCATGGAGGCCTTTTACCGCCTGCTGACCCAGACCGATGCAGACTGCAGACGTGCCTTCCGGCTGGCCATTTCGGAGCTTAGAAGCTATACGGAAAACGGCATCCGTCCCTACGCTCACCCCTATTATTGGGCTGGCTACCTGTTGTTTGAGTAGCTTCGACAATCCATCAGGAAAGGATATAAAGCTCAAATGTGCTCTCCTGCCTGGGTGCATCCAAAACAGCGCTCCACTGCCCTGATGCCTCTTCCCACAGAGCCTCGCATACCACAGGCGGCTCTCCCTCCTGTTCCAGCAGCACCGTCACCGGATGTCCACTGTCCCTGCCGTAAATGTTTATCTTCAGCCTGCCATCCTCACAGGTAAGCTCCAGCTCCTCTGCTGATTTTCCGGTTTCTCCCCTGACTGCCGTCTGCCTCCCTGACAGATCCGACATCTGCAAAATATAAGGGCTCACTGCCCCTGTCTGCAACAAACGGATGATTTCCGCCATTCGGGTCTGCTCCCGCATCTGCGAAAGCTTACAGATCAGGATGCTCCTGCGAATCTCGTCCTCCTTTTCCGCCAGTCTGAGTGCCTCCTGCAGTCCCGCTTCCTCACAGACCGCATCTGCGCTCATAGCTCTCTGTAATGTCTTCTGGCAGCTCTCACAGCTTGCCAGATGGGCAGAAGCCTGTTCCAACCACAACAGATAGTCCTCCGACAGATCCGAGGTATTCAAATATTTTTCTATATCTTCTACGGTTAAGTGTGTATCCATCCTGCTGCTCCCCTACTCCAAAATATCACAGGCTTCCTCGAGCATTTCCCGGCGAAGCTTATTCCGCATTCTCAGGCTCCAGTTTTCCAGATCCTTGGTCTTAAAATGCTCTCCGAAGATCATATCGCTGATGTAGACATCTCCCTCCTGCTCGTCCAGACCGTCTACGAACTCTTCGCCCCAGTACAGACCGAATCTCGGAAACCATTCATTGATTTCCCGGGCAAAACGGGACGAGCTGTCCTCTACGGTATCCTCCCGGATTTCCTCGAATGCCCAGCCCGGCGAGCTTAACTCTTTGGAGTCCGGGTGGTATCTGTGAAACAGCACCATCGTATAGCAGCAGCCTACGGTTCGATAGGGCTTTCCTTTCTGATTCATCAAAAGCTGCAGATACTTTTTGACCGCTTCAATCTGCCCCAATCTGCTCTCCTGCAAAATAAGAAGCCGTTCGGGGTTCTGATACATCTGGTGTCCCGTAAATTCATATCCCTCTTCCGCCATGGCTTCATAGGAGTTCATACGGTGCCTGTTCCTTTTGCGTACATAATCCAGCGCCTTATTCTTGGCTATGGCAGTACAAAAGGTCGTAAATTTCGCTTCCTTCTTTTCAAAGGTATGGATCTTATCCGTTGCAATCGTCATCAGAACCTCCTGCGTCAGTTCCTCTGCCATCTCCAGATCAATGTAGGAACCGTCCCGGATCAGCATCGCAATCATTCCTTTTAGATAGTCCGACAGCTTTGCATACATCGTATCCGTATTTCTTTCCCGATCCTTACAATATTCATCGTATTCCTCTTCAATTTCCTCCACCAGAGTATGATTCATAAAGCCGCCTCCCACCTCATGGATTTGAATTTATCTTATCATTTTCGTATTGCATATACGAATACATTTATTGTAATATCTGTGGTTTGTCCTGTCAATCGAAGACGTTTTTACGGCTTTATCCCATTCATGAAAGAAAGCGGCCCCTTCTCCAGTCTGTCACACCATCGCAGCGAAGCCAGTACATAATCTCCTGTGCTCCTCTTTTTGATATAGGCTTCCTTTCTGTTGCTGCCACTTGAAAAGGCGGTATATTCCTCCCATACAACCTCCTGAAATCTGGAAGGCAACACATGGTTTGCCATCCGAAACAGAAGCTTTCTCGCATAGGCAAGCCCAATCTCTCCCCGATAGGCATCCACCACCTCCTGATCGACCTGCTTTGTCTTTCCGTTCTGTACTACGATGACTACCAGCTCATATACGTTTTCCGTGTTTTCAGTACGAAATGGTGCAAAAAATGCTTCATCCTTTAACATATTCCTGCTCCTTTCAGCTTTTCTGCAAGATTGATTTTGACCGGAGTAAAGCATTTCTCTCCGATTTCCTGTATCGTCACACAGGCATTTTCCGGCTTTCCTGCACACAGCAGCGTATAGTAATGCTGGCGCATCGTACCCGGTGCCTTATACCAGGTAAGCTCTACTGCATCCTTGATATCCGCAAGCTCTGCAAAGCACAGCCTGAAAATCTCTGCTCCCGAATCCACCCTTTTCCCATCTGCCATATCCTCTATAAGAATGACCCCGTTGCAGGCCCCTACCAGCCAGGTATCCCTGCTCATTCCCCGTTTCATCTGCTGTCTCTCCATCTGCTCTCTGGTCGGAAGATACTGACAGGTACTTTTGCTCCTGCTCTTTTTCATATGATAAACAGACACCGGGAGCCATTTCTGCTTTGTGACAGTCTTCCTGCTGCTTTCTTCCCCCTCTCCATCCGGGTAAGCATCAATATCCTCCAGATTCACGATGCACGGAAGGCTTCTGCCCGCTAATACCAGTGCCTCCCCCTCCTCCTTCTTCAAATGCTGCAGTTCAAATTCGGAAACTAACGGAAGCACCATATGATTGTCGTAAACCACATCCCCACACAATTCGCTGATAGTATGAAGAAGTTTATAGTCCCTGCTGTGCAGATAAACCCAGTTGACGCAGTTATCACAGATGACCTCTGCTCCCGCCCCATATTTCTCATCCAGCTGTACCCTGCTTTGTATGATCAGATGGAAACGGATGTTCCTGCTTCTGGCTGCCGTAATCATTGAAGCCATATTCCGCATTTTGGGCATATTGGCAAATTCATCGACAATGTAATTCATACGAATCGGCAGTCTGCAGTCCGGCTGCTCCTGCGCCGCCGCAATCAACGCCTCATACATCTGCTCCATAAAGATACTTGCTATAAAATGATAATAGGTATTCTCATCCGGTATGACCAGATAGAGGGCCGTTTTCTGTCGGACGACCTGCGCAAATTCCAGTCCCTCCTGCGACAGAAATTCCACAAATTCCTCATTCGCATCCAGCCTGTTCAGCCCGCCTGCCACCACGGATTCGATCGAACCTACCGTCTTTTCCGAGCTGTTTTCCAGACTTCTGAACCGCCTCATAATCATCGTATCCCCATACCTTTTGTGCAGGCCGCTTAGCATCTCCTCACGATTGTCCAAATACTGATCCCACAGTGAAAATATACTTTTGACATTGCATTCCTCCCGTTCTGCACTTTCTAACAGCACAAGCATCAGTCCAACCAGCACATCGGCAGCGGTATTGCTCCAGAACGGGTCCTGCATATCCTCTCCGATAATCATAGACGCCAGCTCACTGACCATCTCCACAGCCTTTCCACGATTGCCGGAATGATAGCAATCGTAAGGCAGCAGCAATGGATTCCATGTCACTCCGTTGTGAAAGTTCCTCAGGTTCAGACATAGTACCTGATACCCCCTGGCTGCCGTTTCTGCCGCTGTCCGTTCATAGATTTCGCCCTTTGGATCTGTCACGAGAAAGGACTCTCCCGCACTGCTTAATATCTTTACGGCCGGCATTCCGAAAAAACGGGTCTTTTTGCTTCCGGTGGAACCGAAAATCAGGGTATGGTGATCCTCTGCATCCACATATACCTTCCCGTCTTTTACCAGAAGGGGAATTCCTCCCCTCGTACATCCCTCCATATGATTCAGATCAAGCTCGGTAAGCTGCGCCGCAAACTCCCTCTGACTCATAAATCTGGTCGCGTTAATTTTATTCATATTCGTATCCTCCCCGTGCAAAGCCTATCGTTATCTTTTGGGTTATTTCCTTTCCTATATGCTCTAAAAATTGCTGTGCCATTTGAGAAGTCAGGCACATTTCACGCATCTGTCCCTCTAACACCGCCTCATACAAGACTCTGCAAACGGTATTCTCCAGCCTACAGGCCACCTTTTCTCCACTCTCCCACTCCTTCTCTAAAAGACCTGCCCGAAGCGTCTGCACCGCCCTGCTGCTTATGCTCCACTGATACCTCTTACAGATTTTGTCAATTACATCAAGCTGCTCCTCTACCGTATATGGTGCGGCATAAACCGTCCGCACAAAAAAATACTGCTCTACGCAGCGCTCTGCGGAAACCGTATCCTTTGACTGCTTCATGGTAAAAAGGAAGGAAATCTGCTCCTCCTTGGTTTTCAAATATTCCAGAAACCGGATAAATTCCTCTCTTTGCCTAACCTCTGCATCCAGCTCAATCACTACGCACTCCCCGTATTCCCTGCCGAGCTTTGCATGCTTCTCAAGCTCTGCACAAAAATGGTGTAAAATACTGCCTTCCTTCCAGATACCATCCGTTTGAAACAGAAACCATTCCCTGCGGCCAAGTTCGGGAAGTATGACATTCATCTGCTCCTCCACCCTTCTGCCATATTTCTCAATATAAAAGAAATGCGGGACAGGTATATGAATACCTTCCCGCATCTCCATGCTCTTCATCTGCTTTAATTCCTCTGCAATCCGATCCTTTTTCATTTGCGAATTCTCCTTTCCTTTGGGGCCTACATGACTTTAATCGCCGCCGGAAAGGAAAACCCTCACACTTTTTCATCCTTTTTACAAGCAGACTAATATAATATTTTTTTACTATGTACATTTTGATTTTTATATTGTATTCTATTTTTACATTGTATTTTATTCAACAGATTAGGAAAACAAATGATGTATCACAGAAAAATCGGAGAACTGTACCTATTTGTCAGCTATGCTCCCGGAACCGGGAAATCCTATCGAATGTGTCAAATGGCTTCCCAACAGGAGCTGTCCGGCAGATCGGTTATATACGCTTCCATATTTGACGGGCACAGAGATATCCCAAAGCCAACAGCCTGCCATAGCTACTCCATACCGACGCTTTTGGAAGCAGCTCCTGATATTGTGGTCATGGACGAATTTACGCTAAAGGGCGAAAATGCAGATGATCCGAACAGATTCATTTATGAGGATGTCGATATATTGTTGGAGCATGACATCAGCGTATATACTACGGTCAATATGACCGCCTTTGAAGAAATAGACAAACGCTGCTCTGCACAAACCGGTTTTCACAGAAAACAGCTTTTGTCAGACCGCTGGCTGATACAGGCAACCCGGATTTACTTCATTGATATGGATACCGGCATGCTTTATCAAAATTATCTGCAAAATTTTCTTTTCCCCAAAAGCTCCAAAAATCCAACTACAGATTTGATTTTTCGCAGAGAGAATCTAGAGCTTTATCGAAAAGAATCCATGATCTATCTGCAGCAGTTTTCCAATGTGATCTGGTGGAACAGAAATGATACGCTATAACGGAGAAGAAAGATATGACAGATATTGACTTCCAGCAATTATCAGAAAAGCTTTCCTTACCATTACCGCTTTTCTTGCAATACGCATTGAAAAAATATCCTGAATACGGAAAAACGGCATGGTATGATTTTTATTTAAAAAATCGCGCCCGTAAAACCGGAACTCTGCTTTCTCTTCACCTGGAATTGACCTCAAAATGCAATCTAAACTGCAAAATGTGTTATGTACATTCTGAGTCCATCCCCGAAAGCTCTCAAAAAGAATTATCCGAGGAACAATGGCTGGAGCTTATGAAGCAGGCAGTATCCGAAGGCATTTATTCCGTTACTCTCTCCGGTGGAGAAGCAATGCTTCATCCCGGCTTTTGGCCAATATATGAATACCTGCATGCGCATGGCGTCCTTGTTAGTGTGTTTACCAATGGTCTTTGCCTTACCGATACAGCAATCGAACATTTCGTAAGCCTTCCACCCAGGCTCATTCAAATATCCCTGTATGGAGCCAGCGAGGAAGGCTATACCACAGTAACGGGAAGGCCTGTATTTCATCAAATTGACCATACATTACAGCAGTTAAAAAAAGCCGGTCTGCCATTTCAGGTTGCCATTACACCGAGTATCTTTCTCTATCCTGAAATAGATTCCATTCTGCAGTATGTACAGGAAAGGAACTATCCTTACCGCATCAATAAAACCCTGTTTCCACCCAGAGAAGAAACAGGCAGAAAACATGCGAATATTTGTCTGAGCACACAACAGATGGGAGAAATTCTGAAGCAGCTTCCGGCCGAAGGAAGCTCTGAACCGGGGCAGGTGCACCGGATATCCATTCCGAAAACCGCTCCTTTATCCGAAATCGGAGTGCCTTGTGCCAGCGGTATGACCTCTGCCCATATAGACTGCAATGGAATCATGAATGGCTGCATTGCACTGCCTCTGGTAAATGCAGATGTCTGCAAGCTCGGACTGAAGGAGCTTTTCAGACAGTTCATAAACGCAGCCTGGAATTTCGAATGCCCCCAAAATGTACAAGCTGCGAGAAGTATCCTGTTTGTACCCCCTGTCCCGGAGAACATTTTCTGAGTGTTGGCGAAGGGCATTGCAATATAGATATTTGTAAACGCACTGACTATTTCCTAGAGTATCAGATTATTCCGCAGTCAAAAGATGATCAATAGAAAGGAGGCTCTCTTATGAAAAAAGAACTGACAATGCCGGAAGCTATCGTCATTGAATTTGAGGATGCTGAAACAGCAATCGCAGCTATCGTTGCAATTGAAGAATATGGATGTGACTCCTGATGACTAAGCTTAAGTTAAACAGTAGCTATATCCTGCGCACTATATTGGATCAACACATTGTTATGGCAAATGGCAGCATGCGTACCAGACAATGCATCGTATTAAATGATTCCGGTGCATTTTTATGGAACAGTTTACAAGAACCCAAAAGCAAAGAAGAATTAGTGAACCTGACATTAGCGGAATATGATACAACCATAGAAGCAGCCATGCAAGCCGTGGAAATGTTCCTTGAAAAAATGCGTCAATTACAGATTTTGGAGGAATCCACCGACGAATAGCACTGTACAAAAACAGCCGATGAAGCAATTACTTCATCGGCTGTTTGAAACCTATTCCATAAAATTATAATTTGAAATGATGTATCTTCTCTTCCATATCATCTGCAAGATGCACAAGCTTTCCTGCCGATTCGTTGCACTCTGTAATAACCTGACTAAGCTGCTGCATGGTTGCAGAAGTCTCTTCGGTTCCTGCCGCATTCTCCTCGGAAATTGCAGCCAGACTTTCCATCTTCACTACCACACGGTTACGAACCTGATTCAACACATCCACCTCAGAGGAAATCTGCTCTGCCACTTCAGAAACATTTTCAATTTCCTGATTCAGCTTTGCGAATACCTCCTGCGCCGTGCCGATTTTCTCTGTTTGAACATTGATTTCCTCCATCACACCATCCATGGCCTTTACGCTTTCATTGGACTTGGCAATCAATTCACTCACGATACCAGCAATTTTCTCTGCCGATTCACTGGACTGCTCGGCCAGCCTTCTGACCTCGTCTGCCACCACAGCAAAGCCCTTGCCCAGCTCTCCGGCTCTGGCCGCTTCAATACTTGCATTTAAGGAAAGAAGATTGGTCTGGCTGGAAATATCTGCAATGATATCCACCACATTTTGAATTTCCATAACAGCTCCATTGGTCGCATTCGTATGGGTATAGACCGTATCCACACTTTCCTTTGTCCGGTCACAGATTTCCACCAGAGCTTTCAGTGTCTCATTGGCGCCCGTATTCTGCTTCCGCATTCCCTCTGTACTTTCCATCAGAGAATGCACATTCTGATCCGTCCGGTCGATTGCGGCTCCCATATCTACCATCTGCTCGTTGACGATCTGTGTCTCATTGGCCTGACTGGTCGCTCCGGTCGCAATCTCCGCTACCGCTATGTTCACATTTTCAATCGAGGTATGAATGGCCTCAAAGCTCTCCCGAAAGGATGCGGAAAAATCATTGAGGGATACGGCTGAACCATTAATATTCGTCACAACAGCCGTAAAGTTTTCAATCAGAGACTCAATCGCCCTTGCAATATCCCCGACCTCATCACCGCGCTTTACCAGCTTCCCGCTGATATGAAAATTCATTTCACCGCCTGCAACCCGGTGCAGATCCAGCACAGACTGACTGATGGCCCGAATAATTACAAGCAGCATAAGCACCATCGCAATACAGCCTATCGCTGCTATGATACACAGAAAAATGGTATTGCTTACTAACAGCCTTCTAAATACTTGCTGCGCCTTCTCCTGCTCCATGCCCGCAAAAGCAATAATCTCCTGACCGGGCGCCCCCTGCTGCAGCACTTCATAATATCCGTAATATGGCTCTCCCTCAATTTCTACCTCAGAAGAGAACCATGAACCGTCTGCAAGTACCCTCTGATACACCTCATCCGATAAGGTTGTCCCCAGAATCCGGTTGCCGGCAGCATCCACAATACTGGTTGCCATTCTGGTATTTCCGTAAAATAACGTAAAATATACATCTGTTTCTTTTTGGAAGGAATCCAGAAACTCCTCCTGCTGTGTCACATTATAGGCTCCCTTTAATAAATCGGTTCCCTCTACCGCATAATCGCCTGCATCTATGACATTTAAGTTGCTCTCAATCGCATGACATGCCGTTTTCAGCTGATTATTGGAACTGTTTGCCGCAGTCTGTGTTCCCACGGCCCGAATTGCCAAAACCGCAAACACTACCAGCAGCGCCATTGGAACCATAGCACTTCCCAGCACCTCAACCATCAAAGATGCCCTACTCTTTTTCTTTCCTTCGTTCTTCATATGTGGCTCCTTCCTCTCGATAAGTGTATACAAAAATTATAGCGTTTCACAGTATTTTAGTCAACTATTTGTGCACTTTGTACTAATTTTAATCCAATATATTACATGGACAACCGCTACCACTTCTCATAAGGGCACACATTCTTCGCAATCACTGCCCGAAGCTCTACAAAACAGCCACATGCCCTGCACATTCCGTCTGCAAGCAAATCACATTCCTTGCAGACAGACAGCCTTTCTTCATATAATGTACCGTCAGCCTTGATATCCTCATCCAGATTGGCAATATAGGTATGCAGATTTTTAAAATATTCATTTTTGTCCATGTCTCTGGTGAGACATTTTCTGCACCTTTTTCCTGATTCCTTTTCTATTTCCATCTCTTTTGTTCCACGACTCATTTTTCACTACTGCTTATTGTGCTTTTTCCAGAGAAACCATACGATTCCTGCAGCTATCAGGCAAATGACCGCTGCCATTCCAAGTCCTGCTGTCACATTCCCGCCAATCTTCCCTGCTAAAAAAACACTGGTCGGTCCGTCTGCACCCCCGATGATCGAAACGGCTACTGCCTTCTTATGCCAAAACGACAGGGAAAGTGCCCCCAGCACCAGCCCGACCCCAACAAAAATACCACATAAAAAGTAAATCAGCTTTTTCATCTCAATCTCTCTGCTCCGTGTTCCATGCACTTTTGCTGTATCGCATCCAGCACCTCTTCTACCCTCATCGTGTCACCGCCTTTTATTTTCTTCCATTATAATGGATTCGGCTGACATTTACCACCTATTCTTAACTGCGAAGTATCGGTTCAGCCCGGCCAGTCTCAGCCTTCTCCGGGACGGAGAGGGCTGAGACTGGCGCGAGCTGAACCGATACAGAAAGGAGCATACTTTCCCTGTTCTGAAAGGTATGCTCCTTATACTTCATTTTTTATTTCACTCTCAGGCTCATCACGCTGCATTTCGGAATCGTAAATTTAATTACACCATTTTCTACGGTATAATTGCTAAATACCTCTTCCTTTACCTTATCCGGTTCTTCAAAGGTATTGTATGCGTGCATTTCATTTGTCACGATAGCAGCGGTCACCTGTTCCGGCTTACATTCTGCGAATGCAATTTCCATCTCTGTATCCTCTTCGATGGAAAGGTTGCTCAGGGTAATGTTGATGGTGCCGTCTGCACTGACGGATACGGACTCGCTTAAATTCGGAACCTGCCATTCCTCTTCTCTGCCGATCATCTTTGTACCGTCGATGCTGCTCTCCACCAGATCCGCATCCTGATGATGCTTGTACATATGAAACACATGATAGGTCGGTGTCAGAATCATCTTCGGGCCTTCCGTTAAGATCACGGACTGAAGGACATTGACCATCTGCGCAATGCATGCCATCTTTACACGATCGGAATGCTTGTTGAAGATATCCAGGGAGATACCTGCTACAAGGGCATCACGCATCGTATTCTGCTGATAGAGGAAGCCCGGATTGGTGCCCGGCTCTACGGTAAACCAGCAGCCCCACTCATCCACAATCATACCGATTTTCTTCTCCGGATCATACTGATCCATAATTGCACCGTGATGCTCAATCAGCTCTTCGATGTATTTGGCCTTTGCCAGAGTCTTATACCATACCTTGTCATCGAACTCGGTTGCGCTTCCCTTGATATCCCAGCCTTCCGGATGTACATAATAATGCAGGGAAAGACCGTCCATATAGCCGTGTGCAAAATCCGGGTGCGGCGGTGCAAAGCAGGTCTTTAACACGCCCTCTGTCCAGAAATAATCTGCCACGTTCGGACCGCCGCAGACTTTTTTGATCGGCTCTGCATTGTTATAATGTCTGACATAGGTCTGAAATCTTCTGTAAAGATTTGCATAATACTCCGGTGTCATATTCCCGCCGCAGCCCCAGTTTTCGTTGCCGACTCCGAAATAGTCGATCTTCCATGGCTTTTCATGGCCGTTCTTCTTACGAAGGTCAGCCATCGGAGACACACCGTCAAAAGTCATGTACTCTACCCATTCGCTCATTTCCTGCACCGTACCGCTTCCTACATTACCATTAATGTAGGTCTTGCAACCTAACTGCTCACACAGTTCGAAAAACTCATGTGTACCGAAGCTGTTGTCCTCAACCACACCACCCCAGTGGGTATTGATCATCTTCTTGCGGTTCTCCTTCGGACCAATGCCGTCCTTCCAGTGGTACTCATCCGCAAAACAGCCGCCCGGCCAGCGCAGAAGCGGAATCTGCATCTCCTTTAAGGCTGCCACCACGTCATTTCTCATACCATTGGTATTCGGAATATCCGAATTTTCTCCGACATAGAGTCCCTCATAGATACACCTTCCGAGATGCTCGGAAAAATGTCCGTAGATTTCCGGGTTGATGTGGCTCTTTTTGTTTTTTTCATTGATGTACAGCTTTGCCATATTACTGCTCTTCCTTTCTTTTATTCTATAAAATTCCTTTACTGATAATGAACGCCCCAGACTGTTTCGTTGCTGCTGCCTGCAGTCGTGCCACAGGCACTAAAGCACATAACCGGATTTCCGGCTTCGTCCTCCATCTGAATCATCACACCGTGAAAGGTCTGGTCACCTAACGTCACTGTCACATATGGCGTACCCTTTTCCAGTTCATAGCTCCCTGTCACATCGCCTGTGACAGTACCGTCTTTCTCAAATACGATTTTCTGACACGCATGCACTGTCTTGCCAATATCAGTTCCATGATTGACATAATAGTAAGTTCCCAACACCTCTTTCTGCGCGTAACCGTCTTCCTTTAAGGTTTCCCCTGCTGTTGCAAACGGCGCTGCCACCAGCCAGCCATCCTTTGTACGGAACATCTGGTGCACACGCGGCTCATGATACTCTGTCCCATCGTCAAAGCGCTGATGATGTACCAGATACATTTTACCGTCCGCATCGATAAAGGCAGAATTGTGTCCCGGTGCCTTATAGGTATAGGTCAGGCTTGGGAAGGTATAATTCCCCATCATTTTCAGACCATATTCCGAGTGATCTACCGCGTCACCAAGCGTCTCTCCCGCTGCATCCGTATAGGTTCCATCCACCTGCCTGGAACGGAACAGGCGAATCTGGTAACCGCCGTCGCTGGTCAAAGAACCATAGGATACGAACAGATAATAATATTCGCTCACCGGGTCGTAAAGAATATAAGGCCCTTCCACGGAATTGTGCAGACCGCCGATTAAATGTTTCCCATAATACACATCAATTTCTGCATCCGCATCACTCTGCTTCGGATGAATCGGATATCCGGTCTGTTCGTCTAACTCCAGTAAAAAGATACCGCCCGACCAGGAACCGTAGGTCATCCACATTCTGCCGTCCGCATCATAAAAGACCGTCGGGTCGATGCAGTTGGGATATTCAGAATTGTTGAACTGACCTGTTTTCGTATAGTTTTTCAGGTCTTTTTCCCCAATATAATCATAAATATCGGTCTTCTCTCCCAGCTTTTTACTGTTCATGCCGGAATACAGAATCGTACCCTGATAGGTGTAAGGTCCTTTGATGTCATCGGCTGTCGCAAAGCAGATATTGGACTTGATAAAGGAGGATGTGGTACAAAAGTACATCACATACTTTCCCATTGCTTTATTGTAGATGACATCCGGCGCCCACACGCTGTACCAGTCCTCATCATTTCGTCCGACGTAGGCAAAGGCCGCCGGATCACCGTCCTCCACACCGTCAAACAGATTGTCAAACAGCGGATTGTCCGCATCCACACCGGATGCAAAGCTTGTCCAATCCCTCAGATTCTCGGAGACAGCCGCCTCCATATGAGAACCGAAAATATAATATTTGCCGTCCTCTCCTGCAATAATGGAGGGATCATGTACCGAAGCACTGACGGTAAAGCCGCCCTTCTTCACTTCCTCCACAGGTGTCTCGCTCACACTGCTTCCACAGCCTGCAAGATATCCTGCACACAGCGCTGCACATAATGCAGCGGCCGTCATTTTTCGTTTCATACCTTTTTTCCCCTCCTGCTCTACTTTCTATTCCAGACTGTCAATCGCCGCAAGACCGGAACCCATAACGGCAATTCCATCCTCGGACAAGGCCGTAAAGCCCATCACGTACTTTTTGCCAAACTCATCGTACTGCTTTACGAATACTCCCTTATAGGTCTGTTCATCGTTCAGGGTCAGCTCAATCTGGTTATCTCCGGTCAGCTTCCAGGTTCCCGTATAGGCACCTGCCACCTTGCCGTTGCTGTAAAGCGTAATATCTACCGATTCCTTTAACTGTGTCGTAATCTGCCGTCCGTGTTTTACGAACTTATAGACTCCGGCCACATCCTTCTTCTCATAAGAACCAATCGTTTCCCCGGCATACCGGTATGGTGCAATCACCGGCCAGCCATCTTCATTAAAGAACATCTGGTGTACTCTGACCTGATGGGATTCTCCGCTCTTCTCAAAACGGGAATGAAAGAGGATGAAGTACTTTCCGCTCTCTTCCTCGTAAATCGTAGAGTTATGTCCCGGTGAAATATAGCCCTCTCTGGTCTTGCCGTTCTCTCCCTCATGCCAGGTCCATCTATAATTGCCCATCAGCTTCACACCATACTGCCCGGCTGCCTCGTCATCAAAAAAGCTACCTGCCGGACCCTTACAGTCAATCATGTCATTTCCCATGCTGTCGTAATACGGACCGTCCGGTGTGCTGGAACGGCAGACCCGAATGTTGTAGCCGCCATCCGATGCCAGGCCTCCGAAGGATAAGAACATATAGTAATAGTCCGTCTGCGGATTATACTGTACATAGGCGCCCTCGATGCGAAGATGGTTTTCTCCAAGAATCTTCTTGCCGTAGCCTTTCTCCAGCGGAAGCCCCGTCGTTTCATCCAGCTCCAGAACAAAGATGCCGCCGGAATAGGAACCATACATCATCCACAGCCGTCCGTCCTTATCATAGAACACACACGGGTCTACTACGTTGGGCTGTCTGGTTGCATCATAGGTGTCTCCATCCTCACTTGGCTCCGTTGTCATGCCGGATTTTAAAAAGATTCCCAAATCCTGATACGGACCCTCGATATTGTCCGAAACCGCAAGTCCCATGCAGGAAAGCGGTGAACTGCCCTCGCAATTACAGTAATACATATAGAATTTTCCATCGGGAAGCTGAATGACCTCCGGCGCCCAGAAGGTCGTCGTCTTTGCCCACTGAAAAGCCTCCTTCATTTCCTCCAGCGGATTGTTGATGATGGGGTTTCCCCGGTTTACACCGCTGCCTATCATTTCCCAGTTCATCAGATCCGTCGACTTGGCTGCTGCCAGATGGGAACCAAAAATATAATAGGTATCCTCATATTTCACGACCGAAGGATCATGCACGGAAACATCCCGAAAAGAAATCTCCACATCCGGCTCTGCCTTCAGCGGAATATTGTCAAAGGTTTCCTGACCACAGGCAGCCACGGAAAGAGTCACTGCGGCTGTCAGAAGCAGCGCCCCCAATCGCTTTACCATTTGTCCCTTCTTTTTCATTCCAATTACCATGCCCTTTCCACTTCCTGCAGGCTTTGAGCTGCACATATTTGCCGTTTCTAACCATGATAAGAAAAGACCGGACGACCGTTCTCATCCCAGATAATCTTCATCAGCATTGCATGACGGTTTGGATTGTATAACGGATCTCCGACAATTTCCTTTTCCTTTCTGGCATGGTAAACCATAATATCATTGCCCTCTTCATCCACCGTAAAGGAATTGTGCCCCGGACCGTAAATTTCCAGACTCTCGTCCGTCTTTAAAACCGGATAACGCTCCTTTTTCCAGGAAAGCGGATCCAGTAAATCCGAATCCTCATCCGCAGTCAGCATACCCATGCAGTAAGCGGCCCCTGTCTCGGATGCAGAAAAGGTCAGGAAAATCTTTCCGTTTCTCTTAATCACTGCCGGGCCCTCATTTACCCAGAATCCAACTCTTTCCCAATCATAATCCGGTGTTGTCAAAAGCACCTGGACTGTCTTTAATTTATACGGTGTTTCCAGCTCTCCGATATAAAGGTTGCTGATCTGTCTGCCTACACCAACCTTCTCAGCCCAGACATAATAGTGCTTTCCCTGATTCTCAAAGACAGTGCCATCCAGAGAAAATGCTTCAAAAGAAAATTCATCCTCATCCGCACGTCCCATCTTTCCTTTTTCTACCCAGGTTCCGGTCATCGGATCCTCGTCTGTACATTCCAGTACATAGGGACGGATGGCCCAGATATCATCCTTATCACCGCCTGCATAGTAGATATACCACCTGCCATCCAGATAATGCAGCTCCGGCGCCCAGATATGGATGCTCATAATACCGCTTTCGTGCTTTGTCCAAACGGTCACTTCTTCTGCTTCTGCCAGCCCTGCCAGTGTTTTTGACCTGCGCAGCGCGATCCGGTCATATGCCGGTACTGACGCTGTAAAGTAATAAAAGCCGTCCGTGTGCTTGTATACATACGGATCCGCTCTCTGCAAAATCCAAGGTTCATTGTACTTTAATTCTTTTTCACTCATTCCTGTTACCATGTTCCTTTCCTGTGCTTTGCATGTTCACATAAAACAACGTCAAACCCACTTTTCCATTATGTAAACATTTATCAGTTCAATTATCATTAAATTATTTTAGTATATTCTAAATTATAGACTTTTCTTCCTGTTTTGGCAATATGGTTTTTCAACTTTATGAATAGTGATGACCTGACAGGCTCTTTCTTGGACAAAATGCACAAATCCCGTCTGGTTTTTTACTTCTGAAAGAGATATAATTAAAAATCGGAGGAGAATCAAATATGAGTCATTTTCTTTTCAGCTTAAATGCAACCATGCCCGTATTTCTCATCATTTTACTGGGCTGGATTCTGATGCAGGTGCATCTGTTCAATCAGGAATTTTTAAAGGTAGCAGATAAATATGTCTTTAAGGTAGCTTTGCCGCTTCTTTTATTCCACGACATTGCAACAACGGATATCCGTTCTGCCTTCAGCGGCAAATTTGTATCCTTCTGTATGCTCGCCACGACCTGTATGTTCCTTGGAGTATGGATTTTAGCAAGGCTTTTTCTCAAAGACCGCTCTATGATCGGAGCCTTTGCCCAGGCTTCTGCCCGTGGTTCTGCCGCGATTCTCGGCATTGCCTTTGTACAGAACATCTATGGCGATTCCGGCATGGCTCCGCTTATGATCGTATCTGCCGTACCGCTTTACAATATCTATTCCGTGATTATCCTGACGGTATGTGCCCGCTATTCCTCTTCCGACCTGCCGCAGGCAAAAAAAAGCAGCCTGTTAAAGGCTACTCTTTTCAACATTATTACCAATCCGATTATTCTCGGTATCTTTGCCGGACTGCCATTTTCGCTGCTTGACATTACCATCCCGCCCATTCCGTTAAAGGCCATCACCAATGTAGCCGCAACGGCAACTCCCATTGCCCTGCTCTCGATTGGGGCAGGCTTTGAGGGGAAAAAGGCACTGGCCAAGATTAAGCCGACGATTGCCGCTTCCTTTTTAAAGCTGATCGGCATCCCGGCACTGTTCTTTCCCTTTGCCCTCAGGCTTGGCTTTTCCGGCAGCGAGATGGTCGCAATCCT
The DNA here is from genome assembly GCA_017624235.1 of Lachnospiraceae bacterium. Taxonomy (GTDB): domain Bacteria; phylum Bacillota; class Clostridia; order Lachnospirales; family Lachnospiraceae; genus JAAYNV01. Next base: position 27,334 of record JAGANL010000037.1, on the reverse strand, counting down.
GGTCATGCTCGGTTCTCCGACGACGGTAAGCTGCTATATCATGGCCAAGAACATGGGAAATGACGAAGTGCTGACCTCCAGCATCGTCGTACTGACGACCCTTCTTTCCTCTGTTACACTGACCGGATGGATTTTCTTACTCAGAACAATGGGACTGGTCTAACTGACCAGTCCCATGATTGAGTATATACCACTGTAATGCCTGCAAATATTTTAGCTATATCACTTCATGATCCGGTTCATCATCCTCCTCATCCTCATCCGAATCCGAACTGTCCTGCGTTTCTTCCGTTGTCGGAGATTCCGGAGGCGCTCCGGTTTCCGGTTCCGTATCCGGCCTTGTTTCGCCTCCCGTTTCCGTCTCTGTTGCGCCTTCCGTTCCAGTCTCTGTTGCACCGCCCGTTCCGTTCTCTCCTCCAGTCTCAGTCTCCGTACCTTCTCCCGCTTCAGTTTCAGATTCGGTTTCTTCTTCCATGACTTCCGTTTCTTCCTCCGGCAGCAACCCCTCTTCTATCAGAAGCATATCCTCTAACAGCATCAGATTGGCGTTCTGTACATCCACAGACGGCATTGTCCAGGAAATCTCCGATTCCTCGGAATCCTTCCATGCAGGATTTCCGTCTTCACCTGTCTTGGCCAGATAACTGATATAGACTGTGATTTTCTGCTCTGCCAGGTCTTCCGGGGTTTCTCCGGCACTCATGTCTTGCAGGATAAGCTGCATATTTCCGCCTGATTCGGCAAAACCTGTCAATTCATCCCAGCTTATTTCTACCCCTCTGTCATCAGAAGCAGTATAGGCATTTCCGTTTAAATCCATTGTAAAGGACATTGGCTGAGCGGTAACATCGCCACCCTCCTGTTCCGGCTGTTTCTCTGCCACAGCATGTATTTTGACCTTACCGATCCGTTGGGTCTGTTCCGTATCATCCGACACCTTCCAGCTAATCTCTGCCTGTAAGCCTCCATAGCTGTCTATTGCGACCGGCTGATCTGCTGCTATTTCACTGCCATCCCGATCCAGAATTTTAGCCTTTAGCTGCTCTGGTTCATCCAGACGTGTAAACGGTACATAGAACGGTACGCTTACGGTTTCCGAAGGCAGGAAGGTTTCCGGTGCATTGGAGCTGTTGAAAATCTTAAAGGTCAATTCCTGTCCGGCGTACTGCTGCAGGTTTGGTATATCATCTGCTTTCCAGGTCAGCTGGTTACTTTCCGTTTCCTTCTGCCAGATACACTCCGGCTCTGTATCAGCTGTTTCCTGCGGAGCCAACAATTCCATATGCTGCCCCTTGATTGCAGCACCGGTTACACTGCTGTCCTGCTGCCACTCCAAAACATATTCCATGCCTTCATATTCTTCTGCCAGGAAAGAATTGCTGTCCTTTTGGAAAGCATCTGTCAGATTATAATCATATCTTTCACTTCCATCGGCATTTCTTTGCTGTACCAGTACCTGAATCTCCTTCGGCGCAGTCAGCTGAGCATTCGGAATCTTCAGTACCGATGACTGTTTTCCCTCAGAATCTGCTTCGCCCGGCAGCAGCGCCTTTGCCTTTACGACAAAATAGAAGCTCTTGCCCCGGTTATTCTCTACCGGAACCTTAATTTCAACTGGAAGCTGATCCGTCAGTTGATCATCCCATACAAGCTCTGTCTCCATTCCCAACGCCGCTGAACCATCATGCGCCATCGGAGTAATCGAAAAGCCCTTACAGTTCTCTTTGGTCAGTTCCGGCGGAATCTGGAAGCTCACATCATAAATCAGGCTGCCATTCTCCAGCCGCACGAACTCTGCATTCACCTCTGTGACATCCGTTAATTTCTTACCGATCTCCTTTTGCAGACTGACCGGATCCGAATGCAGCCTTGCTACTGTACCGGCCGGCCTTTCTGTACCCTTCCTTCGGACAAACAGTTCCAGAATGTTGCCTTCGGTTTGATAGTCCTTCACATCCCATACATAATACTGGTCTGCCACTTCCGTCTCAGAGTCACTGGATTGGATCACGGTATCTCCCTGTATCACACACCAGGAAACCAGATACGTATCTCCGCTTTCTTTATGGGATGCGTCTGTCCATTCATACTTCCACTGATATTTTGCATCCTCCGAATCCGGATTTTCTACGGTAACCTTGAATGGTTCCTCCACCGGCCATCCCTTCTTCAGCATCTCAGGGCTGTCAATTGTTTTCTCTTCGGAATCCAAAAAGTATTGTGCCTCTTCGCTGTCGTTTCGGATTGCCTGAGCCGTATATTTCAGCTTCACAGGTGCTGTACCGGGTGATAAATCCAGTCCGAGCTGATTATCCCCTGTTCCGAGCAGTGTTTCCTTATCCAGCAAAATACTGCAGGTACGGTCAATCGGCTCCTCTGCTTCTCCGTTACCGCTGCCATCTCCGCTGCTTCCACCGCTTCCGTCTCCGCCGCTTCCACTGCTGCCGTCTCCACCACTGTCGTCTCCGCCGTCTTCTTCCTCCGGCAGCGGCTCAGGCCGGTATTGCAGCTGATATGTCTTTCCGTCAGCCGGATTCTGAACCGTAATCAGATAATAGTCAATGGCTTCCTGCGGAGAAATAGAACGGGTAAACCGAAGCAGATAGCTCGGCGTATCTTCCACTGCATCTGACGCGCCATCTGCATCCATGCCGCCCATATATTCAAAGGAAAGCTCTGTCGGCGGCTCTAACGGCACCCTGTCCTTAATCTGGAATTTGCACGTTCCAACCTTCGAAGCCGTATAGCGGTAAAGAGGAGGTGATACATTCTCCACATCCTGTCGATTCACGCTCCAATACGCTGCATCCTGGCTTCCTCCCTGTATCGAATGAGCAGCAATCGCCTTTGTCTCCCAGTAATGCCACTGTAGAGCAGAGCGATTCGCCAAAAAGGTTGGGGAGTTCGCATAATCGATTGTAAAATATCCCTGCTCATCAATATCCGAAGGTGAAATGACATGTGTTTCCTTCTTGCTGCTCTGGTTGCCGTTCTGATTACTGTTGTAATGATCCACCACCTCAAAGCGAAGCAGCCCGTTTACAAGCTTTTCATAAATCCGCTGATCCTTCGTATTTGTATTGTCTCGGATGGCAGCGTAAATTTCTCCTGCCGATTTTTGATATTCTGCCCAGTTCTTGATCCGGAAGTTAATCTTAGTGACTTCCTCCTGAGAAATCATTTCAATATCCGGGGTGACCAGAGGCGGCATGATAATAAATTCTTCCACCACCCTGATATCACTGTCGTTTGTATAGACAATCTGACTGTCATCCGTAAGTTTATCACTGACTCCGACAGCCTGTAGTGCAACCTTCACTGGCCTGCCGATATACTGACTAAGATCGGATACCTGGAAACCTATATTGACTAACTGGCCATCCATTGTCACAGCCTGCTCTACCGGTCCCATAATCGGTAACGGACCACCTGTCGTATCCGAATTTGCTGCCTGCTCTATTTGCTCCTTCGTAAATTCTCCGCTATATAGCCAAAGCTTCAATTTATCGCAAAATCCCGGCATTTTTGTAACCTGAAGGGTATAGTCATATACCTCACCTGATATTACCCCTTCCGTCTCCGGCACAGGCAATTTATATCGATCATAAACGCTCATAATTTCCCGCATGACAGACTTCTGGTCAGCCCATTTTGAGCTGTCTGCCGGCATCTCACCATGTAAGGTATTGTACATTGTTTCATAAGCATTCTGACTCCACCGATATCGTTCCGGAGTATTCAAGCTTTCTCCCTGCAGTAACCCAAATACCTGATCTTCCGCATCCAGACCACCATTTACGATATATTTTCCATCTTTATACCTTACCGGTTCATTGCCGATTGCCAAACATTGCTTATCCGGCTGGAATGAAGCATCCGGAAGAGACTGCGCTATCCTGTCATAAGAACTATCCTGTAAATAGAAAGAATCCTTAACCGATACCGCTTTCTTTTGCCCCGTTCCATCCCGATAACCTACAAGACCACCTAAGTAACGTTCCGCATCTGCTTCAAACCTGACCTCCCCAAAATTATAGCAATTGACAAGCACACCGTTTCCGACCGTTGCTGCCATTCCGACAATACCACCAGCACAGGTTTCCTTCTGATCTGCTGCTCCATCCAACAGCGTAATGGTCACTCCATCGCTGTTGACTGCACTCATAATGGTAGCACCCTTCTGCTGACCGACAATACCGCCTGCCATCTGCATACCGCTTACATCAAATACATTTTCAACCAGGTCTAACGAATCCCCGCTTTCACTTTTATAAGCGGCCAGCTTACTGATATTTCCGTCTGCTGTTCCAACGATTCCACCAACTGCCGTTTTTCCGATGATCCTGCCTTTCTCTCCCGATGGATTTTCTGTACTGCAGGCATAGACCAGCCCACTGCTCAGTCCGGCAATTCCTCCGACATTGCTTCCGCCATGAGCGGTTTTACTGTCCGTCACAACGCTCGCCTGATTCGTACAGTAGAGAAGCTTGCCTTTTGCTCTTAAGTTACCAACAATTCCTCCTATATTTTTTACATCCGATGCCGTGTAGTCTGATACATTAATTTCTGCCTCATTCACACAGGATTTCATCTCCAGCACATTTCCACCTGCCTTACCGACAATTCCTCCTATGTTGTGCAGCCCTGTCTCCGCTACATCCCTTCCGGATTCTGATGCGCATTTTCCCTTCAAGATGCCCAACTCCTGTATCCGGATTGCACCCTGATTACGACATTGATATAACACCGCTGCCTTCTCGCATCTTCCATCGATTCCTCCGACAATGCCTCCTATTTCACATACCGTACCGGATAAATCTCCTACCTTGCGGACACAAATCTCTCCTTTATTGATACATTGATACAAATTCACATCCGTACTGTAGCTACTGCCTGTCAATCTTCCGACAATGCCACCCAAATCATGTACATTGGTCAGCGGTTTTTGACCCTTACACAGACTCTGATCAATAATCATATCTCCGGTATTCACGAGATTTTGTATCCTTGCATTGGTTTTCATGTAACCAATGCAGCCTCCATGCTCATGTAACCATCCCTGGTAATTATCACCGGCAAGATGCGGATAGATATCACCCTCATTCCTACAATCCTTAATCGTCCAGTTTTTTGCGTTGCCCCCTTCTGCCTCCAGTCTGCCAATCAGACCACCGGAACGCCACTTCGCTCCGATTTCTCCCTTATTGACATTTCCATGAAACTCCAACTTGCTCGATTTCCAGGAACCATAAATCTCTCCTGCAATACCTCCTGTCTGCTGTGCACATTCCTTCATAGGTGCTGCATTTTCACAATTTTGAATGGTCGTACCCTCTGCCGCATTTCCCGTAGCTTCTACATAACCTACTATTCCGCCGCATCGTGCAGCATTGGGTAATACCATTTCTCCCTGATTCCGACACGCTGTAATTTCAGTCGTTCCTGTCACAAAACCTGCAACACCGCCGACTCTGGTATCCTCCTGCCTTTTTTGCCATTTGGTGGATATTTTGGCTCTGTTTTCACAATTCCGAATAGTCAACCAGAAAGGCTTATCCTTCATACCTCCGATAATACCACCGATTTTACCGGCTCCTGAATATGCTATGATTTCTCCGCAATTATAGGAATCCGATATCGTCATCTGACTTGCTGCTCCAAAAATACCGCCCGTATACTGTGCTGTTGATTCAATCAATCCATAATTGGCACAATCGTCAAGCCGTTTTTCATTTCCTCCATTGCTGGAGCCAATCAGGCCGCCGATTCTTTCTGCACCTACACCGCCCATATTTTGACTGCCAATCGTTCCATAATTATACAGGTCAGAAAAGTGTATAGCAGACGAAAAATTATTGGTACTACCGATGATTCCTCCGATGGCCTGACAGGTTACCTGCGGTTTCGTATTCGGTGTAATCTTTCCTCCAACCATGCTTCCGTCACTTCTCTGATATCCGTTTCGATAATGATTGAACGCCACATCAGTGCTGTTGTCCGTATTGATACGATAATCGGAAAGAATGCCATAACAGCCTCCCACTCTAACAGCCCCGCTCACGGATGCAAGATTCGTATAGAACCGATCATTATTCTGGTCAGTGTCCTGATTTTCAGCAATCTGCTCCAGCTTGACAGCTTCTGACGCTTCATCCTTTTTCAGATACAAGCCATATCCTTTTTCCGTTCTGCCAACCAGTCCTCCGACATTTTCATTTCCTTCTATCAAAACCCCATCCGTACAGGCAGTATAAATTCCGTCATGATTCGGATAAACGATAATCTTTCCGCGGGAAACTCCGGCCAATCCTCCGATACCGCCGTTATCATTACCGTTATTGCCGTATCCGGTAATTTTTCCGGTCATACGACAGTTTTCCAATACAAATTTACTATTCTCAATCTCTCCGAGGATACCTCCTATACGCTGATGATTGGAAGCCCCTTTTGATGTTACGTCAATCGTACCGCTGTATACAAAGTCTTTTAAGGTTCCTTCCGTCGTATCCCTTCCAATCACACCGCCAATCCTGCTCGGATAGCTGCCGTTTGAACCATCAATCTTCTGATCCGGTGTCCTGATTGAAATCGTCACAAGCAGCGTATCCTCTGTCGTATTCTGTAATGTTCCCTGGTTGTAGCCGATGATACCTCCGACTGTATAGGCACCAATGACCGCATTGTCTGCTCTCAGATTTCCAAGACCCTCTGTGTTCTGCTTCGACGCACAGTTCTTAATCTTGCCATCCTTCGTATTCATGCCTGCCACACCGCCGACTGCCACAATCTGACCGCCTGCATCCTTGCAGAGTGCGCCGCGCACGGAGCCAAAATTCTTACACTCCTCCAGCGTTCCGCTGTTATTTCCGACGATACCTCCTGCCTGGGATTTCTCACTGACTGCAATACCGAAATTTTTACAATTCTTAATCTTACCACCCTTCTTATTGAGTCCGGTAATGCCGCCTGCATAGGAGCCCATGGCATTTCCGCTCACTTCCCCGTAGTTCTCGCACTTTTCAATCGTAATATTCTCTGCTACCGAGCCTGTGATACCGCCTACATTTCCTACCTGACCGGTACTCAGCTGCACCGCACCGTAATTCCTGCAGTTTTCAATTTTATCGGCATTATGGCTTCCTACAATACCGCCTACCTCATTCTGTCCAATGACCTTCTCTGCATGATTGTCCAGATTGCGGATGACTTTTTCCTCCCGGACGCCTGCCTCCTGTGAAATCGTTCCCTCATTGGAACCGATAAATCCGCCAACATAGACCGTGCCTGAAATAAACGCGGTATAATCCACCTTTACCAGCTCGACCTGTCCCTGATTCAGTCCGGCAATGCCTCCGGTATATTGTTTTCCTTCCACTCGTCCTGCCGCCGTACATTCTCCGTTACTGCCTCCGGTGGTAATACCTGCAATGATTTTGGCCTTGCTCGCATCACCTGTAATGACACCGTTTACATCGTTCGTGCCGACAATGCCTCCGGTATTGTTTCCGCCCTTGATTTTTGCATATTGGCTGGTCGTACACTGCACTACATAATTGCTGTTCAAGCCCACCAGACCGCCGACACTGTTGTCACCTGTAATACCTGCTGCCCGGTAATTTTCACTCTTTCCGACTGTGCAGAACTGGATATATCCTTCATTGACCTCACAGATACCACCCAGATATCTGCTCGGCGATTTCACGGAACCATCATTGATACACTGATGAATGACTCCGCTTGCGCTGTTTCGTCCCGTAATACCTCCGATAAAATAATAACCGTCAGTAGTCTTTGTCTGCCCTTCCGGTGTCACCTCCACATTTCCATAGTTGATGGAATCTATAATGTAAAGTGGAGAAGTTTCTCCGTTATAGCCTACGATACCGCCCAGATAACGATCTGCATAGACATCCGAGCGGCTGATACAACCTTTGAACACGGTTGCCCCTGCTTCCGCTTCACCACCGCCCGCACTTGGCGTATAAGGCTGAAAAGCCCTCTCAATAAGAGGCTTCACCTCCGACTGAAACAGTCCCGACATATCCTGTCCGGCTGACAGGGAGGTATTATAACCGAGAATGCCGCCGACATAAGCCGTTCCACGCACCCACCCCTGACGCTCCTGTATCTGCGTAACCAGGTTTTCAATCTTTGGATTTTCCGCTGCTTTGGTGATATTCATGCCGATGATGCCGCCGACAAAATAGTCGCCCTCAATCTGCATACCATCTGCCAGCGCAATCGTATTGAGTGACTCTGCATTCATATTTACGCCCAGAATACCACCGACACCCATTCCTTCCGACCATACATTTCCAAGTACTTTCTGAATATTCTTAACCGCTCCGGTATTGAGTCCTGCCACACCGCCAACAAAATCCCGTCCGCAAACTCCCGCTCTGGTCGTAGCAAAGGCCAGATTGTTGCCGGTCACGCTTCCGAAATTGGCCCCCGTCATACCGCCGACACAGTCTGCTCTTGCAATCTTTCCAAGTACCTCTTCATTTAAAAGATCTTTCAGCCATCTGTTGGAATCCAGTTTTACCGTACTGCCGCAGGACTCCACCTTTCCGAGATTCACTCCCGTAATACCGCCTGCATAACGCTCCAGAGCATAGACAAAGCCCCTGTTCTCACAGGAAACAATGGCAGCTTCCGCATCCTTCCGTTCAAAGCCCGGTGTCAGCAGCTCCGTATAGTAGCCTGCATCTGTCTTTGCAGAAGTAAACTGATAAGCTCCCATGCCTCCGTTTGCTCCGACGATTCCACCGGAAAGGGATCCTGCAAAAATATTGGCTTCATTCGTATAGCCCTGCAGCATCTTGATTTCATTGGTTCCGGCGATACCGCCTGCCGATTCCTTCGTCGCCGCCACAATCCCCTTAATACAGCGCTCCTCCCCAGAAAGCACAGAACCGATTCCGAGAATGCCTGCTTCACAGGTCAGCTTACCGGCATTCCTACCGGCTATGCCGCCCGTATTGCGGTAGCCTGCTACGATATTGGAGCTTCCGCAGTCTGCAATCGTTCCGTCCGTTTCATTAAAGCCCGCTATACCTCCTACATTCACACCGGAAAATAACGGAAGCCTGCCCTGGGAAGCCTTTTCCACACATTCCTTCGTCAGCTGGCCAATCATGGCATCCTGTGCCGTTCCCGCCTCATTCATACAGCCGGACAGCGTACCCTGATTGCGGCCTGCAATACCCCCGATATTCTGGATATATTCCGGGTCAGTCGCATCCCTTTCCAGAAAGATAATCTGCTTGCTCTGACATTTCCAAATGCTTCCGTCCTTTTCATTGACACCGGAAATCCCGCCAAAATTCTGATAGGTGATGCCGAAAACCGGAGTGCCTCCCACTCCGGCAGTCTTTACCGTATTTCCATTGACCGATTCAGTCACCTCTGCCTTTTTCCCGACTCCGAGGATTCCCAAATCTCCGCACCGGTTCGCACCAACCAGACCCCCGACACAGGCTGCTCCCGATACACTGTGCTCCTCTGTTTCAGCCGTCCTGACCTTTTTCACCTTTCCCTGATTCACGCCGGCCACACCGCCAAAATACCAGCCGTACTCCGGCGCCGGTGCCGCATCCGCAGATTCCTTTGCCACAGCCGTATCCGGATTCAACACTGCAGAAACATCCGCATCGACCGTAATATCCTCCAGTTCTCCGTCCGCATAGTTATAGCCTGTGACACCGCCCGCATAATAAACTGCCTCTACACTGCAGCCGGAAAGTCTGACTCCCTCAATACGGCCGCGGTTGCTGCCTGCCACCACTCCGGTCAGTCCGGCTCCGCGCACTGCCGCATCTTCGATATGAAGTTTTTGAATCGTGCCGGCATTCTGCCGGAACATGCCGACATATTTTTCCGGCGATGCTCCTGTCAGCTTATCAATCTTCAGATGCGAAATAACATAATCCTGTCCCTCTGCATAGCCATTTTGAAAGCTTCCGGTAAATACCTCGGAGCTGGTTTCTCCTGCACGTGCTCCCGGAAGAATCTCAGCCGCCATTCTGTAAGCATGCAGACCTCCCAGTGCCATCCCGCCAATCGGAGGAATCGGCGCTCCGCCGTCTGCTGTCACAAAGGTAAGCGGCTCAAAGCAGACATCCGTCTCACTGCGGTCTGCTTCCGGCTTTTTCCAGTCAATATCTGCCGTCTGGATAAAGCAGGCATCAGCGGACGCGTAGCGCATATTGTTCAGATGCCTTGCATTGGCAATGGAAAAAGCCTTACCATACTCCGGTGCGGAACCATCCTCAGCCAGATTTCCGTTACCAAATACATCGATCTGATCCGACTCCAGCATAGTCGGAGAATAACGATCCACACCGCCTGCAAAATTGGCGCTCTCTATATTCGTGGACGTGCCGTCCGACTCACCGGAATAGGTATCATGTCCATCCAGTCTCACCGATATCCTGCAGTAAAGCATATCCGATGCCTGTACCTCTTTGGACACTGCTGTCAGACTGTCCGCATGTTCCATGGAAAAAGTCTCATAAATGCTGTGGTCCATATCATCTAACAAAAGCTGATAGACATTGGTATCGCTGTCATAGGTCATCCGAATACCATCGCCGGCTGCCTCGTCCGCTTCGACCAGCGTGCTTCCCCTTGCCATGGAAGGCTTTAAGCCGGATACCGTAAACAGCAGGTCTTCCCCTTCCGCCGATGTCCGGCAGACCGATACATCATAGACCAAAAAGCTGCGCAGTGCCACATCGTCAAACGCTTCGTTTGCATTGACCAGCCCTCCATTACGAATTTCCTCCGGGGAAAGGAAATTGGCCTCCTGCCATTTGACATAAAGCCTTTCTCCATTCATCAACACCGCATTTTTCGGTGCATACAGATCAATGTCCGTCTTAGCCAGACTTGTACTTTCCACGCCATAATAGCCCTGTCTTTTTTCTCTCAGGCTTTCTGCATCACGCAGTACGACATTGGCCTTATCCTGCCTGTCTCCCTCATAGGAAAAGCTGTCTGCCTTTTCGGTATAAAATACCGATCTCACAACTCCCGTGCGGGCATCGTATTCCATCAGGAAGGTATGCTCCAACAGGTCATCATCATTCAGGTAATTTTTCACGACCGTATAAATCGGATTATCGCTCTCACTCATTCCCTGTCCGGCATCCAGCTTCAGATAACGCACGGTGTTCGTTCCATATTTATCCCGATAAGCCGCAAAATCCAGACTACTGTCATTGGCCAGCAAAATTTCTTTTAACTCATCCTCCGTCAAAAGCTCTCCGTAGCCTTCTGCCGTCTGATTCCATTTTTCCAGCTTGCCAAGCTGTTTTTGTTCGGTCAGATAAGTCTGAGCAGCAAAGAAAACCGTCTTCGCCGTATCATTCACACGGGTCATATAGGCGATTGTCAGATACCCATAGATGCCAGCCGTAATCAATCCGCCCAATACCGCGGTAATGGCTACGACTAACATCATCTCCATCAGGGTAAATCCTCTTTTTTCTCTAAGCTTTGCTCTCAGACTGCTAAACATTACATTTCCTCCAAGTCTACTCCACAGTATCCCTGCCATTTTTGATTCAGACTGTCCTTATCCCTTAGCATGACATTGGACTTATCTTCCCGATTTCCATCATAGGTAAAGGAATCCGTCTTTTCACTGTACAATACGGACAGCACCTCTCCCGTATTGCCGTTGTACTCCACCAGAAAGGTGTGCTTTGTGATATTTTCATCCACCATCTGATAAGCGAATATGTCCAGAATCGGGTTTTTCTCACGTTTCCCTTCTCCCACCGCTTCACTCTCCAGACAGATATAATAGACCGGCACTCTCCGGTACTTCTTCCGGTAGGTTTCCAGAAACTGCTCCCGATCCGCCCCCTGATACCGACTGGCAATACATTCCAGCTGGTCGTCCATGGACACCTGACCGCCGTATGCTGCCGCCCGCTCATTCCACTCCTGCAACCGACCGGAGGATTTCTCAATGGCAATATACTTTTCTGCCATATCAAAAAAACGCTCTGCCGTCCGATCCGCCTTTACCTGATAGGCCGCCCTGCGGTATCCGGTAAAAGTATAGCTTCCGACTGTTACAAGAACGGCAGCAAGCACCAGAATCATGAGCTGCTGAAGCCTTGTAAAGCCAGCCTGCTCCTTTAGCTTCTGTTGCAATCCTCTATTCATATCATCATCCGTCCTTCCTAACAGACTAAACCATTTAGCTTGCTTCACTTTCCGATTCAGATGCTTCTCCCCTCGGATATTTTCCTGTAAATCCATCCTCTTTCCAGGTTACCTTCTCTATATTTCCTGCGCTGTCAAATTTAATTTCATATTCCACCCCGGATTTGATTTCATTCTGGTTAAAATAATCCTTCTTCAAATCCGCAGGGATAGTGGACTGTGTCCAAGTTTTCCCCTTCGTATCCACCGGACTCCCGTTTGCATAGCAGTCCACCAGATAAGTGGAGGTTGCCGTGTACAGAGTCTTAGCCGCGGCATCCGCTTTCGTCTGCTTTGCCGTATTTAAGAATTTCTGCAGATTAGGCGCAATCAGCGCGATCAGAATCGCAATAATCGCAATGACAATAATCATTTCAATCAGGGTAAAGCCTTTTTTCTCTCTCAGTTTTTTTCTTAAGCTCTTCATCGTTTTCTACCTCTCTTCGTTCCTTTCCTGTTTATGTAAACCGCTTTCGTATCGGGCTGCTGTTTCCGGTGTAATGATGCCCTGCTGCACCAGTGCCGCAAGATGGCTGTCCATCGACTGCATGCCGGCTCTGGCATTCGTCTGGAGCACCGAAGTAATCTGATGGCATTTATCCTCCCGTATCATATTGGACACGGCATCATTGACCAACAGAATCTCCTGTGCCGCCACCCGGCCGCTTCCGTCTGCCTTGGGTACCAGCTGCTGGGACACGACCGCCCTCAGCACCATGGCAAGCTGCGTCCGTATCTGCCTCTGCTGATGCGGCGGAAATACATCCACGATACGGTCAATGGTAGCCGCAGCCCCAATCGTATGGAGCGTGGAAAAGACCAGATGTCCGGTTTCCGCAGCCGTTACTGCTGCCGAAATCGTCTCCAGATCACGCATCTCACCGACCAGAATAATATCCGGGTCCTCCCTGAGTGCACTGCGGAGCGCCTGGGAAAAGCTGCCTGTATCCACACCGATTTCTCTCTGATTGATGATACAGCCCTGATTTTTGTGACGGTATTCCACCGGATCCTCGATTGTAATGATATGCTTTCTCTGTGTCCGGTTGATTTCGTCAATACAGGCGGCAAGTGTTGTAGATTTACCGCTTCCCGTCGGCCCTGTCACCAGCACCATGCCCTGCTGCAGGGATGTCAGCCCCTGAAAAACCGGTGGCATATTCAGTTCTGCCAGTGTCGGTACATAAGGATTCAAAAGCCGGATGGCAATTGCCGTATGCTTCTGCTGTCTGTAGATATTGACACGGTTTCTTGTACCGTCCTGTGTCTCATAGCACAGATCAATGTCCTCTGTTCCCTTTCCAAATTCCTGTCCGGTCTGCTCCTGCATCAGCAGCTCTCCTGTCAGCTGCTCCAGCTGCATATCATCCAGCCTGCCGTAGCCGCTTAAGGTCACCAGCTTTCCATTGCAGCGCACCACCGGCTCTTCCCCATAAGTCAGGTGGATATCGGAACAGCCGTGCTGTCTTCCATAGGATATCAATTCTTCCGTCTTATTCATTTTCCTGTCCACGCTCCTTTGCTTCCTTAATCCAGAAAGTTGACAACCTTAATCATCTGCTGCAGGGTTGTCCTTCCCTCTGTCACCATATCCATCAGGTTCTGTTTCAAATCGGTATAACCACCATCCTCCGCGGCAGCCGCCTTAATTTCCTGCGAAGAGGCATTGCGCATGACGAGGGAACGTATCTTGCTGTTCATCACGATAATCTCATGTACTGCGGCCCGTCCCTTATATCCTGTATGGTTGCATTTCGGACATCCTGCACCATGATAAAATCTGGGCGGCATCGGACGGCTCCCCGTATCCCACTGCAAAAGCTCCTCCTCCGATGGCTCATACTCTTCCCGACACTCCTCACAGATCAGCTTGACCAGACGCTGGGATACGACTCCGATAACAGAGGATGCTACCATATATGGTTCTACTCCCATATCGATGAACCGCATGAAAGCGGATGCCGCATCATTGGTATGTACGGTGGTTAACACCAGATGCCCGGTAATTGCGGCCCTGGCTGCAATGGAAGCCGTCTCCTGATCACGTACCTCACCGACCATGATAATGTCCGGGTCCTGACGCATCAATGCCCTCAGGCCCGTAGCAAAGGTCAACCCTGCCTTCGGATTGACCTGTACCTGCGTGACATTCGGTACATATTTTTCCACCGGATCCTCGATTGTCACCGCATTGACCTCCGGCACCGCAATTTCATTCAAAGCCGAATAAAGGGTTGTCGTCTTACCGCTTCCCGTCGGCCCTGTTACCAATACGACTCCATTCGGATTCATGATCAGGCGTCTGAACTTTGCGTAGTTCTCATCGCTCATTCCAAGCTCGGTTGCCTTCACAATATTGATCTGGTTGTCCCCCAGAATACGGATAACTATTTTCTCTCCATAAATGCTCGGCATCGTGGAAATACGGAAGTTCAGATTCTTTCCTCCCAGATTCTGAGAGAAACGCCCATCCTGCGGGATTCTCTTTTCGGCGATGTCCAGCTCGCTCATAATCTTAAAACGGGTAACGAGCGGCACCAATACACTGGTACTGAGCACCATGGCTTCCATCAGGTCACTGTCGATACGGTAACGGATACTGATATTGTTTTTTCTCGGCTCAATATGGATATCGGAAGCACGCATATTCACGGCCTGCTGTATGATGGTATTGGCCAGCTTTACCACCGGGGAGCTGTCTACACGCTCCATCATCTGCTGGAAGGACTCTGATGCACCTTCCTCATCCACGTTATCTGCGGTGCTGTACTCCTTCTGCGCATCGTGTATCGTACTGAACATGTTCTGCTTGGCATAATTACGCTCAATCGCTTCCCGTATTTCCGACCGGGATGCAAGCAGGGCGGCAATCCGCTTTCCGGTCTGGGACTCCAGCTCTTCAATTCCATAATAATTGAGCGGATTGTCTGTTGCCACAAGCAGCATATCCTGCTCCACCTTTAAGGGAAGCGTCAAAAGCCTCTCCGACATCTCCCGTGGCACCAGCGCGATTGCCTCTGCACTGGATTTCAGCTTGTCCGAACGAACGACCTGAATGTTCAGACGTCTGGAAAGTGCCTGCAGTTTGTCCTCCTCCGTGATAAAGCCCAGCTCGGTCAGGGCATCTCCCAGCATCTTTTTGGTCGGACTGTTCTTCTGATAGGCAAGTGCCTCCATGAGCTGTTCGTCCGTAATGTAACCCTCTTCTTTCAGAATTTCTCCTAATTTCAGATTTTTGACCAATTTTTCATTCCTCTTTTTCTCTCCGCGTGATATGATTACATCAGATTTTGTAAAGGAGCATCACGCCATGGATTTTTTATGGTATTGTTATATTTTTTTAATAGGAAGCATCATCGGAAGCTTTCTGAATGTCTGCATCCTGCGCCTTCCGACCGGTGAATCTGTCGTTACCGGCCGTTCACACTGTCCGCACTGCAATCATACGCTCTCCTTTGCAGAGATGATTCCGGTGCTTAGTTATCTTATCCTGCGCGGACGCTGTCGTATCTGTAAGGCTCCGATTTCCATTCAGTACCCCTTAGTTGAAGCGCTGACCGCCCTGCTTTTTCTGGGCGCTGCACTCCGCTTTGGCTTTACCCCCTATACCCTGCTCCTATGTATCTTTTTTTGTGTACTGATTGTGCTTTCCGGCATCGACCTTCGCACGATGGAAATTCCGGATATCCTTCACCTCTGGATTCTCGGACTCTCCCTTGCACACCTTCTGCTGTCCCCGTCCTTTTTCAGGGAAGGAATCATCGGCTTCTTCCTTCTGAGTGTTCCGATGCTGCTTCTGTCCCTTGTAACCGACGGCTTCGGCGGCGGTGATATTAAGCTCTGTGCCGTCTGCGGCCTGTTTCTGGGCTTTCGTCTCGTGCTGATCGGTTTTTTCATCAGCTGTATGACAGCGGCTGCCACAGGCCTCCTCCTCATGCTGCGTAAAAAAGCCGGAGGAAAGACCGCTTTTGCCTTCGGACCCTTCCTGTCCTTTGGCTTTATCCTGTCCGCACTCTGGGGCGATGTCCTGCTGAATGCTTACCTATCCCTTTTCTAGCTCCACATTGATTCCGTAAAGATAGATTCGGAAAGTTGCCAGCATTCCCTGCTCACCGGTCGCATCGTTCTGATTCTCCGTAATGGAAATCAGGTTCATCCGAAGGCAGGTGCTCTTTTCATTCACGGCATCCATAAATTCCAATATATTGTCATAGGAGCCAAGCACGGTCACATTCACCGTACTCTTTACGAGCACACTCAGCTCACCCTCTACGTTCTCCGTAAAGTCCGCCGAAGCATCCTCATACTCTCCAATATTTAACGTTGTAATCGCCAGATTCTTCTCCTGTGCGATACGATTGATGATTTCATCGATGCTGTAGCCATTTAGCACCGAATAGAAATAATCATAATTCTTTTCGGCCTGACGTCTTGCCTCCGCACAGCTTTCATCCAGGGTCTGATTCAGCATCAAAAGCTGCTTCTCATTCAGCTCCGTTTCCAGTTCCTCGGACAGGCTCTGCAGTTCAATTCTTCTCTCAGCCTCCGGCATGAAGAAAAATACAAGGACTGCCGCAAAGCCGGCAACGAGTACGAGAATTTCCAGAAGAATCTTTTCACTCTTTTTTAAGGTCATTCCTCATCCTCCTCCCATTTCTGTCCGCATTCCAGCCGAAAGCTGTAGTGTGTGCTCCCGTCCGCCTCCTGATAAGCAGAAAAGCCCGTATAAGCTACCTCTTCAAACAGTTCCGCATCCGTGACGATCCGGGCAAATTCTGCCGGGCCATCCTGATCCCTTGCCGAGCAAAGGAAGCGTACCGTATTACCCTCCAGCTCATAGCCGTATATGGTGATGCCCTCCGGCACCAAAGCATCCACTCCGGTAAAGACATCCGCTGAAAAACGCTTTGTCCCCTCCAGCGTCTCAATGCAGATATCACAGCTTTCATTGTAGGAGGTCAGCTTCAAAAGCTCCTCCCGTACTGACATTCGCCGCTTAAATTCCACTGATTCCTCCAGTCTGGCAATTTCCTCCCGACGGCTGTCATTCTGTTTTTCCAGACGATTATTGTCCATTGTCATCACCGAATAGTAAACGGAAAAACCGATCAGACAGACCAGTCCCACCAAAAACGGAATGTGATCCTTTGCCGTCATGGCTCCTGCATCCTCTGTCGGCTGCATAAAGGAAAGCTGTCTCGACTCCCCAATCATTCTGCCGCAGATCGTCCCAAGCGGACTGAAGGACACTCCGAAAGCCGGAGCCTGCCCGTTCTGAAACCGGATTCCGTTTTCAGGCAGTGGACAATGATCTGTCTGAATACCGGTACGACGTCCGATTTTAGCCACAAATTCTTCCTGCTCCGCCAGCTCCCCGTATACTAAAATCCGTTCCACAACCCGCCCCCTGCTGGTCTGTGACTGGAACTGAATCAGTCTGGAGACTGCCTCGCCAAGCTGATCCAGCATCTGCTCCGCCGCAGATGTACTCTCTGAAATATTCTGGATTGCGGATACAATGAAGATGTTTTCCTCAATACTTTCTTCCTTCTTCTGAATATTACGGTAGATACTCTTCATATCGGCTCCCGTCATCAAAAGATCGATACCTGAGCTTTCCACATCCATCAGAATGGTAAGTCCCTCCTGCTTCTCCAGACCAAGCAGCGTCGAAAGCTTTTCCATACTCCTGTTGACCGGCTCCACGCTCTCCAATATGAGCCCGGCCCTTTTTAAGGTCTGCTCATAATTGCGAATCAGCTCCGCCGGAAGCAGATAGGTCTGATAGGCAGACATCTCACCTGTATTTTCCTCCATCGGAATATAATCAAACAGATAACCGTTTCGCAGCGTCTCCGTTTTCGTCAGTTCATTCTTTAAAAGTCCCCTCACATGCCTTGCCGCACTTTTGGGAATTTCCGTTTTCTTCTGAATGACATCCATCCCGCTGACACAGAGACTGACCCTTTTCCCTTTGAGCCGGTTCTCCTTGACCAGTGCCCTGATTACATCCGCCACCTGTCCTGTATCTACCACAATCCCATTCTTAAAAGCACCTTCCGGCATCTTGCCCTGCACACATTTTGATACCTGTATTGCATTTCCGCCTTTGTACTCCAGAATGGTGACTGCATCATTACTGAATTTCATCGCCAGTTTCATGACCGTCCGCTAAACCCCTTTCTTTATCCTACCTGATACATGCTGTAAATCGGAAGCAGCACACTTGCCACCACGGCACCGATGACCACCGCAATCACAATAAGCACCATAGGCTCCAATACAGCCATCATCTTCTGTACCGCTGCCTCGGACTCCTGCTCCAGATACTCCGATAGCTTAAAAAACATCATCTCCAGATTGCCGGATTCCTCTCCGATATGTACCATGGACCAGAACATCTTGTCGAACATCTTCTCCTGCTGCAATGCCTGAGAAAGCTCGACACCCTTCTCCACCTTCTCCCGGACATTGACCAGCTTCTCCGCAATATAACGGTTGTCCAGCGTTTCCCCGCTGATTTCCAACGCTCTCACGATTGTGACTCCGCTGGCATATAAAATGGACATTGCATTGGCAAAATGCCCTGTAATCACCTTATTGATCAGCTTTCCGAAAATCGGGATGGAAAGAATCAGTTGATCCAGCTTTCTGCCTGTCCGCTTATTTTCACCCAGTGCCTTCACCACGCATATGACTACCAGAAGAGCCAGTAAGAGCAGATGCCAGTTTCCGGTCAGGAAACGGCTGATGCTCATAAAGGCTGCCGTGATCGCAGGTACCTGCTGTCCCTCGAACATATCAAAAAAACGTGGAAGCACAAAGGTAAACAAAAGGATAATCACCGCAAAGGTCACTGCAATCAGAATGAGCGGATAGATCATGGCATTCTGTACCTTTGTCCTTAACGCATTTTCCTTTTCATAATAAATCGCCATTTTCTCCATAATCTGATCGATCGAACCGCTTGCCTCTCCGGCCAGTATCATTGCCTTTAACAGTCTTGGATAGGTATTTCCCTGCTTGCGCATCGCCTCGTAAAAGGTATCACCCTTTTCAATCGACTCGATCAGCCCCATATAGCTGTCCTTGATATACTGCTTTTCCTCTCTGTCATACAGAAGCCTCAGAGCGGTCAGCAGATTCATACCGGAGGCAAGCAGCACGGACATTTCCCTGCAGAATACCGAAAGCGTTTTCATTTTCAGCTTTCTTTCTCTTCCCTCTGCCGTCTCCCCCTTTTTCACCGACATGGAAATGCAGTAAAGCCCCTTCTTTTCCATGTTGTCATAAAATTCTGCATTACTCCCCGCTTCCAGGGTTCCGTATAGGATTTTTCCTTCCAGGTTCTTTGCCTTATAGCGATATTTTGCCATAAAAAGTCTCCATCTTCTCTCTTTTGTTTTCTCTTATGGATTTTCCCCCGACAGCATGACTGCCCTTTGCTTCTGAAGCACCCTGCTGCCGTCCTCTGCCAGAATTTCTACCGTTACATCACAATAAGAATGATCCGGGCTTAACGAAAAGGAAAGCGCCAACTCATGATTCAGGAAAAAGTCCTCATCATACACAAGCCCGTCAATGTATCCTGTACTACCCTGCATTGGTATTTGAAATCTATGGCTTCCGCTCAGTCCGGTCAGCCGCTGTACTGGATCACTTTCCGTGGGAGCAAGCACCTCCACCTGATTGGCAAACCGCACCTGCCCTTCGACCGCGCCCATCACACTGTCCGCAATCTGCCTTGCATGATTTAACTGTGTCGTTTTGGTATAGGCCTTATACCAGGTCGGTATGATCATTGCCGCCATGACAAAGAAGATACTGACCATAGCCGTCGCCAGAATCACTTCCAGAAGCGTAAAGCCTCTCCGCTCCCGCAGCTTCCTGCTAATGCAATCAAGTCGCACGCTGCCGCCTCCTTCCTGCCGGATTTCTGTTCACATGTGGTCTGATTCCTACTCCCGGAACATATACAGCCCGCCTGCTTTGATTCGTTCCACGGTATGACTCACCTCACCGCCTCCGGATTTCCCAAAAACCACGGTCTGTGATACCGTACTGCTGTCCTCCAGATTCTGTTCCTTCACGATATCCGTGATGGCCTGATCCAAAACCTCATCTGTGTTCAGATTCCGCATGGAGGAACGGTTTGCCATCCCAAACATGGTTGCCACCATCAGAGCCATCAGACCGAACAGGGCAATGCTGATCGTCAGCTCCAAAAGAGTCTCGCCCCGTTTTTCCCTAATCTTCTGTATCATCCTAACCCGCATGATCCACCAGTCCTTTGCAAGATTCTCTCCTGTAGCCTCCTGCCACTCCGGAAGACGAATAGGTACTGATTACCGTATACGTCTCTGCCGTGCCGTCTGCTCCGGTACAGGTAATCTCTATATGGGCTTCAATCGGCATGGCACCCTTATGAAAGGTGACCTTCACCGGAATATTTTTACCGTTTCCATCCTGAAAGCCTGACGCATCCTTTGTCTCTGCCGTATCCGGCAGCAGACCCGTAGCCGGATCACTGAAGGCCCCATCCTCGATCATATCATTTACAATATCATAGACCGAACTGACATACAGCATCGTCTGTTCCTTCTCCTGTTCCAGCGCGGTATTGATGACATTGGCATTTGCCACATTCAACAAATTGATACCCAAAACACACAGAACCAAAAACAGACAGACTACTAACACCATGGAGGCACCACGCTTATCCGCCAGCTTTTCAAACACATTCTTTCCAATCCTGCTGTTGCTTTTTTTCATCATTTTACTCATTTTCCGTACTCGTTTTTCTGTGTACCGAAGCTTCCTCCCTATTGATTGGGAACGTTTCCGGTACTTTATAAAAATACAAATTCGACATATTTTTTATTCTAACACTTTTCGGTATATCTGAAAAGAAACAGTTCCCTATATTCTGCACAAAAAAAAGTAGCTACTTTTGTGTAAAAGTAACTACTTTTCCATCTACCGTGCGCTAGAGGATTCGAACCCCCGACCTTTTGGTCCGTAGCCAAACGCTCTATCCAGCTGAGCTAAGCGCACATTCTAATGTTACATCATCCGCAACATTGATTATTTTACATGGTAACCATGCTTTTGTCAATATATTTTTGCACATTTTTTTCTTTTTCTGCACTGCTCTCCAGAACTTTCCTTACAAAATCTCTGACTCCTTTCAAGTCCCGTCCATCCGGGTGCAACAGTGCCTCATCAAAGTTACGTATCAGCTGCTTCACCTTATCCGGCTCTCTTCCCTCTGCAAGCAGTGTCTCATATCTGCGCCTGACATCCATCGGCATCTTTCCCTGACACAGAAAAGCACCAAGATACTCACAATCCTCCGGAAGAAATGCTTTGATACTACGCTCAATCTTATGGTAATATTCCTCGCATCTACCCATGCCGCAGGTTCCAAACAGCGCAGCTCTTTTGCCCCTCAGTGCAGACAGCGCATCCATGACTTCCTTTTCACAAGTCCCGCAATTGACCCAGAAGCCAATAAAATACAGAGAAGCATCCCGTACCCTGACTGTTTCCTGCAAATCACAGATATCCTTTGAGGTACCCGGCAGCGCTGCAAAAATTTCCTTTGCAATCTGTTTCGTATTTCCGGTTTTGCTTACATACAATACCTGATAGTCCAGCATTGTCTTTTCCTTTCTCTTTTTCATCGTTTTGGCTGTGTTCCGATACACGATACAGCTTCTGATTCCATTTTAACTGTTCCGCACCAAAAAGCAATGAACTGGCTATGAAAAAGGATTAAAACTTTATGAATTTCTCTTTTGCCTCTCCGGTAGAAAAGAGGTATAATAGCTTATCTGAATCGGAGGAAAATCAAAATGATCAAACGCGAACAGCTATCCTACAACTATATTCAAAAGGAGCCCTTAAGCGGCAGTGACAACGGAATGCGTTTCTATATACAGAAGCAGGGAGATACCATGCTGGTAACCCTCTATCCCGAACCCTACTGCTTTGTCAAAACACCGGCCGAGCAGAAAAACAGCAGGGAATTTCCCAATACTCCCGAAGGATTGGATGAAGCAGTTATCTGGATGAATGAAGAACAGCCGCATTATCGCCGTTAAACTCCTTCCTTTCCGATCCCCAGCATCGGACGTGAAATCTTCTCATTGAACACCTCAATCAATGGTCCCATACAAAAGGCTGTCAGAATCGTTCCAATACCTGCTATGGTCGGGACCTTTGCTACCGTTCCCCCGCCTGCCAGAAAAATACCGACTCCGGCAATCACACAGACCAGATCTGTCGCAATACGGCAGAATCTGAATGGAGCAAGCTTCCACTTATTAGCCATGACAATAGCCACCGCATCATAGGTTGACACACCCAAATCTGCTGTCATATACAAAGAAGAAGAAAAGCAAAGTAGCACAAGTCCTACTGCCAGACATAAAAAACGCACGGGCATGGATGGATCGGGAAGAACCGTCTGCAGAAATTCATAAGTAAACTGTATGATGTACCCCAGTAAAAATAAGTTCAAAAAGGTCGCAATGCCGATATTGTGTCTGTCCACCAACAGGCTGAAGCTCAGCAGTACTACATTCAAAAGCACGGAAAGCGTACCGAATGGAATCGGCAGAAGCTGATCCAATCCTCCCAGAAAGGTCTGAAACGGATCCACGCCAAGCGCAGCAATTTTAAATATTCCTACACTCACCGCACAGATTACAACTCCCACCAGTGACATCAGTATTCTCTTTGTTTTCATTTGTACCTCTCCCAACTGTCCCCCTGTTTTCAACTTTAGAGACTGTTTATCTTTCTCTTTTCAAAAAACTCATCGATTTCCCTGCGAATCTGTTCCGGTTTCATCGTCTTTAACAGATAGCCCTCCGGCTTTAATGCCAGCACGTTTGTCACACTTTCCTTATCGCTCTTACTGGTCAGGAAAATGACCGGCACATCATAAAATTCCATGTCCGTTCTTATCATTTCCAATACTTTCCTGCCATCCAGAACAGGCATTTCATAATCCAGCAGAATCAAATCCGGTCTGTTCAGGGTCAGATATTTGATTGCCATCGTCCCGGAATTTGCCAGAATGACCTGGTACCGATCCTCCAGCAGAGCCTTGATGCTGCGCAGCATGGCGCCGGAATCATCCACGACCAATATCTTTTTCTTGTTCTGTCTGCCGTAATTCTGAATATAGGTGTCTACCTCTTTGACGACTTCCCTGACATCAATAGGACGCTGGAAAATCTTCTTCACAAGATGTCCCGGCAAGATGGATTCCACTCCCCTGACATCATCCGTATCACCGATGACAAACACCGGTGTATCCTCTTCGATACAACGATCCTTCATAAAGACCAGAAACTGCTGTCTTTCCATCAGGCTTTCTTCTGCATATATTACAATCGCATCCACACTGTCTTTGATACTCTGAAGCTGCTCAATCTCAGCTTCTATCTGAATCACATGGTACTTTTCTTCCAATTGTGTTTTTACGGAAGTAATAATATAACTCTGTGTATTCATAATCAATATAACGTTTTGCATAGTGCCTCCTAATTGCCTTTCTCTTTCCTGTCTTCCAACTCTTTTATCATTGCTTCACTAAGATTCATAATTTCTTCCATGGCAACATCTGCCACATACGCATCCAGCTCTTCCAGCTGCTGTTCCATTCCCTCCGGCATACGACAGGCTTTCAACTGCTTCATCGCCTCGTCTGCCGCATCCAGATCAAAGCTGTCAACCGCTTCTATCAGGCGTCTCAGACAGCAAACAAGCTCTTCTCCAGACACCTCGTTCTTCTCTGCCTCCTGCCTTTGCGCATAGGGATACAAAATCTCTTGATAGCTTCGATAAAGCTTTAATGTCTCCGGTGTCTCCTGCTCTAAAAATCCGACATCCTCCTCATTTCCATGCTGCTCCAGTACAAAAAAACGCTCTGAAAGCTGCATGGCCCCAATCATCCGTGCCGTATTTTTCAGTGCATGCACTTCTATAGTATAATCCCGAACCATGCCATCAGCAAGATACTTTTCCAGCTTCCTGCATTTTGGCTCAATCAATTTATAAAAATCTCCGAGAAGACTGTAAAACAGCTCCTGCGTACCGCAGTTCTGAATGCCCTCCTCGACATCCAGTCCGACAATCTCAGGAATCGCCTGTGCTTCCGATTTTGCCGAAAGCGGTTCGTCCACATTTTGAATCAGCTGCTGCGGAAGCCACTGACGCAGCTTCCTGCAGATTTCCTTCATCCTGACAGGCTTTGCCACAAAATCATTCATACCTGCTTCCCTGAACTTTTCCTTTGCTCCTACCGTCGCATTGGCAGTCAGAGCAATAACCGGCAGCTTCTGATAATATGGTTCCTCCATCTGCCTGATTGCCTGCACGGCCTCGATTCCGTCCATGACGGGCATCATGTGATCCATAAGCACCAGATCATATTTCTTACTCTGCAGCATGGTCAATGCCTGTTTTCCATTCATGGCAGTATCCATCTGCAGCTTAAGCGGCTCCAGAAGCCCTGTTGCCACCTTCAGATTCATTTCATTATCGTCTACAATCAAAATCCGTGCTTGCGGTGCTTCAAAACCAATATCATCCTCTGCATCTGCCCTGGTTTCCGGAGTTTCCTGATTGATTGCCTGACAGAAATTCAGACTGAACAAAGGCTTATTCAGAACCACCGTTCCTTCGCTCCAGACATTATCCAGCATTGGATTTTTTAACAGATAAACAAGACAGCCTGCTTTTTTGAAAGCCTCCTGTTCTTTCTCGGAAAAAAGACTGATCTGATCCGCAAACACATAGCTTTGTCCAATTTCTTCATGGAACAGCTCCGATTCTTCTAAAATCCTCAGACCGTATTCCTCCGCCAGACTGACAGCGACCTGAGCCAGCAAGGTATTTTCAAATCTGAAATATACTCCTGCCTCCTTTTTCTGTTCTTCGATCTTAGCTGCCGGTTCCGCATCAACCACCTTCTGCACAATGGAAAAGCGAAATTCACTGCCCTTTCCGTATTCACTTTCCACCTCGATGGTACCGCCCATCATTTCCACAAGCTGTCTGGAAATGGACAAGCCAAGACCCGTTCCTTCCTTATATCTGTTTTTCTTCGTGTCCACCTGCTGAAAAGAAGTAAAGAGTTTTGCTATTTCCTTCTCCTCAATGCCCTGTCCGGTATCCCGAACCGCTACCAGAAGACATCGACCTTCATAGAAACCGGCATCCGATACCGTCCCTAAACACCAGCTTCAACTGGTTTTGTCGATGTAACGGTTCCATCTGGCAGTTGCCACACAATCGTACCATTTATGACATACACATTCGGAATACCACAACGCCTGTTCTCTTCCTGGGCATCTTGAACCGCCTTATTAATAATCCTTGCCATTTTCGCTGCCCACTCACTCATAAATCCTCCTTGAACTTTTGCAGCAAATCTTCTGAAAGCACAACATAAGATTCTCCAATTCGCCCCTCTGCTACAATATCTATGTGCGATGTGCCATTGTAACAGAGAACCCAATAATCAGCCTCTTCAGAATACTTTTGCCAAAAGTTCTTCTTGCTTCTATAGTACCGCCTTCTAACATCTTTTGGCGGAACGAAGTGGCCACCCTTTTTGACTCGACCTTCGATTCGAGCTATACATACCTCCGGCGAATCAACAAATGTGTAGCAAATGAATACATCATATCCCAATGCCTTCGCATGCTTTATGACCGACAAATATCCAAGCCCTGACAATGTACTTTCTATCGCAAAGGAGTCTCCTCGATTCAAAAGCGCATCGATTCGCTTCAACGTTTCCTTGCCGGCCTGAATCTGTGGAACACCATGGGGACAGACCCTTCAAACCTCAATCCTGTAAATCCTGTTAATCCTGTCAAAAACTTTACAAATTTTATATTTCCTAAAATGTCTTCACGAATTCTCGGACTGCCGACTCAATCTTCTGCTTAACTTCATTCCATGTCATTGGCAATAGCATTTCCGGCATAGGATCATCTTCCGCATCATCAAAAGCCGAAAATTTTCTTCTTCAACACAATCCTGCAACCAAGGATATGGGTAGTTAACGAAATCGACCTTCACTCCATCAACCGTCAAAGACTGCACTTCACCATTTTCAGCTCCGTCCGCAACATGCCCATTTTGCAACAAAAACGCCCTCATCGACCTTTGTGGATTAAACTTGCCAAACAAATCCAAATCCACGGACTTTCGGTGTCCGATGTGAAGAGCTAACGCCGTGCCTCCAACAAGCCTCATATTTGAGACTTCTCGCAGATTCTGGATCTCTTTCAATAAATCCAGTGTGCTTGGGAGAACTGTTTCTGTGTGTAACATCTGAAATTTTCCTTAGGCTCATTTGCAAGGCAGGCAATCAGCGAAAGCGCTTTGGGATCAAGGCTTCTTAACCCTTTTGCCGTAGCAACTACATCAGACAACCCATACGCACCAAAAATAAACTTCATATCGCTAATTGTCCCGCGCTCCAAAACACGCTGGACCACGTATCTACGATTCTTCACCAAATCCAACCCAGAGCAATCAGCATCCCAAAACAAATTCTCAGAGAAATTCCCGGCAAGCTCTCGCCCCGTGGGGTATGCAGCCGAATATCCCATTTGTGAATTTCCTTGGGTTTTCTCTCCCATAAAACGCCGAATATTATACCATTTATCGTTAACTTTAGGGTTAACCGGCGTCGCTATTTTCTGGGGCATTCCTGCCCTCTTCCTGGGGCCTTAGAGCCGGGAAGAAATCCATCTTCAGGGCGTTCGCCAGCTTCGCCGCCGTCCGGAACGAAAAGTTCACATCCTCATGCAGCACCTTCGTGATGTACGGCCTCGACACCTTCATCCGCCGCGACAGCTCCGTCTGCGAAACCCCAAGCTCCTTCATCCGCAACAAAATCTGCCGCAGAAACGCAGATCCTATTTTGTCGATGTTCATTGGTTTCGGGTCGAGGGTTAGTCAAAGTTGAATAGTAGTGTTTCTTAGCCGTGTAGAGGTGGAGATGGGGAGAAGTGGTTTTTATTGAGGCTTCGTGCATAAGTGTGGGTGCGTAGGTGGGTAAATGACGGTCGTCGAGAGAGCTTGTGAGGTG
>JAGANL010000036.1 GCA_017624235.1 Lachnospiraceae bacterium | reverse complement strand
TGAAGTGAACCCCTTTTGTTAGACAAAATACAAGTCTAATGAAAGGGGATTTTTCATGCCATCAGGAAAAAAGATGTATTCAGCAGAA
Organism: Lachnospiraceae bacterium; assembly: GCA_017624235.1. GTDB lineage: Bacteria > Bacillota > Clostridia > Lachnospirales > Lachnospiraceae > JAAYNV01. The sequence continues at coordinate 7,625 of JAGANL010000036.1, read as the reverse complement.
TTGAAATTGGAGATCGTACAAAGATATTTACAAGGAGATGTGGGTGTTAAAAAACTGGCAGAAGAATATCATGTTCACAAAGGTGATATTCAAAAATGGAGAGACGCATATTTAGAGCATGGTATGGACGGATTAAATCCTCAACCAAAATCCTACAGTGGAGATTTCAAGGTTTCTGTTGTAGAATATATGCATAATACAGGCTCCTCTCTTCGGAAAACTGCAGCTCATTTTAATATCCCTTGCAGAGATTTAATTGCCAGATGGGAACGTATCTATTATGAAGAAGGCAAGGAAGCCCTGTATATAGAAAGACGAGGCAGGGCAAATAAAATGGGGATTAAAAAACCACATAAACCGAAACAGAATGTAAATGAAAACGAAGATTTACTGGCAGAAGTTCAGCGGCTTCGTATGGAGAACGAATATTTAAAAAAATTAAATGCCTTAATTCAAGAGCGGGAAAAATCAGAGCAACCGACAAAGTAGCTGTCATTGCAGAATTAAGGCAGAAATATAAGCTGACAGCATTGCTTGAAGTAGCAGAATTACCACGAAGTACCTATTACTATTATGTCAGTAGGGCAAAAGAACCAGATAAATATGCAGGGATCAAAGAAAAAATCACGCAGATTTATCACGAAAATCAGGGGCGTTATGGATATCGTAGAATAACATTGGAGCTGCACAACCGTGGCTGCCAGATTAATCACAAAACTGTGCAACGGCTAATGAAACTGCTTGGTCTGAAATGTATGGTAAGGATTAAAAAATATCGTTCCTATAAAGGACAGATTGGAAAGATTGCGCCTAATCTTATCCAGCGTGATTTTAAAGCAGATGGACCGAATAAAAAATGGACGACTGATATAACGGAGTTTTCCCTGTTCGGAACGAAACTGTATCTTTCCCCGATTCTTGATATGTATAATGGTGAAATCATCAGCTATAACATAAGTGAACATCCAGTTCTGAATCAGGTGATGGATATGTTGGATAAGGCATTTTTAAAGATCCCAGATGATACAAACCTTATTTTCCATTCAGATCAGGGCTGGCAGTATCAACATAAACAGTACCAGAAACGCCTGCAGCAAAAGGGAATCCGGCAGAGCATGTCCAGAAAAGGGAACTGTCTGGATAATTCTGTCATGGAGAATTTCTTCGGGTTACTCAAATCAGAATTGTTATACCTGAGGGAATTTCATTCTATGGAGGAATTCCGTATTGAGTTAGAACGATATATAGATTACTATAATAACAAAAGAATTAAATGCAAACTAAAAGGACTGAGTCCTGTACAATACAGGCTTCGATCCTCATTAGTTACATAGCCGTCAATTTTTGTCTAACTTTTTGGGGTCAGATCATTTTTAGTAAGATCAAGGGGTTGCGGCTATTTTTTTTATCCATTGTTATTAACAGCTATTGCGTAAAACAGCGTGATCATCCTTTCACTACCCCCACCGTCTTCAGCTTCCTCACCGGCGTGACAAGGTCGGCCTGCTGTTTCATGACTTCATCAATATCCTTATAGGCGAACCGGCACTCTTCGGCTACATCATTTTTTTTCCGCTTTCCCAGTACCACCTCCTGCTGCTTTAAATCCACCATGACCTGTTCGGTGGTATAGGCTTTCATGGCGCCGCTCCTGGAGTAGGCTCTTCCGGCACCGTGGGAGGAGGTGCAGAAAGATTCGGGATTGCCCTGGCCCTCCACCACATAGCTGTAAGAACCCATGGCACCCGGGATAACGGCACGTTCGCCAAGCCGTACTCTGGTTGCGCCCTTGCGGTGTACCCAGACATTGGCATCGTAATGATTTTCCAGAGAGGCATAGTTGTGATGGCAGTTGATCTTGTCGGTAAACTCCACTGCCTGACCGGTATACCGTTCCACATGCTCCTTTACCACGGCACAGGTCTTTTCCAGCATCCGCTCCCGGTTCTCGAAAGCATAGTCCATGGCAAGCTGCATCCAGCGGATATATTGCCGACCCTCCTCCGTATGCACCGGAAGAAACGCCAGACGATATTCATCCGGCACCTGACTATACCATTTCTGATTCAGCTCCCGGGCCTTGTTGTGAAAATGGTCACAGATTTCCTTACCCAGATGGCGGCTCCCGGAATGAATCATGATGCAGAGATAACCGTTCTCATCCTCCTGGAGTTCAATGAAATGATTTCCGCCGCCCAGGGTTCCCACTTGAAAAAACCCCTCTTCAAGCAAAGGAACCAGCTCCGGATTCTGCTCATATCCTGCGATATTTGCAAGAGCCTCCGTGAGCACAGCGGATTCCTGCTTTTGCCGGTGGCTTTCAAAGCCCACCGGCACAGCACGCATAATGCTGCCAATCATGGACTGCATGATGGTTGCCGTACCGACCATGACCTCTTTTATCTCCCGGTATTTTACATTGGTTGCTACAAATACCATGCCGCAGCCGATATCTACTCCAACCGCATTGGGAATCACCACATCCTTTGCGGCGATGACGCCTCCTATGGGCATACCCTTTCCCGTGTGGGTATCCGGCATCAGACATACCCATTTATGGATAAAAGGAAGATTCGATAAATGGTATGCCTGCTCCAGGCAGGATTCCTCCAGCTGCTCCGGGCCGGAAAGCCATATCTTAATGGGAGACTTTGTTTTGTCATTATTAATTACGAACATAAATACTCCTCCACCTTTCTATATCTTTCACTGTCCAGTATCTTCTTCAGACAGGTAAACGGGTTCAACTCATTGGAGAGAACCATATTGCAGATGTTGACGGAAAATCCGCTGACCAGCCCTACCCCCAGCTCATTTTCCCGAACTGGAATGGTATTGGTTCTGCTGTTGACATTCCAGAAGACCAGCTTTGGCAGTTTGTAGCCATAGGCTGAGAAACGCCTCTGTATGGTGCAGAACAGTGTCTTGGTATTTTGCTCCCACACTGCCTGATCAAACTCCATATCGGAAATGACGAGAACAGTCTGGGGTAACTCGTTCTGCCGCAAACGGTTCTTCACAGCAGTCTGCAAAATCAAATCGAAGGTTGCTTTTATATTGGTATTGGTGCAGTCATTATGGGAAAATGCCAGCTCCAGCTTTTCCTTCAACGTCCGGCAGGCGGACAGATCCACATATTCTGGTCTGCTGGAAAACGTAATGAATCTGTTGCGGTAAGCCCCGCTCATCCGCTCGGAGAAATAAATACCCAGTGCATTTGACACATGCAAGGCAGTAGTATTTCCATCTCCTACAGGACACAGCATGCTGCCCGAGCCGTCTACCACGCACAGCACGTTTTCCGCACCGGCAACGGTATCGGGAAGATTCTTCCAGAGAGCTTCTAAAGCAGTATCCTCGGCGCTGATTTCCAGCTGCCAGCCCCGGCGCACCGTATAGCGGGTGACGATCTCGTGGGGCATCAGCACCCCTGCATGGATCACGGCGCTGCCCCCATGTACTGCCTCAAGGTAAGCGCTTCTGCGTGATTCGTCATGACGCAGGAAAGCGTTCCGGTACAGGATATTTGCCTGGGAGGAAACCTTTGTATAGTCAATTTCCTCCCACTGACGGCCGCTCATGTATACTTCGGTCACCTGCAGATATGCTCTTAAACCGGCAAGTAGCTTTCTGTATTCCCTTGCGGTCAGGCCCATGTAATTCTGCAGCTTGAATGCCTGCTCTCGGGAAGCCTGGGAAGAGGTATTGTTGCCCGGCATCCACTTTGCGCAGAGGGAGACGGTTCTGCCCTGACCCATGCTGATCTGATCCTGCTCCAGCTGGGTCTTTAAGACGGCAAGCACCTTTTCCTCAACCGGTGTATCAAACAGACAAAGCAGGTCATCGAAACGGCCGTACTCGGCCATAATCTCTGTCAATGGGCTGATCATCTCCGGAAAACTCACTGCCAGATATCTGACAATCATGCGGAAGGTTCGTCTTTCCCCCAGACCGCCTCTTACATCCCGCAGGAAAAACAGCCACTTCATGGCAAGTACTCTGTCTTCGTAGAAGGCCCGGATAAAGCGATGGATAATTTCTCTTTCGCTCTCGTTCCTGAGGGATGCCGCCGCAAAGTTCAGATCCAGAAGAGCCTTACCCGTTGTCTCATAACCGGCAGCACCGTTTTCGGTCAGCTTCATGCTATTGTTTAAAATTGTATGTAACTTTTCCATAAAGCTCATATTTACCTTTACCTCTTTTCTGTTTTTGAAAAAAGCAGTCTTACCCGGGACAGGCTTCGAACCGGTATATTACCAATCCGGAAACTGCTGTTAAAGCCTTTGCCAAGACTTGTTTTACCGCATGGTAAGACCGCTTTCAGACGGAAGGGATTTTCGAAAGCTGCCGCTGCGGCAGGATTCGAACCTGCGACAACGCACTTAACAGGTGTTTTTGATTGCTGTTAAGGTCTTTGTCAAGACCTGTTTTTTCCGTGCTCTACCAGCTGAGCTACGACAGCAGAGACTTTCGTGTATTTCCTTCGTCTGAATATAAGATACAATCTTCGGAGATATAAATCATTTCAAAAAAGTTGCGAGGTATGGTAAAATGTGTAAAATGTTTATAAGGGCCAAGCGTTTATCAGAATACGACCGAAGGCTGGCCTGTATGATGCGGGGGTGTAAGATATGTCAGAGTTCAAAGAACTGATAAAATCATTTTCCAAAAGTCGGGAATATGTCCGGGACTTCTTTGTGTACGGTTTTAAGACCCGTGACGAGTTCAGCGGTTGGAGCGGCCGCACCTACGATAATGAACGGCGCAGGCTGGAGAGCTGGCTGCCCCGCTATGTCCGGCAGGAATATACGGAAAAAGGCAAGAATATCTATCTTTCCATTGACAGCAATCTGCTGGATACGAATCCCCTGTATCAGGTCTGGAAAGCCAAAAGCTTCACGGACAATGATATTATGCTCCATTTTTATATTCTGGATTATCTGCGGGAGTCGGAAGGGGAAACCGCTGATGAGATCACGGACGGCATGCTGAACCGGTATAATGTGGTATTTGAATCCCAGATGGTCAGGCGGAAATGCAATGAATATGCAAGGAACGGCATGCTGACCAAGGAAAAATCCGGCAAGACGGTTCTGTACCGGCTGAATCCGCCTTTTCAGGAGCTTCTGGTGGAATATCCGGGTCTGGAGGACGCCATAAAGCTGTACCAGCTTTCTTCTCCCCTTGGTATTGTGGGGAATACTATTATGGATAATGTGTCAATAGAAAATGATTTGTTTCGGATCAAGCACAATTTCTTCGTTCACACCCTGGAGGATGAAATACTGCTTTTGCTGCTTCAGGCAATGCATGGGGAGAAGACGGTCAGCCTTGCAGTCAAAAGCACAAAGACGGAAAATATGCAGACTGTAGAGGGAGTGCCCCTGAAGATCTCTGTCAGCACCCGCAGCGGCAGACGCTTTCTGCGCCTCTATCAGACGGAGAGAAAACGCTTTTCCAGTGTCCGCCTGGATGCGGTCAAGGAGGCGGAAATTAAGGAAGTCTATCCGAATTACAAAGAAATCCGCAGAAAATTTGAACAAAACAAGGAGCTTGCATGGGGCGTCTCTTTCCAGAATGAGGGCCGTCAGCATCTGGAACATGTGAAGCTGACTCTGCATATCCACGAAAACACGGAGGCGTATATTTTAAACCGTCTGGAGCGGGAGGGAAAGGGCGGCGTAGTAAAACGCATTGCGCAGGACACCTTTACCTATGAAACCGATGTTTTTGACGCCAATGAAATGCTTCCCTGGATCCGGTCCTTTACCGGAAGAATTATAGATATGGAATCCGATTGTAAAAAGCTGAAGACCACCTTTCAAAGAGATTTTACGGCAATGTACAAGATGTATTTTGCGGAATGAGCCGGGAGGGCGCCATGGAATTATTTTCGGAAGTATACAACTGTTATTTTCAGGTGATCAAGTCCCTGATTGAGAAGAAGAATTACCTTTCTGAGAGCGAGCTGAAATATCGGATTCAGGAAAGCGGTTTTGAGGAGAGTATCCTGTATCTGCTTCCCAAGCTTACGGAACCGGAATGGGGTTTTTACGAAAAAAGAGATGGTGTATATTACGCAAAATTATCTGCGGACTTTTACGTTCCGCTGAATGATCTGCAGAGAGCCTATCTGAAAGCCATGCTTCTGGATGAGAAAATCCGTCTGTTTTTAGAGGATGAGGAAATTGCAGCCCTGTACGCTGCTTTTGCTGACGTAGAACCGCTATTTATGCCGGAGGATTTCTACTATTATGACCGTTTTACGGATAGAGACGACTATCAGGATGCAGATTACAGAAAGCATTTCCGAATGATCCTATCTGCCATCAAAAATAAGGAATATCTGGATATCCTTTATGAAGCCCGTCCCGGACAGCGGGTACATCACTGCTATCTGCCCTGCCGTCTGGAATATTCCATTAAAAACGACTGTTTTCGCCTGCTGGCAGTGGAAAAGCGTTATGTCAGAAACCCGAGAGTGGAAGTCCTGAAGCTGAGCCGTATCAAAGACATGACTGCAGGCGGGATCCAGGTGAGCAGACTTCCGGATATCAACCGCATCCTGCAGCGTTCCTATGATAAGGAGCCGGTGCGGATCCGCATCCGGGACCGGCGCAATGCCCTGGAGCGTGCCATGCTGCAGTTTGCCAATTATGAGAAAAGCACACGGAAAATAGGGGAAAATACCTATGAGTGTCTGATTTATTATAATAAGAAAACAGAGACGGAACTGCTGATCGAGATTCTGTCTTTTGGCCCCATGCTGAAAGTGGTGGGAAATGAAGCGTTTCTCCGGCTGGTAAAAGAACGGCTGGCTCGCCAGGCCGGGCTGAATTACGGTTCAAATCATGACGAAACCGCCAAGAGATTTATGCCGGATTCTGACTGCCAGCCAGGTTCCTGATAATTGACATTGCCACAGCCGGAGCACTGCTGTTCCCAACACTGCATTGCTAGAGATATTTTCTGATTTCATCCATCGTCAGTTCGGCATAGATCTGATTCTTCTTAATGGCAGAATAAATCTTCGCAGGGTCAGTACAAAATTCCTGCAGAGTAGCAATTAAGGCTTTCAAGCTTTCATCACGTACTTCACTACGTACTTCATCACGTACTTCACTACGTACTTCATTACGTACTTCGTCCTGCATCTCTTTGCGTACTTCGTCCTGCATCTCTCTGCGTACTTCGTCCTGCATCTCTCTGCGTACTTCTGCTTTCACCTCGTCCCGTAATTCCTCTTTTGCCAGCTCGTGCTCTGCCTCTCTGAACAGCGCCAGTTCCTTTTCCTCATCATACTCAAAAATACTCACTGCAATCGCCTCCGATCTGTTCTTTTGGAGAAATTCTGACAGTATTCCTTCACGGATGCATTCCCGGACTGCCCATTCTACTGCTTCCTCCAGCGGTAACTCAAGAGCGTATTTCTGAACTCTTCCTACATACTGGGAATACTGCATCAGAAGAGGACATTTCTCTGTCAATTCCCGATTATGTCCCACTCCAATATTCAGCTGTACTACCCTTAACTCCAAAGCAGGATCCTCCACCGGTGTCTGATAGGAATCAGACAGTTTCATCTCTTTCCGCTCCGGCTGTCTGGCGGTTCCGTTATAAAATAC
>JAGANL010000035.1 GCA_017624235.1 Lachnospiraceae bacterium | reverse complement strand
GTGCATCCGCGGTGACACAGTCCTGAGCAGTCCAGGAGGCTGCAATTTCTCCCTCTGGATAGAGAAGCAACGCCTTTTCTTTCAGAGACTTCAGAGACGCTTGGGCAAAAAGACTGTCTCCGGTGCGATAGGAGCGGCCTCCAAGCAGCAGATACTGTCCGGTACTGCGGAAGGAAAGCCCATCCGGATCGACACCGAGACAAACTGCATCCGGGAGTGGAACATTCTTCAGAGCCAGTACAGGGTTTTGCTTCTGATACATTTTCAGAAAATAGGAGCCCGGATAGCGTAGAAAGGGATAGTGACAGGCAAAAATGACACGGTCTGCCATAATTTCTCCCTGTTCGGTATATACTCTGGACTGTGGATGCCCGGTGCTTTTCCTATTACGATCCGGAGGTTCCACCCGAAGTACCCGGCTGTGTTCAAAGACAGTCAGCTTTTGAGACAGTGTATAGAGAAAGTGCAGGGGATGAAAGCAGGCCTGATTCTCAAAACATACTGCGCCGGTTACTGTAAAAGGAAGAGGAGTATCCTGTGTGTAGGAAGCATCAAATCCAAGATAGGCAGCGTCGTTGGCCTCTGCCATAAGAAAAAGTGTATTTTCCTGTGTAGAGTAGAGATAGGCCGGACAACGCCGGAAACCGCAGGATATTTTTTCTTCGAGGATGAGTCTTTCATAGTCATCAATAGCCCTTTGCTGAGCTTTTGCGTAGGCCTTTGCAGTTCCCCTGCCATGGGACTGTATGAGGCTGTGATAGTATAAGCCATGCTGGGCAGTAATTTTGGCAGTCGTTCCCATAGTTTGGCCGCTTCCTATGGATGCTGCTTCTAAAACGATGCAGTCAATGCCCTGCTTCTGTAGTAAGAAAGCGGTCAGAATACCGCAGATTCCGCCACCGATTACAACCGTATCTGTAGTGTGTGTTCCGGTCAGTCTGGTATAATGAGGTACCAGACAGTCCTGTTTCCAAAAATCAGTCATCATGTTCTGCCTTTCCGGGAATCGATCAAATCGAAATTCTCTCTATATCGTATTTTGCACAGTTTTTGTTGTTTTTATGCCGGATTGCAGGTGTCAAGAAAAAATACTTGACACCTTTGCTCTTTTCGTGTAAGATAACCAAGGTGACATGAGCATGGAAAGAATTGTAGAACAGGGATTTTTATATGATTTTTATGGCGAGCTTTTAACGGAGCACCAGCGGCAGATTTATGAGGATGCCGTTTATAATGATATGTCACTGAGCGAAATTGCGGAACAGCATGGTATCAGCCGTCAGGGTGTGCACGATCTCTTGAAACGCTGCGATAAGATTTTAGGCGATTATGAGAGCAAGCTTCATCTGGTGTCCCGTTTTACGGCCATCAAGGAAAAGATTGCACAGATTAACGAGATCACAACGCAGGAGACGGTCAAGAGGCTGTCGAATGAAATCTTGGAGGAGCTTTAGAGCGCATGGCATTTGAGAGTTTAACCGATAAACTGCAGAATGTATTTAAGAACCTGAGAGGAAAGGGTCGACTGACCGAAGAAGATGTAAAGGCTGCTTTGAAGGAAGTCAAGCTGGCGTTGTTGGAGGCCGATGTAAACTTTAAGGTTGTAAAGCAGTTTGTGAAAGCGGTGCAAGAGCGGGCAATCGGTTCCGATGTCATGAACGGTCTCAATCCCGGTCAGATGGTTGTTAAAATCGTAAACGAAGAGATGACAGCACTGATGGGTTCTGAGACGACTGAGATAGAGCTTCAGCCCGGAAAAGCGATTACTGTCATTATGATGTGCGGTCTGCAGGGTGCAGGTAAGACTACTACCACAGCAAAGATTGCAGGAAAGCTGAAATTGAAGGGTAAGAAGCCGCTGTTGGTTGCCTGTGATGTGTACAGACCGGCTGCTATCAAACAGCTTCAGGTCAACGGTGAAAAGCAGCAGGTAGATGTGTTTTCCATGGGTGAAAACCACAAGCCTGTGAACATTGCAAAAGCAGCGATTGAGCATGCACAGAAGAATGGACATAATGTAGTAATCTTAGATACTGCTGGACGTCTTCATATTGATGAAGCCATGATGGAAGAGTTGCAGGAGATTAAGTCTCAAGTAGAAGTTCATCAGACTCTTTTGGTAGTCGATGCCATGACCGGACAGGATGCGGTTAATGTGGCAAAAGAATTTGACGAGAAGGTCGGAGTGGACGGTGTGGTTCTGTCCAAGATGGATGGTGATACGAGAGGCGGTGCGGCACTTTCTGTAAAGGCAGTGACCGGAAAACCGATTCTGTATGTCGGTATGGGAGAGAAGCTTTCCGACTTGGAGCAGTTCTATCCGGATCGTATGGCGAGTCGGATCCTTGGAATGGGAGATGTACTTTCTCTGATCGACAAGGTGCAGGCCAATATGGATATCGACGCGGACAAGGAAAAGGAAATGGCCGCGAAGATGAAAAAGGGCAAGTTCGACTTTGAGGACTATCTGGAAAGCATGAAACAGATGCGTAAGATGGGTGGACTGTCCAGTATCTTAAGTATGCTTCCGGGAATGGGTGCCAAAATGGGTGATTTGGAATCCATGATTGATGAGAAGCAGATGGCACGTATGGAGGCCATTGTACTGAGCATGACACCGGCCGAGAGACAGAATCCGAAGCTTTTAAATCCAAGCCGTAAGCACCGGATTGCCAAAGGCGCCGGAGTGGATATCAGTGTTGTGAATCGTTTCATCAAACAGTTTGAACAGGGTCAGAAGATGATGAAACAGATGCCGGGTATGATGGGCGGCAGAAAGGGACGTGGAATGTTCCCGGGTGGAATGGGTAAATTCCCGTTTTAATGCAGTCCTTAACCATAAATTCTAGTAACTATATTTTATATTTTTATTTTGGAGGTAAGAAACATGGCAGTAAAAATCAGATTAAGAAGAATGGGACAGAAGAAAGCACCTTTCTATAGAATCATCGTTGCAGATTCCAGATCCCCGAGAGACGGCAGATTTATCGAAGAAATCGGTACATTTGATCCGACTACAGATCCGAGTACATTCAAGGTAGACGAAGAGCTGGCTAAGAAATGGTTAGCAAACGGAGCTCAGCCGACAGAGGTTGTAAACAAGATCTTCAAGCAGGCAGGTATCGTAAAATAAGAAAACGTTTGTCTGAGAAGCTTTTGGAGGTGGACTATGAAAGAATTAGTTGAGGTAATTGCAAAAGCGCTTGTTGATAATCCGGATGAGGTAGCTGTCACCGAGAAGGAAAGCGGCAGAAACGTGACAATTGAGCTTCATGTTGCACAGGCTGATATGGGTAAGGTAATCGGTAAGCAGGGACGTATTGCAAAAGCAATCCGTTCTGTCGTAAAAGCAGCATCATCCAAAGACAATAAGAAAGTGGATGTAGAGATCATCTAATGAAAAGTGAGTGTCCCCAAAGTCAATTCTGGCTTTGGGGATATTTTTACAGAGAGGTGTATATGGAAGAGTTTTTTCAGATAGGAGTCATTTCTTCGACACATGGGGTCAGAGGAGAAGTTAAGGTCTTTCCGACCACCGATGATGTAAGACGTTTTAAAAGGTGTAAGGAGGTTCTTCTGGATACCGGCCGGGAAAGAATTTCGCTGGAAATAGAAGGTGTGAAATTTTTTAAGCAGTTTGCCATTTTAAAGTTCAAGGGCATCGACACTTTGAACGAGGTGGAAAAATATAAAGGAAAGAGTCTGTTCGTACCAAGGAAGGACGCCGTACGTCTTCGGAAGGATGAATATTTCATTGCAGATTTGATCGGAGTGCATATTTTTAATGAAGAGGATCAGAAAATCGGGGTGCTGAAGGATGTTATGGAGACCGGTGCGAATGATGTCTATGTGATTGACCTAGACGACGGACGGGAGCTTTTATTGCCGGCAATCAAAGAATGTGTGCTGGATGTGAAAGTAGAAGAGCAGTATATGAAGATACATATACTGGACGGGCTTTTGGATTAGAATACGATTTCAGAACGGATATTAGAGAGTTTTGCGCTATCGTTCTATTTCGTCATCAAAGCAGATTTTGCTGCGGTAGGGAAGAAGAGCCTCCGTTTCAAGATAGGCCTTCGCCTTTTCCTTTTCGTCCCAATAGTGCATTGGTATCGCAAGTAAAACCGTAATCTGTTTTAAAAAGTACTGCATGCCAAGCACGGCATTTTTTTTCTGTCTGGGATCCAACGTCAAAAAGGCGACATCAATCGGAGTGTTTTTCAGACGGTTGATTTCTGCCTGATAGGTTCCAATCTGCCACTTGTTTTCTGTTTCCGATTCCCCTTCCCAATACCAGAGATTCAGATCTCCTGCGTGGTAGATCGTCTTTCCTTCAACCTGCACCAGGTAAGCGACTCCGGTATCGGTAGAAAGCAGTGTATGAAATTGCAGACTGCCGACTGCATATTCTCTGTGGGCTGTGACGAAAACGGTTTCAGCCGGAGGCTGTTTGCAGATTCCTCTGTGGAGGATAAAATGGATTTTGGGATAAAGGGAAGCCAGCTCCCAGATTTTGGTGGAATAATGGTCGGGATGCTTATGGGAAACAAATACATAGATTTCCTTTTCCGGATCAAACAGAGGCAGCATTCCCTGATACCAGTCAAAAATCAGAACGGATTGCTCCAATTCCACGGAAAAACCGCTGTGATATAAATGTGTAATTTTCATAGTCTTTTCCTTTCTTTTTTCATTTTACAATAAATAAAAAATGAAGTAAACTGTAATCACAGATACGTTACTGGAGAAGCAGAAGGATGTGAACAGTAACTGATTACGAATAGGAGGATTCCTATGGAAGAGATAAAAGGGCATAAGACAGAACAGCCGGCAGAGTCTATGGCAAATATGAATCCATTAGATTATATTGAGGGTTATCCGGTAAGACCGGGAATGTATCAGGAGAACGGGGTAACTGTGCTGCCGGGAGGGGTGAATTTTACGGTACATTCTCACGGAGCGACGGCCTGTGAGCTGCTTTTGTATCACAGAAAGGAAAATGAACCCTATGCAGTACTGCCTTTTCCAGAGCATTACCGGATTGGGGATGTCTATTCGATGATCGTATTCGGTCTGGATATTGAAGAGTTTGAGTATGCGTACCGGTTGGACGGACCATACGATCCGAAGCGGGGATTGTTATTCCAACAGAAAAATGTTCTGTTAGACCCTTATGCCAAGGCTGTGACCGGACAGAGTGTCTGGGGTGTCAGACAGGAGCGGGACGGACTGTATCATGCCAGAGTGGTGCGCAATGACTTTGATTGGGGAAAGGAAATCCAGCCGCTTACGGCAATGAGTGATACCATTATCTATGAGCTGCATGTCAGAGGCTTTACCAGGGATGCCTCATCAGGAGTGGAGCATCCGGGGACCTTTGCCGGATTGCAGGAGAAAATACTGTATTTGAAGGATCTGGGAATTACGGCAGTAGAATTGATGCCGATTTTTGAGTTTGATGAGACGATGGGAAGCAGAGAGGTGGAAGGAGAAAAACTACTGGATTATTGGGGATATAATACAGTCAGTTTCTTTGCTCCCAATACCAGCTATGCGGCGGCGAGCGAGTATAACCGGGAAGGAACGGAGCTAAAGGAGTTGATCCGTGAACTGAACCGGAATCATATTGAGGTGATTCTGGATGTGGTGTTCAACCATACCGCAGAAGGAAACGAACATGGGCCTTTTATTTCTTTTAAAGGTTTTGACAATCAAATTTATTACATGCTGACACCGGATGGATATTATTACAATTTCAGCGGCTGTGGAAATACGTTAAACTGTAATCATCCGGTGGTTCAGCAGATGATATTGGAGTGTCTGCGCTATTGGGTTACGGATTATCGCGTTGACGGCTTTCGGTTTGATCTGGCCAGTATTCTGGGAAGGAACGAGGACGGTTCACCGATGAGCAATCCGCCGCTCTTAAAGCAGCTGGCATTTGATCCGATTCTGGGCGGCACCAAGCTGATTGCAGAAGCCTGGGATGCAGGAGGGCTTTATCAGGTGGGCAGCTTTCCAGCATGGTATCGATGGGCTGAATGGAATGGCAGGTACCGGGACACAATCCGCAGCTATTTGAAGGGGGATGACGGAGTCGGAGCGGAGGCGGTAAAGCGCCTGACCGGTTCGGAGGATTTGTATGGCGGAGAGTATCTGGGGTATAATTCCTCCGTGAATTTCCTGACCTGTCATGACGGATTTACGTTGTACGATTTGTATTCCTATAATGAGAAGCACAATGAAAAAAACGGCTGGAACAATACAGACGGCTGCAATGATAATCGAAGCTGGAACTGTGGGGCAGAAGGGGAAACCCCGGATCAGGACATTCTGAAGCTGCGCTTCAGAATGATAAAGAATGCCTGCGTGATGCTGATGATGAGCCGGGGCACTCCGATGTTTCTGGCAGGGGATGAATTTGGAAATACACAATTTGGCAATAACAACGCATACTGTCAGGATAATGCGGTTTCCTGGCTGGATTGGGCACTGCTTGAGAAAAACCGTCATCTATATGAGTTTTTCCGGTATATGATCCACTTCCGCAGAGAACATAAGGCAGTGCGAAAAAATCTGGAAAGAGCTGTGTGTGGCCTGCCATATGTCAGTGTGCATACGACAGTTCCGTGGAGAAATGCAGAACCGACGGATAAATGTATCGGTATTCTGTATGCCGGCTATGATGCGGAAAAGAAGGCGGATGACATTGTATATGTGGCAAGCAATGCGTACTGGGAGCCAATGAGCTTTACCCTGCCGGAGCTTTCGGAAGGGCTTGTCTGGAAGCTTGCCGTGTATACCGGAGCGGAGGCCGGTAAGCCGTTGTTTTTTGAAGAGTCTGCAATGCCTCAGGTGGAACGGAAGTTTTATCTGAAGGAACGAAGTACATCGGTTTTTCTGGCAGTGAACGTACAGTCATAAATATGGCCAAAGGATAGGAGCAGAAAATGAAGTTTCATGTATTGACTCTGTTTCCCGAAATGATTGAACAGGGAATCGGAACAAGTATTACAGGAAAGGCAATGGAACAGGGAACGATTTCGGTTCATGCGGTCAATATTCGGGATTATACGGAGGATAAACATAAAAAGGTGGATGATTATCCTTATGGTGGCGGAGCCGGAATGCTGATGCAGGCGCAGCCGGTATATGACTGCTTTCAGGCTGTAAAGCAGGAAATACAGGAGAGAAGGAAACGGCAGGGCAACGGCGAAGACGGAAAAACGATCCGGGTGGTTTATCTGACACCGCAGGGTGATACCTTTTGCCAGCAGAAGGCAGAGGAATTTTCCAGAGAAGAGGATCTGGTGCTGTTGTGCGGACATTATGAGGGAATCGACGAGAGGGTTTTGGAAGAAATCGTGACAGATTATGTGTCCATAGGTGATTTTGTCCTGACTGGCGGTGAGCTGCCTGCAATGGTTATGATTGATGCTATTTCCAGATTGGTACCGGGAGTTCTGCATAATGATCTTTCAGCAGAGGTGGAGTCCTTTCATAAGGAGCTTTTGGAATTTCCACAGTATTCCAGACCGGAGGTATGGCATGGAAAAGCAGTCCCGGAGGTGCTTTTGTCCGGAAATCACAAAAAAATCGAGGAATGGCGTCTGCAGAAATCCATAGAGCGGACGAGGGAAAGAAGACCGGACTTATACCGCAGGTATGAGAGACAGGAGCGATGTATAGACTGGCTGATGCAGGATAAGCTTTGGCATATGGATATGATCGAGACATTACGCAGAGGCCAGGGTATTTTATTATACAGCGGAAAGGACGGTGTATTGTTGCAGGAGAAGAGAAGCCGTGCCTTTTTCCTGACTGCAGTCCATGGAGAAGCAGGTGAGAAGATTGTTCGGGAGCATATGCCGGAGAATGCTGTACCGGAGCTGTTTGTGGTGCATCAGGAAGAAATGCTTTCTTTTATTGAAAAGTATTATGGTCTCAGACAGGCCAACGAATGTTATCAGGCGGTTTATACCAGAAATGTCACACTGCCGGTAGAACGGTCAGTAGAAATCCGTTTATTGGAAAACAACATGGCAGATCAGGTTTATGCAGGATATCATAACATTGGCGGCCGTGAATATGTGGAAGAAAGACTGAAAAGCGGAGTGATGTATGGAGCCTTCTTAGAAGGAGAACTGGCTGGTTTTATCGGAATGCATGATGAAGGCAGCATGGGGATGCTCTATGTGAAGGAAGAATATCGTAGGAGAGGCATTGCGGCTGCCCTGGAGTCCGATGCGATTAACCGTATGCTGGCACTCGGATGGCTTCCGTTCTGTCAGGTTTATACAGAAAATGAAGTTTCCCTTGACCTGCAGAGGAAGCTGGGGCTGCGCATATCAAAAAACAGGTTGTACTGGCTTGAGAAGGTGGAGTCATGAACGAAATACTCGAATTGGCAGAAAAACTGGTAAAACAGCAGAACCTGACGGATCGGGAGCTTTACAGACTGATTGAAGAACGGGATGAGGAGACCGGGAAATATCTGGAAGAGCAGGCAGGAAAAATGCGTCGGCTGTATTATGGCAATCAAATCTATATCCGGGGATTGATTGAATTTACCAATTATTGTAAGAATGACTGTTATTACTGTGGTATCCGGTGCAGCAACCGGAAGGCGGAAAGATATCGATTATCCAGGGAAGAAATCCTTTCCTGCTGTAAACAGGGGTACGAGCTGGGCTTTCGTACTTTTGTGCTGCAGGGTGGGGAAGATTTGTGGTATGATGATGAGAGACTGTGTGATATTGTACGGACTATCCGCAATGGCTTTCCGGACTGTGCCATCACACTTTCCTGTGGAGAACGCTCCAGGGAAAGCTATCAGGCACTCTTTGATGCCGGAGCGAATCGCTATCTGCTGCGGCATGAAACAGCGGACGAGGTGCATTATCGGAGGCTGCATCCGGCAGGAATGAGCTTTTCACACAGGATGGCATGCTTAAGGCAGCTAAAGGAGATTGGCTATCAGGTGGGCTGCGGATTTATGGTCGGTACACCGGGACAGACCATAGAGCATCTGGTGAGAGAACTGCGTTTTTTGCAGAGCTTTAGGCCGCATATGGTCGGCATTGGTCCGTTTCTACCGCATCGTGATACGCCGTTTCGGGAAGAAGCCGGCGGAACTGCGGAACTGACTCTTTATATGCTGTCACTCATCCGGCTGCTTTTACCGAAGGTGCTCCTTCCGGCAACCACCGCTCTTGGTACGGCGGCAGGGGATGGACGGGAGCGAGGGATTCTGGCAGGTGCTAACGTAGTCATGCCGAACCTGTCCCCTGTTTCGGTACGAAAAAAATATATGTTATACGATGATAAAATCTGTACCGGAGAAGAATCGGCACAGTGTGTAGGCTGTCTGTCCAGAAGGATTGCTTCAGTCGGCTGTGAAATTGCCGTATCCAGAGGGGACAGTCTTATGCAATAGAACACGATAAGAAAGAAGGAAGAGCTACCATGTATAATCCGAAATCATTAAAAGCAGAAGAATTTATCAACCATGAGGAAATTTTGGAGACGCTTGCTTATGCGGAGCAGAATAAAGATAATCTTCCGCTGATTGATAGTATCATTGAAAAAGCCAGACTTTGCAAGGGCTTGAGCCACAGGGAGGCTTCCGTGCTTTTGGCCTGTGAAGATCAGGAGAAGCTGGAGGAGATTTTTCAGCTTGCCGGGGAGCTGAAAAAGCGTTTTTATGGAAACCGCATTGTGATGTTTGCTCCGCTTTATCTGTCTAATTATTGTATAAACGGCTGCACGTACTGTCCGTATCATATGAAAAATAAGCATATTGCACGCAAGAAGCTGACGCAGGAGGAGGTGGCAGCAGAGGTCATTGCCCTGCAGGATATGGGACATAAGCGCCTTGCCATCGAAGCGGGAGAGGATCCGGTCAATAATCCGATCGAATATATTCTGGAATGTATTCAGACGATTTATTCCATTAAGCACAGGAATGGAGCCATCCGTCGTGTCAATGTGAATATAGCGGCAACTACGGTGGAAAATTACAGGAAGCTGAAGGAAGCAGGCATTGGCACATATATTCTGTTTCAGGAGACCTATCATAAGGAAAGCTATGAAAAGCTGCATCCGACGGGACCAAAGCACGATTATGCCTATCATACGGAGGCTATGGATCGTGCGATGGAGGGCGGAATCGATGATGTCGGACTGGGAGTGCTGTTTGGTCTGGAGCTGTACAAATATGAATTTGCAGGTCTTTTGATGCATGCGGAGCATCTGGAGGCGGTGCATGGAGTCGGGCCGCATACGATCAGTGTTCCCCGCATCAAGCATGCAGACGATATTGACCCGAGTGCGTTTGACAACAGCATCAGTGATGAAATTTTTGCAAAGCTTTGCGCTCTGATTCGTCTGGCTGTTCCCTATACAGGTATGATCATTTCCACCAGGGAGAGCAAGGAAGTGCGCGAGAAGGTCATCCGTCTGGGTGTTTCCCAGATCAGTGGAGCATCCCGTACCTCGGTCGGAGGCTATCAGGAGGAAGAGAGGCCGACAGATACAGAGCAGTTTGATGTTTCGGATCAGCGCACGCTGGATGAGGTGGTGCGTTGGCTGATGGAGATGGGATATATACCGTCCTTTTGTACAGCCTGCTATCGGGAGGGACGGACCGGAGATCGTTTCATGAGTCTTTGTAAAAGCGGTCAGATTCAAAACTGCTGCCATCCCAATGCACTGATGACGTTGAAGGAATATTTGATGGATTATGCGTCGGAAGAGACAAAGGCAATCGGAGAAGCACTGATTCAGGCAGAGCTTCAGAATATTCCGAAGGAAAATGTACGGACAGTCTGTAAAGAGCATCTTGCAAAGATCGAGCAGGGTATCCGGGACTTCAGATTTTAAGGAGGCGATGGTATGGGTTTGAATGAAACTCCTTCTGCAGAACGGGTTCACATCGGATTTTTCGGCATGAGAAATGCCGGAAAGTCCAGTCTTGTGAATGCGATTACCAATCAGGAAATGAGCGTGGTCTCAGATGTGAAGGGAACTACGACGGATCCGGTGTATAAGTCTATGGAGCTTTTACCTATGGGGCCGGTGGTCATTATCGATACTCCCGGCTTTGATGATGAAGGGATGCTGGGCGAAAAGAGGATTCAGCGTACAAAGCAGATATTGAATCGCTCTGACTGTGCAGTCCTGGTGGTGGATGATACGATAGGTAAATCCGAAATGGATGAGGAACTGATTGCGTTATTCCGGCAGAAGGAAATCCCTTATTTAATTGTATACAATAAATGTGACCTTGTAAAAGAAAAGGATGGTGTCATGGAACCGGAGGCTATAGCGGTCAGTGCAGAGAAGCGGCAGAATATTGAACCGCTGAAAGAGAGGATTGCACGTCTGGTTCAGACAGAGAAAACGGAGAGAAGGCTTGTGGGAGATCTGGTACAGGAAGGAGATTCGGTGATTCTGGTTGTGCCAATTGATGCTTCTGCACCAAAGGGTCGTCTGATTCTGCCGCAGCAGCAGGCTATTCGGGATCTGCTGGAGGCAGGCGCGGTGTCTGTCGTGGTAAAAGAGACAGAGCTTGCAGATGCACTCCGGAAGTTAAACAGTCCTCCGGCTATGGTCATTACAGACAGTCAGGCCTTTGAACGGGTCAGTGCAGAGACACCGGATGATATTATTCTGACCTCCTTTTCCATTCTGATGGCCAGATATAAGGGCTTTCTGGAAACAGCAGTGCGCGGCGTATCCATGCTGGATCAGCTGCAGGATGGAGACCGAATTTTGATTTCCGAGGGCTGTACCCATCACAGGCAATGTGAGGACATCGGAACGGTCAAGCTTCCGAACTGGTTAAAAAAATATACGGGACGTGACCTGAGGATTGAGACCAGTTCCGGCAGGGAATTTCCGGAACAGATTTCGGGGTATAAGCTGATCATTCACTGTGGAGGCTGTATGCTGAATGAAAGGGAAATGCGCTATCGGCAGAAGTGTGCAGAAGATGCCGGAGTTGCCTTTACAAACTATGGCATTGCCATAGCTCAAATTCATGGAATTTTAAAGCGCAGTCTGGAGGTATTTCCGCAACTTGCAGCTTTACTGAAGTAAGGAAAGAAGTGGCTGGTGTTTTCTGTTTTTTTTCCTTGCATTTGCGTATTCGGTATGGTATAATTGACCCGTTGCGAAAAAGAGATGGTCCTCTGTTACAGAACGTATTAAGAACATCCAATATGCGAAGGAGGCACAACATGAACGAAATTATCAAAGAAATCGAAGCAGAACAGTTAAAAGCAGAAGTACCGGAATTTGAGGTTGGTGATACCGTTAAGGTATATGGTAAAATCAAAGAGGGTAGCCGTGAAAGAATTCAGATTTTTGAAGGTACTGTTTTAAAGAAGCAGGGCGGCAGCAACAGAGCTACCTTTACCGTAAGAAAGACATCCAACGGCATTGGTGTAGAAAAGACATGGCCGTTACATTCTCCGAACGTAGAGAAGGTTGAGATTGTAAGAAAAGGTAAAGTAAGACGTGCGAAACTGAACTACTTAAGAGATCGCGTAGGTAAGAAGGCAAAGGTAAAAGAGCTGGTAAGATAATCCTGCGGCATTCATGAAGCGTGCGTAATAAGGCGAAGGAAAATCCACATTGTGCTTGCACATAAGGTGTTTTTCTTCGTCTTATTTCATACAGGAGGAAAACAGAGAGAGGGAAAAGATGGCAAGACACAAAGGATTGAGTTTTTACCGTCGAAGGAAAAAGATCAGTTCTAATATGATCAAAGAGATTGCAAGCTGGATATTTGGAATCTGTATTGCAGTTCTTTTTGCATTTGTGGTAGTATTTTCAGTAGGTATGAAAACCAGCGTCATTGGCGTTTCCATGGAGCCGGCACTCTATAACGGACAGAAGATACTGATCAATCGGTTTATTTACAGACTGTCTTCTCCGAAAAAGGGAGATGTGGTAGTTTTTTTGCCGAATGGCAACCAGAATGCGCATTATTATGTAAAGCGTGTAGCAGCGGTACCGGGAGACACGGTTCAGATTAAGGAGGGTCGTCTCTATATCAACGGTATCGTGGAAGAGGAGGAACAGTTTGATAAAATGGCAGATGCCGGAATTGCCGAAAATGAGATTCGGTTAGCAGAGGATGAATACTTTGTGCTGGGAGACAACCGGAATAACAGCGAAGACAGCCGCTCTGGGAATATAGGGCCGATTCAAAAGGATACGATAGCCGGGAAGGCATGGTTTCATATGGGAGCTGGAGAGCAGGGCATCGGATTTGTGGAATAGATTTGTGAAATAAAGAGGAGAAGCTTATGAACTATCAATGGTACCCGGGTCATATGACAAAAGCAAAGCGTATGATGCAGGAGAATATCAAGTTGATTGACCTGGTCATTGAGCTGGTGGATGCGAGGGAACCTCTTTCCAGCAGAAACCCGGATATTGATGAACTGGGTAAAAATAAATCCAGAGTGATTTTGTTAAATAAATCGGATCTTGCAGATGCAAGATATAATAAAGAGTGGATTCATTATTTTGAGGAAAAGGGCTTTCATGTATTGGAAATCAATTCTCAGAAGGGAACCGGAATCAAATCGATTCAGGGCATGGTTCAGGAAGCCTGTCGGGAAAAGATTGAGAGAGACCGAAAAAGAGGAATCCTAAACCGACCGGTCAGGGCAATGGTCGTGGGAATCCCCAATGTAGGAAAATCCACGTTTATCAATGCCTTTGCCGGAAAGGCATGTACAAAGACCGGCAATAAGCCGGGAGTGACAAAGGGAAAGCAGTGGATTCGTCTGAATAAGGGATTGGAACTGCTGGATACTCCGGGAATCCTCTGGCCCAAATTTGAAGACCAGCAGGTAGGACTGAGGCTTGCACTGATCGGTTCCATGAATGATGAGGTGCTTCATGTGGACGAGCTGGCTTATGAACTGATTGCTTTTCTGAAGACGCATTATGAAGGTGTTTTAAAGGAAAGATACGGTGTGGAAGAGGAAGGCGGAGCGACCGAAATATTGAACCGCATCTGTATTGCCAGAAAGTGCTTTAAAAAGGGTGAGGAACCGGATACCATGAAGTGTGCAGCGTTTATCATGGATGATTTCCGAAGCGGAAGGCTGGGAAGGATTACACTGGAATTTCCGGAGTAATGTTCTGGTTTCAGGACGGAAGAAGGAGAGCAGGGAATATGAAAAAGGTTTTTAAGGAAATACTCAGTACGAGTCTGTATTTACTGGTAGTGCTTTGCCTGACCTATCTGGTGATTACCTTTGTGGGGCAGAGAACTGAGGTAAGCGGTGAATCGATGGAGACAACGCTAAGCGACGGAGACAATCTGATCGTAGATAAGATCACATACCGTTTCCGCGAACCGAAGCGGTTTGATATTATTGTATTCCCTTTTCAATATGCAGAGAATACCTTTTATATCAAGCGTATTATCGGCCTTCCGGGAGAGACGGTACACATTGACAACGAGGGGCATATTTATATCAACGGCGAGGTACTTGAGGAATCCTACGGCCGTGAAGTGATACAGAACCCGGGAAGGGCCTCCCAGGATATTGTGCTGGGAGCGGATGAATATTTTGTGATGGGAGATAACCGGAACAACAGCTCGGACAGCAGAGATCCGGTAGTCGGAAATATCAGACGAAGCGATATTATCGGAAGAGCGTGGATCCGTATCTGGCCGCTTGATCAATTTGGGATTTTGAAGCATCAGTAACAGAGGAAAAGGTATGGCAGAGAAAATTGGTGAGATTAAAACGGTATTTCAGAATGCGGAAATCCATATGCTTCCCGAACTGATCAGACGGTATGCGACGGATGAACGAAGCGGTGTCCGGGCGATTTTAAAGCGTGCGGAGAAGCAGCTTGCGGATTATGAGAGGGAGCTTGTCCGTACGGAGCAGATGAAGGAATATGAAAAGCAATATGGAGATTATGCCTATATCTGTGGGATAGATGAAGTTGGAAGAGGGCCGCTGGCAGGGCCGGTTGTAGCAGGTGCAGTCATTCTTCCGAAGGATTGTGGTATTTTGTATCTGAATGATTCCAAGCAGCTTTCCGAAAAGAAGAGAGAAGAGCTGTACGATGTCATTATGGCTCAGGCAGTGGCAGTCGGCATCGGCTGTGTAGGGCCGGAACGTATAGACGAAATCAACATCTTACAGGCAACCTATGAGGCGATGCGGGAGGCCATCGGAAAGCTTTCCGTGAAGCCGGACCTGCTTTTGAATGATGCGGTTACGATTCCGGGAGTGGACATCAGGCAGGTGCCCATTATTAAAGGAGATGCCAAAAGCATTTCAATTGCGGCGGCCAGTATCGTTGCCAAGGTCACAAGAGACCGGATGATGGAAGAATATGACAGTGTGCTGCCGGGCTACGGATTTGCGGCGAATAAAGGGTATGGAGCCGCAGCACATATTGAAGCATTGAAAAAAATGGGTCCTTCTCCGATTCACCGGAGAACTTTTATCAAAAATTTTGTCTGAAAGCAACAGTTTCTTACCGAATATGCCGAAACATAAAGTATAATCCAAAATGATACGGAAGCGGATGAGAAAAGCGATGGCATTGAATTTTTCGGGTTTATTTAGCAGAAGAGAACAAAATACAACAGGTGTGACAGGTGCGGCTAAGGCTGCGCCTGTTTCCGATACCGCTCATACCAGATATGCGGAGCAGATGAAATATGTGAAACCGGGACAGACATTAAGTGGTGAGGTCGTTGCCAGAAATGGCAGCGAGGTACAGATTCGTCTGGACCAGGATACGGTGATAAATGCCAGACTGGAACGGGATTTGAATCTTGCCGTAGGTCAGAATATGACCTTTGAGGTACAGAGCCTTGGCAGTTCTGCCCAGAGACAGCAGATCGCGCTCAGACCTCTGTATGAAAATCTGACACAGGATGCCAATGTCCTGAAGGCATTGAATGCAGCGTCGATTCCTCTGTCGGATAAAACTGCCGGTATGGTGGCCCTGCTGATGAAAGAGGGAATGTCCATCGATATCAGCTCACTGCAGAATCTGTACCGGGATATAAATACATTCCCGAAGGCGGATGTGCAGGATCTGGTGGCGCTTCACAAGCTTGGAATAGAAGTGGGAGAAGAGAGCCTTCGTCAGATTGCAGGCTACCGGAATATGGAATATCAAATTTTACAGGGGATAGAAACACTGACCGAGGAGGCCTCGGATACGCTGCTTGGTCTGGTGGAAACCAGTCCTGGAGAAGCCGGAAGACTGCTTTATGATATGCTGCAGATTTTTGGACAGAATGGAACAGGAGCGGAAAGTGTGTCGGTGCAAAATCGGGAAGCACCCCTTCAAAATATGGAGGTACAGAGTCGGGAAGCATCTTCGGAAGGTTTGTCGGTAGAGAGTCAGGGAGCACTCTCCGGGCAGGCGACGGCAGACGGAGCAGTGGTTTTTAAAACAAGGCAGGAGATGACCGTTTTTCAGGAGACCCTGCTGCAGCTTTTACCAGAAGAAAGCGAGAGGGCAGCGTTTGCGGAAAGATTGTTTGATATGGGAGCAGACACTGAGAAAGCCTCTCTTGTAAAAAATGGACAGATTGGGCTGCAGGAGCTTTCCAATCTGGTAGCGGAGGTACTGACCAGGGGTAATTTCAGCAAAAGGGCGCTCAGGGCTTTGTTAGGGAATTCAGGTATGAAGACGCTTTTGCAAAACCGGATGGAGGGAAATTGGCTTCTGAGGACAGATGAGAAGCTGGATCAGGAGGCCGTGGAAAAGCTCTATTCCCGGATATCCGAACAGACCGAAAGACTGGGTAGAGCGCTTTCAGCGGCAGGAGCAGAGGAAGGCTCTATGGCAAAGAGCGTGCAGCAGGTACGGGAAAGTGTGGATTTTTTGAATCAGCTGAACCAGACCTATACGTATGTGCAGCTTCCGCTTAAAATGACAGGACAGAAGGCCCATGGAGACCTCTATGTTTATACCAATAAAAAGAATCTGGCTAAAAGGGATGGGACGGTCAGCGCACTGCTGCATCTGGATATGGAGCATCTGGGCAGTATGGATATATATGTGGCAATGAATCAGGAGCATGTCAGTACGAAGTTTTACCTGGAGAGGGAGGAGCTTCTTGATTTTCTGGAGCAGCATATGTATATTCTGACTGAGCATTTAAACCGCAGGGGCTATCGGATGGATTATGAGGTACTGCAGCATGATAAGCCGGTGAAGCTGGTAGATGAGATGATGAAGCAGGAGGGAAGTGCCAGTGTACTGACACAATATTCCTTCGATGTCAGAGCATAAGGGAGCAGAGGTATGAAGCAGGAAGGACAAACGGGATCGGAGAAAGAAAGGGTCAGGCAGGCGATTGCTCTGGAATATGACGGAGAGGATGCCGCGCCGAGAGTCATTGCAACCGGAAAAGGTGCTCTGGCAGAGCGCATTATCGAGAGGGCAAAGGAAGCGGATGTACCTGTACATCGGGATGATAAGCTGGCAGATACCTTATCCAGATTGCAGATTGGAGATATGATTCCCCCGGAATTATATGAGGTCGTAGCGGAAATTTTAGTGTTTGTGGATGCGATGGACAAGATTCAGAGCAAGCTGAAAAGATAAGGGAAAAATGAGAACAGGTGAGCGGAGTAATAAAAGGGAGATCGGAAGCATCCAGGAGGAGCGTGCCGGAGAGTATTTGAAGAAGCAGGGAATGTATATTCTGGAACAGAATTTCCGCTGCAGAAACGGAGAAATCGATATCATAGGAAGAGACCAGGGTTACCTGGTCTTTGTTGAAGTAAAATACAGAAGCAGCAGCAAAGCCGGGCATCCGGCCGAAGCGGTAAATTATCAGAAGCAGAGGAAAATATGCCGTACAGCAGATTTTTACCGTTATATCCATAAAATCGGCGCCGATGTAAACATTAGATATGATGTAGTTGCTCTGACGCAGGAGGAAATCTTCTGGTATCAGAACGCCTTTCAACATATCTATTAAATGCTCTGTCAAATGATGGAGCGAAAGGTCAGCCAGAACGGGAAGTCTGCTGTTTTCAGAAGAAAAGGAAAGGGAGTATAAGGGATGAGGATTCAAAGAAAAGGAAATGAGCCGGTGCTTGAAAGGCTGGAGCAGGAGGGAACAGAGTATCTGACGTTTCCTGCTCTGTCACAGACGGGAATGGTTTCACATCTTTTTTCGACGCGCTTGGGCGGCGTCAGCGAAGGCGATTTGTCAACGATGAATTTAAGCTACAGCCGGGGAGACAGGAAGGAAAATGTAGATGAAAATTTCCGTAGAATTGCGAAGGTGCTGGGGCGAAGCATAGAAGATATTGTCTGCTCGGATCAGACTCATACCACCAACGTGCGCAGGATAACGCTGCAGGACCGGGGGAAGGGTGTTGTACGGTCGAAGGACTACACGGATGTGGATGGTATGATTACCAACGAGCCGGGAATCGTACTGGCTACGTTTTATGCCGATTGTGTACCACTCTATTTTGTGGATCCGGTCAGAGGGGCAATAGGACTTGCCCACTCCGGATGGCGGGGAACGGCAGGAAAAATAGGAGCAGTGACCGTTCAAAAAATGACCGAGGAGTACGGTACGAATCCGGCAGATGTCATTGCGGCAATCGGCCCTTCAATCTGTCAGGATTGTTATGAAGTAAGTGAGGATGTGGCAGAGGCTTTCCGTGTGGTCTTTGAAGGGGATAGAATGCAGGAAAAGCTGGGAAAGCATTTGACAGAGCAAGTGCTTTTTGCAAAAGGAGACGGAAAATATCAATTAAATCTCTGGCAGGCAAACGCTTTGATCCTGCAGGAGGCGGGTATTCCAGAAAATCAGATCAGCGTGACGGATCTGTGTACCTGCTGTAATCCGGAGTATCTGTTCTCTCATAGAGCCAGCCATGGAAGGCGCGGAAATCTGGGCGCTTTTCTGACACTTCTGACTACAGAGGAAAAAGAAAAAAGGAATTAAGAAAATGTTAAAGGTTTTCCTGACTTTCCCTTAACAATCGTGTGTTTTAATGAGTATACCGGTTGATGGGTAATCAGTCTGAGACAGAACAGACGCATGGTTATTTGTATGAAAAAGCGCGCAAAAGGAAAGAAAGGAGTCGGGAAAGCTGCGTTAGAGAAAAGGGAAAATACTTAAGAGGTGTGGAAGATGGCAAATATTCTTGTTTGTGATGATGATAAGGAAATTGTAGAAGCAATACAGATTTATTTGGAGAATGAAAACTATCATATTTTTAAGGCCTATGATGGGGAACAGGCGATTGAGATTTTGAAGCAGGAGGATATCAAGCTGCTCATCATTGATGTCATGATGCCGAAGTTGGACGGCATTCATGCAACCTTAAAGATTCGGGAGTACAGCAGCATCCCGATCATTATTCTGTCTGCCAAATCGGAGGATGCGGATAAGATACTCGGACTGAATATCGGAGCGGATGACTATGTGACAAAACCGTTTAATCCGCTGGAATTAGTGGCAAGGGTGAAATCGCATTTGAGACGGTATACGAAGCTTGGAAATCTGCAGGA
Source organism: Lachnospiraceae bacterium (assembly GCA_017624235.1). Classification (GTDB taxonomy): domain Bacteria; phylum Bacillota; class Clostridia; order Lachnospirales; family Lachnospiraceae; genus JAAYNV01. The sequence continues at coordinate 30,659 of JAGANL010000035.1, read as the reverse complement.
GAATAACAGCTGTGAATACCGCGTCGGCGGACTGAGCATCAATGATGAGACAAAGGAAGTGACGGTCGATGATGAAGCGGTACGTCTGACACCGATTGAATATAATATTTTGCTGCTGTTAGTGAAAAATGCCGGCAGAGTATTTTCGATTGAACAGATTTATGAGGCTATCTGGAATGAAGAAGCCATTGGAGCAGATAACACGGTAGCCGTACATATCAGACATATCCGGGAGAAAATTGAAATCAATCCGAAGGAGCCGAGATATCTGAAGGTGGTCTGGGGTGTAGGCTATAAGATTGAAAAGCAATAGAAAGGAATGGCATGAGAAAGAAAGGAATCAGCAGAAAACGGAGATTTCTGCTTTTGACAGCACAGCATCTTATGGCAGTCATTGCTGCCTGTTGTGTGGCGGTGATTATCAGTAATGCTTATTTTGTAGTAAATGGCATGACAAGCTATTACAGCTATATGCTCTATCCGTGGGATGAACATGGTGAATATGAGAAATCATCCGTATTTAACCACGTATTTGATACGAGTGTCAATGATATTATCACTATGGCGGTTATCAAAACACAGATGGAGACAAACGGGGAGTTTGACGGAAAGAAGAAGGTAGATATAGCAGCTTATGTCAATCGAAAGAGTGACCATGCACAGAATATGGTCAGTGTAGAATATTATCTGGAGGATCTGCTCAAATGGTATGAGTATGGATTTGTGATGGAAGAACATGCAGAAGAGGCAACAACGGAAGAGGGGATGTTCCAGAGAGAGGTGCTGCAGGAACGATATCAGCCGGTGAACGGAGGCAGCATCAGTGAATATGTGAACAGCTGGGAAGAGTATGATGAGTTTGTGGATATGCTGATCAGCGCCAGCAGACAGCTTTCCTACAATTATGACAGCTATAAGCAGTTCCGTGACTCCTATGACAGCGATCAGACCAATCTGCGGTACTGTCTGATGATTCCAAAAGAAGACGGAAGGAGTTATCAGTACTTTAGCAATGTGGATCATTTACCGAAGCGGATAGAAGCTATGACGGCAGAGGAAATTACTGCATTTTTCAAGGAGTATGGGGTCTATCTGTCCTATTACCCAAAACATATGGAATATGAGACGAATACCGACCGGAGCGAGGAATTTGTGAGAAGTGCCCTCAACAATTATGCTTATGTCTATCCGGAGGAATGTCGTATCTGGATTGGGGTAGATACCAATTATCCGGTTCAGGATGGACTTTTGCTCGGAAAGCTTCAGTATGAGCAGTTTATGCCGTATTATTACATATGGATCCTTGGAGCAGCCCTGTCACTGATTGTGTATTTTGTCCTGTTCATTTTGATTACCTTCTATGAAGGAAAAGTGGAAGCTAAGGCAGAGAGTGATGAGACGCCGGAGATTCTTCGTACGGTCGATCACATTCCAGCAGAAATTATGATATTGATGTCAGTTATGATTGGACTGGTCTACTTCTTTATCTGCTGCGGATCGTATTATACCTATCTGGAAGCGCATACATTGGAAACGATGGTAATTGTTTTGGCAGTGCTGGCGCTGATTTTCAGTGTAGTGTTCATGTTCTTCTATTTAAGTCTGGTCAGAAGACTGCGGGCTCATTCCTTCTGGAAAAATACCATGGTGGGATGGCTGTGTAGGAAGACCATCCGGCTGTGCAGAAGGCTCGGCGGTAAACTGAAGCAGTTTTCAGACCGGATGTATAATGACAGAAGTCTGGTGGTAAGAACCTGGGGGCCATATCTGTTCTTTCTGGGTGTCAATCTGGTCTGCCTTGGTTGTCTGTTTACGAATTTCTGGTGGCTGGGGCTGATTGGTGCTGCCACATTTGATCTGGCTGCCGGGGTGGTACAGTTTCGGATGAATCAGACAAGACAGCAGATTATTGACGGAATTGAGACGATTCAGGAGGGCAATCTGTCTTATCAGATTGATACGGAGGGGATATACGGAGATAATCTGGCCTTAGCCAATGCAGTAAACAGCATCGGAGAGGGGATACGTGTGGCAGTGGAAACCAGTATGAAGGATGAGAGGTTAAAGACAGATCTGATTACCAATGTATCACATGATATTAAGACGCCGCTGACTTCCATCATCAATTACGTGGATTTGATCAAACGGGAAGATATTCGGGATGAAAGGATTAAGGGATATATCGAGGTACTGGATGCAAAATCACAGAGACTCAAACAATTGACGGAGGATCTGGTAGAAGCGTCCAAGATTTCTTCCGGGAATATCGTATATCAGTTTGAGCAGATTAATCTGGTGGAACTGGTTCGACAGACCATCGGAGAGTTTTCAGAGAAATTTGAGGAAAAACAGCTCACGGTCGTAACCAGTATTCCGGAGGAAGCAGTGCCCATTGAAGCGGATAGCAGGCGAATCTGGCGTGTAGTGGAAAATCTATACAATAACATCTATAAATATGCACTGCCGGGGACAAGAGTGTATATGGATATGAAACGGAAAATCGGGAATGACAGAGAGTACGTAGAATTTTCGATTAAAAATATTTCCGCACAGCCGCTGAATATTGAGGCGGATGAACTGACGGAACGGTTTATACGAGGAGATGTATCCAGAAGTACAGAGGGCAGTGGATTGGGACTATCTATTGCCAAAAATCTGACAGAGGCTCAGCATGGAAGCTTTCACATCTATCTGGATGGAGACTTGTTTAAGGTAACCCTGACGTTCCCGTTGTGTGCACAAGGCAAAGAAGATTTATAAAACACAAGCACCACAAATAGAAAAAAGGTATTTTCCAGACCAGTGCAGCGGAAAATACCTTTTTCTGTTCTTTTATTCCGGTAAATCCTTGCGGTCGTTGTAACGCTGCAGGATCGTCTGGATCTTTTCGGTCGGTGTCAGAACATTTCCCATAGAAATATCGTGGTTCATAAAGTCGATGATAGAAGCTAAAAATTTACTCATATCTGCCTTTAAGTAATAGGGCTTGGTCAAAAGGGCAGGAGGAAGGTAGGTCAGGTTGGTCGTAATCACGCGGTCAAAGTGGCCCTGTTCATAAGCCTTGTCAAAGGCATCCAGCCCATTTGTAAATAAACCGAAGGTACAGCAGATGAAGACACGTCTGGCATTCATTTCTTTTAGCTGTTTGGCAGTATCCAGCATACTTTCTCCGGAGGAAATCATATCGTCTACGATGATGACATCCTTACCGTCAATGTTATCACCCAGAAATTCATGTGCGACGATAGGATTCTTTCCGTTTACGACCGTGGAATAGTCACGGCGTTTGTAGAACATTCCGGTATCGCAGCCAAGTACGCCGGCGAAATAAACGGCTCTGTCCAGCGCTCCCTCATCCGGGCTGATGACCACAATATGCTCCTTATCAATAAGAAGATCCGGTTCATTGTCCAAAAGAGCGCGTAGGAACTGGTAGTGTGCGGTAAAGTTATCAAAGCCGCAGAGCGGTACGGCGTTCTGTACTCTGGGGTCATGAGCGTCGAAAGTAATGAAATTGGAGACACCCATAGCGCTTAATTCCTCCAGAGCAAAGGCACAGTCCAGAGATTCACGGCCGCTGCGTTTATGCTGTCTGCTTTCGTAGAGGAAGGGCATGATAACGTTGATGCGATGAGCCTTTCCAGCGATTGCAGCAATCATTCGTTTTAAATCCTGATAATGATCATCGGGAGATTTGTGGTTCGTATAGCCATTTAAGGAATATGTAATACTATGATTACATACATCTACCAGAATAAAAACATCCTTTCCGCGGACGGATTCATAGACGAGTCCTTTGCCTTCTCCGCTTCCGAAACGGGGACATTGGGCATTGACCAGATAATTACTCTCTGCATAGCCCTGAAAAGCAGGATCTCTTTTTAAGGAGTTATTGATGGTTTTACGGTAATCCACCAGATATTCATTGACGCGGCGACCGAGAGCTTCGGCAGATTCCAAAGCCAACAGTTTCAGAGGCGCCACAGGCATGGCATTTTCGAGTTCATGTAAGTTTGGCATAAGTATATTCTCCCATTCATCTGTTACAAAAAATAAACACCAACTTATTTTATAACATTATGCTAGTGACACGTCAAGAAAATTCTAGTAGAATAGGAAATGGAGGAGACGGTTTATGAAACAGAATAGTCATATAGTAGCGTCAGTGCAGGAGGGAAGCATTGCACAGGAGATGGAGATTGAAGCCGGGGATAAGCTGATTACCATAAACGGACAGCAGATACAGGATGTCTTTGATTATCAGTATCTGGTGGAGGATGAATATATAGAGGTATTGGTAGAAAAGTCGGACGGGGAACAATGGCTTTTAGAGATTGATAAGGAAGCGGATGAGGATCTGGGAATTACCTTTGAAAACGGGCTGATGGATGATTACCGTTCCTGTCACAACAAATGTATTTTCTGTTTTATCGATCAGATGCCGAAGGGGATGCGTGAAACCCTGTATTTTAAGGATGATGATTCCAGACTTTCTTTTTTACAGGGCAACTATGTGACACTGACCAACATGTCGGAGGAGGATGTGGAACGCATTGTGCGTTACCATTTGTCTCCGATTAATATATCGTTCCAAACCACAAATCCGGAGCTTCGCTGCAAAATGTTAAATAACCGGTTCGCGGGGGATGCCTTAAAAAAGGTGGACAGGTTTTACGAGGCGGGCATTACGATGAACGGACAGATTGTGCTCTGTAAAGGTATCAATGATGGAGCGGAACTGGAGAGAAGCATTCAGGATATGTCCCGGTATTTGCCATTGCTTGAGAGTGTGTCGGTTGTGCCGGTAGGGCTGTCTAAGTACAGAGAGGGATTGTTTCCGCTTGAGCCTTTTGAAAAACAGGATGCAGAAGCGGTCATTGACCTGATTGAGACATATCAAAAGAAATTTTATGAGCAATATGGACTGCATTTTATCCATGCCAGCGACGAATGGTATATTCTGGCAGAGAGAGAGCTGCCGGAGGAGGAACGCTATGACGGTTATCTGCAGCTGGAAAATGGAGTGGGGATGCTCAGGCTCCTGCTTACGGAATTTGACGAGTGTCTGCAGGAAATGAAGGACTTTCCAGAGCGTTTCCCGGACAGAACGCTGAAACGGAAGGTATCGCTTGCAACCGGAAAGCTGGCATATCCGTATATTCGGAGGATGGCACAGAAGCTGATGGAGCAGTATACAGGTCTGAGGGTGTGGATTTATCCGATTGTGAATGAATTTTTTGGAGAGAGGATTACCGTATCCGGGCTTTTGACCGGGCAGGATATTCAGAAGCAGCTTATGGGAAAAGAATTGGGAGACTGTCTGATTCTGCCGCAGAATGTACTGCGCAGCGGGGAAGAGGTATTTCTGGATGACCTGACGGTGACGGAACTGGAAAACGCTTTACAAGTACCGGTAGATATTGTAAAATCAAGCGGTCGGGACTTTGTGGAAACAGTCCTCGGAATGGAAACGGAAGGCCCGGAAAGAGGCTGGGCTTCAGAAAGGCACGGGTAAAATATGGGTAAGAAAAGAAAGCCGATTGTAGCAGTGGTAGGGCGGCCTAACGTAGGAAAGTCCACGCTGTTTAATATGCTGGCTGGAGATAATATTGCAATTGTAAAGGATACGCCTGGCATTACAAGAGACCGTATCTATGCGGATGTGACCTGGCTGGACATGGCATTTACGCTGGTGGATACCGGAGGTATTGAACCGGACAGTAAGGACATCATTTTATCCCAGATGAGGGAGCAGGCACAGATTGCAATGGATACGGCGGATGTCATTATCTTTTTGACGGATGTGAAGCAGGGATTGGTGGATGCGGACGCAAAGGTAGCAGATATGCTGCGCCGCAGTCACAAGCCGGTCGTATTGGTTGTCAATAAGGTGGACAATTTCGATAAATATATGGCGGATGTCTATGAGTTTTATAATCTGGGCATCGGAGAACCGCATCCGATTTCTGCGGCAAACCGTCTGGGGGTCGGTGATATGCTGGATGAGGTCACTTCTTATTTTAATAAGGAAGATGCCGCGGAGGAAGAGGATGACAGGCCGAAGATTGCCATTGTGGGAAAACCGAATGTCGGCAAGTCCTCTATCATCAATAAGCTGATTGGGGAGAATCGTGTCATCGTATCGGATATTGCCGGAACGACAAGAGATGCGGTAGACACAGAGGTCGTGCATAACGGCAGGGAATATGTCTTTATCGATACCGCAGGACTGCGCAAGAAGAGCAAGATTAAAGAGGAACTGGAACGGTATATGATCATCCGTACCGTCAGTGCGGTAGAGCGCGCGGATATTGTAGTGCTTGTGATTGATGCAGAGGAAGGGGTGACAGAGCAGGATGCGAAGGTGGCAGGAATTGCCCATGAAAGAGGTAAGGGTGTCATCATTGCGGTGAATAAATGGGATGCGGTCGAGAAGGACGACAAGACCATCTACAAGTTTACCAATAAGGTCAGGGAAAAGCTTTCCTATATGCCGTATGCGGAGATGATTTTCGTATCTGCGAAAACGGGACAGAGGCTTCCAAAGCTGTTTGAAATGATTGATGCGGTTATTGAGAACCATTCTCTTCGGGTGGCAACCGGCGTACTGAACGAGATCATGTCAGAGGCCGTTGCATTGCAGCAGCCGCCGTCCGATAAGGGAAAGCGGCTTAAGCTTTATTATATTACGCAGGTAGCGGTAAAACCTCCGACCTTTGTTATATTTGTAAATGATAAGGAATTGATGCACTTTTCATACACAAGATATATTGAGAACCGGATCAGGGATGCCTTTGGTTTCAGAGGAACACCCTTAAAGTTCATCATCAGGGAACGAAAGGAAAATTAAGATGGAACGGATTATTTGTTTGGCAATCGGATATATTCTGGGAAATTTTCAGACAGCTTATTTTTACGGAAAGGCACATGGAATTGATATCCGCAAGCATGGCAGCGGTAATGCCGGAACGACGAATGCGCTGCGTGTGCTTGGAACAAAGGCAGGACTTATCGTACTGGCCGGAGATATTATCAAATGTGTTCTGGCGATTGTATTCAGCCGGCTGCTGTTTGCAGGCAGTCACCCGGATATGATTTATCTGCTCAGCATGTATGCCGCAGCGGGAGCGATACTGGGACACAATTTTCCGTTCTGGCTGGGCTTTAAGGGAGGAAAGGGAATTGCTGCAACAGCAGGTCTGATCTTGGCCTTTCACCCGTACTTTATACCGGTTGGTGTCATTTTATTCTTTGTTACTTTTTTTACAACGCATTATGTATCGCTTGGATCGCTTCTGGTATATGCGGGATTTATAATTGAACTGGTGGTAATGGGACAGAACGGACAGTTTGCGGGAATGACACAGATGCAGTTGTATGAGATGTATGCAGTAGGTGCATTTCTGACGGTCATGGCATATTATAAGCATCGTGAAAATATTAAGCGTCTGTTGCACGGAACGGAGAGAAAGACTTATCTGACCAGGAAGTCAGACATGAATTAGAGGGACACAGAAAGGAGCAGGGTGAGAATGGCAAGGATAGGAATCATTGGGGCCGGAAGCTGGGGCATTGCATTATCCGTACTATTACATAATAACGGCAATGAGATTACCGTCTGGTCTATTATCAAAGAAGAAGTGGAGATGCTCGACCGGGAGAGAGAGCATAAGGACAAACTGCCGGGTGTAAAGCTTCCGGCAGATATGAAGTTTACCAATGAGTTGAAGGAAGCGGTAGAAGGAATGGATCTGTTGGTACTGGCTGTGCCGTCTCCTTTTACAAGAAGTACCTCCAAAATGTTAAGGGATGTCGTAGCTGAGGGACAGATTATTGTCAATGTGGCAAAGGGTGTGGAAGAAAATACGCTGATGACTCTTTCCGAGATTATTGAGGAGGAGGTTCCACAGGCTGAGGTGGCAGTGCTTTCCGGTCCTTCTCATGCCGAAGAGGTAGGACGCGGACTGCCAACGACAATTGTTGTAGGTTCTAAAAAGAAAAGAACAGCAGAATATCTGCAGAATATTTTTATGAGTGATGTCTTTCGCGTTTACATCAGCCCGGATGTTTTGGGAATCGAGCTGGGGGCGGCGCTTAAGAATGTGGTCGCATTGGCGGCAGGCATTGCAGACGGTCTGGGCTATGGAGATAATACAAAGGCGGCGCTGATTACCAGAGGTATTACGGAAATTTCAAGACTGGGCATGGCAATGGGCGGTAAATTTGAAACCTTTTGCGGGTTGTCAGGTATCGGGGATCTGATTGTAACCTGTGCCAGCATGCACTCCAGAAACCGCAGGGCCGGTATCCTGATTGGAAAAGGGTATACCATGGAAGAGGCAATGAAGGAAGTCAAGATGGTAGTGGAAGGAGTGTATTCTGCCAAAGCTGCTATGGGACTTGCCCAGAAGTATCATGTACAGCTTCCAATCATTGAGCAGGTTAATGCAGTATTGTTCGAGAATAAGCCGGCGGCGGAGGCAGTGAGGGAGCTGATGCTGCGGGATAAAAAGATAGAAATTCCGGATTCGGAATGGGAAGGACAGGACTAAGAATATGGGTGAAATGGCAACAAACTTTCAGGGAAGCTCACAGTATGTAGCATCCGAAGAACTGATGGCAAGTGTCAATGTGGCAATTGCATTGCAGAAGCCTCTTTTGGTAAAAGGAGAGCCGGGTACCGGTAAAACAGAGCTTGCAAAGGCGGTAGCAGATGCTCTTGGAAAGAGACTGATTATCTGGAATATCAAGTCTACGACGAAGGCACAGGACGGTTTGTATATGTACGATACGATTCAGCGCCTTTATGATGGACAGTTCGGTGAAGAGGGCGTGGACGATATCGCCAGATACATTAAGCTTGGTAAGCTTGGAGAAGCTTTTGAGAGTGATGAGCAGGTTGTACTGTTAATCGATGAGATTGACAAAGCGGATCTGGAATTCCCGAACGATCTGTTATGGGAGTTAGACCAGATGGAATTTTATATTCATGAGACAAAGAGAACCGTCAAAGCAAAACAGCGTCCGATTGTCATCATTACTTCCAATGCGGAGAAGGAGCTGCCGGATGCCTTTTTAAGAAGATGTATTTTCCACTATATCGAGTTCCCGGATAAGATTTTGATGGAAGAAATTGTCAGAACGCATTATCCGAATGTGGAGGATCATCTGCTGCAGAATGCCATGGAGGTATTTTATGAGATCCGTACGATTCGAGATATTCGTAAGAAACCGAGTACCTCCGAGCTGATTGACTGGATCAATGCACTGCAGATTGGAGGCATCAGCGCAGAGGAAATTCAGGCAAAGCTGCCTTTTATCGGTGTCATCGTCAAAAAGGATGAAGATCTGGATGTGGTTAAGCATAAAGTAGATTAGGGGTGGATACATGTTCGTATCGTTTTTTGATACCTTAAAGGCAAAGGGACTTCGGGTCACTCTGGGTGAATGGCTGACGCTGCAGGAGGCTCTGGATAAAGGATTGTGCGGAAGCAGCCTGACACAGTTTTATTATGTAGCCAGAATGATTCTGGTGAAAAGTGAAACGGACTATGACAAGTTTGATATGGCCTTTGAGGAGCATTTTAAGGGCATACAGTCGGATGATGCCGTGACCAATCAGATGCTGCGCTGGCTGGATAAGGAAGAAATGAATGATATGCTGCACGAGCAGGAGGTGCAGTGGCTGAATCAGATTGAAGAGATCAAGGTAGACAAAGAGGATGTTGAGGACAAGTTTAAGCAACGTCTGAAGGATCAGGACAGCGAGCATAATGGAGGAAGCTTCTGGATCGGTACGATGGGCAAGACTTCCTTTGGAAATACCGGAGGTAATGTGGGCGGTGTGCGTGTAGGCGGAAAGACCGGCTTCCAGTCGGCCTTTGCCGTGGTCGGAGCCAGAAAATACAGAGATTTTCGGGATGACAGGGTATTGGACAACAGGCAGTTTCAACTGGCATTCCGCAGACTCAGACAGTTTTCGACAAGACTGGATATTCCAAAGACGGAGCTGGATCTGGATGAGACGATTGACCAGACCTGCAACAATGGAGGCTGTCTGCAGATTGTGATGGGAAAGCCGCGTAAAAATACGGTGAAGCTTCTTCTTTTGATGGATTCCGGCGGTACGATGATTCCTTACAGCAGTCTGATGAATGATCTGTTCCAGGCAGTTCACAAGTCAAACCATTATAAGGATGTAAAGGCTTATTATTTCCATAACTGTATATACAGCAAGCTTTATAAGACACCGGAATGTGAGAACGGAGACTGGATTGATACGGAATGGATGTTCCGTAATCTGGATAAGGATTATAAGGTCATTATCGTAGGTGATGCGGCGATGGCTCCCGAGGAGCTTTATTCTGAAACAGGCAATTACCGGGGACCCAACGGGGGACTGAGTGGTTTTGAATGGCTGAAGCTGTTAAAGCGCCATTATAAAAAGGTGGTATGGCTGAATCCGAAGATGGCTCCGGGACGTGCCCCGTGGCGTGAAGCGGAGACGGCAATTAAGGAGCTGTTTCCCATGTACAAGCTTACCGTAGACGGGCTGAACAGAGCCATGGTCACTCTGATGTCGAATAAATAGAATTTAGGATAGAATAGAGTATAGATTGGGAAGAGAAATCCAAATGAGAGAGGATTTCTCTTCCCATTTTCATATAATCCTTCCAGCTCATGGAGAACAAAAAGATGGCTTCTGAATCAGTAGGCTCTGCTGGAAGGGAAACCGATTCCAATGCGGAAGAAATCTTGGAAATGGTAAGATTTCCGTGCAGTGTTACGGTGTTTTCGGACGCATCAAGCGTGAGTCTGTTAAAGTTCAGTTTGCAGGTACCGTCTTCTGAGGAAAGCTCCATTTCATAAGAAAGCCGGACTTCCGAATCTGCCAGAGAGAAGAGAAGGCTGCCTTCCATTTTGCTGCCGTCTGGATAAAGCTCCCAGACTACAGGATAGCTCTGTTTTTTATAGCGGAGTATGAAAGTGTAATTCATTGCGGTTACGAGTCCGTCAGAAAGCGTAATCTGCATGGAGTCAGAGGGAATGAAAAGTATATCATCGGAAGCAGCATGAGCAGACGGAAACAGCAAAGCAGCCAGAGTGTCCAGAGGCTCTTTGGCAAACGTGAGGGTATAGGAAAGGGAGGAGCTGTTTGTCCGGGCAGAGGAATTTGGCTGTTTTGTGACACTCGCGGTTTTAAGCAGTTTGCGGAACTGGGCGTAAAGCTGGCCGGTCTCGGAGGAAACGGACTCGGTAGCGCTGTCCGTCTCCGGGAACAGGCTGTGGTTGCAGCAGTCCGGAAGGCGGATGCCGGAGCGTGAAGAGAGTGTGGAAGCATTAAAATCATCCGCAAGAGAAGATGGATGAATCTGCAGCCAGGTATCGAACAGCTCCGGTATGCGCAGGGATAAGGTGTCATCTTGTGCGTAGCATTCCAGATGGGCGTATGGTTTCAACAGATAAGAAATTTCGGAGCTCAGGGCGCAGGTCTTTGCGGAATGATTTGTCTCCCAGGAGGAGCGCAGGCCGAGCCCTTCCAGATAATAAGGTTCAAAGGGGAGGGAAGCAGACAGCTCTTCTGAAATATCCACACGGCTCAGGGTCAAAGAGCCGGTATGATAAAGAGAATCCTGCTCAGAAAGCGCTGAAAGTGCAGAAAGTGTAAAACCATTAGAAGGATTGTCAAAGGTTCGTTTGACGGCAGAAACAATCCGGTACTTTGGGGAATGGGTAACACGGCAGTAAACGGTTCCTGCTCCGATGGCAAGTGTGCATAGAAGGATGCAAAATATTTTATGCTGTAATTTCATAAGATTAATCTCCTCGTTTTTGTATGGATAGTCGTATAGATATACTAACATATTGCAGAATATTTTGGCATATACATTTAGCAGGAAAAACAGGAGGTTTTTGGATGGGAAATTTTCACAGCAATGCTTATGATCTGTACAAAGATATTCAGGTAAGATGTGGCGGCGAGATTTACATAGGTGTGGTAGGGCCGGTGCGTACCGGAAAGTCTACTTTTATTAAGCGTTTTATGGACCTGCTTGTGCTGCCTTTTATGGAGGATGAAAATGCCAGAGAACGTGCACAGGATGAGCTTCCTCAGAGCGCCGGAGGAAAAACGATTACGACAACGGAGCCGAAATTTATTCCGAAGGAAGCAGCAAAAATCCGGCTGAATGGGGATGTGGATGTCAAAATCCGGCTGATTGACTGCGTGGGCTATATGGTGGATGGTGCAGCAGGACATATGGAGAATGAAACGGAGCGGATGGTAAAGACTCCCTGGTTTGAGCAGGAAATACCATTTACCCAGGCCGCAGAAATCGGGACGAGAAAGGTCATCACCGATCATTCTACGATTGGAATCGTGGTGACGACGGACGGCTCCTTCGGAGAATTGGAGAGGGAAAGCTATAAGGCACCAGAGGAAAAGACGATTGCAGAATTAAAGCGCCTGCATAAGCCATTTCTGGTATTACTCAATTCGTCCAGACCCTATAGTGAGGAAACCAGAAGAATGGCAGAGGGAATGGAAGAAAAATATGGGGTCAGAGTTCTTCCCGTCAACTGTGAGCAGTTAAAGAAGGAGGATATTCATACAATTATGGAACAGGTATTGTATGAGTTCCCTGTAACCATGGTGGAATTTTATCTTCCTAAATGGGTAGAGCTTCTGCCGTGTACGCATCCTATGAAGGCAGATATCATCGAAAAGGTACGTCAGCTGATGAATGGGATTGATACCATTCAGGATGTAGTGGAGAAGCCGGTAGAGCTTTCCAGTGAATATGTAAAGAAGCTGAAAATCGATCAGATTAATATGGCAGATGGCTGTATCCGTATGAATCTGGAGGTGGATGAGAGCTATTATTATGAGATGCTGAGTGAACTGATCGGGGAAGAAATTTCCAGCGAATATCAGTTGATTACGAAATTGCAGGAAATGGCCAGGATGAAAAAGGAATATGTCAAAGTACTGCATGCAGTGGAATCCGTACGTCAGAAGGGGTATGGTGTGGTAACTCCGGAGAGAAATGAGATTACTCTGGATAAACCGGAGGTCATCAAGCATGGCAGCAAGTATGGAGTGAAAATCAAGGCAGAAAGTCCGTCGATCCACATGATTCGTGCGAATATTGAGACGGAGATTGCACCGATTGTCGGGACACAGGAGCAGGCAGAGGATCTGATCCGGTATATTGGTGATGCAGGAACTACAGAGGACGGCATCTGGGAAACCAATATATTTGGAAAGACGGTGGAACAGCTGGTACATGACGGTATTACAGGCAAGCTTGCCATGATAGGAGAAGAAAGCCAGGTAAAGCTTCAGGAAACGATGCAGAAGATTGTAAATGACAGCAACGGAGGTCTGGTCTGCATTATCATTTAGAAAAAGAAATGGATTTCCCCCGGAAAGCTTGCTATAATTTAGAAAAATGGGTACGCTTAGAAGGATGGAGGGAAATGACATGAATCCGGTTTATGAAAAAGTACAGCGCTGCTATGAAAGTGTCAGAGAAAAAGTCGATTTTCAACCAAGAGCTGCTATTGTTCTTGGTTCTGGTCTGGGAGATTATGCGGAGAATATACAGATTGAAGCGGAATTGTCCTATCATGAAATAGAAGGCTTTCCGGTATCGACTGTGCCGGGCCATGACGGAAAATTTATTTTTGGTTATGTAGGAGCCGTGCCGGTTGTGTGTATGAAGGGACGCGTCCATTATTATGAAGGATATCCGATTTCGGACGTAGTGCTGCCCATCAGGCTTATGAAGCTGTTAGGAGCAGAAATACTGGTATTGACCAATGCTTCCGGAGGAATCCGTGACAGCCTTCGGGCGGGAGATTTGATGATGCTTACCGATCACATATCCTGCTTTGCGCCGAATCCTTTGATTGGTGCCAATTTGGATGAGCTGGGACCGAGGTTCCCGGATATGAGTGAGGTATATGATAAAGCACTGCAGGAACTTTTGAGAAGTACTGCAGCAGAGCAGGAGGTGCCGCTACAGGAAGGAATCTATGCACAGCTGACCGGCCCCTCCTATGAATCTCCGGCAGAAATCCGCATGCTGCGCAGCATGGGAGCGGATGCCGTTGGAATGAGTACCGTAGTGGAGGCCATTGCAGCCAATCATATGGGTATGAAAATCTGCGGAATTTCCTGCGTCTGCAATATGGCAGCGGGGATCACGAAGGAGCCGCTTTCCCATACGGAGGTACAGCAGGCGGCAAGTGAAGCAGCACCCCGCTTCAAAAGGTTATTGACCCACTTCATTTTGCGGCTGGCTGAGAGGATGTAGGGAGGATAAATGCAATGAGAGTATTGAGAGAGGAAGAAAGAGCGCTTCTGCGTGCCTGTATGGAGGCAAGGCAGAAATCCTATTCACCCTATTCCCACTTTCAGGTGGGAGCTGCACTTTTGACAAAGGGCGGAAAGATTTATGTGGGCTGCAATATCGAGAATGCAGCTTATACGCCGACGAACTGTGCGGAACGGACGGCCTTTTTCAGTGCGGTCAGTGCAGGCGAAAGAGAATTTGCGGCAATAGCAGTCTGCGGAAGTCCTGAGGGTGAAGTGGTACAGTATGCGTCTCCCTGTGGTGTTTGCAGGCAGGTCATGATGGAGTTTTGTGATCCGCAGGAGTTTCGTATCATTCTGGTGAAATCGGAAGAGGAATATGAAATCTATACCCTGGGAGAATTGCTTCCGGAAGGCTTCGGTCCGGGAAATCTGGCATAATTCATAAAATGGTGACAGAAAGATGCTGTCAGACATTGACAGAAGGATGGATTATTGTATACAATAAAGGACGAGGCTTTCGTAAAAAACAAGGAGGAGAAAGAGAAATGTTAGAAAAATTCTTTAAGCTAAAAGAAAACCACACGGATGTAAAAACGGAAGTGCTGGCAGGTCTTGCAACCTTCATGACCATGGCCTATATTATCCAGTTAAATCCGAATCTGTTGACAAATTTCGCAGTGGGAACACCCTTATGGAATGCGGTCTTTCTGGCAACGGTATTATCCGCTTTTGCAGGAACGCTGATTATGGCACTGTATGCCAATAAACCGTTTGCTTTGGCACCTGGCATGGGCCTGAATTCCTATTTTGCCATTGTTGTTGCAAGCATCGCGGCTGCAACAGGTATGGCTTATGAAGAAGCGTTTCATGGCGGACTTGCCATTATTGCAATTTCCGGTGTGCTGTTTACGGTATTGACCCTCTTAAAAGTACGTGAAAAAATCGTGGAGGCAATCCCGAAGGCAGTACGTCTTGGTATCTCTGCCGGTATCGGTCTGATGCTGGTTAACATTGGCCTTACTTCCAATGCTGCCGTATACTATGCAGACGGTTCACAGACTATGCTGGGCTTTTTCTCAGATGGAGCAAGCGCAACCAAGGCAGCTATGGGTGATGCGTACAGTACAATGATCCTGTATCTGATTACGTTTTTTATCGGTCTGTTCGTCATTGTGATTCTGAACCATAAAAACGTGAAAGGTTCTATTCTGTTCGGCATGCTGGCAGCATCTGTTGTTTACTGGATCGGCTCTTTGATTCTGGGCAGCAATCCGTTTGCATCCCTTGCCGGGGCAAGCTTTGTACCGCCTTTTGCAGACATGTTTGAAATGACATTCTTTAAGTTTAACTTTGGAACTCTGTTTTCGATGGGTGTATTATCTGCCATTCTGACCATTATTTCTTTCTGTATGGTGGACATGTTCGATACGATCGGAACACTGCTTGGTACAGCCAAGAAGGCCAATATGCTGGCTGAGGATGGTACTATGCCGGGAATGAACAAAGCAATGCTTTCAGATTCCCTTGCAACCTGTGTAGGTGCATGCACTGGTACTTCTACGGTTACGACCTTCATTGAATCTGCTGCAGGTGTAGAAGAGGGTGGACGTACCGGTCTTACCTCTCTGGTAACCAGTATTTGTTTCCTGGCATGTATGTTCGTAGCACCGATTGCAGCTTTGATTCCGGCTCCGGCTACCAGTGCAGCTCTGGTATTTGTAGGAACGCTGATGATCAGCGCCCTGAAGGAAGTAGACTACAGTGATGTGGCAGCATCTGTTCCGGTTGTACTGATGCTGATCTTTATGATGACGACCTCCAGTATCGGAAACGGTATCGGCATCGGTCTGATTTCTTACACCATTATCAAAATGTTCCTTGGAAAGGCAAAGGATGTATCCTTCATTACGATTATTCTTTCTCTGCTGTTCCTTGGTAAATTCTTCATTGTATTTTAAAGTATTTGAATGACGAAAGGACACCGTTTTACATGGCAAAGATTATTTTGACAGGGGACAGGCCGACGGGACGCCTGCATGTAGGGCACTATGTCGGTTCCTTGAAGAGAAGAGTGGAATTACAAAATTCCGGCAAATTTGATAAGATTTTTATTATGATTGCGGATGCGCAGGCGCTGACGGACAATGCGGACAATCCGGAGAAGATACGTCAGAATATTATTGAGGTAGCGCTGGATTATCTTTCCTGTGGGCTGGATCCTGCCAAATCGACAATGTTCGTTCAGTCACAGATTGCTGAGCTGTGTGAATTATCCTTTTACTATATGAATCTGGTAACGGTATCCAGACTGCAGAGAAATCCTACGGTAAAGTCGGAGATTCAGATGCGTAATTTTGAGGCCAGCATTCCGGTCGGATTTTTTACCTATCCAATCAGTCAGGCTGCTGATATTACAGCCTTTCGGGCGACCACTGTACCGGTCGGAGAGGATCAGCTTCCGATGCTGGAGCAGACCAGGGAAATTGTACGTAAATTTAATGCAGTCTATGGTGAGACTTTGATTGAGCCGGATATTCTTTTGCCGGAAAATCAGGCATGCCTGAGACTTCCGGGCATTGACGGCAAGGCAAAGATGAGCAAATCTCTGAATAACTGCATTTACCTTTCTGATACAGAAGAGGAAGTACGTAAAAAGATTATGTCCATGTTTACCGATCCAAATCACCTCAGAGTAGAGGATCCGGGATGTGTGGACGGTAATCCGGTATTCATTTATCTGGATGCTTTCAGCAGGGAAGAGCAGTTTGCAGAATATCTGCCGGATTATCAGAATCTGGATGAACTGAAGGAGCATTATAAACGTGGCGGACTCGGAGACGTCAAGGTGAAGAAGTTCTTAAATGCAGTCATGCAGGAGGAGCTTGCACCGATTCGTGCGCGCAGGAAGGAATTTGAAAAGGATATTCCTGAGGTGTATCGGATGTTAAAGAAGGGCAGCGACGAAGCAAGAGAGGTTGCTGCACAGACTCTTCGGGATGTACGGGCCGCAATGAAAATCAATTATTTTGAGGACGAGGAACTGATTCGCATGCAGAGCGAACACTTCGGAGGCTGACAAAGGATAAGCGGGAAGGACATGCTTCCCGCTTGTTTCCATTCATGGGAAATTCCTGCAAATTTGCCATGAATTTTTGTCATTTATCATACCAAAAGGGAAAGTATATGGAAACAATAATATTTCCGGCCGTTTTATTGGCTGTAGTGGCGCTGTTTTTTCTGAATGGAATCCGACAGGAGAGGCAGAAACAGAACCGGATGAAACAGAGCCTGAAGGAAGGCTATGGAAAACAGCCGGATAAGCTCTGGACAGCGCAGCAGTATGAAGAAATCAGGCGCTATCATGAAAAGCATAAGGAAAAATTTGAAATAGATGATATGACCTGGAATGATCTTGGAATGGATGAAATTTTCAGACGTGTCGACTATACGCTTTCACAGACCGGAGCAGAGTATTTATATCATACGCTCAGAAGTCCTCAAAAGCCAAAGCAGCTTGCTGAAAGAGAAGCAAAGATTGCTTATTACAGACTGAAACAGGAAGAACGTCTGACCTTACAGCTGGAATTTGCAAGGCTGGGCAGTATCGAGAACTATTCATTGTATGATTGTCTGGAACGTCTGGAAGAGCTGGAGGACAGGAGCCTGCTGCAGCACTACATTTGTCCTTTGGCTGTCTTGGCAGCGGTGGCTGCTATGTGTGTGGTACCCGGAATTGGTGTGGCAGCTCTTCTTGTGGTACTTCTTTATAATATTTTTTCCTATTTGCAGGAAAAGGGAAGGATTGCACCATACCTGAGCTGTTTCACCTATATTTTGAGAATGCTGCAGGCAACGGGAGAGTTGGAGCGCAAAAAGCTGCCGGGTATACAGGAAGAAACAGAAGAATTAAAAAGGCTGCATGGAGAACTGCGGGGAGTCTGGAAAGGTGCCTGGATGGTAATGGGTATGGGCGGAAGCACGAATCCGTTCGGCCTTCTTTGGGACTATGTCCGTATGATCTTTCATTTTGATCTGATTCGGTTTCACGGGATGAAAAAGGCTGTTTGGCAGCATCGGGAAGAAATAGAACGCATGCTTTCTGTTTGGGGAGAGCTGGAGCTGATAGTCAATATCGGTATGTATCGCGCATCGGTAGAGCAGGAGGAGAATGCGGAAAAATCCTGCAAGGGCTGGTGTATGCCGGATTTTATCGATGAAGGAAGTGCAGATTGCTTTGTGATGGAAAATGGATATTATCCGCTTCTGCCGCATGCCGTGAAAAATTCCCTGAAGACCGGAAGGGGAATCCTTTTGACTGGCTCCAACGCATCCGGAAAATCTACTTTTTTAAAGACCTGTGCAGTTAATATTCTGTTGGCACAGACGTTTCATACCTGTCTTGCAGACAAAATGGTGCTACGGCCCGGCAGGCTGTATTCCTCTATGGCGCTTAAGGACAATCTCCTGTCCGGTGAAAGCTACTATATGGTGGAAATTAAGGCTTTAAAGAGGGTAATGGATGCCAGGCTGAAGGAGAAAGGGATGCTTTACTGCTTTGTAGATGAGGTGCTTCGCGGTACAAATACGGTAGAGCGGATTGCAGCCTCCACAGAACTTTTAAAGACATTTGTGGGAGAGGATATTTTGTGTTTTGCAGCGACCCACGATGTGGAGTTGACTTCCTTATTGGAAAAAGATTATGATAATTACCATTTTGAGGAAGCATTGGGAGAATCAGATGTGCAGTTTTCCTATGAACTGAAAAAGGGCAGGACGGTGACCAGAAATGCAATTCGGCTGTTAAAGTCGATGGGATATGAAAGCGGTATGGTGGAGCGTGCGGAAAAACGGGCAGAGGCCTTTCTGCGGACAGGAAGCTGGAAGGAAGTACAATAAAAAAGGGAGGACGATGGCATGAAGGTGACGATTTATACAGACGGTGCGGCAAGAGGGAATCCGGAGGGCCCCGGCGGCTACGGTACGATTTTGCAGTATGTAGACCCAAAGGGTAATCTGCATGAGAGGGAATTTTCAGCAGGCTATAAAAAGACAACCAACAACCGCATGGAGCTGATGGCCGTTATTGTCGGTCTGGAGGCGCTCAACCGGCCATGTGAGGTAGAAATCATATCGGATTCTAAATATGTAACAGATGCGTTCAATCAGAACTGGATAGGCGGTTGGGTGAAAAACGGCTGGAAAACCAGTACGAAGAAGCCGGTGAAAAATCCGGATCTCTGGATGAGACTGTTAAAGGCAAAGGAACCTCACCGTGTACGGTTTATCTGGGTGAAGGGTCATGACGGACATCCGGAAAATGAACGCTGTGACAAGCTGGCAACGACTGCCGCAGATGGTAAGGACCTGCTTGACGATACGATGGCATAAGTGGTATCATAAGAGCATTAAGTGGTGAAGGAAGGGTTGCGGTATGGCTAATTTAATTGCATTTGTGAATCAGTTTCTGGAATATCTGGTGGTATTTGGAGCGGCAGTGGTATTGGTGCTGATTGGTGTATTTGCCGGCATTTATATGAGAAAACGGAAAGATGCGAAAGAGAGCGCTTCCTAACAGAGATTTTCAGAAAAAAGAGATGAAATGAGTGAATGAGGATGTTCCCTGAGGGCATCCTTTTTCTTTGACAGAAACAGTCTATAAGGAGGTGCAGCAGATGGCCAGGGCGGCAAATCAGAAATGCAAGCTGTTATGGTTGCTTAAAATCCTGAAAGAAAATACGGATCAGGAGCATCCGGTTTCTATGAGCGTTTTACTGCAAAGACTGGAGGATGAGGGCATTCCGGCAGAGCGGAAGGGAATCTACCGGGATATTGCAGAGCTGACTGATTTCGGATATGATATCCGGCTGAAGAGGTCCAGAACGGATGGTGGATATTATCTGGCAAAGCGTGAATTTGAACTGCCGGAATTAAAGCTGTTAGTGGATGCCGTTCAGGCTTCCCGATTCATTTCTCTGAAAAAATCCAGGGAGCTGATAACCAAAATAGAAGGGCTTTCCAATCGCTTTGAGGCCAGACAGCTTCAGCGTCAGGTCTACGTTGCAAACCGGATCAAGACCGGAAATGAGAGCATTTATGAGACGGTGGATTATATTCATCGGGCCATTCAGGATAACGTGCAGATTTCCTTCCGGTACTTCGAGTGGACGGTAAAGAAGGAAATGAAGTTTAAGCGGGAGGGCGGCAGATACCGGATCAGTCCGTGGGCGCTGACGGTAAAGGATGAAAACTATTATATGGTCGGCTATGATGCGGAGGCCGGGCTGCTCAAGCATTACCGTGTGGATAAGATGACCGAGCCTGCGCTGGAGGAGGAAAAGCGCTGCGGCAGTGAGACTTATGCTGATTTTGATGTGGCAGCCTATACCAATAAGACCTTCGGCATGTTTGGCGGAAACGAAGAACAGGTTACGATTGGCTGTGCCAACAGGCTGATAGGCGTTATTATTGACCGGTTTGGACAAGAGGTTTCTGTCAGAGAGCGTGAGAACGGCTGGTTTACGATTCGGGTAAAGGTGGTAGTCAGCGGCCAGTTTTACGGCTGGCTGGCAGGGCTTGGAACGGAAGCGAGGCTGCTTGGCCCGCCCGAGGCAGTAGACGGATATCGAAACTATCTGGCAGAGCTTTTGGAAAATACACAGAGACTGCTATTGAGCAGAAAGGAGCAGGAAGATTACGATGGATTTTCAGTTTGCAGACAGAATGAAGGAATTTGAGGAAGGAATCTTTCAGGTATTAAACGAAAAGAAAGAGGCATTATTAAAAGAAGGAAGAAAAGTTTATAATTTTTCAGTCGGTACACCGGATTTTCAGCCGGCACCGCATATTATGGAGGCCGTGGCAGAGGCGGCCAAAAAGCCGGAGAATTATAAATATGCACTGGCGGATTTACCGGAACTGACCGAGTCAGTCATTCAAAGATTCCGCAAACGCTACGGAGTAGAGCTTCGACCGGAGGAAATCACCTCGGTTTATGGCTCTCAGGAGGGGATTGCGCATATCGGTCTGTCTCTTTGTAATGACCGTGATGTAGTGCTGGTACCAAATCCGGGATATCCGATTTTTGAAATCGGCCCGTCTTTAGCAGGAGCAGAGGTGGTTGGTTATGACCTGGTAGAGGAAAATCAGTATCTTCCTAAATTGGATGAGATACCGGAGGATATTTTGAAGCGTACCAGGTTTATGATTGTTTCTTATCCGATGAATCCGATCTGTAAGTGTGCACCGCGCAGCTTTTATGAGGAGCTGATTCCATGGGCGAAGGAGCATCGGATTATCATTGTGCACGACAATGCCTATTCGGATATTATTTATGATGGCAGACAGGGAATTTCCATTCTTTCTATACCAGGTGCGAAGGAGGTTTGTGTGGAATTTTATTCTCTTTCCAAGTCCTTTAATTATACCGGAGCCAGAATGGGCTTTCTGGTTGGAAATGAGAAGATTGTCCAGAATTTTAAGAAGCTTCGCTCCCAGATTGACTATGGCACCTTTTTACCGGTGCAGTATGGTGCAATTGCGGCATTGACCGGACCGGATGATACGGTACGAAACCAATGCGAGGAATATCAGAAGAGAAGAGATGCTCTCTGTGGCGGTCTGCGTTCAATTGGATGGAATGTGCCGGATAGTGAAGGTACGATGTTTGCATGGGGCAGAATACCTGCTTCTTATGGAACGGAGGATACCAGATTTGTCATGGAACTGATGGAAAAGACAGGTGTGCTTTGTACTCCGGGAAGCAGCTTCGGCAGCCTCGGACGGGGGTTTGTGCGTTTTGCGCTGGTTCTTCCGGTGGAGGTCATTCAGGAGGCTGTCAAGTGTATTGCAGACAGCGGCCTGATTGCATCGTAGAGGAAAGGTTTCGGAAATTGTAACTATTGTGCCATTGACATACAAGATGTTGTAGCATATACTGGTATATGCACAACAAAATGTGGTATATATTTTTGGAGGTTGATGGAGATATGGCATTCGATACAAATGCGACAGCAGATACAACGGATTATGGAAAGCTGTTTCAGGTAAAACGGCCTGTGATGGTGGTAAAAAAGGATGGCAGCAAAGAGGAATTTAATGTGCAGAAGGTCATCAATGCAGTTGGAAAAAGCGCATATCGCGCTCTGACCAAGTTTACAGAGGCGGAAAAACGCCATATCTGCCAATATGTGATTGATAAAGTGGACGAGCTGGATCAGGATGAGATTCCGATTCCGATTATGCACAATATTGTGGAGAGCGCTCTGGAGGATGTAAAACCGATCGTAGCCAAAAGCTACCGGGATTATCGGAATTATAAACAGGATTTTGTGCGTATGCTGGATGATGTTTATAAAAAGAGCCAGTCTATCATGTATATTGGAGACAAGGAAAATGCGAATACCGATTCTGCGTTGGTATCCACGAAGCGGAGCCTGATTTTCAATCAGCTCAACAAGGAGCTGTATCAGAAGTTCTTTATGACGACGGAAGAGATTCAGGCCTGTCGTGACGGTTATATTTATGTGCATGATATGTCTGCCAGAAGAGATACGATGAACTGCTGCCTGTTTGATGTGCAGAATGTCCTGACCGGCGGTTTCGAGATGGGAAATATCTGGTACAATGAACCGAAGACACTGGATGTTGCCTTTGATGTCATCGGAGACATCGTGCTCAGCGCTGCAAGCCAGCAGTATGGCGGTTTTACCGTGCCGAGTGTGGATCTGATTCTGGAGCCTTATGCGGAAAAGTCCTACAAAAGGTATGTAGAGAAATATATTGCTCTTGGAGTGGATCAGGAAAGAGCTGAAAAAGAAGCTTATGAGGATGTGGTAAAGGAGTACGAGCAGGGATTTCAGGGTTGGGAATATAAATTTAACACCGTGGCTTCCAGCCGGGGAGATTATCCGTTTATTACGGTGACAGCAGGAACGGGAACAGGACGTTTTGCAAAGCTGGCAACCATTTCCATGCTGAATGTCCGCAGAAAGGGACAGGGAAAGGCCGAGTGCAAGAAGCCGGTGCTGTTTCCGAAAATCGTCTTTTTATACGATGAGAACCTGCATGGGCCGGGTAAGCCTTTAGAGGACGTATTTGAGGCCGGAGTGGAGTGCTCTGCAAAGACCATGTATCCGGACTGGCTGTCCCTGACCGGAAAGGGTTATATTGCAAGCATGTACAAGCAGTATGGAAAAATCATTTCTCCGATGGGCTGCCGTGCTTTTCTTTCCCCTTGGTATGAAAGAGGTGGAATGCATCCGGCGGACGATCAGGATACACCGATTTTTGTAGGCCGCTTCAATATTGGAGCAGTGTCCCTGCATCTGCCTATGATTCTGGCAAAATCCAGACAGGAGAGCCGGGATTTTTATGAGGTACTGGATTATTATCTGAATCTGATTCGGAATCTGCATATCCGTACCTATGCATATTTGGGAGAGATGCGTGCGTCTACGAATCCGCTGGCCTATTGTGAGGGTGGATTTTTAGGCGGTCATTTGGGACTGCACGATAAGATCAAGCCGATTTTAAAGAGCGCTACGGCAAGCTTTGGCATTACCGCGTTAAATGAACTGCAGATGCTTTATAACGGCAAATCGCTGGTAGAGGATGGTGCCTTTGCACTGGAGGTTATGGAGCATATCAATGCCAAGATCAATGAATTTAAGGAGGAAGACGGAAATCTGTATGCCATCTATGGTACTCCAGCAGAGAATCTCTGCGGATTGCAGGTGCAGCAGTTCCGTAAAAAATACGGCATTATCGAAGGAGTATCTGACCGTGAATATGTCAGCAACAGCTTCCATTGCCATGTGACAGAAGATATTACACCGATTCAGAAGCAGGATTTGGAAGGACGATTCTGGGAGCTTTTAAACGGCGGTAAAATTCAGTATGTCAAATATCCGATTGATTATAATAAAGAGGCCATCAAAACACTGATCCGCAGAGCCATGGATCTGGGTTACTATGAAGGTGTGAATCTGTCACTGGCTTATTGTGATGACTGTGGTCATCAGGAGCTGGAAATGGATGTATGTCCGAAATGCGGAAGCCGCAATCTGACAAAGATTGACCGTATGAACGGTTATCTGTCCTATTCCAGAGTACATGGAGACACCAGGCTCAATGATGCTAAAATGGCCGAAATAGCAGAAAGGAAGAGCATGTAAACATGAGGTACCACAATATAACAAAGGATGATATGTTAAACGGAGACGGACTGCGTGTCGTACTCTGGGTAGCAGGATGTTCCCATTGCTGCAGGGAATGTCAGAATCCAATTACCTGGGACCCCAATGGTGGACTACTTTTTGATGAGGCAGCCAAACAGGAAATTTTTGAACAGCTGGATCAGAATTACATTTCCGGAATTACCTTTTCCGGCGGTGATCCGCTTCACAGTGCAAACCGGAGCGGTGTCAGAAAGCTGATGGAAGAGATCAAAGCAAAATATCCGGGAAAGACCATCTGGCTTTACACCGGAGATATCTGGGAGAATCTGAAAAACGATTCCATCTTACAGTATGTGGATGTATTGGTGGACGGAGAATTTGAAATAGATAAAAAGGATACGAAGCTTCTGTGGAAGGGCAGCTCCAATCAGAGGGTCATTGATGTACAGGCAAGCCTGAAGCAGGAGGACAGGAGTATTCCGATATTACATTGCGGAGATTATGAATAAATGAAGACTATTCGGATCAAATATTTTACGGACAAAATTGAAAAGCTGGAAAAAATCACAAAGGGAGACTGGATCGATCTGCGTGCGGCTGAGGATATTGAGCTGAAGGCCGGAGAGTTTAAGCTGATTCCGCTTGGTGTGGCCATGCAGCTCCCGGAGGGCTATGAGGCACATGTTGTTCCGAGAAGCTCTACCTTTAAAAACTTTGGAATCATTCAAACGAACCATCAGGGAGTGATTGACTGTTCCTACTGTGGGGACAATGACCAGTGGTATATGCCGGTCTATGCGCTGCGCGATACGAAAATTGCATGCAATGACAGAATCTGTCAGTTCAGGATTATGGAAAACCAGCCGGAAATTGCCTTTGAAGAGGTGGAAGCGCTGGAAGGGCCGGACAGAGGCGGAATCGGCAGCACAGGCACCAGATAAGCCGGATTGTTAAACAGAGAGCAGGATGTATAGAAAGGCTCCCTTTCGGACATAGTAAGAAAAAAGTGTCCGGAAGGGAGTTTTTGCATGGAAAAAATGACCAGTAATCTTGAAGAAACGATGCAGTATCTATCAGAGCATATGCACGTGGAGGAAAGCTTTGATCTGGTATACCGTGTCATACATGTAGGAGGAAGAAAGGCCTGCTACTATTTTATAGACGGCTTCTGCAAGGATGAAATGATGCAGAAGATGTTGCAGTATTTTCTGGATCTGAAGGCAGAGGAGATGCCGGAGAATATACATGAGATGGCCAAAGGCTTTGTGCCTACGGTGGAGATGGATCTGTCGGATGACTGGGAACAGATTTCCTATAATATTTTGTCAGGCGTACTGGCACTGTTTATCGACGGATATGAAAAGTGCATTTTGATTGATTCCAGAACCTATCCGTCAAGGAGTGTTTCAGAACCGGAGAAAGATAAGGCGCTGCGCGGCTCCAAGGACGGCTTTGTGGAAACCATTGTTTTTAATACGGCACTGATCCGCAGACGTATCCGAAGCGAAGACCTCCGAATGGAGATGTTAAGAGCGGGAAAGTCCTCCAAAACGGATATTGTGCTCTGCTATATGGATTCCAGGGTGAACCAGTCCTTTCTTGCGGAAATACGGGACCGGATATCGGAGATTCAGGTGGATGCTTTGACGATGAATCAGGAAAGCCTGGCAGAGTGTCTGTATCGGAAAAAGTGGTATAATCCTTTTCCAAAATTTAAATTTACGGAAAGGCCAGATACGGCTGCGGCCCAGGTGCTGGAGGGCAATATTATCATTCTGGTGGACAATTCCCCGTCGGCTATGATTACACCTACGTCCATCTTTGATGTGATTGAGGAAGCGGATGACTATTATTTTCCGCCGATTACGGGAACGTATTTGAGAATGTCCCGCTTTTTAATTTCCCTGCTGACCTTTTTCCTGACCCCTACCTTTTTGCTGCTGATTCATAATCCGCAGTGGATTCCAGAGTCCTTTTCCTTCATTTTGCTAAAGGAGCCGCCAAATATTCCGGTAGTCTGGCAGTTTTTACTGATTGAACTGGCTCTGGACGGATTGAGACTTGCGGCAGTCAATACACCGAATATGCTCAATACGCCTCTTTCCGTCATGGCGGCTCTGGTGCTGGGAGAATTTTCGGTCAAAAGCGGATGGTTCTCCAGTGAAGTAATGCTCTATATGGCCTTTGTAGCGATTGCCAATACAACACAGGCCAATTATGAACTGGGGTATGCTTTGAAGTTTATGCGTATGCTGACCCTTTTGCTGACACAGTTTTTCAACGTGTGGGGATACCTTGCAGGAGTCTTGATTCTGATCGGTACGATTGTGTCCAACCGTACCGTATCGGGAGAGAGCTATATTTATCCGCTGATACCGTTTGAATGGAAAAAGCTTTGTCGCAGGCTGTTCCGGCTCAGACTGCCGGATGCCGTTCCCTCCAAAGAGCATCCGGCTAAGCAGAAGGGGAACGGCAGAATGTAATGTTGTTCTTTTGAAAGAAAAGTGATATACTGTCACGTAGGTCAGAAGCCATGTAAAAAGACACTGCAAAAGGAGAAAGGAGCCGGAAGCAATGCCAAATTTTAAACTGGTAACAGATACCACAGCAGATCTTCCTAAGCATTATCTGCAGGAGCATGATCTGGGCTGTATGTTTGTAACTTATACGATAGATGGAACCAATTATTCGGATGGACATGAGATGGATGACAGGGAATTTTATGAGAGGATGCGTGCAGGCATCATGCCTACCACCTCTCAGGTCAATCCGGAAGAGGCCAAAGCATACTTTACGGAGTATCTGAAGGAAAGCAGAGAGATCCTTTATCTTGCTTTCTCTTCAGGTTTGAGTGGAACCTATAACAGTGCCAGAATTGCGGCAGAGGAAATCATGGAGGCAAATCCCGACTGTAAGATACGGGTAGTCGATACCAGATGTGCTTCTTTGGGAGAAGGACTTCTGGTACATAAGGCGGTTCAGCTCAGGGAGGAGGGAAAGAGTATGGAAGAGACCGCAGACTGGGTGGAAGCGCATGTGCAGAATCTGGTACATGTGTTTACCGTAGACGATCTGAATCATCTTTACCGGGGTGGACGTGTGAGCAGGACTACCGCGGTGATTGGCACGATTGCGGGGATTAAACCGATACTCCATGTGGATGAGGAGGGACACCTGATACCGGTAAGCAAGGTACGCGGACGAAGGAAATCCCTGCATGCACTGGTAGATTATATGGAAGCCCATGTGGGCAGCTATGCCGGAGAAAATGACATTGTCTTTATCAGCCACGGAGATGCTTTAGAGGACGCAGAGGCGGTGCGCGATGAGATACGGGAAAGGTTCGGTATACAGAATTTTATGATTCATACGATTGGGCCGACCATCGGAACCCATGCCGGGCCGGGAACCATTGCTTTGTTCTTTATGGGAGAGAAACGATAAAATACGATAAGGAAGGATAAAAGATGGAAACAAAGAATGTTTGGGAAACCTATGATGAAAAACAGCTTAAAGAGCTAGAAGAGCTCGCGGCAGAATACCGTGATTTCCTGGATCATGCAAAGACGGAGCGGGAGTGTGTGGATACGATTGTCAACATGATTGAAAAGGAAGGCTATGTGGAGCTGGAGCAGGCCATGAGGGAAGGAAAAAAACTTGCCTGCGGAGATAAAGTGTATGCGGTCTGCATGAACAAATCCATTGTCATGTTTCAGCTTGGTAAGAAGGCATTCACGGAAGGCATGAATATTCTGGGAGCGCATATCGATTCTCCGCGTATTGATGTAAAGCAGAATCCTCTGTATGAAGACAGCAGCATTGCCTATCTGGATACGCATTATTATGGCGGTATTAAAAAATATCAGTGGGTAACCCTGCCTCTTGCCATTCATGGTGTGATTGTGAAAAAGGATGGCACAACCGTAGAGGTGAATGTGGGAGAGGAAGAGGACGATCCTGTATTTTTCATTTCGGATCTGCTGGTACACCTTTCCGGGGAACAGTTAGAGAAGAAGGCAGCCAAGGTCATTGAAGGTGAGGCGCTGGATCTGATTATCGGCAGCAAGCCGCTTCTTCTGAAGGAGAATACGGAGAAGGACGAACAGGAAGAAAAGGGCAGTGCCAAGGATGCTGTAAAGAAGGGTGTTCTGGCTATTTTGAAGGAACAGTACGATGTGGAGGAAGAGGACTTCCTTTCGGCGGAATTGGAGATTGTACCGGCAGGAAGGGCAAGAGAGGCAGGCTTTGACCGCAGCATGATCTTAGCCTATGGACAGGATGACAGAGTCTGTGCATTCCCTTCTGTAAAGGCTTTGCTGGAAACGAAGGAAACAGAGCGTACTGCGTGCTGTATTCTGGTGGATAAGGAAGAAATCGGCAGCGTGGGCGCTACGGGTATGGAGTCAAAGTTCTGTGAGAATGTGCTGGCTGAGGTGATGGAGTTAGCCGGAGAATACAGTGAGCTGAATGTCAGAAGATGCTTATCCCACAGCTGTATGCTTTCATCGGATGTCAGTGCCGCTTTTGATCCGTCCTATGCCGCTGCGTTTGAAAAGAAAAATGCAGCCTATATGGGCGGCGGAATGGTGTTTAACAAATTTACCGGTGCAAGGGGAAAAAGTGGCTCCAATGATGCCAACGCAGAGTATATGGCCCATATTCGCAGCATTTTAGATGATGCAAGGGTAATATTCCAGACCTCTGAGCTTGGAAAGGTAGATGTCGGCGGCGGCGGAACGATTGCCTATATTCTGGCACTTTACGGAATGAATGTGATTGACAGCGGTGTAGCCGTGCTCAATATGCATGCACCGTGGGAGGCTGTGAGCAAAGCCGATATTTATGAGACAAAGAGAGGCTATGCAGCATTTTTGAAAGGAGCCTGTCTGTAGGAAAACAGAGGTATGAAGATGGAAACTTTAAAAAAATCAGATTTTTATTTTGAGCTTCCGCAGGAATTGATTGCGCAGGATCCTCTGGAGGATCGGGCCTCCTCCAGATTGTTGTTTCTGGACAAAAGAACCGGGAAGACCAGGGATCTTGGCTTTCGGGATGTGCTTGATTACCTGGAGCCGGGAGATTGTCTGGTCTTGAACAATACGAAGGTCATTCCGGCAAGGCTTCTTGGACAGAAAGAGGATACGGGAGCTGCGATTGAGATTCTTCTTTTAAAGCGCAGGGATAAGGATGTCTGGGAAACGCTGGTGAAGCCGGGTAAGAAAGCAAGGCCCGGCGCGAGAATCGTTTTTGGGGACGGCAGGCTGCGTGCTGAGGTGTTAGAGGTCGTGGAAGAAGGCAACAGACTGGTACGATTCGAGTACGAAGGAATCTGGGAAGAGGTGCTGGACAGTCTGGGTGAGATGCCGCTGCCGCCATACATAACACATAAGCTTCAGGACAAGAACCGTTATCAGACCGTTTATGCAAAATATGAAGGTTCTGCGGCAGCGCCGACAGCCGGGCTGCACTTTACGACAGAGCTTTTGCAGGAAATTCAGGAAAAGGGAGTCGAGACAGCCTATGTGACCCTGCATGTCGGTCTGGGCACCTTTCGACCTGTGAAGGAAGAGAATGTGTTAGAGCATCATATGCATTCGGAATATTATCAGATTACGAAGGAGGCTGCGGAGAAAATCAATCGTGCCAAGGAGAGCGGACACAGGGTCATCTGTGTGGGAACGACCAGCTGTCGTACGATTGAAAGCGCTGCGGACGAGAATGGCAGACTTCAGGAGACCTGTGGCAATACGGAAATTTTCATTTATCCCAGCTATCGGTTTAAGGTTTTGGACGGGCTGATTACCAATTTCCATTTGCCGGAGTCGACATTGGTAATGCTGGTGGCGGCGCTGGCGGGAAGAGAACAGGTCTTGAATGCCTATGAGCATGCGATTGAAGAGAAATACAGATTTTTTTCCTTTGGTGATGCGATGTTCATTACAAGCGGGATTGAAAAAAGTGATGAAAAGGGCGAAAAAGCCTGATTTTCCACATATTGTGGATAACCTTGTGGATAATTACGATTGACAGAATGGCAATTTGAAAGAATTTGATTTTTCACTGCGAGTGCCGATGTTGATGAAACTGTAATTACCGGAATGGCAAAAATGAATATGAAAATAAGAAATGTCCGAGAGTGATTAGATGCTCCCGGACATTTTTGT
>JAGANL010000034.1 GCA_017624235.1 Lachnospiraceae bacterium | reverse complement strand
CAGAAAGAGAGGTTCCTGTCGGTATGACAGGATTCCGACGGAGCTGATAGATGAGGTAGCCATTGAGCGGCCGGAGGATTATATGCAGTTCGTTCCGCCGGAGCTTACACGATTTACCTCTGCTGATTTTGCAAAGGCGGCGCATATTAAGAAGCCACTTGCACAGACAACGTTGAATATTCTTTATGAGTTAGGTATTGTCAGACGGATTGGAAAGCAGGGCAGAAGTTATTTGTATGAAGCAGTGGAATGGGAAAAGAAATAAAATAAAGAAAAAGAACAGAAAAAAACACCATCCCCAAGGCTTCTAGTCCTCAAAGATAGTGTTAAAAATGCGTCTTCAGGGGTTCGAACCCTGGACACCCTGATTAAGAGTCAGGTGCTCTGCCAGCTGAGCTAAAGACGCATGTTTTAAGTTTTTATGTCGCTCACAACAAAAATGATTATAATATAACATCTGACAAAATGCAAGTACTTTTTATAAAATAATTTAAAAAATTTTCTAAGAGAAAATCAAACAGGAATTGACTTCACTTCGACAAATTGGTACATTCTTACATGGAGGGTACAAAAGATGCGATATGTAGATATGAAACACGTAACACCGGGAATGCGTCCGGCCAAAACCCTGTTCGACTCCATGGGACGCGTATTGGTTGCAAGCAATGTAGTATTAAATGAAAGTGCCATACAAAAATTATGGGAATATGGATTTGACGGTATCTATATTGAAGATGCTTTGTCTGAGGATATTGAAATTGATTATATGATTTCTCCCGCACTGCGTTCGGAAGGCTTGTCCTGTGTCCGTGAGCAGAATATTGACGGCTGTCTGAATATTGCCAAAAAGATTGTAGAGGAGATTCTGGACCGGGAGACCCTGATGCTGGATCTGACAGATCTTCGTTCCTTTGATGATTATACCTATGCACATTCCGTCAATGTGGCCGTATTGTGCTGTGTCATTGGTGTAGGTCTGGAAATGGAGGAATCGGATCTGACCAAGCTGGTTACGGCAGCTTTGATACATGATTTGGGAAAAATGCTGATTTCACCGGAAATATTGAATAAACCTGGCAGGCTGACTCCTGAGGAATATGAAATCATGAAGTCACATGCGGATTTATCCTATGAACTGATCCGGGATCGGTATGATATTCCGTCACAGGTGAAAACAGCGGTGCGTTTCCATCATGAGAATGTGGATGGAAGCGGCTATCCGGATGGTCTGGATGCTTCCCAGCAGACGATATTCATAAAGATACTTCATGTGGCAGATGTATACGATGCTTTGACCTCAAAGCGTCCGTATAAGGAGCCGTATTCTCCATATGAGGCATGTGAATATCTGATGGGTGGCTGCTCCATCATGTTTGATCAGCATGTGGTAGAAACCTTTCTGCGTTTCGTGCCTCTGCATCAGAAGGGAACGATGGTCACTTTGTCGGATGGCAGAGAAGGAATCATATATGAAAATTCCGGCTTTCATAATCTCCGGCCGATTTTACGAATGCTGGATGGCAGCATGATTGATTTGATGGCATCGGAATATTTAAACCTTACGATTATAACGTCCTCCAGCAATATCTGTTTTTCACCGGAGGAGGCTGAAAAAGACCGTGAGAACATGATACATCATAAGCGTTACCGCATCATGGTAGTGGATGATATGAAAACCAATCTGCATATGCTGCGTGAGATTTTAGAGCCGATTTATGATGTAGCCTTACTCAAGTCCGGTGCACAGGCGCTTCTGTATCTGCAGAAGAACGAATATCCGGATCTGGTACTGATGGATATTGATATGCCTGAAATGGATGGAATTGAAACTACCAGACGGATTCAGGAAATGACAAATCATGAAGTGCCGATTTTATTTGTTACAGCGCTTTGTGATAAGGAAACTGTACTGACCTGCCGCAGCATGAACGCTGCCGGCTATATTGTAAGACCGTACAAGCCGGTTTACATCAAATCGGAAATCAAAAGAATCTTACAAGGCTATAGCGAGGTTTCATAATGCTAGTATATCAGATTCTCTGTCTGTGCTTTACACTGTTCGTACTCCAGCAATATGTGAACCTGGATGTTTATTCCAAAACGCACAGACTGCTGCCATTGGTTTTGGGACTGATTGGGGTATATAATTTTTATCAGGTTCTGCAGTGTATTGTACCAGGACATATGTTGTTTTCCGGGCTTGAAAATCTGCTTCTGATACAGATGATTTATCTGATTATGTATTATATCGTGGATTTTTACCGGATAAGGCTGTCGATTCTGATTAAAAATTTTTTGTTTGCAATCTGGCTGCTGGTCAATGTCACGGTCGTATTATTGTTTCAGTATCCGGATTTATACCAGAAGCTTTATCAGGTATCCTGTATCCTGTATATTCTGGTGACATTTGGAGTAACAGCGTATGCATATATAAAGAAAAATTTTACCAAGAGAGAGTATTTTGTGCATACGACGCTTTATTTTGCACTTTACATGGCAGCATTTGGTGTACTTCTTCGAGATAATCAGGTGATTCCCGGAAGTGTAGTCACGTCGGGAGCGCTGGCCTTGTCCTGTTTGATCATTTATTATTTGTGCTACACGGATCGTATTGTAGATACAGAATCCCTGATTCAGGAAAATATATATGATGTGGGTTATATTCCTACGATACTGTTTGATCCGGATTATTATTATCTGGGTGCCAATTCTGCGGCTAAAAATTTGTTTCCGAATCTGCTGCACAAGGCCAGACCCGGAAGGAAAGCGGGAGAATATCAAGAAAAGGTCAAGGCTGTCATTCGAAATCCGGCGCAGGAGCTGATGGTAGAGGATCGGTATTATCAGTTTCAGGTCTCTCCTGCTTTTCACCGGAATCAGCTAAAGGGATACGCCATTTTCATTCTGGATGTGACAGACCGTAAACAGGAAACAAAAGAGATGAAGCTCCTGAAGGAAAAGGCTGAGATCCAGACAATTTTAAAGGGACAGTTTCTGGCAAGAATGAGTCATGATCTGAGAAGCCCTTTGCATGCGATTATCGGAATCAGTGATATTCTGGCGGGAAAATGGGATATATCCAAAAAGGATCGTTCTCTGATCATGCATATCAAAAATGCTGGGAATACTTTACTGGAGCTGGTCAATTCCATTCTGGTCTATTCCAAGCTGGAAGCAGGAAAGCTGGAGTTAAACCGAAATCATTATAATATAGAGCAGTTGCTAGAAGAGCTGGCACACATGTGTGTGATCAATTTAAAGGATAAGCCGGTTGATTTTGTGATGTGCATCGAGGACGAGTATCCGTTGGAGCTGATTGGAGATGATCTGCGTGTGCGGGAAATTGTACAGAATCTTTTGTCGAACGCCGTGAAATTTACGCAGACGGGTAGAATTGAATGCAGACTGTCCTGTAAATATTATGGTATAAAGCGAGTCGGTTTGACATGCACGGTAGAGGATACCGGACCGGGGATGGATGAAGAACAGTTAAAAAGAGTATTTGAAGAGTATACCTCTTATACGGATGAAAGGACGCTGGAGGGAACCGGACTCGGATTGTGTATCGTCAAACAGCTTGCAAATTTGATGGGAGGCTCGGCAAACGCATATAGCGACGGAAAAAACGGATTTAAGGTAACGGTAGACTTTTTCCAGGAGGTTGGAAGCGATGTCAAAAGACCTCCTGTTACCTTTGATAAGGAATATCTGTTTCGTCAGAAGGTTTCCTGGACCCGTTCCTGTACGCCTAACTGGGTCTATCCGGAGGCGAGGATTCTGCTGGCGGATGATATGAAGGTAAATCAGGAGATATTCCGGGAGCTGACTGCTTTCTGGGAATTTAAGGTTGATACGGTATTCAATGGAAGAGAAGCAATGGAGGCCGTCGAAAACAGAGAATATCAGATGATCTTTCTGGATCAGATGATGCCGGAGATGACAGGAATAGAGGCGGCTGCACGGATTCGCGAGAAATACGATATGCCAATCATCATCCTGACGGCTATGTTGTCGGATGATATGCGGGCGGAGTGTAAAAGGTACGGACTTACGGATGTTCTGTCAAAACCCGTGGACTTGTCCAGATTGCAGATTATGATAGAGAAATATATGCCGGATTCGTATCGCAAAAGACCCGGGCTGGTAACCGGAGAACAGGCAAGGATACAGGGAAATAATCCTGTCATTCAGAGACGTATCATGCAGACCTTTTTGGATGAGGTTCGTTCCTTAATGGATAAGCTGCCGGAATATGCAGAACAGGATTTAAAGCTGTTTCAGACAAAGGTACACGGCATCAAGGGAATTGGACGGCAGATGGGAAAGGGACAAATCAGTGATTTTGCAGAAATACTGGAAATGGCAGCAAAGACAAACAATACTGCTTTTATCCGGTCGCATTTGGATGATTTCCTGATCCGACTGGAAAACCTTCTTTCGGATATGGAAGAGGAGCTGCAATATCTGCCGGAGCCGGAACAGAAGGAAACCGGAACATGTTCCTCAGAGGAATTGTTCCGACAGCTAAAGGAAGGATTTGACAATTATGATCTGGGTCGTATAGAAGAAAGTCTGGAACATTTGAAGGCGGTCTGTTTGACAGAGAAAGAAAATCTGCTTTTTGAACAGGTTTGTATGGCATATCAGGAGCTGGAATACGAAAAAGGAAGTCAGCTTTTGGCAGAATGGAAATAGACGAAACGAGGTCGATGGAAAATGATTTTTGAAAGTCATGCACATTATGATGATGAAGCATTTGAGGAGGACAGGGACGAGCTGCTTT
Source organism: Lachnospiraceae bacterium (assembly GCA_017624235.1). GTDB lineage: Bacteria > Bacillota > Clostridia > Lachnospirales > Lachnospiraceae > JAAYNV01. The sequence continues at coordinate 100,434 of JAGANL010000034.1, read as the reverse complement.
CTTCTATGCAGGAAAAGGGTATTTCATACGTAATCAATGTAGGAGCGAGTATACAGACTACCAAAAACACGATTGCTCTGACGGAGAAGTATCCTTTTGTTTATGGGGCGGCAGGAGTTCATCCGAGTGAGACCGCAGAGCTGGACGAGGAGAAATTCCATTGGTTGAAAGAGCAGTGCGCTCTGCCTAAAATAGTTGCAGTCGGCGAAATCGGATTGGATTATTATTGGGAGGAGCCGGAGCATGATGTTCAGAAAAAGTGGTTTGAGAGACAGCTGGAGCTTGCGCGGGAGGTGAAGCTTCCGGTCATCATCCACTCCAGAGAAGCGGCAAAGGATACGTTGGATATCATGAAAGCTCTGCATGCAGAAGAAATAGGCGGGGTGATCCATTGCTTTTCCTATACGAAGGAAATGGCAAGAGAATATCTGAATATGGGATATTATTTCGGTATCGGGGGTGTAGTGACCTTTGCCAATGCAAAGAAGCTTCGGGAAGCTGTCGAGTATATTCCTGTCGAACATATTCTGTTAGAGACAGACAGCCCCTATCTGGCACCGGTGCCGAACCGGGGCAAACGTAACAGTTCCCTGAATCTTCCTTATATAGCGGAAGCGATTGGGCAGATTAAGGGTATTTCGGATGAAGAGGTTATAGCAATTACCGAGCGGAATGCCAGGAAGCTGTTCCTGGGGGAATCGTAAAAGGATATTCGAATTTTGAAAGGAGCAAGGCTGTTTATATGGCTAATTTAGGAATTCCACAAAATACGATTGAAATACTGCAGAAATATCAGTTCCGTTTTCAGAAAAAGTTCGGGCAGAATTTTTTAATTGACACGCATGTGTTGGATAAAATCATCAGCTCCGCAGGCATCACAGGGGAGGACTGCGTACTGGAAATCGGGCCGGGCATCGGAACAATGACACAGTATCTGGCAGAGAACGCCAGAGAGGTGATTGCCGTAGAAATTGATAAGGCGCTCATTCCGATTCTGGAAGATACTTTGTCGTCCTATGATAATGTAACGGTTATCAATGATGATATTTTAAAGGTGGATATCAATCGAATTGTGAAGGAACAAAATGGCGGGAAACCCATCAAGGTAGTGGCTAATCTACCGTATTATATTACGACACCAATCATTATGGGACTGTTTGAAAATCATGTGCCGCTTGAGAGCATTACGATCATGGTGCAGAAGGAGGTAGCCGACCGTATGCAGGTGGGGCCGGGAACCAAGGATTACGGTGCGTTGTCTCTGGCTGTGCAGTATTATGCAGAGCCAAAGATTGTGGCAAATGTGCCACCCAACTGCTTTATGCCCAGACCGAATGTGGGAAGTGCGGTTATCCGGCTGACCAGACATAGTGAGCCGCCGGTCGTGGTAAAGAATGAGAAATTTATGTTTGATCTGATTCGTGCTTCCTTTAATCAGAGAAGGAAGACACTGGTAAACGGCCTTTCCAATGCAGGAATATCAGGAGTGACGAAGGAGACGGTCACAGCAGCATTGGAAGCCATGGGCCTTCCTCTGACCATCCGGGGGGAAGCATTGATGCTGGAACAGTTTGCAGAATTGGCTGACAGACTGAAGGAAGAGTAAATGCTACACAGAAACTACAACATCTAGTAGATTTCCTCTATTTTACTACTATATTTTTTTGACATAGCCCATCTTCCTATGGTAAACTAGGCATAGTCGAAGAGTGGGCTATTTTGTTGGAAAAACAGAGGTGGGTACCTTGGATAAGTATGAATATAAAATAAGGGCGGAGGAAATCAGGCAGCTGATCGCCCAAAAGGAATATGTAGAGGCGGTGCAGATTGCAGATACGATTGACTGGCGCAGGGTCAAAAGCGTCATGATGCTCTGTACGGTCAGCGATTTATATAAGATTAACCGACGGTTTGAGGAAAGTAAGGAGCTTTTGCTGTTAGCCTATGACAGACATCCCGGAGGAAGGACGATTGTATATTCTCTGTGTGAGCTGTCCATTAAAATGGGTGATATCGTACAGGCCATTGAATATTATAAGGAGTATGTACAGCTTGCGCCGAAGGATACCGGAAAATATATTTTGCAGTATAAGCTGTATGAGGCGCAGGAGGTCAGCTTAGAGGAACGCATTGAGGTCTTAGAGGAGTTCAAGAAACGGGATTACCGTGAAAAATGGGGCTATGAACTGGCTTATCTGTATCACCGGGTAGGACTTGCAACCAAATGTGTGGAAGAGTGTGATGAGCTGATCCTCTGGTTTGGTAAAGGAAAATATGTGATTAAGGCAATGGAGCTTAAGATGCTACATGAGCCGCTGACACATGAGCAGGAAATCAAGTATCGTGAGCTAAAGGGTGGAGCGCGTCCGAAACAGAGGCCTGTGCAGCAGGAACTTTCTGAGGATGAACTGCCGATTGAGATCAAAGAGCAGGATGTCAGTCAAGCGCCAACCATGGAGATTCCGTCGAAAGAACTGGATATTCAGGTCAAGCCGATGAATGTAGACCAGTATGCTACCATCAATCTTCAAAAGGCTCTTGCAGAAAGCATGAAGGAGATTTTGGGAGAGGAAGGGGACGGAGATACCATTGTGTACGATCCGGCTGCGGTAAGAGAGCAGATGGAAGCTTATCCACAGGAGGAATATCCTTCTTCCGATGTTCCGGAAGAACAGCCTGTGGAGGAGATTTTGACGGAAGAAAGTCTGCCAGAGCAGAATGAGGTTCCGAATGAGGAGCCATCAGAGCCGGAGGAAGAGGAATATGTACCGGGAGCTTACACGCAGGAAATCATTGCGCCGTTGCTTCAGGATACGGATGAGCTGAGACCGATTACCCCGAAGATGCTGGAACAGGTACAGACTCCAGAGGTATCGGAGGAAGCGCCACTTCCAGAGTCAGGAAAGGAAGAGGAACTCCAACAGCCGGAAGAAGAGTCGCAGAAGATAGAAAAAGCAGAGGAAATTTTCTTTGAAGACGAAACGGCTGAGATGCCGAAGCTGACCGTGCCGAAGGTAGAGCCAAGCATACCGGTTGTAGATTTGAATCCGGAGATTGCCAAAATGCTTTCTCAGGATTATGACGGGCAGATCAGCCTGGTTGTGCCGGATCAGGAGCAGATTGAAAAACAGATTACGGGACAGCTCAGCATAGAGGATGTTCTGGCCGAGTGGGAACGAACAAAAAAGGAGAATGAACAAAAACGCGCGGAAGAGACGAAAAAACGCGTACTGGAGCATACGGGCGCTCTGTTCTCTGAATTTGATGAATCTACGAAAAATGGTATTTTAGAGCAGCTTCAGGCAGCGGCAGGAGTACTGCCGGAAGAAAAGACAGAAGAGCTACCAGAGACAGCAGCTTCAGAGGAAACAGACCAGACAGAGGAAATCGCAGATGCGGAAGCGGAGGTAGAAGAACCTGCAGAAGAGCTGTTTTCAGAGGATGAGGCCGGTGTAGAGGAACTGGAAGAGATCGAGGAACCGGAAGGGGAATCCGAGCTCCTTGCGCAGGCAATGATTGGAGCCGAGGAGGCACAGGAGAATGCAGAGGCAGCGGCGCAGGAAGAGATGGCACAGCTTCAGGAGGTATTGGATGCTGCAGCGGAGGAACCGGAGCAGTCGGAGAGCGAAGAGGTGCAGGATGTTGTATTGGGTGAGACAGCCGAGCTGCCGGATCATATAGAATCTGCCATGGAGGCTGCAATGGAGGCCGCCACCGAAAGTCAGGAAAGCGTGGAAAAGGAAGAGCCGTCAGAAGATACAGAGGCGGATGTGCCGAATGGGGAGGATGTCCGGGAAGACAAGGAAGAAGCAGTGGAATCAGAACCTTCTGCGGGCAACAGGCAGCTTACGGAGGAAGAAAAGGATCTGTACGGTTCCTTTATTCAGACGAAGCGTGAAAAAAGCCAGATTATCAATGCAGTTGATAATATGAGCCTTGCGCCGTATACTGGAAATATCATCATTACCGGAGATGCCGGTGTGGAGAAGGTAGAACTGGCCAAAAATCTCATCAAGGAGATGCAGATGTCGGATGCGAATTTCTCCGGCAAGGTAGCTAAGATTACCGGAAAGGCCCTGAATAAGAAGGATGTAGAGGCTACTTTTTCCAGAATTTCCAACGGGGCGCTGATTATCGAGGAGGCAGGTCAGTTGACACCGGAAACTCTGAAGGCTATGAATAAGGCTTTGGAAAAGGATAAGACCGGCATCATGATTATCATGGAAGATACCAAAAAAGCCATGAATAATATGCTGGAGGGTTGTAATACAATATTAAATAACTTTACCTCCAGAATTGATATCGAAGCGCTCAATAACGATGCTCTGGTTGCCTATGCAAAGCGTTATGCCAGAGAATTGGAATATTCGATCGATGAAATGGGTATTCTGGCTCTTTATACAAGAATTGCGGACATGCAGACCAGTGAGCATGTGGTAACAGCTGCAGAGGTGCGTGAGATGATTGATGACGCAATTTACAGTGCCAATCGCAAAAATCTGCGTCATCTGATGGATATTATTACCGGAAAGCGGTATGATGAAGAAGATATGATTATTTTAAAAGAGCATGATTTTATGCTCTAAATGAAATATAGAACAGGGGGACTGGGTATGGCAAGACCAAGGAAAGCGGAGAAACCAAACAGAGAAAAGGTTTTTATTTCAGATGCCGACCAGTATGTGTTCGCGCAGGGCACACACTATGATATTTACAAGAAATTGGGTGCGCATCTTTCGGTAGAAGATGGTGTGGAAGGTATGTTCTTTGCCGTATGGGCGCCGAATGCACAGACAGTTCATGTTATAGGAAGCTTTAATGATTGGAATGAAACCGCAAATCCAATGAAATTGATCGGGCAGAATGGTATATATACTGCCTTTGTACCGGGTGTCGGTACGGGAGAAATGTACAAGTTCCTGATTTGTACCAGAAATGGGAAAAAGCTTTACAAGGCAGATCCGTTTGCCAATTATGCGCAGCTGCGTCCTGAAACGGCTTCCATTACGACTGATATTACAAATTTTAAATGGACAGACAGTACCTGGATGAAGGAGAGGGAGCAGAAGGATATACAGAAGGAACCGCTGGCGATCTATGAGTGCCATATCGGCTCCTGGATGAAACATCCCGATGGAACAGAGGAAGGCTTTTATAATTACAGACAATTTGCAGACCGGATTGTAGAATATCTGAAGGAAATGAAATATACCCATGTAGAGCTGATGGGCATTGCAGAGCATCCGTATGATGGTTCCTGGGGCTATCAGGTTACGGGCTATTATGCGCCGACCTCTCGCTACGGAACTCCCGAGGATTTTCAGTATCTTGTAAATACCCTGCACCGGAATAAGATTGGTGTTATTCTGGATTGGGTGCCGGCTCATTTCCCAAGAGATGCGCACGGTCTGGCTGAGTTTGACGGGACTTGTCTGTATGAGCATCCGGATCCAAGATTGGGCGAGCATCCGGACTGGGGCACCAAAATCTTTAACTATGGTAAAAATGAGGTACGTAACTTTCTGATTGCCAATGCTCTTTTCTGGATCAAGGAGTTCCATGTAGACGGACTGCGTGTGGATGCAGTAGCCAGCATGCTCTATCTGGATTATGGAAAACAGGACGGACAGTGGGTAGCGAACAAGTATGGCGGAAATGAAAATCTGGAAGCGATTGAATTTTTTAAGCATTTAAATTCTGTCGTTCTGGGAACCTTCCCGGGATTTATGATGATTGCAGAGGAATCTACCGCATGGCCGAAGGTAACCGGTAAGGTAGAGGACGGCGGTCTTGGTTTTTCTTTTAAATGGAATATGGGCTGGATGCACGATTTCTGTGAATATATGAAGATGGACCCGATTTACCGCAAGGATCATCATTATGATATGACCTTTGCCATGAGCTATAATGAGTCAGAGAACTATATCCTGCCTTTGTCGCACGATGAGGTCGTACACTTAAAATGTTCCATGGTCAATAAGATGCCGGGCTATAAAAAGGACAAATATGCAAATCTCCGTGTGGGATATACTTATATGTTCGGACACAGCGGTAAGAAGCTTCTTTTTATGGGTCAGGAATTTGCTCAGGAAAGAGAGTGGAGTGAAGCCAGGGAACTGGACTGGTTTTTGCTTGCTGAAAAAGAGAACAGGGGAATGCAGACTTATGTGGGTGAGCTGTTAAAGCTTTATCGCAAATATCCGTGCCTCTATCAGATCGATAATAACTGGGATGGTTTTGAATGGATCAGTGCTGACGACAAGGAGCGCAGTACATACAGCTTCATACGAAAGTCGGCAGACGGAAAGAACATGCTCCTGTTTGTTCTGAATCTGACTCCGGTAGCCAGAGAGAATTTCCGGGTCGGTGTGCCGAAGAAAAAGAAATATAAGCTCCTGCTCAACAGTGACGAGGAACGTTTCGGTGGAGACGGCAATGTGATTCCGGCTGAGATTACGGCAGAAAAGGTTCCTTCCGATTATAAAAAGTATTCGATCAGCTTTGATCTTCCGGCTCTCAGCGCTGCAGTATTCGTATTCTAGCTGTCCGGATTGATGAAACAGGGTTAAGGAATAGCATAAAAATGACGAAATAAAGGATAAGTGCAGTAAAGTGTGCTTATCCTTTTTTTGCGCAGTGCGCAATGGATACGGGAGAAATTGCCATGAATATTTATTTTGACAAAGTGAGTAGTAATCAAAAAATAGACAGGGCAGTAACCGCATATGGAAACGCTGCAGAGCAGACGAAAAAGGCAGGCAGCGTATATACAGTAGACATTTCTGGCACAGTTATGGATAACAATGCTTATACGGGTCACGGAAAGACCGCAGAAGATGTAATGCAGGAAGCAGGCACGCAGGATTTGACCTGGCAGCGTAACTATATGGCAGTAATGTCTAATTCTATGTCTGACGAAGATTTTGCAAGGCTTCAGGAGGAGGGCTTTCATCCGGGAAGCACGGAGATAGAAACGGTGGTTACCATTGTCGATCAGATAAAGGCCGTAATGGCGCAGTCCGGTGTGGAAGTGACGGGTTATACGGATACGCTGGACCGGGATACGCTGATTCAGATTACGGGAGATCAGGGACTGGCAGAGGAGATTCTGGAACAGTTCCATATGCAGAATGTGCCGGTTACAGAAGAAAATGTAGAAGCAGTGCTCTCTGCCATGGCCGAAGGGACACAATTGACAGAGCCATCGGATGGTACGATCAAATACCTGATAGAGAATGGGTTGGAGCCAACGGTGGATCATCTGTATCTGGCAGAACACAGCGGAGCTTTTGACGGAAGCCGGCAGGGAAGAGGCTATTATGATGCCGGTGCAGGAGGTTACCTGGCGAAAAAGGCAGATGTGTTTGACTGGCAGCAGTTGACCTTCCAGATACAAAGGGTGATGGAAGAAGCAGGCTTTGAGCCGGACGATGCGCAGGTGATGGAGGAAGCAAAGTGGCTGCTTGAAAAGGGTGCAGAGCTGACAGCCGAAAATTTAAGCAGAATGCACCGCATTCAGGAAACGCCTGTTCCACCCACTGCAGAGCAGATGGTACAGGCAGCAACCATTGCACTGGCAGATGGAAGGAAAGCCGGAGATGCCGTACCGGGTACGACAGAGAGTATCGCGCAGGCGGCCGCCCGTATTTGGGATGAGGTAAACAGTCTGACAGGAGAAGCGGCAGATCTGGCAGCAGCAGAGGGCAGACGGCTGACTTTGAAAAATCTGATTGCAGCGCAGTACAGGCTGAATGAAGACGGGGAGATATCCGGTCAGGTACTGGAAAATCTGCATGCCAGAAGACAGCTGGAAGAGGTACGTCTCCGTATGACGGTGGAAGCAAACCGAATGCTCTTAAAAAGCGGCTTTTCGATTGATACAGCACCAATGGAGGAGCTGGTAGAAGCTCTAAAACAGGCAGAGCAGTCCTATCAGAGCAGATTGTTTGCAGAGCCGGACGGGACGAAGGCGGAAAGCATGGGAAATCTGTACCACCGAACGATGGATGCAGTTTCTTATTTGCAGAGTGCTCCTGCTGCGGTAGTTGGACGGATTGCTGCAAATTACGGAAGCGCTACGATCTCCGAGCTTGAAGTGCAGGCAAAGCAGATGCAGGCATCCTATGAAAAGGCCGGAAGCAGCTATGAAACACTGATGACAGCGCCTCGTGCGGATCTGGGAGATTCGATAGAAAAGGCTTTCCGTAATGTGGATGATATTTTAAGGGATTTTAATCTGGAAACAACCGAAGATAACCGCAGAGCGGTCAGGATTTTGGGTTATAACAGCATGGATATTTCCAGAGAAAATATAGAGCTGGTAAAATCGGCAGATACCTCTTTGCAGAGAACGCTTGAGAAGATGACACCGGGAAATGTCCTGCAGATGATAAGGGATGGAGAAAATCCGCTGTCGGCAACGATGGAGGAGCTGTCTGAATATTTTGACGGACAGCAGCATACACCGGAGCAGGATGCGGAAAAATACAGTAAATTTTTGTATAAGATGGAAAAAAACGGAAAAATCAGTGAGGAAGAGAGGACTTCTTTTATCGGTATCTATCGTATGATACGTACTTTGGAGAAAAATGATGGCGCTGCCATTGGAGCTCTGGTCAATCAGGGAGCGGAGCTGACCTTTCAAAATCTCCTTTCGGCAGTCCGTAGCCGGAAAAAAGGGGCTATGGATTATCAGATTGATGATTCCTTCGGCGGTCTGGAAGTAGGGAAGAGTCAGGAAGCAGACATTACCAGCCAGATTCAGGCAGCTTATACCTATGCAGACCAGCTGCTTGAAGAGATTTACGAGAAGCTTTCACCAGAGCTGCTACAGCAGACAGAAATTACCCAGGATATGACATTAGAGCAGGCTGCTGAACAGGTTCGGAGCGCACTTGCGAAAATGGACAGATTAAGCAGTTTTGGGTCACAGACTACAGCAGAACAGGCTGATATAGAACTGGAATGGGTTCATGAACAGGCAGAAGAGTGCAGGCAGGCAGCAAAAGTACAGGAAGGCGTATTGGAGACTTTGTTAGAATACGGACAGCCTGTAACGCCGGATAATCTGGCCGCGTCGCAGGCATATCTGTATGAGAGGGGAAGCGCCTGGAGGGCCGTTTATCAGAAGGGCAGAGAAAACGGACAGAAAAAAGCATTAGAGGAAAAGGCTGACAAGCTGACGGATCGTTTTGATTCCAGAGAAGAAGCAGGGGAAGCGTATACAGAACTTGCGGAAGAGGCAAAAGAAATATTAGGCAGGGAGATGGAAGCAGCGGATACGTATACGGATGTGCGGCAGATGATGTTTCTTTATAAGCAGATTTCCTTCTGCAGCAATATGGCAAAAGAGGAAAATTACGAAATACCGGTTTCCATAGGAGGAGAAACGACCTCCATCCATCTGAAAATCCGTTCCGCAGATCAGGCAGCCGGTGAAGAGAGCGGTAAGGTTTCTATCACCTGTCAGACAGAGAGGTTTGGCAGTACGGCAGGAGTGTTTTCCGTTAAAGAATCGGATGGAATACCGGAGGTGACCGGTTATATTGCCTGTGAGAGGGAGGAAGCGGCAGAGTACTTTTCAGGGGTTCAAAGGCAGATGCAGGAGCTCTTGCAGCAGAATGGAATGGGTGTGAACCGGATTCAGGTCATAAGCGGCGGTCCGGTTCGTCTGGAACGTTTTGAGCGGCCGGAAGGATTGGTACAGAAACCGGGTGTCCGGGGCGTACAAAAGCCGGATCAGCAGGAGACTACAGCGTCTAAGACGCTTTATCAAACGGCTAAGCTGTTCCTGACAGCAGTCAGAAATGCAGAAAGAGGGTAAAATAACATGAAAATACATTATAATTCATCCGCAATCATTGCAAACAATGCACTTTCCAACAGTGATAAGCATCTTTCGGTTTCCATCGAAAAGCTTTCCTCGGGCTATAAGATCAATCATTCCAAGGACAATCCGGCCGGAATGGCGATTTCCCGTAAGATGAAGGCACAGATTCGAGGACTCGGTACAGCCAGTGACAGCGCTAACGACGGTATCTCTGTGGTAGAGACGGCAGAGGGGGCACTTGCAGAAATTCAGGATATGGTACAGAGAATGAACGAGCTTGCAATCAAGGGTGCCAATGGTACGATTACCGAGGAAGACCGTGAAACCATTCAGGCTGAAATCGACCAGCTTGAGAATGAGATTACCCGTATTGCGGAGCAGACGGAATTTAACGGCAATTCCCTGTTGAACGGATCCTTCGACTTAAAAGGGTATACGAGCGATACGAATGTGAAGGTGTTCTCCTATTCGGATGACGTGATGGTGGGGGATTATTTTATTGAAGAAATCATTCCGGATTACGATGGAGAAGGAAATCTGACAGACCAAACGGTGGTGAAGGTGGGGACTGTAGATACCAGTGTGACAGGAAATGAAAATAAGACACCGAGAAAGTTTCCGGATGCAGCCGATTTGAAGGTTACCGTGGACAGAGATATCATTACGTTAAGTGGCAATGGCAGTTTTGAAATGCAGATTCAGCTCACAGATCCAACCAAAACTTCCTTCTCAGATATCTATATCGATGTTACCGGTATGGGTGCTATGAATATGCAGATTGGCACCAACGAGGGACAGGAGCTTCCGATCCGCATTCCGACCGTCTCCTTAAAGACACTGGGACTGGATGAGCTGGATTACACGACAGCAGAAGGCTGTCAGGCGGCAATTGACAGTGCATCGGGCGCTATCAGCCATATTTCCGCCATCCGAAGCCGCCTTGGCGCTTACCAGAATCGTCTGGAGCACACCGTAGCAAGCCTGGATGTAACGGAAGAAAACATGACGGCTGCCTACTCCCGCATTATGGATACGGACATGGCAAAGGAAATGACGGAGTACACGAAATATCAGGTATTGACTCAGGCAGGTACATCCATGCTTTCCCAGGCCAACGAAAGGCCGGCTCAGGTACTCCAGCTTTTGCAGTAGAAAATATGAAAAATTTTCACACATAGATTTAAGCCTGCAGACCTGAGCTGCAAGTGTTGAGAAGGGGCATGGATGCTATCATGACAGACGAGAAAAAGAAGCAGTACACGCTAAGGATATCGGGGGCCAACCGGACCGGCCTGATCGTCATTTTATACGATATGCTTTTGGATTATGTAGAGGATGCCATACAGACAGCGGAAAGCTGTGGAGAAGAGCCGTTATGTAAAGAGAAGCATGAGGGATTTCATTTTGCGCTCCGTCATGCCAGAGGCTGTATCAGAGAGCTGTCGGAATCTCTGGATTTTCATTTTACGCCGTCTATGGAGCTGTTTTCTCTGTACCGGTATATGGACAGAGAATTAGCCCGTGCAGAGCGAAATGATGCAGTAGCGTGGATTCGGCCGATTCCGGGAATGATAAAAGAGCTCCGGGAAGCCTTTCAGACAGTTGCAGAGCAGGATGGCTCCCCGGCTTTGATGGAAAATACCCAGACAGTTTATGCCGGGCTGACTTATGGAAAAACAGACTTAAATGTGAACCTTTCCGACCAGGGGATGGACAGAGGGTTCCGTGTATGAAGCTATGTCAGGCAGCGGTCTTTTTTCCGCTGCCTGAAATGCTTCTGTAGGAGCGGTCTGCAGCGCCTGCATTTTGGCAGCCTGATCGAGCAGATATTTATAGCGTTTCATGACGGAATTGACCTCATAAATATAACAATCGATCAGATCGGGATCTGTTGCGTTGTCAAATCCTGCATAGGCCGTTTCCAATGCAAAGCGAGTCTTTGCGATATCCTCAAAAATACTGTTCTCACTCATTCCATTTTCAGACGGAAAGTTTTTTCGGGAGCTTTGACTAAAATGGATTTTCATGTCCTTCTGTCCTTTCGGGAGCATTCTATGCAGGAAGTAATTTCCTGTTAAAATAAGTATAGACACATTTTATGGAAAATATTCATGACTGCCATTTTCTGGGCAGTCATATTTTTTTTGCAGGATAATATATTTAGTAAAAAATGTAAAAGAGGACATATGCAGCAGACGGGAGTATTCATTATCATCGGCATGTGTGCCATTGTGCTTTCCATTGTGGCTTTTCGGAGAAAAATGGAGTTTTTGATTAATTTTATATTGCGGGGCGTGACAGGAGTGATAGCGATTTCCTTTATCAATTCCATTCTGCTGCAGCAGAATATTTCGCTGGAAGTAGGTGTTAATCCATTCTCTGTTTTGACATCCGGAATACTTGGAATTCCTGGGGTTTTCTTACTTTACAGTGTTCAGATTTATCGTTTTTTGTAAATAATTTACGAAAAATGGAATTTTTTGAAAATTGTATAGACAAAGCAAAATGAATATATTATACTGCATTTACACCTCAGGGATGAGGGAAGCTTCTAAGATTGATTGATCTCAGATCTATTAGTCTTCAGATTCATAAATTACCGATTTATGGATTCTAGTTTTGATCAAAACAAATGTACCAGAGCAGGAAAAATCAGAAGGGAGATGGGAGAACACATTTTATTATTGATTTTGATATTGGCATGTGCAGTTGGGGAGGATCTATATGCTTATCGTATCAGTAATGTATGGATTGCAGCCGGATTGATTACCGGACTGATACGACAGATTTTGTGTAATGGATATATGGGGGTAAAAGAGAGTATTGCTGGAATGATAGTACCGGTATTGATATTGTTTCCTGTGTTTTTATGTAGGGGGATTGGCGCAGGAGATATTAAATTGTTGAGTGTTGTCGGGAGCTACTTATCTTATCACGCATCTTTTTCTATTCTTGCAGCCTCTGTTTTGTTAGGAGGAATCTATGCAATGATCCAAATTTTAAGGGGTAAGCGCAGTGAAAAGCTGCATATGTCAATTCCGATTATGTTGAGTACGGTTATATGGCTGGAGGGGATAATTTGAATAAAAAAATATTGGCGGTCTGTGATCTTGAGACGGATTATGCAGACCGGCTTGCGGAATACCTGGCAGAGAGACAGGGATTTCCATTTGAGGTACGAACCTTTTCGGATGTGGACAGGCTGCTTTTATTCTGTAGGGAACAGAAGGACGCAATACAATTATTGCTAATATCGGAAACGGCATACCGTCAGGAATTGGAGAAATTTCCGGATATACACATCATGATTCTGAATGAAAGTGGAAAAGTAACCTATTCAGAGCATCGGAATGTGGATAAATACCAGCCCGCAGATCATATTGTCAGGGAGGTCATGTGCTATTGCAGCGATTATCTTTCGGAGAGCAGTGTACAGCCGCTTGTCAAAACAGGGACAAGGATTATTGGACTGTACAGTCCGGTCAAGCGATGTATGCAGACAAGCTTCGCCTTAACGTTAGGCCAGATGCTGGCAAGGCAGAATCGGGTGTTGTATCTGAATCTGGAAGGGTATTCGGGTTTCAGTGAACGGTTTTATACCGAAAAGGGGCCTGATTTGACGGATTTGGTGTTTTATGCCCAAACGATCCGCAATAAGCTGCTCTACCGTGTAGAGAGCATTGTCCGCAAAACTGGAGATCTGGAATATATACCGCCGGTTTTTTCAGCGGCAGATTTGCAGGTGATTTCGGGGGAAGAGTGGAAGGAGCTTTTGCTGCAGCTTACAGACAGATGTCAGTACGATTATATTATTCTGGATCTGTCAGATTATGTACGCGGGCTGTTTGAACTGCTCAGAATGTGTCATATCATTTATACCATCATAGAAGATGAGTATACAGCCAAAACAAAGCTGGCTGAGTATGAAAAGGATCTGGAGCATTCAGAGTATCGGGATGTTCTGGATAAAACCAGAAAATGCAGGCTGCCATGGATTGAGCAGCTGCCGCAGGAAGCAGAGCTGCTTCCGTTTACAAAGCTGGCTGATTATGTGCGCAGCCTGTTAAAGGATGAAGCCTATGGAGAACTATGAAATCTGGAAAAAACGGCTGCAGGAGGAAGTGCTGTGCCAGCTTGACTGTTCCCGGGAGTGGAGTGATGAAGAGGTTCAGGAGGTTATTGTACAGATTGTATGGAAACAGAAGCAGCTTGACTATGGCAGGAAGAAAAAGCTGGCAAAGGAGATTTTTCATGCCGTGCGCAGACTGGATATTCTGGAAGAGCTGATGGAGGACAAGTCTGTTACGGAGATTATGATTAATGGACCGGATTGTATTTTTATCGAACGGGAAGGAAGGCTGTCTCCATTGGCAGAGCATTTTGAAAGCCGGGAAAAGCTGGAAGATGTCATACAGCAGATTGTGGCGGAATGTAACCGGACGGTGAATGAGGCATCTCCCATTGTGGATGCCAGATTGAAGAACGGTTCCCGGATTCATGTCGTGCTGCCGCCTGTGGCGCTAAACGGGCCGATTATGACAGTCAGACGTTTTCCCGACAGGCCTTATACGATGCAGGATTTGATTGGTATGGGAACCTTATCACGGGAAATGGCAGATTGGCTGGCGGATCTCGTCAGAGCCAGATACAACATTTTTATCAGCGGAGGGACAGGCTCCGGGAAGACGACCTTTTTAAATGCGCTGTCAGGGTATATTCCAAAGGACGAGAGGATTATCACGATAGAAGACAGTGCGGAGCTGCAGTTAAACGGCATAGCCAATCTGGTAAGGCTCGAGGCGAGAAATGCTGTATTAAAGGAGGGAAGCAGCATTACGATCCGGGAACTCATAAAGGCATCTCTTCGGATGCGGCCGGACAGAGTGATTGTCGGAGAAATCAGAGGAGAAGAGGCTATTGATATGATACAGGCTCTCAATACGGGGCATGACGGATCTTTGTCTACAGGACATGCCAACAGTGCTGCAGATATGCTGTCACGTATGGAGACAATGGTGCTGATGGGACTGGAGATTCCTCTTGCAGCAGTACGAATGCAGATTGTTTCTGCCATTGATATCATTGTGCATCTGGGAAGGGTTCGGGATAAGTCACGGAAGGTGCTGGAAATTGCAGAGGTGGCAGGAATGGAAGATGGGATGGTGCAGATCAGGACACTGTACCGTTTCTGTGAGAGGGGAGATGGGGATGAAGACAGGAAACAAAAAAAGGTGTGCGGGGAATGGGTCTTGGAAAATCCGCTTACCCACACGGCAAAGCTGGAGGCAGCAGGTATCTTGTGACAGAGAAAACTATCTGACCTGTCGGTTGACGGTCAGACAATTTATAAGCATTTTTGCACAAAGCAGTTTGATTGTATTCGGGATGGCTTATTTTCTGTATCGTTCCTGGATAGGTGCAGTAGCTTTGCTGCCGATTGGAGTGTTTTGGTTTTGCAGGAAAAAGCAGGAACAGGGGGAAAAGAGAAGACAGGAGCTAAAAGAGCAGTTTCGGGAGATGCTTCTATCGATTGCAGGAAGTCTACAGGCGGGATATTCCGTAGAAAATGCGTTTCGGGAGGCACGAAACGATATGCTGGTACTGTACGGAGGATCTGCGGATATTGTTCACGAGCTGTCGGCGCTTAGTCAGGCACTGGAAAATCATATACCGGTGGAAAAGATTTTATCGGATTTTGCAGCCAGAAGCGGAGTGGGGGAAATTGAAGATTTTGCGCAGGTCTTTATGATCGGTAAACGTTCCGGTGCCGATATGGGGGACATGATCGGTCATACAGTGCGCCTGATCAGTGAGAAAATGGAAACAGCAAGGGAAATTCGGACGGTCATGAGTGCGAAGGTGATGGAACAGCGGGTGATGAGTATCGTTCCGTTTGGAATCATGGGGTATATTGGAATAACATCACCGGGGTTCTTTGATGCTCTCTATCATAATCCGGCCGGAATATTGTTTATGAGCAGCTGTCTCATATGGTATCTTGGCTGTTACGCGGTGGCGCAGCATATTGTCAGGATAGAGGTGTAAATGGGATGAGTATAGTGTATTTGCTGCTCATAGCGGCAGGAGGCCTTGTCCTCTTATGGTCGGCCGGGGAGAAGGGAAGTCTGGTGGAAAGAATTGGTAGATTCCTGCATAAGAAATATATCATTTTAGCTGGTGGAAAACAGAGCAGGTATAGCAGGATGCTGGAAGATGAGCTGGCTTTGCTGAAGCCTGGATCAGACCGAAAACAGGCAGCGGCAGAATATGTGGAACGGCGAATGGGGGAAGGCTTTCTGGCAGTTTGGATATGCTGTATTCTGGCACTGGCACTGCATATACAGATGGAAATGACAGGCCGGTACACGGAAGGGATGGAAGTGGAAAGAGCAGCACATGGAGCGGGCAGCAGACAGATGGAGTTCATGGCACAAAGCGGCGGACGGGAAGAGTGTGTGGAGCTAGAAGTAGCGGAGAGGGAGTATACGGAGACAGAAATACAGGACTTGTTGGAGCAGTTCCTGGCAATTCTGGACAGGCAGATATTGGGGGATAATGTCAGTCCTGATGAGATTCGGACAGCGCTCAGTCTGCCGCAGCAGGTGGAGGGATTTCCTTTTCAGATCCGCTGGGAGGGAGATGAAAAGAATGTCATTCATCTGGATGGCAGTCTGGAAAATGAAGAGCTGGAGGCAGAGGGAGTTATTACCAATCTGTCAGCCGAAATCAGTTATCAGGACTTTACAACACAGTATACGCTGGCGCTGCATGTGCTGCCTCCGGTTTGTACGGAGATGGAGGTATTTCAGAAAAAATTACAAAAACTGGCAGAGACAGCGGAACAGGGGTCACGGGAAAGGAAGGTATTTGAACTGCCCGGGCAGCTCGATGGAGAAGCAGTCATATGGAAGGAAAAAAAGGAGGATTGGAGCGGACTGTTCGTGCTGTTTGGGTTGATGGCGGCAGGTGCCTTTTATTACGGACGGGAAGAAGACCGTAAAAAGCAGCTTGCGGAAAGAGAGAAAGGTCTTTGTAATGCTTATCCTGAGCTGGTCATGCGCATGGCGCTCTTTCTTGGAGCAGGCATGACAGTTAGGTCTGCCTTTTATCGGATTGCAAAAGAGGAAAAGGATGCAGGAAGTGTGCTTGGCAGGGAAATGCAGGCTGCGTGTCATGAGATGGAAATGGGCATATCGGAAAGTCAGGCATACCTGCATTTTGGGAAAAGATGCTGCAGCAGGCAGTATATGAAATTCAGTACGCTTTTGATGCAGAATTTGAAAAAGGGTTCCAGAGGGCTGGTGGTATATCTGGAAAAGGAAGCTTGTGAAGCCCTGGAGGAGCGAAAGAGTCAGGCCAGACAGCGGGGAGAAGAGGTGGGTACGAAGCTGCTTCTGCCAATGGCGGGAATGCTGGTATTTACGATGCTCGTTATCGTGGTACCTGCCTATGGGAGTTTTGGAATATAGGGAAGGGAAGAAAGTTATGTGGAAGAAAAAATGTATTGGTACAATATATCGTTTTCAGATTGGACTGCAAAATGCCATACGGCGGTTTATATGGGAGGAGGACGGTATCGGAACCGTGGAGATGATTTTGATCCTGGTGGTGTTAATTGGTCTGGTGCTTATCTTCAAATCGCAGCTTACCAGGCTGGTAAATGATATTTTTTCACAGATTACAAGTAAAAGTCGTCAGATTTATTAAGAAGCAGGATAGGACTATGAAAAAGGAACAGGAGAAAAAGGGAGAAATTACAGTATTTCTGGCATTGTCCATGACGGTACTGCTCTCCCTGGTCCTGACGACCGTGGAAGCAGCGAGAGTGAATACGATACGCTTCCAGATAGAATGTGCTGCCGATATGAGCCTCTATTCAGCGCTTGCAGAATATCATAGAGAATTGCTGGATCAGTTTGACCTGTTCTTTGTGGATACGTCGTATGGGAGTAGTCATGTAGGACTGGAGCAGACGCAATGGCATTTACGGGAGTATATGGATTATAATCTGGACGGCACAAGGGATTTCCTGCTGCCCGGTGTAAGGGATTTACTGGCACTTTCGGCCAAGAATGCGGAGATTTTGTCGGTTTCCATGGCAACGGATGAAGAGTGTCTGGTTCTGAAGAGTCAGGCGGTTTCTTACATGAAGGAAAAAACGGGTCTTTCGCTGGCAGAGGATATTTTGCAGAACACAAGCTATATCGAAACGCATCATATGCTGGAAGGCATTGAAGAAAAGCGGGAACGTAACCGTGCGGAAATCCGTAAACGGGATGGAAAGCGTGTCAGGGTGGATGGTGAATGGAAAAAAATTAAGATTGAAGATCCAGTAAGCCATATACCGATACGGGATACGGGACTTGTCTATCTTGTCACAAAGGACAGTGAGGGTGTGAGCGGAACGGCTGTGGATCTGGCAGCTTATGTGTCAGCGAGGGAGTGTAACAAAGGAGACGGGCTGGCACCGGAGAGGGAAGCCGCAGACGGAGTTTTGGATGAAATCCTTTTTGGAGAATATCTTTTGGAGCATCTTGGCCGTTATACGGATCGCAGGGAGAAAGCGCATCTGCAATATGAGCTGGAATATGTTTTGGGAGGAAAGGAAAACGATGCAGAAAATTTAAAATATGTATTGAACCGTATTCTGCTGATCCGGGAGGTATCAAATTATCTGTATCTTCAACAGGATCATGTGAAGCAGGCGCAGGCAGGGACGGCCGCTGCCGCGGTATCAGCAGTTCTGCTCATGCCGGAGCTTGCGGACCTTTTGAAGGAAGGTATTTTGTTAGCCTGGGCCTATACGGAAAGTGTGAATGATATCAAAATACTGCTGGAGCAGGGAAAGGTTCCTCTTTGTAAAACGATGCAGGACTGGCAGATGGGATTTTTGGATATGCTGCATTATCAGAGCGCTCTGACAGGAGGGGCAGAGGGAAACGGACTTTCTTATGAGGATTATTTACGTATCTTTTTGATGTTGGAAAATCCACATGATAAGATACTGCGATTCGGTGATGTAGTGGAAATGGTTGTGCGTGATACTGCCGGCAACCGTACATTCCGGCTGGATAACTGCCTGGAGAGTATGGAGGTTTGTTTTACTGCGGAGAGCCGGTACGGCTATTGCTATACCATTCAGAAGCGGTATGGCTATGAAATTTTGGAATGAAAGGAGAGGACAGACGATGGCGTTCTTTTGGAGGAAAGTAACAAGTCAAAATCTAACAAATCAAAAAGAATCTTTGCAGATAACCCTGGATGAAAATACCCCTTTCAGAAATCTCTGTTTTTTTGTATTAAAACAATTTTTATCTGAAGAAAGAACGTCATCGCCTGTCTTCTCGGGAAGGAAAGGAAGTTTAGCGGTAGAAGCTTCACTGATACTTCCGCTGTTTCTATTTTTTTTCCTTAATCTCATTTCTATTTTACAGCTTCTATCCTGTTACAGCAGGATAGAAGCCGCACTTCATCAGGTTGCGAGAAAGTGGGCGCTTTATGCCTGTGCTGGAGAAAAGGAGAAAGGGACAGGACGTCTGTTGTCTCTGGCACTTCTGCCGGAGGAACTGGAAAAAGGGATAGGGAAGGCTTATTTGGATGGTTCTCCGGTTCAGAACGGGAAAAGAGGACTGCAATGTTATCTTTCACAGGTACCGGATGAAGAGGAGGTAATCGATCTGGTAGTCTGCTATCGGGTCACTCCGGTGTTTGCACTTCCTGGCTTTGGAGAATTTAAAATGGTAAACAGATGTCGTATCCGGGCATGGACCGGATATGATACAGCCGGAAAAGAGAATACAGAAACGGGGACAGAGGAGCTTGTATATGTAACCGAAAATGGGGAGGTCTATCACAGGGACAGGCAATGTACCCATTTAAAGCTGTCCATCAGCCGGGCAGGTGAAGAGGAGCTGTCCGGGCTTCGTAATCAGGACGGCAGACGATATATCATGTGTGAGAAATGCGGCGATGATAAGAAACGGGAGTTTTATTATATTGCAGATCAGGGAGAATGCTACCATACGTCCCTTGGATGCAGTGGCTTAAAGAGACAGATCATGGCTGTTCCAATCAGCCAGGTAACGGGAATGGGGGGATGCAGCAGATGTTGCTTGCGGTAGGAAAATGGATTGCAGCCGGATATCTGGTACAGGCAGTTTTATGGGATATCAGAAAAAGAGTGGTTCCGGTCTGGCTGATTCGTCTGGTGTTGCTATGTGCAGTCGTTTTACGGTCTGTGGATACAGTGATGGGGATATCGGATGTAGGAGATATACCGTCCAAATTGACAGGATTGTTTGGAGCTGCTTTGCCGGGACTGTTTCTGCTTGCCGTCGGATACCTGACCAGGGAAGCGGTTGGATATGCGGATGGCTGGTCAGTTTTGCTGCTTGGATTGCTGATGGGGAGTCAGGCGGCGGTTTGTATTATGATGACTGCTTTTTTGTTTTCAGCTCTGTACGCATTATGGCTGATTATAGGAAGAAGAGCAGATAAAGATATGCGTTTTCCGTTTTTGCCACATATCAGTGCAGGCTTTATCGTTTGGCTGATGGTATTGTGAGACAGGAGGAGCAGCTTGTATCGAAAAGGAGAATACAAAAAGAAAGCTGGAAAAGGCATTCAAAAAGTCGGAGAAGGCCTGATATATCAGGGCAGTGCTTCAATTGAGGCTGCGTTCGTTGTGCCGTTGATTCTGGTGATATTCGCAATGATAATTTATGTGACCTTTTTTCTTTATGACGAATGCAGTGCATGGCAGTGCTGCTACATAGCTGTTCTGCGTGCAGATACGGTCACCGGACAGGAGGAGCAAAAGGAGAAACTGGCAGAGGGCTTTCTGAAAGATTTATTGGGGGAAGAGCTGATGGCGGTTCAGGGAATTGAGTTGAAGAGGGAGCGGAAGGGCAAAAGCCTGTCCGTACAGGTAAGCGGGAATACTCTGACAGGAGACTGGCTCCACATGGGAACAAAAGCCTGGAATTTTGAAGCCAGGGGAGAGGCTGTCATGTTAAAGCCGGTACAGTTCATACGTCGGTACAGGCTGGCAGAGGGTGCATGGAAGCAAATCAAAGGGGAAACGGAGTGAGATAAAAGGGGGAGAAGGATGACGGCTTATGAGTATAAGAGGGATTTAAGCCACAATTATCTGATTCTGACAGGAGAACAGAAAGGGCAGGAGGATTATCGGACACGGATGATGGAGCGCAATACCGTACATGGAATCCTGCCGTGTTCGATACGATATGTGGACAACCAAATTAAGTATTACTATGATATCAGCTCCAGACAACCGTTAGCATCAGCTTTTTCTATACGGAAAATGGATTTTACGGTACTTTGTAAGATTTTTACACAGCTTGAGGCTGCTATGGGAGAACTGAAAAATTATCTGCTCGACAGCAGCCGAATTTTATTGGATGTACGTTATATTTACTGGGATATGAAGGAGGAGAAGATTTATCTTATCTATTATCCGCAGCAGGAGGATGAGGAAGGCCGTATCAGAAGGTTTTCCGAGGAGCTTTTGAATATGGTGGATTATTCCGATAAGCGGGCAGTGGATGCAGTATATCTGTTTTATCAAAAAGCTGCAGCGGAAAATTTCATGCTTTCGGAAATGTTTGATTATTTCAGAGAGCAGGCTACAGGTAAGCCGGAACGTTGTATGGAGGATGAGAAGGAGTCCTCAGAAGGGAACAATACCGGGAAAGAGATTAATGGGGATGTGGAGCACTTATATGAAGTGGAGACAGAAGCAGAAGAAGAATATGAAGGTGGTATACAAAAGAAGATATTCAAGCGGCTGCATGGGAAAAAATATTTTCTTGGAATGGCGTTTGTAATTATCACGATGATGCTGGCTGCTGGGTATATCATTACTTTTTATGAGCTGACGAAACAGGAAATACTGGTTTTAGGTGGTACGTTGGCTGCAGTACCGACAGCTTGCGTGGTATATATGATCAGGAGACGACAGAGCCTGCGCATGGTCAAAGAGGAAGAAATCTCTCGAAGCAGACTGGAAGAGGAGGGCAGCTACAGGAAGCAGTTGGCCAAAATGCAGGCGCTTTCCCCGGAACAGAGACGGGTGGAAGATAGAGAACATCAGCCGGAAAAGGGTATGCAATACCGACAGCCGGATGCCAGTCGTAATGGAGAGGAAATCGATACGGCATATGGGGAAACCACCTATTTTGGAGCGGATAACTGGCAGCAGGAGCGGTGTCTGGAGGGAAGGATGAGGGGAAAGCAGATCGTGATTTCGATTGATAAAACCCCGTTTATTATCGGAAAGCTGCCGGATGCGGTCAGCTTTGTATTGTCCGACATTACAGTCAGCCGGATTCATGCGCAGTTTATCGAAAGAGAGGGAAAACTGTTTTTACAGGATATGAACTCCAGAAACGGCACCTATAAAAACGGAGTGCTTTTAGAGGCGGAAGAATTGGCGGAGGTATATCCCAGAGATGAGATTCAGTTTGGAAGATTGCGTTTTACCTATCATTGACACATAATTTCAGAAATGATACGCTTGTTAGGATAGAAAGACAGGTGAAATCAATGACAGAGCAGGAAAACCGGATGGATTGGAAGCAGCTTCCTATGGTTACCGTGACTATTATTCTCATCAACGTAATTGTATATCTGATATGTACATTTCAGGGTGATTTATTGTATAATGAAGGAGCGCTGGATGCAGAACGAATTTTGACAGACGGAGAGTATTACCGTATTGTTACAGCTTGGTTTCTGCATGGTGATGAGATACATCTTTTTCATAATATGCTGCTGCTTTATTGTTTTGGAGAAATGGTGGAGAAGCGTCTGGGAAGGATACGGTTTGGCATTTTGTATGTACTGGCCGGTCTGGGAGGAAGTCTGTGCTCTCTGTATTATATGCTGGCAGCAGAGTATTCTTATGTATCGATCGGAGCCAGTGGAGCGGTATTCGGCATAGAGGGAGCGCTTCTTGCTCTGGTGATTCTGAACAGGGGAAGACTGCAGACGGTGACCTTTGGCAGACTGGCATTCATGATCCTGTATTCCCTGTATGTAGGATTTCGCAGTACACATGTGGACAATTATGCGCATATCGGCGGTGTAGCAGCCGGATTTTTGGTATGCTTTATCCTATACTTTACGATGAGAAAGGCAGATAATACATGAAGGTAAATATTTACTACGGTGGCAGGGGAATGTTAGGTGATCCTACTCTGTATGTGATAGATAAGATGCAGGAGGTTCTGGAGGAGCTGAATGTCAATATAGAGCGATTCAATCTTTATGAAATGAAAAACAGCATTACCACGCTTCCTCAGACTCTAAAAGAGGCGGACGGTATTATTCTGGCTACGACAGTAGAGTGGTATGGTATTGGCGGTTATATGCAGCAGTTTCTGGATTCCTGCTGGTTGTATGGTGATAAGGAAAGAATCAGCCAGATTTATATGTGTCCGATTGTCATGTCTACGACCTATGGAGAGAGAGAAGCGAAGATGAACCTCGCAGTGGCATGGGAGATTTTGGGAGGACAGCCGTGCAGCGGTATCTGTGGTTATATCGAGGATACGGCCAATCTGGAAATGAGCGAGGAATATACGACGATTATAGAGAAAAAAGCAGAAAATATGTATCGGACGATCAATCAGAAGCTTCCGAGCTTCCCTGCCAGCAATCAGGCGGTGAAGCAGAAGGTGGCAATTCCGAGAAATATTGATCTGAATCCGCAGGAGGCAGAACAGCTTTCCCAATATGCGGCTGATGATGGATATGTGCAGCAGCAGAAAGAGGATATTCAGGAGCTGGCAAGTCTCTTTAAGGATATGCTGGGACAGAAAGAGAATGAAAATGCAACTGATTTCATAGCTGATTTTGAACAGCATTTCAGGCCGCAGGCAGGACTGAAGGCAAGCTATAAGCTCATCATAGAAAACAGCAAGAAGCCTCTTTTGATTTATGTGGATGGTACAGCGTTGGAGTGCCGTTATGAAAGCGGAGAGAAGGCGGATGTGGAAATGCAGCTTAGTCAGGATACGCTGAATGATATCGTATATGCAAGAATGACCTTTCAGAGAGCCTTTATGGGTGGTGCCATGAAGATGCGGGGCGATTTCAAGCTGCTGCGCACTCTGGATCAGATATTTGTATTTTAATTATTTGCTTTAAAGGAGGACTTGATCATGAAGGACACAAATTGTATTTTCTGTAAGATTGCAAATGGAGAAATTCCGGCAAAGACCTTATACGAGGATGATGAGTTCCGTGTGATTCTGGATTTAGGGCCGGCTACCAAGGGACATGCACTGATTCTGCCAAAGGATCATTTTGCAAATCTTTATGAGCTTCCGGATGAAAAGGCAGCAGCAGTTATGAAGCTGGCTAAGAAAATGGCAGTACAGATGACAGAAAGGCTGGGCTGTGATGGCTTTAATCTGGTACAGAATAACGGAGAAACAGCAGGACAGACGGTTTTCCATTTTCATATGCACTTGATTCCGAGGTATCAGGATGACCATCAGACAATCGGCTGGAAGCCGGGTGAGCCGAGTCAGGAGGAACTGGAGGCAATACGCAGCCAGATTGTAGGATAGGCTTTAGGATGGTGAATCAGGAATCCTGAATCATAAGATCATATGAAAATACCGCAGATACAAGAGCGAAATGGTATCTGCGGTATTTATTATTTATGATTTTTGATGCTCTGCAGTCATTTCTTCAATCAGCCCTAAAATCGTATCAATAGAATTTAACTGGTGGCTTCTGCTCATGGCATCGATATAGGTCTGTCTGGTAAAATACAGCTCATGCACCTTTTCAATCAGCAGATTTTCAGTCAGATAATCCTCATCGATGACAACGGAGAATCCCTGTGATTCAAAGGATTTCGCATTTAAAATCTGATCTCCGCGGCTGCTTGAGGCAGAAAGCGGAATCAGGATATTAGGCTTTTTGAGCGCTAACAGCTCGCAGATGGCATTGGCGCCGGCACGTGAGATGACGACATCCGCCATGGCGAAGAGATCCTTCAGTTCTGCTTTGACATATTCAAACTGCTTATAGCCCGGAACGTTTAAGAGCAGATTATCTACCTTATCCTTACCGCAGATATGCACGATCTGGAAGTCCTCCAGCAGTCTGGGAAGGGCATCACGAATCACTTTATTCACGGAAGCGGCGCCAAGGCTGCCTCCGATTACCATAATGACCGGTTTGGTGGTAGTAAAGTTACAGAGCTTTAAGGCGGAAAGCTTGTTACCCTTTGCCAGTTCCTCGCGGATAGGAGAGCCGGTCAGCACTGCTTTATCTGCCGGAAGATTTTTCAGTGTTTCCGGAAAGTTACAGCAGATTTTTTTGGCAACCGGAATACACAGCTTATTGGCAAGACCCGGAGTCATATCGGACTCGTGTATGATGCAGGGTACATCCAGAGATGCTGCGGCCCGTACGACCGGAACCGAGACAAAGCCTCCTTTGGAAAATACAACATCCGCATGAATCTGCTTTAAGATTTTTCGGGCTTCTGCAAATCCTTTGATGACACGGAAGGGATCGGAGAAGTTCTTGGGATCAAAATATCTTCGGAATTTTCCGGTGGAAATTCCATAGTAGGGAATTTCAAAATCTTCAATAAGCCTTTTTTCGATTCCGTCATAGGAGCCAATGTAGTGAATATCATAATCCAGCTCCCGAAGTCTGGGAATCAGGGCAATATTTGGTGTAACGTGTCCGGCTGTTCCGCCGCCGGTCAGTACGATTCGTTTCATGCGAATGCCTCCCAATATTTTCGATAAATTGGTTATACCAGCTGTTCCAGTGCACAGGCAAGCTGGTCGGGACAGGAAGTGTTTTTAAATCCGCAGCGGATTCCCTTTAATTTTGTAATGGCATCTTCTACCTTCATTCCTTTTACAAGGGCGGAAATACCCTTCAGGTTGCCGTTGCAGCCTCCTGTAAAGGCTACGGACTGGATAATACCGTTTTCTACTTCTATATCAATGGCACTGGAGCATACTCCATGTGGTGTGTATCTCATCGTGTTTTCCTCCTGTTATCTGACATCTTTTTTTACTGACAAAGGGATTATAGCAGAAAAAAATGGGAGTTTCCAGTATTAAGAGTAAGAAAAGCAGGGAAATTGTAAAAGGTTTTCGCTTCTCGCGCGCCCTGAGAGAATGGTATACTTTGGAAAGAGTATAAAGGAATGAAAGGGGCAAAATGAATTATGAAAATTTTCAGTCAAATTACTTTGAGCCAGAGCTTTCTGACAGGGACGGCGGTGATATTGTTATTATTAAGCATTATATGCCAGATTATAATAGGTGTGTTATACCAGAACATGATAAAACAGGCAGATAATATGGCAACTACTACCAATAAGCAGTTAAAGCAGTGCAAGCTTAAATTCAGCCACTGCTATCAGATGAACATGGGAAATATGAATGTTGATATTTTTGTGGATAAATTTCTGAACCGTATCCGAATCGGGAAGCTTTCGCTTCCGTTTCTTCAGCATCTGTCAGGACAGCTGATGCTGGCGGCAGTGTTTGTATTCGGTGTCTGTATTTGCAGGGGAATTATTGACGGTATGACGATTGGAGCGCTGCTTCCCTATTATATCATGAGTCTGTTTGGCCTTTATGCGTATTTTTCGGTTTCTTCGCTGACAGATATAGGAGGAAAGCGGAGGATACTTAAGACAAATCTGGTGGACTATCTGGAAAATCATATGGTGAACCATTTGAATATTGTCTGCCGTCAGGAAAGCCTTGGAGAATCGGAGGGGCAAGAAAAGACCATGGAGGATACGGATACGGCCGTAGCAGAGGCGGTCTCTGCTAAAGTACCGGAAGCTTCTGGTTTTAGCCAAAAGGAGGAGGACGAGCTGGAGCAGCTCATCCGGGAATTTTTGGCTTGAAAAAGAAATACAACTTTGCTACACTGAAGTTAAAATAACATTTACTCAATAAAAAGGAGCGCAAAACACATGAGCAAGAAAGTAACGTTTGATTACTCTAAGGCAGCACCCTTTATTCAGGCACATGAAGTGGAGAATATGAAAACGGCTGTCCTGAGTGCAAAGGAACTGTTGGTTTCCAAAACAGGAGCAGGCAATGATTTCCTTGGCTGGATCAATCTTCCGGTAGATTATGATAAAGAAGAGTTTGCAAGAATCAAAGAGGCAGCAAAGAAAATCCAGAGTGATTCTGAGGTACTGGTTGTCATCGGTATCGGCGGTTCCTATCTTGGAGCAAGAGCGGCGATTGAATTTTTAAGACACAGCTTTTACAATGTGGTAAGCAAGGAAGTCAGAAAGACTCCGGAAATTTATTTTGTAGGAAATTCAATCAGCTCTACCTATTTAAAACATCTTTTGGATGTGATCGGAGACAGAGATTTCTCCATCAATATGATTTCCAAATCCGGTACGACTACAGAGCCGGCTATTGCATTCCGTATCTTCAAGGAGCTGGCAGAGAAGAAATACGGTAAAGAGGGAGCAGCAAAGAGAATCTATGCTACAACCGATAAGGTGAAGGGCTCCTTAAAGAATCTGGCTACTGAGGAAGGCTATGAGACCTTTGTCGTTCCGGATGATGTCGGAGGACGTTTCTCTGTACTGACTGCGGTAGGTCTTCTTCCGATTGCTGTCAGCGGTGCGGATATCGACAAGCTGATGGAGGGTGCGGCAAGTGCAAGAAAGCATGCGCTGGAAGCTCCTTTCGAAGAGAACGATGCGTTACTTTATGCAGCGCTTAGAAATATCTTATTAAAGAAGGGCAAGACGATCGAAATTCTTGCTAACTATGAGCCGAGCGTACACTATGTATCCGAGTGGTGGAAGCAGCTTTATGGTGAGAGTGAAGGCAAGGATCAGAGAGGTATCTTCCCGGCAAGCGTGGATCTGACAACTGATCTGCATTCCATGGGACAGTTTATTCAGGACGGTGCAAGAATCATGTTTGAGACCGTTATCAATATTGAAGAGTCCCGTGAAGAGATCGTAATCGGAAATGAACCGACCGATCTTGACGGTTTGAACTATTTGGCTGGAAAGACCGTAGATTTCGTAAACAAGAGTGCGATGAACGGAACGATTCTGGCTCATACAGATGGACAGGTTCCGAACTTTATGGTAAATGTACCGGAAGTAAACGAGTTCTATCTCGGTGAATTATTCTATTTCTTTGAGTTTGCCTGCGGTGTAAGCGGCTATCTGTTAGGTGTAAATCCGTTCAACCAGCCGGGTGTAGAGAGCTATAAGAAGAATATGTTTGCGCTGCTTGGAAAACCGGGCTATGAGGCACAGAGAGAAGAGCTGTTAAAGAGATTATAAGACGAAGCGGAGTCTCTGGGGAAAACTGACGGATTCATGCTATTCCAGCAGAACGGTAAATGAGCGGGTGCGCCATAGCTGGCAGCGCCCGCTTTTTGTACAAAGAAGAAAAAATTGGAAAGGAAAAACAGCAAAGATGAAAATTGTTGTACTGGAGAGAAACAGCGTAGGATTAGATATTGATCTGAGTCTGTATGAAAAATACGGAGAGGTAGTCTGTTATCCGAATACCGTGAAAGAGGATACGGCAGAAAAGGTAAAGGATGCCGATATTATTATTGCCAATAAAGCACCTATGAATGAAGAGACATTAAAGGATGCTGCAAATGTCAGGCTGATCTGTGAGTTTGCGACCGGATATGATAATGTAGATCTGGAATATTGCAAAAATAGAGGCATTAAGGTTGCCAATGTAGTGGACTATTCTACTGCTGCAGTAGCCCAGCATACCTTTGCTCTGGCGTTGTATCTGTCTGAAAGTCTGAATTACTATGATCGCTATGTAAAATCCGGCATCTATGGTGCGCAGGCAAGATTTTCCCATTTTGATGTGCCTTTTACGGAAATGGAAGGAAAGACCTGGGGTATTATCGGTATGGGAAATATTGGACGTAAAGTGGCAAAGATTGCGGAAGCATTTGGCTGTAAGGTAATTTTCTACTCTGCCTCGGGAAAGAGTACCTGTACGGACTATCCTCGTGTGGAATTGGATGAGCTGTTAAAGGAATCCGATTTTGTATCTGTACATTGCCCCCTCAGTGATTTGACGAGAAACCTGATTGATCTGGATGCTATGAAAAAAATGAAAAAAACGGCATATCTGATCAATGTGGCAAGAGGACCCGTAGTGAATAATGCTGATTTGTATCAGGCATTGGAGGAAGGCTATATTGCCGGTGCAGGATTGGACGTACTGGAAAAGGAACCGATTCAAAAGGAAAATCCACTGGGAGAGATTCAGGACAGCGGAAAGCTGATTATAACACCACATATGGCATGGGCAAGCACTGAAGCACGTACCAGACTGGTGGAGGAAGTGGCAAAAAATATCGAGGCATTTTTGAACGGAGAGAACAGAAATATTGTGAATCTGTAAATACGGCAGGAGACGATAGCATTTTGGAAAAAGCATCAGCGGGTATGAAGCCATTCATTGAAAACAGCTTCTGCTTGCGCGATTCACTGTTTACTGTTAAGAGATACATCCCTGCGTGATGATTGATCGTCACACAGGGATGTATGCTTCTTATGAAATTTCCGGCAGCATAGCTTCCACGAGCTTGGCGGAATGTGCGGCAGCAGCGCGCTCAAAGGTCGGATAGTCCATTTCCGCAGAATCATCTGCTTTATCAGAAATAGCCCGGATAATCAAAAACGGTATCTGATTCAGATAAGCGGTCTGAGCAATAGAGGCACCTTCCATTTCGGTGCAGTAGCCGCCAAAGTTGGAAATGATACGTTCCTTTACGGCTTTGTCACTGATGAACTGGTCGCCGCTGGCAATCCTGCCCCGAAATACATGAATGTCAGGATTTACCTTCGCGCAGACAGAAGCAGCAAGGCCAAGCAGGGACGGATCGGCAGGAAAAGCCTGACAGCCAATCTGCGGCACTTCTCCTAACTGATAGCCAAAGATGGTAACATCCACATCGTGATGTACGGCATCGGTGGAAAGTACAATATCACCAATGTTGATTTCTGCCTTCAGGGAACCGGCAACTCCGGTGTTAATAATATGAGTTACATTGAAAACGTCACATAAGATCTGTGCGCAGATACCGGCATTCACTTTGCCGATGCCGCTGCGTACAATGACCACATCTGTTCCGTTTAGGATTCCGTCTAAAAATTCCATGGATGCTTTTTGAATACGGCGGTTGATTACCATTTTGGACTTTAAAGCCTCAACTTCCAGTTCCATTGCGCCGATAATACCAATTTTTTTCATTTTTTATGTTCCTTTCCGAAAGTTTCTGTATTTGTTTTGTGTAAACAGTGCTTCCAGTCCTATCAGAAGTCCGGTCTGTTTACTGCGGATAAATAAGATGCTTTTCGTCAATATCATACAGAGTATTTTCCAGATAGCGTTTTGCAAGGTAATTTGCCATGCCAAGATTCATATCCAGATAGTTACCGCAGTCCTTTGCGCTCGCGCCAGGCACTTCATCACGGAAATCCCGAATAAATTCATACATATCCGTAATCAGTTTTACAATATCCCCGGATTCATAATCGCCAGCCAGAAGCAGATAAAAACCTGTCCGGCAGCCCATCGGCCCGAAGTAGATGGTTTTGGAGGAAAATTCCGGGTGATTTCTCAGATAGGTGGCTCCGAGATGTTCAATCGTATGTACCTCTGCAGTGTTCATAACGGGTTCATCGTTAGGAGAGGTCATGCGCAGATCAAAGGTCGTAATGACATTTTCTCCGACATGATCCTTACGGGAAACATAGATTCCCGGTTCCAGTTTTATGTGATCGATCGTAAAGCTTGCTATTTTTTCCATGTATCAACATTCCTTTCCGGTGCATTTATTGATGGGGTGATATGCCATAAAATGAAGTGTAATGATATCTGACCCACTATATTGACAGTAAATTATCCGGCGGAGAATGTCAAGGAAAAGTAAACGCTAACAGAGGTGAAGCTGTAACAGTTTAGCCCGCGCCAGCCTCAGTACTCCCAGCCCAACTCCACACAGAAAATTTCGGGATGACATTCGGACTGGAGTTTTCTAAATGGAGCAGACAAGTATGAAATCCGACCGGGCCGGATTCCATGCGCAAGGAATCCTGAAATCGGCATCCTTGCCGATTTCTCCCTATGGTTTTGAATACTCCATTAAGAAAACGCTCAGTCCTACTGTATGTCCCGAAATTCTCTGTGTGGAGTTGGGCTGGGAGTACTGAGGCTGGCGCGGACTAAACTGTTACAGTGAAACTTGCCAATAAATGTCATATACGATTATAATGAGGTGGAGGAGAGAGAATAGAAAAGAGGTGTAGGATGCGGCTTCATTGTGCAATTTGTGATGATGAAAGGGAGTTTCGGAAGACTCTGGCGGAGGCTTTAAAAGTATTTGCAAAGGAACATAAAATAGAACTGGTACTGCAGGAGTATGAAAGTGCTGACCGTTTCCTGCAAACCGGTCTGGAGGAGGAAATTGTATTTTTAGATATTGACATGCAGGGCAGGAATGGGTTGGAGGCAGGGCAGGAAATATGGAAACGAAACCGCGACAGCTATATCATTTATATTACCAATCTGGGAGATCTGCTCTCCAAAAAGACGGCGCAGAACAGGGCGCATGCCTTTGCTTTTCTGGAAAAGCCGCTGCGTAAGGAGGAATTGTTTGAACAGCTTCAGGACATCTGTGAACAGATGAATGCCAGAATCAGGGAGGAAATGACTCTTTCTCTGAAAGTCATCGGAAAAGGGACGATGACCTTTCCGGTAAAGGATATCTGTTATTTTGAGTATGTGGAGCACAGGATTCGCCTGGTGCTTGGCATGGATGGAACGGATATGGTCTATTATGTGCAGGACCGGCTCATACATCTGATTGAAAAACTGAAGGATTGCGGTTTTATACAGCCGCATAAGGCTTTTCTCGTAAATATCAGGCAGGTGCAGAGAGTGCGTCAGTATATGGTCTATATGCTGAATGGTGATGAAATACCGCTTTCCCAGAAGAGAGCCGCTGAGTTTCGGAAGGTCTGGTATGAGCTGATTGACAGGGAAACGTTTGGGAGGTAGGGAATTTGCAGGATGTAATACTGACTTATATCGGATATTTGTTATCGTGTGTGGTAGAACTGTGGATCATTGCAGACTTTATGAATCGAAGATATCAGAAACGGATGAAAAAGCTGTGGGTTCACAGGGGTATCTATACCTTGATTGGTGTCGGCATGTTTTCGATTAATCTGCTGGAACAGCCATTTTATAATTTTATGGCATGGCTGGCAGTGGCATGCTCGGTAGGAATGCTGTACTACCGTGATGGTGGTATAAAAAGAAGTCTTGTCATAGCCCAGTCGGTTCTGATTACCGTACTTGTTGCTGTATGTGAGGTAATCGGCTATTTTAGCATGCTTGGTTTGAAAAGCCTGTTTCAGATAAAGGAATATCAAAGCAATATGGAAGGGCTTTTTTGTACAATAGGCACGCTGATTTTTCTGATTGCCATTTACAGATTTGTTCTTTCCGGGATTTTAAAGCAGGAAAGGATCAGGCATGTCAGAAGCCGGGACTATTATATTTATTTTATGGTAATGATTTTCAGTATCGTGAATATTATCGTATTGATTCCGTCGGGGCAGAGCATTGAGATGAACTGGCGGGGAGCTGCCATTTTGGCAAATGGAATCATACTTTTGCTGTTAAATCTGTTTATCGGGGATTTGATGGGGTATCTTTCGGAGAATATCTCATTGAAGCTGAAGCTGGAGCTTCTAAAGGAACGCTCCGTTTTACAGGAAGAGCATTTTATTGCACTGGATAAAAGGTATGAGACGGCGCTTTCGGTTCTGCATGATGTCAAAAAGCATATTCAGGTTATAAGTGAGCTTTATCAGCAGCATGAGGAAGAAAAGGCCATTTCCTATACGCAGGATATTAGCGGAATGCTGTCACCGCTTCTGCCGACAAAATATGTTTCGGATCATATTCTCAATACTATATTGAACGATAAAGTAACGCTGGGGGAGGAAAGAGGCATCTCCTTTGAAATGGATATTGAGAATGTTGGTCTGGATTTTATGGAGCAGATTGATATTACCACCATATTTGGTAATATTCTGGATAATGCGGTAAATGCCTGCAGTCATCTGGAGGGAGAAAAGAAGGTCTGCTTTTCTATGAAGACAAGAAATGATGTGTTGTTTTTGAGAATCAAAAACAGGACAAGCGAAGCAATCGTGTGGGATCATAAGGGTTTTCCGGTTTCCCGGAAAGGGGAGGGTCATGGATTCGGATTGGAAAATGTGCGGAATGCGGTGGAGAGGTATGAAGGGGATATTACCTTTGAATGTGAGGGAGGAGAATTTATCTGTAATATCAGTCTGACAATGACTTCAAAGACAGTGACCGCTTAATATTTGATTACTGCATCACCGCATTACCGTTCAAAATCCTACAATAGCTGTAAGTTGATAACAAAAACCTGTCACTTAGCGAAAAAGTATTGTATAAAATAACGAAATACCTTATAAAATTTCTTGAGTGATGAATTTTTGAGATAAATCCCATGCAAAGGAGAGGATGAATCATGAAGAAAGAAATTTTAAAAGGAATTTCTAAAGTGGTTTTACAGTCTGCTAAGAAGAATGTAAACAGTGCATGTGCAGTATACATATATCAGCCGAAGGCACCGGAAGCATCCAGGAAGTTAAGAAAATTCTAGGTGCTTCAGAGGTAAGGTAAGATGCAGAGATTCATCAATGCGTTGGTGGCAAATGACATTATAGAAAGGCAGGATGCAGAGATTTATCTCTTTGGGCTGGAATGTCTGCTGCTGAAAGCATTGAATGTAGCATCCTTTTTCGTCATTGCAATTCTAATGGGAAGATTAAGAGAGTTTCTTATTTTTTCACTAATCTATTCTTTCCTTCGTAATAATGCGGGCGGGTTTCATGCTAAAACCCGCTTGCATTGTTATATTCTATCCTGTCTGCAGATTGGTTTGACATTATTTGCTGCAGGGAGGATATATGAAGCCGGGGGGCTTCTTCCTATGTTATATGGCAGTCTATTGGCATTTGGGCTGGTTTCTCAGGCTATGATCTGGAAGCTGGCGCCAATAGACAATGCCAATAAACCGCTGGATGACGAGGAATGCTGTCATTACAGAAAAAGAACGAGAATTTATATTGTAGTTTTGGACTTGCTCCTGATTGCGTCTGTACTATGCCGGTGGGAGATGCTTCTGATTATGATTTTATTATCCTGCATGGAGGAAGCGGTAATGCTCCTTTTGCAGAATGCGAAGAATAAATTTTGTATATAAGGAGAGCAGTGTATTTCAATTACAGGAATCGTGATATTCCGTGGATTGATATATACTGCTTTTTTGTTATACGACCAATGAATATATTGTATAACAGTCCAGCCCATGCCAGGCTCCGCTCTCACCGGCCCGGTCACACAGAGAACATTTCAAGACAACATTCGGACTGGAGTTTTCTAAATGGAGCAGGAAGTTATAGATTCCGCTCGGGTCGGATTCCATGCACATCCATGTGCAGGGAATCCTGAAATCGGCATCCTTGCCGATTTCTCCCTGGGTATATGAATGCTCCATTAAGAAAACGCGCAGTCCTGCTGTATGTCTTGAAATGTTCTCTGTGTGACAGGGCCGGTGAGAGCGGAGCCTGGCATGGGCTGGACTGTTACTATATTTTTAAATTTCCTTATAAATCCTATTGACTTACAAGGAAATAAATGGTATAAAACATATATCTACTAAGTTGGTAGGAAAAAGGGGAAATAAAAAAGAAGAATTAGGAAGAAAGGAAAGCATATGAATACGAATGCAAAATCAAAAACAACTGATTTGATCAAAGAGGTTCTGCCGTGCGTATCGATTGTATTTACCTTATTGCTGCAGCTAATGATACCGGATTCGGCAAGTCATCCGCAGGCAGATGCTCATTATTTTACTTATGTATTGTGGATCAGTCTGGTGGTGTGGGCGCTGATATTTATCCTCTCCTTTTTCCGACAAAATGTACGGAAAAAACTGATATATAAGGGGTATTTTATAGCCGGGGCCATCCTTTTTCTGAACATAGTCAATCTGCTGACAGTCAAGTCTGCATTGCTCCCCGTGTTGTATTTCCCGTCCCTGGACCGGATATTCGGTGTGCTGATAACGGACAGACAGCTCATTTTAAAATGTCTTCTATATTCCATCAGGCTTTTGTCTGTGGGATTTTTGTCCGGAGCTGTGATAGGAATCATTTCCGGGATTGCGATTGGCTTCAGTAAAACGGTCAGCTATTGGCTGATGCCTGTGGTGCGTGTGCTGGGTCCTATTCCTTCTACTGCGTGGATTCCTTTAGTGTTGGTATGTTTCCCGTCTGCGGTGTCTGCAAGTACCTTCCTGATTGCAGTGGCAGTCTGGTTTCCGACTACGATTATGACAAGCAGTGGTATCAGCAATGTACAAAATTCCTATTTTGAAGTATCCAGAACGCTGGGAGCAGGAAAGCTTGCTCAGATATTTGAGGTCGGTGTTCCGGCGGCGATGCCGCATATGTTTCTCGGATTATTCAATGGAACCTGCTCTTCCTTTATTACTCTGGTAACGGCAGAAATGATCGGAGCCAAGTATGGAATCGGCTGGTATGTGAACTGGCAAAAGGAGCTGTTGGCTTATGCCAATGTATATGCAGGTCTGATTGTGATTGCAGTTGTATTTTCCATATTGATTACCTTATTGTTTAAGGTCAGAGACAAAGTCCTCTTATGGCAGAAAGGAGTTATCAAGTGGTAGGTGAGTTAAGTATAAAAGGAGTTACCAAGCGCTTCAGAAGAGAAGGGGAAGAGGATGTTATTGCTCTGAACGGAGTGAATCTGAATATAAAGGCGGGTTCCTTCGTTTCCCTGATCGGGCCGTCCGGCTGTGGTAAGTCCACACTTCTGAGGCTGATTGCGGGACTTTCGGATGCGGATGAAGGCGAACTGCAGCTGGATGGTAAAAAAATCGTGGGAACAAGCTATGAAAGAGGTCTTGTATTTCAAAATCCGACACTGTTCCCCTGGCTGAATATACAGGACAATGTGGCTTTTGGATTGAAGGTAAGGCATATTCACAGACAGAATAAGAGTCTGGTAAAGGAGTACATAAAACTGGTAGGGCTGGAGGGATTTGAGAAGTCTTATCCGCATCAGTTATCAGGCGGTATGTGCCAGAGAGCTTCTTTGGCCAGAAGTCTGGTAGGAAAGCCGAAGGTCTTACTGCTAGATGAGCCACTCGGAGCTTTGGATGCGTTTACCAGAATGAATATGCAGGATGAGCTGTTAAGAATCTGGAAGGAAGAAAATATGACAATGATCATGGTAACGCATGATGTGGATGAGGCGATTTACCTGTCAGATAAGGTTATTGTCATGTCTCCCAGACCGGCTAAAATTGAGCAGGTAATTGATATTGAAATGGGCAGGCCGCGCGCCAGAAGCAATCCGGACTTTTTGCAGTATCGATCTAAAATATTGAAGATACTGAATTTCGGCGGCAATGTGGAGGATATCAGCTACTACATCTGATATATGAAAAAGTTAAAAAGGAAAAGAGAGGAAAACAGCATGAAAAACAAATTTATGACAAAAATGGCAGCAGCGGCACTGCTTCTGCTCGGAGTACTGACCGGATGCGGCAGTGCACAGGCAAAAAAGGGAGATGATTATGTACTGAAGGTAGGTTATGGTACGGTACTATGTCAGGCACCTTTGCAGATTGCGATTGAAAAGGGATACTTTGAAGAAGAGGGACTCAATTATGAGGCTGTTAAAATGGATGGACTCGTAACGGAATATGTAGGCTCCGGTCAGGTAGATGCTTCCTATGGTCTGGTGAGTAAATTTATTCAGCCGATTGATAATGGCCTGAATATCATTATGACATCAGGAATCCATACCGGATGTATTAAGCTTTTGGTAAAGCCGGATTCCGGAATCAAACAGGTGGCAGATCTGAAGGGTAAGACGGTCGGTGTCAACGGACTGGCAGAAGCTCCTTGTGTCCTGTTAAAGCGGGCACTGTATTCGCAGGGTGTGAATGTGACACCGGATAATCTGGAGGTAGACTTTGTGGTTTACAACAATTCCGATTTGGCCATGGCACTGGAGAGCGATGCAGTAGATGCCATCTGTCTGGTAGATCCGGCCGCAACGGTTGCGGCAAACAATAACGGATATGAAATTATCCTGGATACGGCAACGGATCCTGCTTATGCGGATGAATACTGCTGTGCTACCTTTGTGACCAGAGATTTGGCTGAACAGCATCCTGAAATCGCAGCAAAATATACGAGAGCAGTCATGAAAGCATCTGCATGGGTAGACGAGAATCCGGAAGAAGCAGCAAAATACCTGATTGAAAAGGAATATCTGTCCGGCAATCCGGAGGTGTTTGGTAAGATTCTGGCAAGCTATGAGTTTACACCTTCGGTACAGGGAGGCTATGATGCGGTCGTAAAAAATGTGAACGAATTTGTACAGATCGGACTGTTAAAAGAAAACACAGATGTAGATGCCTTTATTAAAAAGTCATTTGTATTTTTGGATGATGTAGAAGAAACCTATTAAACCGGGAGGAGAATCCGATGCACGAAGCGTTTCAGATCAGAGACAGAATATGGCAGGTACAGGAAGCGAGGGGAGTGTATTTCACGGTCATTCAGGGTGACAGAAGGGCAATCGTTATGGATACAGGTCACGGAATCGCGGATAACAGAGGGTATGTAGACCAGCTGCTGTCGGTTCCCTATATCGTGATCAACAGCCACGGACATCCTGACCACACACAGGGAAATTACCAGTTTGAAGAGGTATATATCCATCCTTTAGACCTTCCTGCATATGAAAACAGCAATACAGAAGCGCGGCGGGCAGAAAGCTATGACCGGCTTCGGAAGGAAAACGGCCTTTTGGAGGAGGGAAAAGAAGCTTTTGTTAAAAGGACTCCGGCCGTAATCCTCCCATTAAAGGGAGATGAGGTGTATGATTTGGGCGGTCTGACAGTTCGTGTGACAGAGCTGCCCGGACATACCAAAGGAACCATTGGTCTGCTGGTGGAGGAGGAAAGGCTCTTAATTGCCGGAGATGCTTTTAATCCGGATATGTGGATGTTTGTATACAATCACGACACGCTGGCCATTCTTGAGAAAACACTGACCAGGGCACTGGGCCTGCCGTTTGATACCTATTTGGGTGGGCATACCATCCATGAGATCAGAAAGGAATTTTTGGAAGAAGTCAGGAATAATGTCCGCACAGGAAGGGTGGACTGGGATTCCTATGAGGTGATTCTGGGGCAGGAAACCTATCAGATTAGATACAGCGGAGAGCACGGAACCTCTCAAATTGCCATTCCGCTTGAGACTGCGTTGGAATTGAAGGAGAGAGAGGAGAGCGGCTTTAATACGATGCTTCTACACGGTGTCAAAGAGCGGAAGGTATCGGATCCCCATGGTTCGATTCTGCCGCCTATCTATCAAACCAGTGCGTATGCGCACGAAAGTGCAGAGAGCATTGCCGATGTCTTTGCGAAAAAGAAGACCGGATTCAACTATACAAGAATCAGTAATCCGACGATTGCGGCATTTGAAGAGCGTATGACAGAGCTGGAGCGCGGAATCGGCTCCATAGCCTGTGCTTCCGGTATGGCAGCCATCACATACGCGCTGCTCAATGTGCTGAAGGCAGGGGATGAGTTTATAGCCAGTGCGGGTCTGTATGGCGGTACAATCAATCTGTTCCATGGCTTTGCACAGTTTGGCATTCGGGTACGCTATGTGGAGCCAAATCACTGGAGGGAGCTGGAGAATGCAGTCAATGAACGTACCAGACTCATTTTTACGGAAACCATAGGTAATCCCGGTCTGATTGTAACGGATATTCGAAAAACGGCTGAAATAGCACATGCACACAGACTGCCGCTTGTGGTAGACAATACGATGGCAAGCGCATATCTGGTCAGACCTCTTGAGCTGGGAGCGGATGTGGTCATCAATTCCACTTCCAAATATATTAACGGTACGGGAAACAGCATCAGCGGCGTAGTGACGGATGGCGGAACCTTTGACTGGGATGCTGAACGGTTTCCGCAGCTCGAGCCTTTTCTGGCGCAGGGCAGGAACTGTTATCTGGCGAAGCTTCGTGGTGATATGCTGTGTAATCACGGTGGCTGTCTGTCACCGCAGAATGCGTTTCAGAATATCGTCGGTATGGAAACGATGGGTCTGCGTATGGAAAGGGAGTGCAGCAATGCGCTGGCGCTGGCAGAGCATCTGTCGAAGGTGCCGGGTATCATCGTCAATTATCCGGGTCTTGAGATCAATGAAAGCTATGAAACTGCCAGAAAACAGTTAAGGAACGGATACGGAACAATTCTGACATTGAGGGTGGGTTCCCGTGAGAGGGCATTTGCCCTGATGGATGCATTAAAGCTGCCGTTTGTCGTATCGAATATCGGAGATATCAGAACGCTGGTGGTACATCCGGCTTCTACCATGGCGCTGCACAGTACAGAGAAGGAAAAAGAGGATGCCGGTGTATTTGAGGATTTGATCCGGGTCAGCGTGGGAATTGAGGATATCGGTGACATCATAGCAGATTTTGACAGAGCTTTACATAGTATGAAGTAAAAAGTGCACAAAGGTGCAGGAAAGAGATGAGGGAGTGTCATGAAAAGGAAAAAAGACGGGAAAACATTAGCGGTTTTGTATGCAGTTTTATCTGCTTTATTGATTGTTGGACCAAGAAGTCTGTTTGCCGTATGTGCAGTGGAGGAGAAGCCGATGAAATGCTATTGGAGCACACAGGCTGTCACGGCACTTGCCATAATTCTTCTGGCAGTAGCGGTTTTGTTTTTCCTGGCGGATTCGGCGCAGGTGAAGGCGGCCTTGAGTATTGTTA
Source organism: Lachnospiraceae bacterium (assembly GCA_017624235.1). Lineage (GTDB taxonomy): Bacteria > Bacillota > Clostridia > Lachnospirales > Lachnospiraceae > JAAYNV01. The sequence goes on along the minus strand of JAGANL010000034.1, from coordinate 60,627 downwards.
CGATTGTGACGGCTGCTATGGTGATTTTGATTCCGGCCAGGCTGATCGGCGGATGCGGCATGATGACCATGGCATGCAGGAGACTGACTTTTCCGGCCTTTTATGTGATAGGTATATTGTTTCTGGTGAGCGCAGTGGTGGAAATTGTTCTGTTGCAAAAAGAGAAGGCAGGAGCAAAGGAACAGGAGTGAGAGGATGAAAACAGGTAAGATAACAGGACTGCATGGTATCGCCTTTCGTAATCTCCGTTACCAGAGCTTTAAGACGGCAGTGCTGTTTCTTCTGGTCTGCATGATGATCGCAGCATTGTTTGTCAGCAAGCTTCTGGTAGCAAGCATGGAGGCGGGAATGCAGAAAACCTGTGAAAAGATAGGAGCGGATCTGATCGTTGTGCCGGATCGGTATGTAGATACGGTTCAAAATGCTCTTTTTGAGGGGAAGGCATGTACCGTCAATTTTTCCAGGGAATGGGTAGAATGGCTCAGCCAGACAGAGGGAGTGGAAAGGGTCAGCTATCAGTTGTTTCTGGCAACTTTGACAGCAGGCTGCTGCGATGGGGAAAATCAGCTCATTGCGATTGATCCGCAGTCCGACTTTGTAGTGAAGGCATGGCTTTCCAAAGAGGGGAAGACACCTCTTGAGGATGGGGAAATCATAACAGGCAGTGCGCTTGGTAAAAAGGCGGGGGACAGTGTCCGTTACTTTAACCGGGAGTTTCGTGTCAAGGCTGTGCTGGAGGAGACCGGAATGGGCTATGACAACAGTGCCTTTATTACCTATCAGGATGCTTATGATATTGCAGCCGATCCCATGTATGTGGGAACGCTTCCCTTTTCGGCAGAGGAGGAGAGCGTATCCAGTGTGCTGCTTCAGGTGAAGGAGGGCTATGCCCTTTCCGAGGTGGAGCAGAGCATATGCAGTGCTTATAGAAAGGAAGGGATGTCGGTCTATTCTTCCGGAGAACTGGTAGGAGCTTTGGCAAAACAGTTTCATGCCTATCAAGGCTACGGAACATGGTTTGAATGGATTTTTGTCATCATGGCAGCAGTCAGCATCTTTGCTGTATATGTGGTGAATATCAGGCAGAGGTATCATGAATTTGCATGTATGTCCTCTATGGGCTTTTCGTTCCGGCAGATTATGGTCATGCTGTCGGAGGAACTGGCAGTCAATGTATTAACGGCAGGTATCGTGGGTATTGCGATAGCAGGTGGAATGTTTGCGTTGTTTCATCTGGCAATCCGCAGTTCAGTGGGACTTCCTCTTTTGCTGCCGGGTCTTTGGCAAATTCTGGAGATAGGTCTGTTTATCCTGTTTTTGAACATTCTGGTCAGTATGATTGCCTATCTGTATGCAGTGCTGCGGCTTAGAAATACAGAAATGGCTCTGCTGGTAAAGGAGGAGAATGGATGAAGCTGGAGCTTAGGAATGTGAAAAGAGATTTTGTATCCAGAAGCGGATGTCATTACACCTGCATTGAGGATGTCAATATGGAGATTCATTCGGGGGAGTTTCATTTGCTGTACGGTGCATCGGGAAGCGGGAAGACGACCCTGTTAAATATTATGACCGGAATGCTGCGGCCGACGGAAGGACAGGTTTTGTTGGACGGAACGGAAATACAGGGTAAAAAAGAGCAGGAGCTTGCTTTGCTACGCCGCAAAAGTTTTGGCTATGCGATGCAGAATGCTTCGCTTTTAAATTCTCTGACGGTTGCGGAAAATATTTCCCTGCCGCTTACCTTCTTTTCCGGGACAGGGACGGCTGAGGAGCAGCTAAAGAAGGCTGGTTTATGGAAGGTACGTAATTCGTATCCGTCAGAGCTTTCTGGAGGAGAATATCGCCGGTGCACGATATTGAGAGCGCTGGTGATTCAACCGGATTTTCTGTTTGCAGACGAACCGACCGCAAATCTGGATGATACGAATGCGGAAATCATCATTGAAATGCTGGAGCATCTGAGGGAACAGGGAACTGCGGTGGTGGTTGCGACACATGACAAAAGGTTTATGGAGGATTCCAGACAGATACATGAATTGGGCTGAAAAGATTTCGTGGGGCAACAATTCACCCCGTACCAGCTGCAGTTTGCGTTGCCTGTGACCGGCCGGTACGGGGTGAATTGTTGCATTTGACTGTCCAGACGAGTATACTGAATGTAAGTGGTATATGGCAGCAGGCTGGAGGTGTGCAGAATGAAGACGATTATGGGAAACCAGCAGGATGTGAACGGGAAAGATTTTGTGGTGAAGAAGCTGCTCGGAAAGGGTAAGGGTGGCTATTCCTATCTGGTATCGGATGGTACAAAGGAATATGTTTTGAAGCAGATTCATCATGAGCCGTGTGATTATTATCAGTTTGGAGATAAAATGGAATCTGAGCTGAGAGATTATAAAAGGCTTAAGGAAATCGGAATCCGCCTTCCGGTGATGTATGACGCAGACATGGAGCAGGAAAGGATTTTAAAGGAATACATAGAGGGCAGTACGATATATGATTTGGTGCTGCGTGATGAAATGAAGCCGGAATATGTTGAGCAGATCAGGGAGATGTGCTCGTTTTTGTATGCCCGGAAGCTGAATATTGATTACTTTCCGACTAATTTTGTGGTGCAGGAAGGAAAGTTGTTTTATATTGATTATGAATGCAATGACTATATGGAGGAATGGAATTTTGAGAACTGGGGCATAAAATACTGGTCAAAGACGGCGGAATTTCTACAATATGTAAAGGAAAAAGGTGAGACCAATGGAAATGAAAAGAATAGATCATGACTTTTCGGTATGCAAGATCCGGGATGCAGCCCAGGTCGATTTGACGGCAGAATTTTGCTTTGTAGGAAAAACGGATGAAGAGCTTTCTCTGGTCTGCATGACGGAAAATGCACCGGAGGATTGCGTGGAACGTGAAGACGGCTGGAAGGCTTTTCGGATTCAGGGAGTGCTGGATTTTTCCCTGATTGGAATACTGGCGAAGATTTCGACTCTGATGGCGGAAAACGGGATTGGTATTTTTGCGGTTTCGACCTATAATACGGATTATATTTTGACGAAAAAAGGGAATTATGAAAAAGCTCTGCAAATACTGGGCGAGGCAGGGTATGTTGTAGAATAAGCTTGCGAAAAAAGGGCTTACTGATAAAAGAGTGTAGTAATTGACAGCAGAAGGTATGGGAGGATGAAATTATGTGGTTTGTATTTGCATTGCTGTCCGCAGTGTTTGCGGCATTGACTTCGATTCTTGCAAAAATAGGAATTGAAGGAGTTAACTCGAATCTGGCGACTGCCATTCGGACGGTTGTGGTAGTGTTCATGTCATGGGGAATGGTCTTCCTCACTCATACGCAGAATGGCATTTCCCAGATCAGTCGGAAAAGCTGGATATTTTTGATCTTATCGGGTCTGGCTACAGGGGTCTCCTGGTTGTGCTATTACAGGGCGCTGCAGCTTGGAGAGGCATCCAGGGTAGTGCCCATTGATAAGCTGAGTGTGGTCATTACCTTAGTATTGGCATTTGTTTTTCTGCATGAGGAGTTTGCGGCGAAGTCCTTGATTGGAGCGGCACTGATTACTGCCGGGACACTGGTTATGGTATTGTAGATGGGAGGTATTTATGGGGAAACGTTTTTGGGAAGAATGGATCCGTCTGTCTGACAGGGCTGCATGTAAACGATCGGTTTACCGGACTCTACTTCCCATCGGTTTACTTTGAAAACCCCATAAAATATACTTGGGTCATCAAAAACAGAGGAGGATTTGAAAAATGGCCAATCAAACGATGGGTGAAATGATTTGTAATTTGAGAAAAGAAAAAGGAATGACGCAGAGGTTCTTGGTGTTTCGGTAGAAGTATTGCTCAATACATCTTCCCGGCCAAATGAGAAGGGCAAAGAGATGAACCGCGTCATAGATGTGGTATTACGGGCCCCTGTCCTTGCTATGGGTATTTCGACAGTGACATTATCCGTTTTAAAAAAGATAGATCTTTATTCCGGCTTTACCATGCTGGGAATTGGAATGAGCTGTGCAGGAATGTACCTGTTAAGGGAGAATCATTCTGCCATCTAGAATTTGTCAGGTGCGAACCCTGTCTCAGGTATGGAAGCTTTCGTGATTGAATACGCAACTGTTTCCAACGATTGCCTTACTTTCCTTTTTGGCCTTTACCAGATGTTCTGAAAAGTCAGCCAGTCCTTTGAAATCATAGTTCTGATTGGTGATAACCGCTATAGACAGGGTTACAATAGGGAATTGTTCTACTGCCCCATGTCTGTCTTTTGAGATGATATAGCCTCTCTGGAAATCTTCTTTACGGTATAGCGGTACAATTTTCTCCTGAAACCGAGATGATATGTTTTCCAGGAGTGGCTGAATATTCTGGTATTCTGCAATCACGACAAAGTCGTCTCCGCCGATGTGTCCCAGAAATTCTTCCCTTTGGCATGATTCCTTCATACTGTTTGCAAGAGCTCGGATCATTGCGTCTCCGTTATTAAATCCATAGGCATCATTGTAGGCTTTAAAATTATCCATATCAATATAGGCAATGGCAAATGGCTTTTTGCTGCTCAGACATCGATGGACCATGCTGTCGATCATACTGTTGCCCGGCAGTCCTGTTAGTGGACTGGAGTCAGATGCTCTGTTTACCTGGATGGTAATTGCCGTTTCCAGCAGCTCCTTCACCGTCACTACGCCTTTATAATGCCCGTTTTCGGTAACGATGACTGCATCATAAAGAGTTCTCTGAGGCCGCATCAGCGCAACCTTTGACACCTGTTCCACAGAGTCGTTGCAGTCTACAACCAGCGCTTCCTGATCCATCAGGTCACAAGCCCGCTTTCTCATGGACAAATCATACCCATATATTCCACCAAAGGCTACCATCAGCTCTGCCCGGGTTATCACTCCAAGCACTTCCTCTTCTTCATTTAATACCGTAACCTCGGTTATCGTCGGTCTTTCTCGTAGATAATAGTATAAATCCTTTGCCGGCTTTTCCGGCTTTGTGATGACCTTACGTTTGCAGATATCTCCAATATTTCCCCAAAAGGACGGTTGATACTCTCGCAAGGAGAGATTGGTATACACGTTTTTAATAAGCTCTCTGATTTTCAACGAAACCGCTTCCATGGTCGGCTTTGGGCGAAGAATATAGTAACCCTGACCGTAATGGACGCCCAGCTTAATGAGCGTTTTTAACTCCTCCTCAGTCTCGATTCCTTCTGCAATCAGACGGATACCCGACTTGTCGCAAAATTGAATCATACTTTCCACCAGAGCCTTTTTCATATTATCCATATGGATTTCCCGGACTATCTGCATGTCGATTTTAATATATTGCGGTTCCAGTGCACAGATGCGATTCATTCCGGCATAACCGTTTCCGAAATCGTCTATGGCAATCTGAAACTTCTGATTCCGATAATGGAGGATTACTTTCCGAAAGGATTCTTCATCTTCAATGGAATTTCTTTCCGTAATTTCAAAAACGATATCGCTGGGCTGCAGACCATATTCTTTTAAATAGCGGCACGTAATCCCTTCCTTAAACTGGGGATCCTTCAGCACATTGGGGTCAACATTTAAAAATAGCTTTATGTTATTCTTTTTGCCGACAGCGCCCTGAAGTGATTTTCTTCTGCAGAGTTCTTCTGTTTTCCAGAGGCAGTCCATCTGTTCTGCCATATGAAAAAATTCCTCCGGGTTTAGCAGACTGTCCTTCAGTGTAATCCGGCTCAAGGCTTCATATCCCAGCACTTCTCCGTCCTGCAGCGATATAATAGGCTGGTATACCGGACGTATGAGCTCATCCTTTAATATTGTCTCAAACTGTTTCTTTTTCAGCTCTTCAATTTCTCTTTTTAAAATTTCCATAGTTCACCTTATTGTTATTCTGTTTTATTCGTGAAATTGCTCGAGGCTCTCCTTCAATTGTAGTGAAATCCGGTCACACGAACTGATCTGTATATTGATTTCATGCAGTGCAGACGCATAGTTAGATGTATAATCCACAATTTTCGCAATGCCGTTGCTGTTTTCATCCATAGTTGATGAAATGTGTAAAATACTGCCGTCCATTACTGCAAAAGATGTGCGAAGCTGCTCTGCATGTTCTGCAAATCTGTTCATCATTTCGGAAATTTCGATCGCATCCTGACAATAGTTTTCTGCAATGTTTGAAAAAAAGTTATAATCCCGCATGACAGAAGAATCGATATACTGTAGGAGCTGCTCTGCATCCTGGCTGAGACCATCAACTGCCTGATTTACCACAGCACTTATGCGTTGTATTCCCTCTGCGGTGCTCCGGCATTTTTCTGCAAGTCCACGAATTTCCGAAGCCACTACAGCAAAGCCTCGTCCTGTGCTTCCGGCTCTTGCTGCTTCAATAGAAGCATTCAGAGACAGGAGATTCGTCTGGCTGGAGATTTCCATAATTTCCTCCGTCAATTTGCTGATCAGGGAGACTTTTCCGCTCTCTTCCAGAGAAGCGGAAAGCTTATCACGAATATGCATCAGCATACCCAGTGTAGAATCTTGTCCTGTCTTTGCATTCTTTTCAAAATCCTCTGCTTTCTTACTCATATCCATCGTGTAAGAGTTACCTTCTCTGGCAAAATCGGCAATCGCTGTAGCAAACTTCAGGTTCTTGTCAGAGTTGACCCTAAGCTCTTCTGCAGCGGTGGTAACTTCTTCTATTCCTTTGGCAAACTGTTGTATATTATCCGAAACATTTTTCATATTGGACGCTGCCAAACTGGTATTTCCTGATACCTCGCCAACCATGTCCTTTAGCTGGGTCGACTGCTTTTCAAGCTGATTCAGAATGTTGTGAAGACTTGCAGCCAGTGTAAAAATTGCTTCCTTCAGTCGTTGAATCTCCCGTGTCTTATCATAAGCAAGCCCTTTTTCCACAACCGAAGTTTTACCCTTGGTGAGCATTGCCATCTGGGTGCCAATCCATTTCATCAGTGAATTCATCTTCGACGACAAGGAAAAGGTTCCCACCATTCCTACAATACATAACAGGACAACAGCTATTATCATCGCATATAGCAGCCCTGCCACCAGAGAAAATGCTTCCTTGACAGGTGTAACGATGCAGATGGACATATTATGTATGCCAAGCGGATAATAAGAATAAAGCGCTGATATCCCATTCTCCATTATCGTCATGCTGCCGCTCTTACCCTCTGTCATAGCCTGATAAACCTTTTTTAATTTTTCCGGTATGCTATTGTAAAATGTAACTGCCTCTGCATCCTTTTCGTCCGGCATACCATAATAATTTTTTAGAACCAACGACTGATCCGGATGCGCTGACAGAGTGCCATCCGAATTTAGCATGAAGGCGTACCCACCCTCTGAAAACTCATATTGGTTTAAAATATCTGCAATACATTCCAACCGCAAATAGCCGATTAACACTCCTACCTTGTTCTCTCCTCGAAAGATAGGTGTACCGATTCCTAACACAGCTCTTCCGGTACTGATTGAAATAGTGGGCTCACATATAAAAGTTACTTCGTCTTTCCATGGCCTGGAAAATGCCTCTTCTCTGCTTATGGAATATCCATGCCCTTCTTTTCCCTCTGTATGTGCCTGTTCTGTACCATACTGATTGGCAATTACAAAATGAGACCAGACAGCTGGGCCTTCCTTTTTCAAAAGTTCCTGCAAATAGGGCTCTGCCTGCGTATAATCCAGGGAAATAACGGCTTCCTGCATAGCCGCCGTTTCAACAATAGACACATATTTTTCCAAAGCGGCCTGCATCTGACTACTGAGTTGTGCCGCATATATGGTGTTTTTCTGCTCTGTCTCGTTTTCTACTGATACAGCAATGTAAAAAAAGATGGTCAAAAGCACCAGCAAAAAAGGAAATAAAAAAGTCAATGTCAAATCCTTTAATAATGCCCCTTTTAAAGTTCTTTTGCTTTTTTTCATTGTGATACCTACTTTACTTTATCTCTCTGCTTTCATGCCAGTGTATTTCATCTGGGACTTATGTTCTATCAGTGTACTGTAAAATATAAGTAAACAATTGTAATTCCTAAAAAAGCAACATAGCATGAGAATAAATAAACCATACAATACCTATTGACATGATAGGATATGAGTAGTATTATAGCACCAACGAATCTTGATTCAGATACGGAAACAGAATACGAGGAAGGAAGATAAGATGGCAATGCTGGCACTGGCAAATGAAATTATAGATGGAAGAAGGTTATCCAGGGAGGACGACTTACACATTTTTCTGAAATGTGACCTGGAGGAGTTATGTAAAGGTGCGGATTTGATTCGGGAGCATTTTTGCGGTTCTAAGGTGGATTTGTGCACCATTATCAATGGCAAGAGTGGTAGGTGTGGCGAAAACTGTAAATATTGTGCTCAATCAGCACATCATAAGACCGGGATTGAGGAATATTCTTATCTGCCTGTTGAGACTATTGTAAAAAATGCACTGGCGAATGAAAGCGAGGGTGTGGACAGATTTGCTATCGTAACGGCAGGCAGAGGGCTGTCAGATGAAGATTTTCAGCATACAATCCGCGCATACCGGGAAATGAAAAAGAGGTGTAAGCTGTCATTGTGTGCTTCCCATGGTTTTTTGACAGCAGAGCAGTTTCACGAGCTGCATGAGGCAGGAGTGGAGAGTTATCATGAAAACATTGAAACCTCCAGAAGATATTTTCCATACATCTGTACAACCCATACCTATGACCAGAAGATAGAATCCATTAAGCTGGCTCAAAAGGAGGGATTCTGTGTTTGCTCCGGCGGAATTATCGGAATGGGAGAAACCTGGGAGGACAGGTTGGATATGGCGGTCAGTCTGGCAGAGTTACATATTGAGTCCATACCGATTAATGCACTTATGCCGATTAAAGGAACGCCGTTAGAAAATCGTGAAACGCTATCGGAGCAGGATATTTTAAGGACTGTCGCTTTTTTTCGTTATATCAATCCAACTGCCAATATCAGGCTGGCAGCCGGCAGATGTCTGATGCAAAAGGATGGTGAGCGTGCGTTTGAAAGCGGAGCCAGTGCAACGATTACCGGAAATATGTTGACTACTTCAGGGTCAACAATCCGGGGAGACAAGGAAATGCTGTTAAGGCTGGGACGGGATATTATGCCGGAATATTATGCCGGAATATTTAAAAAAGGAAAGCGAGGGACAAACAGAATGACAAGAGAAGAAGCATGGAATTTATTAACGGAATATAATCAGGATGAATTTCATTTAGAGCATGCTCAGATTGTGGAGCAGACCATGAGATATTTTGCAAATAAGCTGGGGTATGGCGATGAGACAGATTTCTGGGGAATCGTGGGCCTTTTACATGACCTGGATTTTGAACGCTACCCGGGTGAGCACTGCATAAAGGAACAGGAGATTATGCGGGAAAGAGGAGTGGATGAAAGAATCATCCACGCGACAGCCAGTCACGGGTATGGAATTACGGTGGATATTCAGCCGGAGCACGAGATGGAAAAGGTATTGTATGCAGTGGATGAGCTGACCGGACTGATTGGTGCGGTGGCAATCATGCGGCCGTCTAAAAGTGTGCAGGATCTGGAATTGAAATCGGTTAAGAAAAAATATAAAAGTAAAAAATTTTGCTGCCGGCTGCTCCAGAGAGGTCATTGAACGCGGTGCAAAAATGCTGGGCTGGGAGCTGGATGATTTGATCAGCCAGACGATTGAGGCATTACGTACGTTTCGGGATTAGTTAATTGATTTCATTGCTTTAGGTATTCTTTTAAAGTTTTTGGTATTGACTTGAAAAAATTTCCATGCTATGATATCTTACATACTAATCATACTAATAAGGTATGATTAGTAAGAATAAAAAGGAGGCACGATTATGAAAGCAAAAAGAACAGAAGCTGTAAAACGTGGCATGAACCATATGGGATGTATGAATGGCATGTGTTGCTGCATGTCTTTTTGTGGTATGCCAAATTTTATACGGTACATGGATCACGTTTGAAGAAGGATGAAATCGTATCGGCAGGCGTGTGAGCCTGCTTTTTTTATGCTGTGTGATATGGAACTGCAGGCGATGCTGTTCAAAAAACAATGTTACAGGGAGAAGAAAAATGGATGCTGTAGAACAGAAGATAATACAGATGATAGACAAAAACCGGGAAGAGATTCTTGCATTTGCGCGGGACATTTATACGCATGCAGAGCTTGGCTATAAGGAATTCAGAACTTCGGAAAAATTTGTCACTCAGATGAAAAAACTGGGGCTTAAGGTGGAAGAAGAGCTGGCAGTTACCGGTGCAAAAGCATATTTGAATCCGCAGAAAAAGGAAACATTCAGCATAGCGCTGCTGGGGGAGCTGGATGCCCTTCGTATTCCGAATCACAAATATGCAAATCCGGAGAATCAGGCCGCCCACTGCTGCGGACATCATGCACAGCTTGCCGGAGTGGTGGGAGCTGCCATGGCCTTGAGCTGTCCGGAGGTTGCAGAGCATCTGGATGGGCAGCTTATCTTTTTTGCAGTTCCGGCAGAGGAATATGGGGAGATTGAGTTTAAAGACCGTTTACGGAAGGAAGGCAGGATAAAATATGGCGGTGGAAAATGTGAGCTCCTGAGGATCGGAGCCTTTGATGACATCGATTTGTGTCTGGCTCATCACAGTATGCCGGGAGAGGGCATCGGTATCGGAAATGGGAGTAACAATGGATTCGTATCCAAGGTGATCCGGTATAAAGGAAAGGCAGCACATGCAGCTGGGATGCCGGAAAAGGGAATCAATGCGCTCTCGGCGGCTTCTCTTGGTCTTCAGGCTTTGGGACTGAATCGGGAAACCTTTCGGGATGAGGATGCGGTCAGGGTACATCCGATTATGACAAAGGGAGGAGATCTTGTCAATGTAGTGCCGGATGAAGCGGTTTTGGAGACTCTGGTACGTGCTAAGAACATTGAAGCGATACAGGATGCCTCGAAAAAGGTGGATCGTTCCTTTTACGCGGGTGCTGTAGCGGTCGGTGCAGAGTTAGAAATTAAGACTCTGCCGGGATATCTTCCTATGCTTCCGGTAGAACCGTTGGAGGAATTTGAATATGCGGCAAAGGCAGCCGCTCCCGGAAGGGAGATACATATCCTGTCAGGACACAGCGGAGGTTCTACCGATGTAGGAGATGTACAGCATCTGATGCCGGTATATACCTTCCGGACAGGAGGAATCCGGGGAAATGTGCATCAGGCGGATTTTGATGTTGTTGACGAGGAAGAGGCCTATATCGAAACAGCTAAGATTTTTGCCATTACAGCGTATCGTTTGTTAAAGGATCAGGCCGGACGGGGGCGGGAACTGAAGGAAAATTATCATCCCTATTTTTCGTCGAGAAAAGAATATACGGATTTTATGGATCAGTTTGATTCCATGAAACAATATAACCAGGAGTCATAAGGAGGAGCATTATGAGAAAGAAAAAAATTGCAGCAGTGATATTGACTATTTTAGCGATTGGTATGGTCGCAGGCTGCGGAAAAAAAGAGGGAACAGAAACGATCAAGGTAGCCAATGCGGCAATGCCAAAGCCATATTCCTATCTGGATGATAACGGAGAAGTCACAGGATATGACATAGATGTCATTAAGGCAGTGTTTGATTATCTCCCGGAATATGACATGGAGTTGACAGTAACGGAATTTCCTTCCATTTTGGCAGGCATCGATTCCGGCAGATATGATGTAGGCATTAACTGCCTGAAATATACAGAGGAACGGGCAGAAAAGTATACCTTTTCAGATCCGTATCTGGATGACTTTTCTATCGTAATTGTACCGGGTGACAATACGGATATCAATTCTCTGGCGGATCTGAACGGAAAATCCACGATCGAAGTGACGGGAACCGTCGGCGGAGAACGCATGGAGGATTACAGTCAGAGGACAGATGCAGACATCAAAATCAATTATTCCGATGCAGACTATTCGGTGCTGCTTCAGGAGCTGAATGACGGAAAGTATGATTTTATGTATTTGAACCGGCTGACCTATGAGAAGTATAATGAAGAATTTCATTACAATCTGCGTACCTTTGAGCTGACGGAGGAGGAAAAGGCGCTTTTCAATAATGGAGTGGACACGGAGCTTACTTATATTATGCTGTCCAGGACCGAGGAAGGGCAGAAGCTGGCTGCAAGGATTAATGAAGCACTGGCGGCACTGAAAAAGGATGGTACGCTGGATCAGCTGGCAGAAAAATATTTTGGAAGTACAGAATATGTTCCGGATTGACGGAAAGAGCGGCGGAAGGAAGAAAATATGCCTGATTTATTTAATGTTTCTTACATAAAAGAATATTTTCCGCAGATTATGTCAAATTTTCCGATTACCATGGAAATCACCATCTGTTCGTTTATCCTGGGGGTATCTTTGGCATTGGCATTTGCATTGATCAAGATGAAAAAGATTCCGGTATTATACCAGATAGAGATTTTTTTAGTATCTCTCATTCGCGGGACACCAATGGTAATTCAATTATACTTATCCTTTTATGGTATTCCGATTCTGATCAAATATCTCAATTATTTTTTGGAATGGGATTTTGACATCTATGATATTCCTGCGATGGTATATGTAATCGCATGTTTTACCATAAATGAGGCGGCGTATAATTCGGAAGTGATTCGTGCGGCTTTTGGTTCTATTGATAAAAGCCAGAGAGAGGCGGCTAAGTCTCTCGGCATGAATGGATGGCAGGTTTTGGTACGCGTCATTATTCCCGAAGCCTTTACGGTTGCTTTACCTACTCTGGTAAACTCTTTGATTTCACTGATGAAGAGCACCTCTCTTGCCTTTACCTGTGAGGTTATTGACATTACAGCGAAGGGTAAGATTCTGGCAGGACGAAGCTACCGGTATTTTGAAGCTTATGTTACACTGGCTCTGATTTATTGGGTATGTACCATTGTCATTGAAAGGGGAGGACACTGGCTGGAGGAAAAATGGAAGATTCCGGGAGGCAGTCATACATGATAGAGATTAAGAATCTGAGCAAACGTTTTGGACAGAATGTGGTTCTGGACCATCTGAATCTGACTATTCAGAAAGGGGATGTATTGGGAGTCATTGGCTCTTCCGGTACAGGAAAATCTACGCTTCTTCGCTGCATGAATTATTTGGAAAAGCCGGAGGAGGGAAGCATTACAGTGGGGGATGTGACGGTAGATGCCCGTCATCATTCCTCCAGGGATTGTATTCGCCTGCGTCAGAAGACGGCAATGGTATTTCAGAATTTTGGACTCTTCCATCGAAAGACTGCTCTGGAGAATGTCATGGAAGGACTGGTCATCGTAAGAAAGCTTCCGAAGGAAGAGGCAGCAGGGATTGCCCGGGAGGAGCTTGCCAAGGTGGGGCTGGCAGACCGGATGGACTACTATCCTTCACAATTGTCGGGCGGACAGCAGCAGAGAGTTGCCATTGCCCGTGCTCTGGCAATGCAGCCGGAACTGCTTCTTTTTGATGAGCCTACTTCCGCGCTGGATCCGGAATTGGTAGGCGAGGTGCTGGAAACGATCAAAAAAGCGGTGGATGAGGGGAATACGATGATTATCGTTTCTCATGAAATGGAGTTTATCCGAAGGATATCCAACCGGATTATTATGCTGGATGGCGGAGCCGTTATCGAGGACGGAACGCCGGAGCAGGTATTTAATCATCCTACCAGCAATCGGGCAAAAGAATTTTTCAGACGGATGATGATTAGCCAGGGTGCGGAATATTATATATGATTGTTTTCAGGAGGGTGCAGACGGCATTTTAATCCTAAACTGGTATGGTTAGAAATTAAGAAACTGGATATTTTAAAAATACCAGATTCCGGTATAATAGCACCTATAAAACATACTAGAGAGGTAGGAATAAAGAGATGGGAAATGAAAGATATGAGTTAAATAAAAACCTTGCCCAGATGTTAAAGGGCGGTGTCATCATGGATGTTACGACACCTGAGCAGGCTAAAATTGCTGAGGCAGCAGGCGCCTGTGCAGTCATGGCGCTGGAGAGAATCCCGGCGGATATCCGTGCAGCAGGGGGTGTATCCCGTATGAGCGATCCGAAAATGATCAAGGGTATTCAGGACGCTGTGTCCATTCCGGTTATGGCAAAATGCCGGATTGGTCATTTTGTAGAGGCTCAGATTCTGGAAGCGATTGAAATCGATTACATTGATGAAAGCGAAGTTTTATCTCCGGCAGATGATGTTTATCATATAGATAAAAAACAGTTTAAGGTACCGTTTGTCTGCGGTGCGCGGGATCTGGGCGAGGCTCTCAGAAGAATTGCCGAGGGCGCTTCCATGATCCGGACAAAGGGAGAGCCGGGAACCGGTGATGTGGTGCAGGCAGTACGCCATATGCGTGCCATGAATTCTGAGATTCGCAGAGTGCAGAATCTGAGAGAGGATGAATTATATGAGGCTGCCAAGAAGCTGCAGGTTCCGGTGGATCTACTGGCTTATGTACATGAGAACGGAAAGCTTCCGGTTGTGAATTTTGCAGCAGGTGGTGTGGCAACTCCGGCGGATGCGGCACTGATGATGCAGCTTGGTGCAGAAGGTGTATTTGTCGGCTCCGGTATCTTTAAATCGGGAGATCCCGCAAAGCGTGCAGCAGCGATTGTGAAGGCAGTGACCAATTATCAGGATGCAAAGCTGATTGCAGAGCTGTCTACCGATCTCGGTGAAGCCATGGTCGGCATCAATGAGCAGGAAATTGAACTGCTGATGGCAGAGAGAGGAAAATAAAGTGTGGGCAGTATGATGACAGTGGCGGTTTTGGCGCTGCAGGGCGCTTTTGCAGAGCATGGAGCTATGCTGGACCGGCTTGGCGCAGAGCATTTTGAAATACGGCAGAAGAAGGATCTGGACCGGCATTTTGACCGTTTGATTCTTCCCGGTGGAGAAAGCACGGTAATGGGAAAGCTTCTGAAGGACTGCGAAATGCTGGAGCCGATCCGGCAGAGGATTTTGGAAGGAATGCCGGTGTTCGGCACCTGTGCCGGGCTGATTCTTTTAGCAGAGCAGGTAGAGGATGGAGATGCGCACCTTGGAACGATGCAGATTCGTGCAAAGAGAAATGCTTATGGCAGACAGCTTGGAAGCTTTTATACAGAGGCGGAGTTTCAGGGAATCGGGACGGTTCCGATGACGTTTATTCGTGCACCTTATATTGACAGGGTCTGGGGAGAAGCAGAGGTGTTAGCAGAAGTGGATGGCAAGATTGTTGCGGCAAGGCAGGGAAACCAGCTTGTTACAGCCTTCCATCCGGAACTCGCGGATTCTTTGGAGGTACATCAGTATTTTTTGAATATGTAATTTGTCAAAAAGGAAGAGAAAAGGGATGATGGAACGCTCCATCATCCCTTAAAATCTGCTTACAGCAGGCTCTTATAAAGTGCAGTAATATCTTCTACACTGGTTTCCTTTGGATTGCCCGGTCTGCAGGCGTCATCGTATGCAGACTGTGCAAGGAATGGGATATCCTCTTCCTTTACGATTTCCTTCAAATCCTGAGGGATTCCGACATCTATAGAGAGCTGTCTTACCGCATCAATAGCAGCCTTTCTGTATTCCTCCTGAGACATTGCGTCAACTCCGGCTATGCCCATGGCTCTTGCAATTTCACGATATTTCTCGCCGGTTGCTTCGGCATTATATTCCATAACGGTAGGAAGAATGATAGCATTGGCAATTCCATGAGGAGTGTCGTACAATGCACCCAGCGGATGTGCCATGGAATGTACAATACCAAGACCTACATTCGAGAAGCCCATACCTGCTATGTACTGTCCGAGTGCCATATCCTCTCTTCCTTCCGGTGTGTTATCAACAGCGCCTCTCAGGGAACGGGAAATGATTTCGATTGCCTTCAAATGGAACATATCTGAAAGCTCCCATGCGCCTGCGGTAATGTATCCTTCGATTGCATGTGTCAAAGCGTCCATACCGGTTGCGGCGGTCAGTCCCTTCGGCATGGAGGACATCATTTCCGGATCCACAAATGCTACAATCGGAATATCCTTCGGATCCACGCATACCATCTTACGGTTCTTTTCGGCATCGGTAATGACATAATTGATCGTTACCTCTGCAGCAGTTCCGGCGGTAGTTGGTACTGCAAAGATCGGCACGGATTTATTCTTGGTAGGTGCAACACCCTCTAAGCTGACTACATCTGCAAAATCAGGATTGGCAATGATGATACCGATTGCCTTTGCCGTATCCATAGAGGAGCCTCCACCGATTGCTACAATATAATCTGCGCCGGATGCCTTGAACGCGGCAACACCGGTCTGTACATTCTCAATCGTTGGGTTTGGTTTGATATTGGAATATACCTCGTAAACAAGTCCGGCCTTATCCAGTACATCCAAAACCTTTTTGGTTACTCCGAATTTGATGAGGTCAGGATCGGAACATACAAATGCCTTTTGAAAGCCTCTGCCTGCTGCTTCCGTTGCAATTTCCTGAATTGCACCTGCTCCATGATAGGAAGTCTCGTTCAAAATAAATCTGTTTGCCATAGTGTACTCTCCTTTACTTTTATTTACAATAGACTCCTTTGGTTGCTATTATACTGCAAGTTATGAGAAAAAGCTACAAATTTTCAGAAATTTACAAGCGGTAAAATAAAAAGAGGACAGACCTTTTTGTCCGTCCTCCTCATGTTTTCTGTCTATTTAGTTGTAATTATCAATGCAGCGCTGGAACATACTCTTGCTTACACCGCACATCGGACAAACCCAATCATCCGGGATATCCTCAAAGGCAGTTCCCGGTGCAATACCATGCTCAGGGTCACCTTTCTCCGGATCATACGTATAACCGCAGGGATTACAAAAATATTTGTCCATAAATAAGACCTCCTTATCTTTTGTAAATGGTTATTTCTTAACCAAAGTATCTCTTTAATAAGCCTTCAAATGCTTTGCCGTGTCTGGCCTCATCACGAGCCATCTCATGAACTGTATCATGAATCGCATCCAGATTAGCAGCCTTCGCACGTTTTGCAAGGTCAAATTTACCTGCTGTAGCGCCGTTTTCAGCTTCTACTCTCATTTCAAGGTTCTTCTTTGTGGAATCTGTTACAACTTCACCAAGCAGCTCTGCAAATTTTGCAGCATGCTCTGCCTCTTCGTAAGCAGCTTTTTCCCAGTATAAACCGATTTCCGGATAACCTTCTCTATGTGCAACTCTTGCCATAGCAAGGTACATACCGACTTCGGTGCACTCGCCATTGAAGTTAGCGCGTAAATCATCCAGAATATCCTGGCTTACTCCCTGTGCAACACCTACCACATGCTCTGCAGCCCATACCTTTTCCTCGCCCTGAGCGGTGAATTTTTCAGCCGGAGCGTTACAAACCGGACACTTCTCCGGTGCTGCATCTCCTTCATGAACGTAACCACATACCTGACATACAAATTTCATAATCTTGTTCTCCTTTACTTTAAATATATTTGTTATAAATTTTTTTACTTTCAGGACAATTCACGTTTGCAGCAGGCTCCACATTTCCCGTAAAAATAGGTAACATGGCCGTAAATCTGTCCGTTAAAGTTTACGCCTGCAATATCCTCGATCTGATCGATATTTTCCATTTCCAGATCAATCACACTGCCGCATCCGGTACAAATAAAATGATAATGAGGAGATACATCGGCGTCAAAATGATCGGTACCATCTCCGACCCGCAGACGCAGGATTTCGCCGCGATCAGCCAAAAGAGAAAGATTACGGTATACGGTTCCAAGGCTGAGATTGGGATATTCTTCTCTCAAACTGGTATATACCATATCGGCTGTCGGATGATCCTTTCTCGATAAGAGAAATTCCTTGATTGCCTCCCGTTGTCTGCTGTATTTTAATGCTGCCATAAATCCTCCTGTATAGAATAAACAGTAATGATTACTGATATTAGAGTAATACTTTTTGGCGTCAAAGTCAATACTTTTTTAAAAATTCAACATTGTTTATACTTTTTTTAGAATCTTCTTGCAAATGTCATATTAAAAAATACCGGAACAGTGATATAATAGGAACAAAAGACTATTCCTATGTACAGGAAAGAGAGAGCATGATTTATGAAACTAAAGACAAGACTTCTGATTACAGGAATTACGATAACAGTTCTTCCGATGATTTTAACGATGCTGTCCTTTATGGGAATCGGCTATTATCTGATGCGTACTGATCAGATGATGTACGGAATGGATGATTTTGATTATACGATGATGTCCGGTACGATTGAAGAGATTGGTATGCGAACCAATGATATTTATCAGGACATCTGTATGCAGAGCAAGCAGGATCCCGAACGGCTGCAGGACATCGGTTATCTGGAGCAGGTCAATGAGCAGGCGGAGAGAGAAGCTTCTTATATTATAGTAAGAAAAGATCAGAGCATTTATTTTACGGGAAATGAAGTAGCCTGCGAAAAGATTTTTCCCAAGCTTCCGGCATATGGTTTTATCAGCCCGAACAAGGACAGCGGCTACTATATCAATGATATGCGCAAGCTGGTAAAGCAGGTTGACTTTCTTTTTTCCGATGGTTCGCAAGGCAGCCTGTTTATTGTAACAAGATTTGGTTCCCTCATTTCAAAGCCGCTTCTGATTGATATGATGGTTGCTATCTGTTGTATTTTGGTATTTACCAGTGTAATGCTGACGCGGTGGATTCATCATGGTGTAGTGAATCCTGTTACAGAACTCAATATTGCCATGCAGAAGATTGCGGAAGGAAATCTGGATTACCGTATTCCGAGAAGTTCCTCCGGAGAAATCGGGCAGCTTTATCAAAATTATGAGGACATGCGGCTTCGCCTGAAGGAATCTACAGAAGAAAAATTCCAGAATGAGAAGCAGAACAGGGAATTGATCAGCAATATTTCCCACGACCTGAAAACACCGATTACAGCGATTAAGGGGTATGTGGAAGGTATTATGGACGGAGTAGCCGATACGCCGGAAAAGATGGATAAATACATCCGTACCATTTATAATAAAGCCAATGATATGGACCGGCTGATCAATGAGCTGACTATCTATTCCAAAATTGATTCCAATCGTATTCCATACAATTTCCATCGGCTGAATGTAGCGGAATATTTCGGAGACTGCGTGGAGGAGGTGGGCTTGGATCTGGAATCCAAGAATATCAAGCTCAATTATTCCAATCTGGTATCACCGGATACCCGTATTATTGCAGACCCGGAGCAGTTGAAACGGGTCATGAACAACATTATCGGAAACAGTGTAAAATATATGGATAAAAAACCGGGCATCATTGATATCCGTATTTTGGATGAAGTGGATTCCATACGGGTTGAGATCGAGGATAACGGCAAAGGGATTGCAGCCAAGGATCTCGGAAATATCTTTGAGCGGTTTTTCCGTACGGATTCCTCGCGAAATTCCTCCAAGGGCGGCAGCGGTATCGGACTTTCCATCGTAAAGAAGATTATCGAGGATCATGGAGGATATATCTGGGCGACCAGCAAAGAGGGCGAGGGAACCTGTTTACACTTCGTAATAAGAAAATACAGAGAGGTAGAGAAAGATGAGCAAAATATTGATTATTGAAGATGAAGAAGCGATTGCGGATTTGGAAAAGGATTATCTGGAGCTGAGTGAATTTGAGGTAGAGATTGAAAATGCAGGCGATACCGGTCTTGCCAGTGCACTGGCAGGTGATTTTGATTTGGTGATTCTGGATCTGATGCTGCCGGGAATTGACGGATTCGAGGTGTGCAAGCGTATTCGTGAGGAAAAAAATATACCGATTCTGATGGTATCTGCTAAAAAGGATGATATTGATAAGATCCGCGGTCTGGGTCTGGGTGCGGACGACTATATGACAAAGCCGTTCAGTCCCAGTGAGCTGGTAGCCAGAGTAAAAGCGCATATGGCCAGATATGACCGTCTGGTAGGCGCTCAAAAGCAGGAAAACGATATTGTGGAAATCCGGGGCATCCGCATTGATAAGACGGCCCGTCGTGTATATGTGGACGGAGAGGAGAAGAACTTTACAACGAAGGAATTTGATCTTCTGACCTTTCTTGCGGAACATCCCAATCACGTATATACGAAGGAAGAGCTGTTCCGTGAAATCTGGGATATGGATTCGATTGGTGACATCGCAACGGTGACGGTACATATCAAAAAGATTCGCGAGAAGATAGAATTTGATACCAGTAAACCCCAATATATTGAAACAATCTGGGGTGTGGGATACCGCTTCAAGGTGTAAAAATGCAAATAAAAGTCTTATACACCGCATAAAAACTGCTTTCGTTTGTAACGCAAAACCCCTCCACCGAAGTGAAGGGGTTGCATAACAAACTGTCTTATTTAATGCCCTATAGGCACTGTTTTAGAGAATAATCTCCGTATAGAGATTATAGTTTATTATATGCAGATTGTCAACAATTATTTACTGTAAATGAACAATTCTTTCATTCGTTCATTTATTTTATCCATTGCTCCGTCTGAATATTTAATGCCATATAATAAATCATTACTATTTTTGGGTTTGTATATTCGCATTTTACTTACAGTGGTGATTTGTTCCATTAATGCGATACTTCCCTTTTTAAGTTTTTGAAGTTCCTTGTTGTAAATATTAAGGGTTTTTTGTTCTGTGTTTAATGTGTCAATTTTTTGTTCAATAGTTGTAAGTAAGTTGGATAAATTACTTTCAGTATTTTCGGTTGGGTTCTCTTTTAAATTTTTGAGAGATTCTTGAATGACTTTTTGTATATCTATGGCTTCTTGTAGGTTTTGCTTTATGGTTGCATCTAATTTATCATATTTGGACTTCAACTTGTCATATAATTCATTTCCTAAAAATATGTCTCTTGGAAAGGTATCTTCTTCTTTCCCAGGAGAAAGAGGAACTACTGTTATAACGGGAGAAGATTGCTGGTTGTCGTTATCTAGAACAATAGCATAATGCAATCCGCCTTGTTCGCTCCCGACGTTGAAGCCTAAATTGACAGAAATTACATCGCCACGTTTATAGGACGGAATTTTTGAATAATCAAATTTCTGTTCATCCAATAAATAGCAGGAGAAGTTTTCCAACCAATATGCTAATAAATCGGCTTTTTTTAGATACTTATTATCTGGATTGTTAATAAAAGCCTCAAAAACATTATTTATTTTTCTGATAGCCTGCTTTTTATGTTGTATAGCAATGTCTTTTGTTACTTCTCTGTCTTCTAAAATACCGGTCGCGGTATTTACGCGGTGTAAGGCCGGCAAATTTCTGAAATACCTGTATAAAGTGGCTTTGTGAGGAGAAGGTCAGGTAATTGGCAATATCAACAATACTATAATCCGAGTAACACAGTAGATTTTTGGCCTTTTCGACTTTTTGAAGCATAATGTATTCGCTGACAGGAATTCCGATTTCCTTATGAAACAGCTTTGATAAATAGAAACTTTCAGGGATTGCTGTAGTTAAAGCAATCCCTTTTTGTGTCTTAGGATTTTTACATTAAAGTTTGCAATGGAGAAAATTTGGGTTATAATCTCATTAACACATTTGACGCAAAGGAGAAGCAATATGAAATGTGCCATTATATTTGAGGACGACTATATTATCATATGCCATAAACCGGCCGGTTTTCCGACTCAGACGAGCAATGTGGGGCGGTTAGATTGTGTCAGTGAGCTGAAAAATTATTTAAGTGCGAAAACGAAGAAGCCGGGAGAGCCTTATCTTGGTATCGTCCACAGATTGGATCAGCCGGTGGAGGGGCTGCTCGTCTTTGCCAAAAAGCCCGGGGCTGCAGAGGTGCTGAGCCGTGAACTGAAGGAAGGAATGTTAAATAAGCGTTATTATGCTGTGGTGGATGGGATTCCGCCGATTCGGGAGTGTGCAGGAGAAGAGGCCGGAACGGTAGCAGAGTCGGAGCGCTGGATGAATGTCGTGGATTATCTGGAAAAGGATGCACGTGTCAGTGCAGCCAGAATCGTGTCACCGGATAAGGAAGGAGCAAAAGAGGCCAGACTGCAGTACCGGGTGATGCAGACGCATAAGGAACAGAATATTTCCAAAATTGAAGTGATACTGGAAACGGGGCGGTTTCATCAGATACGGGCACAGATGGCGCATCTGGGGTTCCCGCTTCTGGGAGATACCAAATACGGTACCGGTGATTCGGTGCAAAAGAGCAGGGAGCTGGGAGTGCGTAATGTAGCGCTCTGTGCATATAGTCTGGATTTGGAACATCCGATGACCAAAGAGAGGATGGGATATATCTGCAGACCGGAAAATCCGGTTTTTGGGCTGTTTGAGTCATAGGATATCCGGTGTATAAGAAGACAGAAAATATGGGATACAGGACGGAGTATAGAGATCAGGATGGACAGCAGGGAACAAAAGAAGAGTGTGGGAACAGAAAAGGGAGTCAGGCTGCGGCGTATCAGAGAGCTTGCAGTCAGCTTGTATATGCTTGCATTGTTTGTGGCGGTGCCGCTTCTGTTGAGGAATAAGTACAGGATGCTTGGAAGCTTTAAATATGAGGTGTTCCGGTTGGTTTCCCTGATGGGCTTGGGACTTGTGTTTATGACGGAAGTGTCAGTATGGGCCGTTTCCCGGTATCAAAGAAGGAAAGGTATCGGGACAGGAGTGGATTGTCCGGAAACGGTATCTGAAAAAGGGTGGATGCAGCGTCTGGTGAAAAGGTTTGACCTGACGGATTGGTTCGTAGCCGGATATGGCTTATGTGTGATTTTTTCTTATCTTTTGGCAGTAGACCGGACGGAAGCCTTTTTAGGAGCAAAAGGGTGGTACATGGGGCTGGTTTCGCAGCTTATTTTCGTGGCCTCCTATTTTGTGGTTTCCCGTTTGTGGAACGGAAGGATGTTCGTATGGTATGCGGCCTGCGGTACGGCTTTTGTCATTTTTTTGTTCGGTGTGCTTCATCGGTTTTCCTTGGATCCCTTTGGTCTGTATCAGGGGCTTTCAGAAGAAATCATACGGCAGTATTTGTCCCTGATTGGGCAGAACACATGGTATTCCAGCTACATGTGTACGCTCTTTCCCCTGGGGCTGTTCCTGTTTTGGGGAGGAGGGCTTTCTAAATGGGCTGGTGCAGGAAGGGAACAGGAGCGCTCTCAGAAACGTGAGCTGATAGAAAGGCTGGCTGGCGCCGTGTTTGGTGTGGTTGGCTTTGCAAGCTGGGTAACGCAGAACAGTGACAGCGCCTATATTGCTCTGGGACTGCTGCTTCTGGTATTGTTCTGTTATGGATTTACCGGAAATATCTGGATGGAACGATTTTTTGAGGTGGTTCTTCTCATGCTGTTTTCCTTTTCTATGGTTGGCTTTTTGCAGGATTTTTTCCCGGATCGAGCAGTGCTGCCGGAAGCATTGTCGCTCCTTTTCTCCAGGAGCATCTTGCCTGTGGTATTGTTTTTGCTCGTATGTATTGGTTATGGTGCGTTGATTCTTTTGGAAAGGAAAGGATTTCAGATAGGAAGCTGCGCATGGATTGGTAAAGGTACGGTTGCCCTGGCAGTGGTCGCAGTCATCGGCAGTATTTTATTTATCGTACTGAATACAGGCGGATATCTGGAGGAGTGGTTCGGAATGGTTTCCCATCACAATTATCTGCTGTTTGATGACAATTGGGGAAACGGAAGGGGAAGGACATGGAATTACAGCGTGAGGGTGATTCGTGAGCTGCCAATCCTGCGCAAGCTTTTCGGTGTCGGCCCGGACTGCTTTGCGGCATACGGATATGGGGATCCGGTCTATTCGATGCAGCTTATGCAGATGTGGGGAGACAACCGTCTGACCAATGCGCATTGCGAATGGATGAATCAGGTGATTTGCTACGGATTTGTGGGAGCGGCCTGTTATGTCGGAATTTTTCTCTCCGGTGTAGTACGTTTTTTAAAACTGGGCAGAAGAAAACCGATTCTGATTGCAGCAGCGCTTTCGCTGCTGGCTTATGCAGGACACAATATGTTCTGCTATCAGCAGGCGGTCTGTACGCCGTTTGTATTTATCATTTTGGGAATGGGAGAGCGGTTGATGCGTCTGGAAGAGAAGTAACAGTTCAGCGCACACCAGCCTCAGCCGTTCGGGACGGCATCCATGTGCTTCCTTGCACAGGGATGCCTGAAATCGGCATCCGTGCCGATTTCTCCCTTGGGTTTTGAAGGCTTCATTAAGAAAACGCTCAGTCCTGCTGTAAGTCTTAAAATCTCCTCCGTATGGCAGGACAGAAAACGGCTGAGACTGGTGTACACTGAATTGTTACGAATAAAAAGGAGCATATTTTCCATACTAAGCATAGTACCGGATACAATTGCAGAAAGTATTTGCGGAAATCGGTTACAGGTAGTGCAGAAGGGGATGGAAGAGTATGGAAAAATTGCGGGAGATTACGACAGGAAGATGGGGCAGGCTGGCCCTTGTAACGGCAGGAGTTTACGCGGCAATGCGTTTTCTCCTGCCGCTTGTTTATCCGTTTGTACTGGCGGCATTTCTGGTGATTCCGATGTATCCGTGGATAAGGAAGGTGGAAAAGCACACACATATTGGCAGAGGATTTCTGACAAGCGGTATCCTTTTTTTTCTGGGAAGCGTGGTGATTTTGCTTCTTTGGCTGATTGCAGTGTGGGGAAGCAGTCATGTCACGGAATTTACGGCAGGTCTGGAGTTGTTTGAAAAAAATTTCAGTCTGTTTGTGACGGACTGCTGTGAATTTGTCGAGGGAAAGACCGGTTTTTGTGCAGATGAGCTGGAAACGGTCATCGTAGAGCGCATCAATGTGTTCGTGGATGAGTTTCAGATCAATGTTGTGCCGAGGCTGATGAAACAGAGTGTGGGATGGTTCAGGCAAATACTCAGCCTGCTGGCAGGAATTATGATTACCTTTATCGGAGCGGTCCTGTTAGCAAAGGACTATGAAGCGATGTCGGAGCATATCCACAGGATGGAGGGATATGAGAAGATGTACGCAATCATCCGTTCCATCGGTCATCTAACCGGTACGTTTCTGCGTGCACAGTTTATTATTATGACATGCATCAGCATACTGGCATCAGCCGGACTGTGGTTAGCTGGTGTGGAAAATCCATTACTTTTAGGGATTATGGCAGGTATTCTGGATGCTCTGCCGTTTATTGGCACAGGATTTGTCCTGATGCCCCTTGCTTTCTGGCAGATTATACAGGGGCGGTATATGCAGGCGGTTGTTTGCGTGGTTCTATATACGGCTTGCGCCCTGCTCCGGGAGGTATTGGAGCCGAGATTGATCGGGGGAAGGATGGGACTGTATCCGGTTGCCGTGCTGGCAGCCGTTTATGCCGGAGTGAAGCTGTATGGTCTGGGAGGTGTTATACTGGGGCCGCTTTCTCTTCTTATTATTCGGGAAATCACAGTGGCCTGGTCGTCAGATTGAAAAATTCACAATAAGGAAGCATTTCACGAAAAGAGACACTGGAGAAAATATGATTTTCCTTGACAAACACAGACCGGATGTCCTACAATCAAACTGTTTCTATGGAAATGTTTTATAGAAATGATTTCAGGAAAACAGCCAGATGTTTTCATTAAAACAGAATGAGTAAAGGCGAAGAAGAGGATTAGTAAGGATAGGAAACAGGCAGAGAATGAGCCGAACCGGATGACCGGGGCTGCTGTGAGGCTCAATGGAGGAATATCCTGAACCGGCCTTGGAGTCCCGTATGAAAATAGGTAAGTATAAAGTACGGCGCAGCACCGGCGTTAACGGTAAGAAAAGAGAATGATAGCCGAAACGGTCTGTTTTTCATATCAGACGGAGCAGGCACATTAAGTAGGGTGGTACCGCCGGAATTCCGGTCCCTTCACAGGGATGGCAATTCTGGTGATGCCGCCCTTTTTAGATTAATTAAAAACAGGAAAGGAAGAGAAAAATGGCAGAGAAAAAATTAGTGGAAGCAATTACTTCGATGGACGTGGACTTTGCACAGTGGTATACGGATGTCGTAAAAAAGGCAGAGCTTATTGATTACACAAGCGTAAAGGGCTGTATGGTCATCAAACCTGCAGGCTATGCAATCTGGGAGCTGATTCAGAAGCAGCTTGACGAACGCTTCAAGGCAACCGGTGTGGAGAATGTTTATTTACCGATGTTCATTCCGGAGAGTCTGCTCCAGAAGGAGAAGGATCATGTGGAGGGCTTTGCACCGGAGGTAGCATGGGTAACACACGGCGGTCTGCAGCCGTTACAGGAGAGACTTTGCGTGCGTCCGACCTCTGAGACATTGTTCTGTGATTTTTATAAGAATGACATTCATTCCTACCGTGACCTTCCGAAGGTATACAACCAGTGGTGTTCGGTGGTGCGCTGGGAGAAGGAAACAAGACCGTTCTTACGTTCCAGAGAGTTCTTATGGCAGGAGGGGCATACGGCACATGCTACTGCTGAGGAGGCAGAAGAGCGTACGATTCAGATGTTAAATGTGTATGCAGATTTTTGCGAGCAGGTACTGGCTATGCCGGTCATCAAGGGCCGCAAGACCGATAAGGAAAAATTTGCGGGTGCGGAAGCAACTTATACGATCGAAGCGCTGATGCATGACGGAAAGGCTTTGCAGTCCGGTACAAGCCACAATTTCGGTGACGGCTTTGCAAAGGCATTTGGTATTCAGTTCACAGATAAGGATAATACGTTAAAACATGTACATCAGACCTCCTGGGGTATGACAACCCGTCTGATTGGTGCAATCATCATGGTACATGGCGATAATTCCGGTCTGGTGCTGCCTCCGCTTGTGGCACCGACACAGGTGATGGTTATTCCGATTCAGCAGCATAAGGAAGGTGTGCTGGATAAGGCATATGAACTGCGTGACCGTCTGAGCAATTTCCGTGTGAAGGTGGATGATTCCGATAAGAGTCCGGGATGGAAGTTCTCCGAGCAGGAGATGCGCGGTATTCCGCTTCGTGTGGAAATCGGCCCGAAGGATATTGCTGCAGGCAAATGTGTGATTTGCCGCCGCGATAACGGTGAAAAATACGAAGTGGCATTGGAAGAGCTGGAAACCAGGGTAGCAGAGCTGCTTCCGACCATCCAGAAGGATATGCTGGAAAAAGCAAGAGCACACAGAGACAGCCATACTTATACAGCAACTACACTGGAAGAGCTGACACAGGTATTTACCGAGAAAACCGGTTTTGTAAAGGCTATGTGGTGTGGCGATCAGGCATGTGAGGATAAGATTAAGGAAGACCTGGCTGTTACGAGCCGTTGTATGCCGTTTGAGCAGGAGAACCTTTCTGATAAGTGTGTCTGCTGCGGACGCCCTGCAAAGAAGATGGTTTACTGGGGCAAGGCATACTAAGCATTGGGTATCCTGAGACTTTCCGGGACAGCATCTTACTGGCTCTGAAGGACTGTATTGGCATACACCTTGGGCGGGACACCGACCGTTCGTTTAAAGACGGTAATAAAATAATTGTAATCACTGAATCCGCATTCAAATGCAATCTGTGCGAGAGAGAGGTCCGGGCACTCTGACAGCAGCTGCTTGGCCTTCTCAATGCGGAGATTTCGGATCTGTTCTGCAATGCCGATGCCGTAGCTTTGCTTTGCAATTTCATAGAGCTGTGTTTTACCGATTCCAAAATGCCGTGCGAGCTGCGCGGCATTTATTTTTTCCGTAAAATGTTCCTGAATGTAGGCATCAATCTGAACGGGGAGCTCCTGCCTGCGCAGGGAGACCATACGCTCCATGCACAAATAGGAAGCAACCGCCTGCATAATATGAGAGGCGGAGGAAATATAGTCTTCCGTGATGACGGGCTGCTTATAGCAGGCTGTTTTCAGGGCATTCATATCAATGGAATAATCTTTGCAGCATTTCTGAATCTGTTCCCAGCCCTCCTCATAAGAAGGATAGGAAAAGACATGTCCGAACAACAGATATCCGATAATAATATTTCCGACAATGATAGGGGTAATACTTTCCGTCAGTCCGGCATGGCAGCGATAGGTATAGAGCGTTCTGCGGCTGGCGGCAATTTCACAGGCCTGCATATCGCATCGGTGACATGCGGCGGCAGATGTGTCATCGGAGCGGATAATCTGACAGAAGGGAGCACGCTGTTCGGGATAGGCAGCAAGCTCATGAAACGCATCGTCAAAAACGGTGATGCGCATTTTGGTCATATTATAAAAATCCTGCAGCAGAGAGTGCAGTTTCGTTAAATCAAAGCTGGATATCATAGCAGCCTCCTTTGAGGAAATTTTACCATGGCGGCGAACAAAATCAAAGTAAAAAGGACAAACTTCTATATAAAAGGATTTTGTGCAGGGCTACAATAAAATTATCCGATACGAAGATACAGAGAATAAGACAGAAGGGTGGTTATCAATTTGTTAGCAACGTTAAATGAAGTCATGAAAGTAGCAGAGGAAAAGAAAATTGCAATCGGTTCCTTCAATACACCGAATCTGGAGTCCCTGCAGGCAATTATTGAGGCTGCGGAGGAACTGGAGCTTCCGGTTATTATCCAGTTTGCGCAGTGCCATGAGCCGTTGATCCCGCTTGCACTAATCGGGCCGATTATGGTGGAGGCCGCCAGAAAGGCAGCCGTGCCGGTCTGTGTCCACCTGGATCATGGTGAGACCTTAGAGTATCTGCAGCAGGCGCTTGATATCGGCTTTACAGGTGTTATGTACGATGGTTCGGTATTGTCCTATGAGGAAAATCTGGCGAACACAAAGAAAGTTGTAGAGATGGCAGAAAAGACAGGGGCATCCGTAGAAGCTGAGCTCGGTTCGATGGGAAAAAGAGAGAGCGGAGCGGGAGACGGAAGCGGGGCAGAGGATGAAACGAAAATTTATACGGATCCGGAGCTTGCGGCAGTTTTTGTACGGGAGACGGGCATTGATGCACTGGCCTGTTCCTTTGGTACGACACACGGCATTTATCTGACGGAGCCGAAGCTGGATTTTGATGTGGTAAAAAATGTGCGCCACTTGACCAATCATATACCGGTTGTCATGCACGGCGGTTCCGGGGTCAGCAGGGAGGATTACAGGAAGGCCATTGAGGCAGGAGTGCGGAAAATCAACTATTTTACATATATGGATAAGTCCGGCGGTAATGCTGCGGCAGAGTATCTGAAGGGCTTGAAGGAGGGAGAGCCGATTTTCTTTTCCTCTGTATCGATTGCAGCCAGAGCGGCCATGAAGGAAAATGTAAAAGCGGCTATGCTACAGTTTGGACTGTTGGATTAAGCGGCAGGATAGAAAGTTATTGACAGGCGGTTCGAGTACGATTTGGGATGATGGAAGGAGCAGGACTATAAAATGGGAAAGAAAATGACATTTGCACTGGCATTCTGCAACAGAGGCTTTATGCCGGGAGAACTGATTTACGGGGCAAGGGAGGACATGATCAAGGCGGTAACGGATGCCGGCTATGATTATATCGCCATGGATGCAGAACTCACCAGATTTGGTGGAATTGAAACAAGGGACGAAGGTCTTTTGTATGCAAAATGGTTAAAGGAGCATGATGGTGAATACGATGGCGTCATTTTTTCCATGCCTATTTTTGCGGATGAAAACGGTGCGATTACGGCTCTGCAGGATGCGGGAGTTCCGATTTTGATGCAGGCATACCCGGATGAGATTGGAAAGATGGATTTTGCACACAGAAGGGATGCCTTCTGTGGAAAGTTTTCCGTGACGGATGTATTTACACAGTATCAGGTACCCTTTACCGTCATGAAGCCGCATGTGGTGCACCCGCTTTCCGAAGCCTTTGCACAAAATCTGAGAGATTTTGCGGCAATTTGCCGTGTGGTAAACGGAATGAAGCGCTGCAACATCGGCTGTATCGGTGCCAGGACTACGGCATTTAAGACGGTTCGTTTTGATGAAATTGCCATGCAGAAATATGGCATCAACGTGGAATCCTTTGATTTGTCGGAGCTGATTTTCAAGGTGGGAAAGAAGGCGGACGATGACAGGGACGTAACAGAAAAGGTGGCTGCACTGGAGGCCTATACGGACTTTTCCCGTGTGCCGCAGGATAAGAAGCTTACACTGGCAAAAATTTCCGTCATCATTGATGAATACATAAAGGACTATCATCTGGATGCTATTGCCCTGCGGTGCTGGAATGAGATGGAGGAGATTTTGCGTGTATGTCCGTGTGTATTGCTGTCGGAATTAAATGACAGGGGCATCACGGCATCCTGCGAAATCGATATGTGTTCTGCCATTACCATGCGTGCCATGGCACTTGCCAGCGAGACACCGACGACGGTATTGGATTGGAATAACAATTACGGAGAGGACGAAAATAAGGTAATCCTCTTCCATTGCGGTCCGGTTCCCAAGAGCCTTATGACCGATCAGGGACACGTGACAAGCCATAAGATGTTTGATAAGAACGATCCGGGCTCAGGCTGTGGTACCAATGAAGGACGTATCAAACCGGGTAAGGTGACACTGTCCAATTGTCAGACCAGAGACGGTAAAATAGTAGTATATGCCAGTGAGGCAGAGTTTACAGATGATCCGATTGAAGAGGCATTTTTTGGCTGCGGCGGTGTCTGCGCGATTCCGGATATGCAGGATAAGATGATCCGGCTGGCAAGAGGCGGTTTTAAACATCATACCTCGGTTGGGACAGGCCATATGAAGGAGATTTTAAAGGAAGCGTTTACAACCTATCTCGGCTATGAATGGGTGGAAATTGACTAAATGCTGATGAAATCCAGGGTACGAAAATAAATTTTTCCGTACAGGTTTGCCCCTGCGGTTCAAAGTCTGCAGATAGGGAAGGGAGAGGGACATATGAAGATAGCAGGACTGGATATTGGAACGACCGGCTGTAAATGTACCGTGTTTGATGAGCGCGGAAACTATTTGGGGAAGGCATACCGTGATTATCCCGTGCAGAGGACTGTGGGACGGCATGAGATGGATATTTCAGCAGTCATGGAGGGTGTATATGCAGTCATCCGCGAAATGGCTTCACAATATCCTGACATTGCAGGGCTGGGTGTGACCAGCTTTGGGGAAACCTTTGTCATGACCGATGGAGAGGGAAGGCCGTTACATCCTGCGATGCTGTATACCGATCCGAGAGGGGCAGAGGAATGCAGGAGACTGGCAGAGCAGCTTGGGGAAAAGCATATGGCTCATATTACGGGTCTGCGTCCTCATGAAATGTACAGCATTTCCAAGCTGATGTGGTTGAAGGAGCATGAGCCGGAGATGTATCGAGCGGCGCAGCATGTATTTCTGATGGAAGATTATGTTGTTTTTCATCTGACGGGAAAGCGGCAGATTGATTATTCTCTGGCAACCAGAACGATGGCCTTTGATATTCATAAGCTGGATTGGAGCGATGAAGTGTTTGCGGCAGCAGGTATTGAGAAGTCTCTTTTTTCTACTTGTGTCCCTACCGGGAGCACAGCAGGAACGATTCTTCCGTCTGCCGCGGAAAAAACAGGCTTATCCCGGGAGACAAGGATTGTTTCCATCAGCCACGATCAGGTGGCGGCTGCAGTCGGTGCCGGTGCCTTTGACGGAGCTGTGGCAGTGGACGGCGCCGGAACGGTGGAATGTCTGACTCCGATTTATGATGAGCTGCCGGATATTGACCGGATGTATGAAGGGTATTTTTCAGTGGTTCCCTATGTAAAGCCGGGAACTTACGTGGCCTATGCTTTTTCCTATACCGGAGGAGCCCTGATTCAGTGGTGCGTGGATACGTTTGCGAAAAAGGAACGGGAGCTGGCAGCAGAAGCCGGTATATCGGTTCATGAATGGATGGAACGGAAATACCGGGAGGAGCATGGACAGCAAGAGATGGTTGCAGAGCTGTCAGACGGCCCGGGCGGCCTTCTGGTTTTGCCGCATTTTGCCGGAGCGGCGACTCCTTATATGGATACAGGGGCTAAGGGTGCGATTCTCGGTCTGACAACCGCAACTACCGCTGCTGATCTGTATCGTGGCTGTATGGAAGGTGTGGCTTATGAAATGTACTTGAATTATCAGGCATTGCAGGGCTCCGGTATCCATTTTGAAAGGCTGTATGCGACCGGAGGCGGTGCACGTTCCGGGGTTTGGATGCAGATGAAAGCGGATGTTCTGAATCTTCCGATTACGGCATTAAAAACGGTGGATGCGGGGACGGTGGGGAGCGCCATGTTAACAGGCGTGGCAATCGGTGTGTTCCGGGATCTTGCAGAAGCAGCAGAATATATGGTACAGAAGACGGTTACCTATGAGCCGCGCCGGAAGGTACATGAAGCATACAGGGAAGTGTTTGCACGTTATGAGAAGGTCTACCGGGTGGTCAGGCCGCTTATGTGAAGGATGCTCAGGTATCCTTTCTTTCAGACTGCATATATTTGCGAAGCATGACAAGAAAAGCGGATACCACCACAACTCCTTTAGCTATACTGGAAATGGTGATACTCCACCAGATGCCGTTTAAGCCCAAAACGGTAGCGGATAAAACAGCAGCCAGCGGCACCCTGGCTGCATTGCCCAAAATACCTGCCACAGAAGGAAGCATCGGCTTTCCCAGTCCCTGAAACGCACCGGCAGAGGTAATCTCCAAACACATAAAAAGCTGGGATACCCCCAGAATCCGCAGATAATCTACTCCAAGCGGCAATACTGCCGGATCGGTAATAAAAATCCGGAAAATTTGCTCCGGTAAAACCATCAGTACAAAGCTTGTAAACAGTCCCCAGCATACCATCAGGCCTGCTGCCGTGGCATATCCCTTCCTGACTCTCTCCTTCTTCTGCGCTCCATGATTTTGTGCCGTAAAGGCATTGACTGCCGTAGCAAAGCCTTCTGCCGTCATCCAGGAAATGGATTCGATCTGACTGCCCACCTTCTGAACCGCAACAGCCGCATCACCCCAGGATGCAATCATTCTGGCTATGATCATGGACAGGCTGGAAAAAAGGATATTCTGTACCGCAACAGGAAGCCCGATTTTTCCAATACTTTTCCATTCCTTCAAACTGCTGCAGCTGCATATGTGAAAGCCCTGAAACAACAGTTCATCCTTTCCTGCTGCCCGCACAAACATCAGACACACAACGGCCTGGGCCAGTACAGTCGCAAGTGCTGCTCCTGCAACCCCCAGACGAGGAAGAGGCCCTGCACCGAAAATGAGCAGCGGATCCAGCGCAATATTCACAATCAGTCCGGTCGTCGTAGCCTGAAACATGACCATGCTTTTGCCTATAGCGGTAAATAATCCGGTGAAAATCTGATTCAGGAAGGAAAAACACAATCCCAATCCGGTAATGACCAGATAAGTCTCTGCATCCAGCACCACGCTCTCCTGATTCAGTTGAAAGAAGGCAATCAACGTATGACTCCCGAAAACATAAACCAAAGTACAGACAAGCAGCATCACGATTCCCATATGAAATGCCGCCTGTGCACAGGACATTGCTTTTTCTCTTTCTCCGGCTCCGATTGCATGCGCTGTTCTGACTTGTCCGCCGATACGCGGTATCGTGGAAAAACCATTGGCAAGCCACAGATACATACCTGCCGCACCCACTGCAGCTACCGCATTGCTGCTGACTCTGCCGATCCAGATCATATCCGTCAGATTATAGGCCATCTGGATAAACGAGGTGCACATAATTGGAAAGGCCAATCTTGCAAGCGTACCTGCAATACTGCCCTCTAACAAATTTACATTCTTTTGCCTATTTCTGCTTTTCTTATTCATAATACAATTCATAATACAAATCCTGTAAAATAATCCTCTTCCGACAAAATCCGGTCCGATTTTCCATTATCACCCCTGCCGGCACTGTTTACGCAGTCCAGCACAAAGGCGATTATCTCAGCACCTGCACCGTACCGGTCCATATCCGACAGAAGGGCATCGATATTGACACGGCTGATACCTCCCGCTTCATATAAAATACGGTAGTATTCCTTTTCCTGAGGATGTCCTTCCCTAATAACCTGCCAGGCCTCTTCATGGCAGCAGTCCTTTGAATGCTCGCGCAGGTAGACATACAGACTTTCTCTGTCTGAAACGGAAAGCATCCTGTCATACTTTAATCTCAGATAACAGAACTCCGCCTTCCGGCAGCGCCTTTTGCTTTCATAATAAGCCGGAAGATCCTTCTCGCTCTCATAATCCTCCTCGCCGCCTGCCCACATGGGACGAAAGCCTTTTAAATCTGCTTCCTTTAAAAAAACAGCAAGCGCATTGTCCCATTTAGCCAGCCAGGCAGCTATCTGCTGTTGCTCTGTGTCCCTGACCTGTTCCGCTGTCTTTCCCAAACATTCACTGTCTGTTGATGCAACATTTCTGACATCCTGAAACAGTTCTCTAGCGCCCATCTGCATCGCTGCAGCCCTTAAAAATCCCATTCCGACATATTCATCATCTTCATAGCGGATTTCCTGCAATTGCTGACAGCCCAGAAACACATCCTTTCCAAGCTCTGTCCCTGACGCTTCACTCACTCCATACAACAGAAGCCTCCGAAGGCCTGCTGCATGGGCAAAGGCCCAGTTCCCGATTCGGCAGACCGCAGCCGGAAGCTGGATTTCTTCCATCCTCTTACAGCTCAAAAAAGCCTTGGGAGCAATTTCTGTCACAGGCTTTCCTTCCATGCAGTCCGGAATAGTGACATATTTGTCATTTTCATGGCAGCCTATGATTGCTATTCCGCTATCCGTCACTTTCCACTGAAACCGTTCCATCTGTCTCAACCTCAAATATCATGATGCCCACACATAAATTACCGGAATCCTCATCTGCCCAAAAAGCTTTTGAACGTATTCACATCCCGGTTCAGAATCAGCTCAGCCGGAAAATCCTCCTCCTCAAGCAGTGCCAACGCCTCCGAGAATCTCCCCACATAGTTAGGATCATGCGCATCCGAATTGATGATAATCGGCCACTGCGCATTCCTACACAGTCGAAGGATCTGCTTATAGTTTTGGACACAGTTCAACCTCTGATTCGGTTTCAGCAGAGAACTATTATTCAGCTCTAAAGCCACATGGTATTTCCTGGCCGCTGCCACCAGCCGTTCATAATCTAACGGTGTATGGTCATCATCCGGGTGGGAAACAAAAAACACCTTTTCATCTTTCATACAGGAAATCAGATTATCCGTATTCTTGTCCATTCCCGCATCCTGATAACACGTTCTATGGATTCCGACAATCCCATAATCCAGCTTTTCCATAAATTTCCGTTCCAGAGAAAGTGTTCCGTCATTCAATACATTTATTTCACACCCATGAATAATCTCTACGCCGTAAAGCTGCCTCGGAGCAACCCACAAATTTGAGAAATAAATAGGATCACAGGTTCCCGGCACGCCCGGAGCATGTTCGCTGACTCCCAAAAGCAAAAGTCCTCTCTCCTTGGCTGCCAGCGCCATTTCACGAATCGTGCCAAATGCATGACCGCTTGCGCAGGTATGGGTATGAATGTCTAATATCATATTCTGTTCGCTCAGCGCAGAACGTTTGTCTTCCTTGTGATTCATCTCTGTCAATTCCTCCCTGTAAAAATAATACCCATTTTCCTGCTAAAATGCCACTCATAATAATCTATACGGTTTCTGACACACAGGTGGTCTTTCGATTGAACAACACAGGTGTAATCACTTTATGAATGGGTTCGCCGGAAAGATTGGGCTTTCTTTTTTTTCGCTCGTTCATCTGGGCTACCAGTATTTCCATAGCCATATCTGCAATTTTATCAATCTGCTGCCCAACAGTGCTGGTTGGTATAACTGCTTCACTGGAAATAGGTGAATTATCAAAACCGATGATGCGGTAATCATCCGGCAGGGAACCATGTAATCGAATCAAATAGTTTAAAAATATATTGGCATAAGTATCGTTGGCCAGAAATATTCCTTTTCGTTTTCCGATATATTTACAATCCAGATAATGGGCCACCTTTTCGAGTGCTTTCCGATTTTCTTCATAAGTGTTTCCCAAATCTTTTAAAAGTAATTCATAAGGAATATTACACTCTTTGCATGTATCCAGAAAACCTTGAATACGGCCATAAGCAGGTATCGATTCCGGGACATTTACATTTATATGAACCAGAACATCACAGTTGGTTTTATATAATAAACTGGTAGCTTGTACGCCTCCCATGTAATTATCTGTATTCACACTACAGGTATATTGATCTTCGCGTTCAATTGTTACAATCGGAATGTTATAAGATGCCAATTCTCTGGAAGGAATGGTATGGCTGAGTACAATCATTCCCTCTATGTTATAGGCCAGCAATTCCTGAATATATTGACGTTCTACCGTTTCGTTGGCATTGCCCGCAAACACAAGAAATTTATATCCAAATCTTTCATAGGAGGCAAGAATCTGATTCAGGATTTCCGAATAATAATGCAGATAAAGGTTGGGAACAATGATGCCGATAAATTCCGTTTTGCCGCTTGCCAGTATTTTCGCAACTTTATTTTCCTTATAATCCAGATCGATTAGTGCCTGTGCTATAATTTCCTGATTTTTCAAGGTCAGGGAATCCGGATTGTTAAAATAGCGGGAGATGGTGGTTTTAGAGAAATTAGTGTATTTGGCAATATCGTCAAAGGTTACTTTCTTTTGAGGCATGACAATTTCTCCATTTCTTTTTTATCTATTATAGCAAACAGAAAATAAGTAAGCAATAACCGGTTACTTTACCGGTTATATGCACTATTAACAAAAATATGATGTGGAATCTATAAGATATAACGAAAATAAAAGAAATCCCTTGACGATGGCTAAAATAGAAGATATAGTACAATTAATAAAGTAACCGGTTACTTTACCGGTTACATGAACGGAACACAAACGAAAAGCTATGGAAGGAGAGAAGGAAAGTGGAAGCAAACAAATCTTTAACCGATGGAAAGAGGACAATGAAGCAGAAGCTTTTATATGTCAAAAAGAATTGGCAGCTCTATATTTTTTTCCTGTTGCCGGCACTTTTGATAACTGTCATTTTTAAGTATCTGCCTATGGGAGGAATTTTGATGGCGTTTGAGGATTATAATGTACGCCTTGGACTCCTTGGAAGTGAATGGGTAGGACTGGACTATTTCAAACGATTCTTATCTTCACCGGACTTTATGGGATATTTACTGAATACGTTGAAATTAAGTCTGTATGGATTATTATGGGGATTTCCGGTTCCGATTATTCTGGCTCTTTTGCTGAATCGGATCAGGAGTGTTGGAATCAAGAAAAAGATTCAGCTGTTAATATATGCACCTAATTTTATATCCGTTATTGTATTGTGCGGTATGGTAAGAATGTTTTTATCTCCCGTAGGACCGTTAAATCAGATTTTGGGTACTTCTACAAACTGGATGACAATGCCGGAAGCCTTCCGTACTATTTATATAGCCAGCGGAATCTGGCAGGGTGCAGGTTGGGCTTCGATTATGTATACAGCGGCATTATCCAATGTCAGCAAAGAACTTGAGGAAGCTGCTACGATAGACGGTGCCAATATTCTGCAGCAGATATGGTATGTGGAGCTTCCGGCGATTAAGAATATTATAGTGATACAGTTCATTCTTTCTGCCGGTAATATTATGAGCGTGGGATTTGAAAAGGCATATGCACTTCAGACAGGTATGAATCTGCCTGCATCCGAAATTATTTCTACCTATGTGTACAAGATTGGTCTTCTGAACGGCGACTATGGATACTCCACCGCAGTAGGTATTTTCAATTCCGTTGTCAATGTGATTTTGCTGCTTTTGGTTAACTGGATTGTAGCAAAGCTGAATGACGGAGAAGGATTATAAGGGAAAGGAGGAAGCATCATGAGAGAAAAAAGTTTAAGAGCAAACAGAATAAGACATAGTAGATTGGATAGAGGAATTTTAGCAATTGGGTATTTCCTTCTGGCATTATTTGTGGTTGCCATTGTGATTCCGCTGGCATATGTGGTCATTGCATCCTTCATGGATCCTAATATATTGAATAATCAGGGACTTAGCTTTCGTATGAGCGACTGGTCTCTGGAGGCATACAGAAGAGTGCTGGAGGATGAAATGATATGGCGTGGTTTTGCTAATTCATTTTTCTATTCTGTAGTGGCTACGGCAATATCTGTTTTCGTTACACTGTTGGCCGCCTATCCAATGTCCAAAAAGGAATTGGTAGGAAGAAAATTTTTTAATACGCTGTTTATTATCACGATGTTTTTTGGTGGCGGGCTGATTCCAACCTTCATATTGATGAACCAGCTGCGTCTGGTAAATACCATTTGGGCCATTCTGTTACCCGGATCCTTTAATGTGTGGAACATGATTCTTGCCAGAACCTATTACCAGTCCATATCAAAGGAACTGTGGGAGGCGGCACAGCTGGATGGAGCCGGTGAAATACAGTATTTCTTTAAAATATTAATGCCCCTTTGCAAGCCGATTATTGCAGTGCTGGCGCTGTGGGGATTTGTAGGAATGTGGAACAGCTACTTTGACGCAATGATTTACTTAAATGATGCAAATCTTCAGCCTCTCCAGTTAGTGCTTCGTTCGATTCTGGTACAAAACACTCCGCAGTCAGGAATGATCGCAGATATCCAGAGCACAGCGGAAATGGCGAAGATGGCTGAACTGCTGAAATATTCTACGATTGTAGTTTCCAGTATTCCGTTACTCGTGATGTATCCGTTCTTCCAGAAGTACTTTGATAAGGGAGTTATGGTAGGCTCGGTAAAAGGCTAGCAGAATGCGGGAAGGAGATAAAATCAGATGAGAAAAAATGTAAAGAAATCAATTTGTATACTGTTATCACTTATAATGACGGCATCTCTTACAGCCTGTGGAGGAAATGCAGTGGCACAGGCTGATATTGACCCTGATACACCGATCGAAGAAGTGACCTTTCCATTGGCTGAGACAAAGGAATTGTCTTTTATTACTAATGCACCTGCAAGAACGGAGCAGGATCCGAATAAGCGGACTATCTTTAGGAGAATGGAAGAGCAGACTAATGTGCATGTAGATTGGACCTGCTTCGTATCGGATCAGTTTGGAGACAAGAAAAACCTGGCACTGGCCCAGTTTGGAGCACTTCCGGACGGATTATTTGTGGCGGCAATGGGAGATTATGATTTACTGCGTTATGCAAAGCAGGGAATCATTATTCCGCTGGAAAATCTGATTGATAAATATATGCCGAATTTGCAGGCTGTCTTTGAAAAGTATCCGGAATACAGAGTAATGTGCACTGCGCCGGATGGACATATTTATTCGTTTCCCTGGATTGAACAGCTGGGGGCTGGAAAGGAAGCTATTCAGGCGATTGGAGACATACCGTATATCAATAAGAAGTGGCTTGATTATCTGGGACTTGAAGTACCCAAAACAACCGCGGAACTGGAAAATGTGCTGATTGCATTCAGGGATCATGCAGAGGAGTTGCAGCAGGAATTCGATATTACCGGAAGTGTGATTCCCATGTCATTTATTATTAACAATGGTGATCAGGATCCTGCGATTCTAATCAATGGATTCGGACAAGGATATGGAGATACGGGAGATCACTTCGCTGTAACAGATGAAGGTAAGGTCATTTATACTTCCGTACAGGAAGGATACAAAGAAGGAATTATTTGGCTGCACCATCTGGTAGAAGAAAACCTGGTTGATCCGGAGGCCTTTACACAGGATTGGTCTACCTACGTGGCAAAGGGAAAGAACCATAGATATGGTCTATGCTTTACATGGGATATTGCCAATATTGATAATTATGATGATTATGTAATGTTGCCCGCCCTTGCAGGCCCGGATGGCCTTGTCAATATTACAAGGCAGAACGGCAGTGAAACAAGTGGATTTGACCGGGGACGCTGTGTTCTTACATCGAACTGCAGGGATACGGCCCTTGCTGCAGCATGGATTGACCAGATGTATGCACCGATTCAGTCGGCACAGAATAACTGGGGAACCTATGGTGAGGAGGGTACAGCCAATATTTTCGAAATGAGTACCAATGATAAGGGTGAACCTATGCTAAAGCACATGGATCTGGGAGATAATTCACCTGTGGAAATCCGTGAGAATCAATCTGTGAATGGTCCTCTGGCTATTCTGAACGATTATTACGGAGTGTATGTGACAGAGCCGGATGATGCTAAGTGGCGTTTGGATAATATGCATGCAACGTATCTTGAAGATATGAACAGTAAATATGTTTTTCCAAATGTGTTCATGAGTATGGAAGATACCAACAGGGTATCTCAGCTGGATACCGATATTAAGAAGTATGCGGAACAAATGAAGGCAAGCTGGATTTTAAATGGTGGAATTGAAAAGGAATGGGATGCTTATCTTCAGAAAATGGAAGAATATGGACTTTCGGAATACTTAGCAATTAAGCAGAAATATTTTGATGCATATCTTGCATCTCTGGCAGAGGAGGAGACAAAATGAGTGAGCTATTAGAGAAGGCTAGAAGTTATGAAAAAGCTGCAATCCATAAAGTATCTGAGCATGTAAGACCGGTGTTTCATTTTTCCAATCCGGTGGGATGGATGAATGACCCGAATGGTTTTTCGGAGTATAAGGGAGAACACCATCTGTTTTTCCAATATTATCCATATGCAACACGTTGGGATTCCATGCATTGGGGCCATGCAAAAAGCGGGGATTTTATAACATGGGAGTACCTGCCCGCAGCATTGGCTCCGGATCAGGAATATGACAATTTTGGAGTTTTCTCCGGTAGTGCGATAGAGGATGGAGACAAACAGGTTTTGATTTATACCGGTGTAGCAGAGAAAGCACTGGAAAATGGAGAGAAAAAGATTACACAGGATCAGTGCATTGCGACAGGAGATGGCATAGATTTTGAAAAGTGTACTACAAATCCCGTCATTACCAGTGATCTGCTGCCGGAGGGAAGCAGCAGCGAGGATTTCCGGGATCCGAAGCTGTGGAAGGAAGACGGCAGGTACTATGTGGTAGTCGGAAGCCGCAGTCAGGATGGAAGCGGACAGATTGCATTGTTTTATTCGGACGATCTGAAAAGCTGGAAGCTTGGAAATATCCTGGATCAAAGCGAGAACAAACTTGGAAAAATGTGGGAGTGTCCGGACTTTTTTGCACTGGGAGACAAGCGCGTTCTTGTAATATCTCCTCAGGAGATGGAGGCAGAAGGACTGGAATTTCATAATGGCAATAATGCAGTATTTTTGCTGGGAGATTATGAAAAGGAAAAAATGCAGTTTACGAGAGAAAAGGTGCAGAGTGCAGATTATGGACTTGATTTTTATGCACCTCAGACGATGCTTACCGAGGATGGCAGAAGGGTTATGATTGCTTGGATGCAGTCATGGGATAATGCGATGTATCCGGCCGATCAGCCATGGTCCGGCATGATGACGATTCCAAGAGAGCTTTCCGTTCAGAATGGGAGAGTATATCAGCTGCCTGTCCGGGAATTGGAAAATTATCGTAAGAATGTAGTGACATACTCAGACGTATGCATCGAAAGTGAGACTGTCCTGCAGGGAATTGAGGGCAGAACGATAGATCTGGAGCTGAAGCTTAAGGGTACAGAGTATGGAAAATGCAGGATAAAGCTGGCTTCGGGCGAAAAGCACTATTCTGAAATCATCTATGACAGAAAGGATGGAATTCTGACGTTTGACCGTACATATTCCGGATTCAGGCGGGACACCATCAGCACACGCAGTATGTTGGTAAGGAGCTGCCGGGACGTTTTAAAACTGCGTATTCTGGTAGACAGATATTCTGTAGAAATTTTTGTAAATGATGGCGAACAGGCCATGACTTCTTTGATTTATACACCGCAGTCTGCTGTTGGAATCACTTTTTCCAGCAATGGAAAAGTCTATATGGATGCAGTGAAGTACGATATAGAGGCAGAGTCATAAGCAGACAGGACATGGGATTGGCGGCTTCCAAAAGGCTTCGGAAAGCGAAGTTACGGTTGACAAAAAATGTCATAAATGATATAACTTTGTCAAGTCGATTAGATGAAAGATAACAAAGAAGATAAGGACAAAGGTGTTTGGAAATATCCAGGACACCTTTGTTTTTTTGTATATTTTTCTTTTCGATGCAGAAACGGGGAGCAAAAAGGAGGATAGTTATGCAGGAATTAAAACTTACAAAGCAGTCAGAAATCGTAAATGAGCTGTTGGCCAGGTACGGTGTCAAGTTCGGAATCTACAAAAACAATGTATTTAAAGAGCAGCTATTCCCTTTTGATACGATTCCGAGAGTCATCGAAAAGGAGAATTTTGCACACCTGGAACAGGGACTGAAACAGAGGGTCATGGCACTGAACTGTTTTATCAGAGATGTTTACGGGGAAAAGAAAATCATTAAGGACCGTGTCGTGCCGGAAGAATTTGTATACATCTCTTCTGGTTTTCTGGCTCCATGCGATGGTGTGACTCCGCCGAAGGGAGTTTATACACATATTGCGGGGATTGATCTGGTTCAGGGCAAGGATGGGGAATGGTATATTCTGGAGGATAATTTAAGGGTTCCCTCCGGCGCATCCTATCCCATGATTGCAAGAGAGCTGTGCCGCAGGAGCAGCCCGGATACATTTGAGGACAACCATATTGAGGATAACCGGTATTATGCCAAGCTGCTGCGATGGGTCATGGACTATGTGAACGTGGGAGGTCATACGGTGATTCTGACACCGGGACGTTACAATGCAGCCTATTTTGAACATTCCTATCTGGCGGAGAAAACAGGCGCGCATCTGGTATCCGGCAATGAGCTGATGGTAGAGGATGATTATCTGTATTTTGTGGATTACACCGGAAAAAAGGAAAGAGTCGGTGCCGTATATCGGAGGATATCCGACGAATATCTGGATCCGATGACCTTTAAGGAGGAGTCTGTGATCGGTATTCCGCATATTTATGATGTGTACCGAAAGGGAAATGTGGCATTGTTAAATGCACCCGGAAACGGAGTGGCAGATGACAAGGGAATCTATTACTTTGTACCGAAAATGATTCGCTATTATCTGGGCGAGGAACCTATTCTGCAGAATGCGCCAACCTATCTTCCGTTTTATGAAGAAGATATGAAATACATACTGGAGCATTTTGACGATCTGGTGCTGAAGGATGTTGCGGAAGCGGGAGGCTATGGTGTTGTCTTTGCCAATAAGATGACCAGACAGGAAAAGGAAGACTTTATCTCGCTGTTAAAAAAGGAGCCAAGAAGGTTTATTGCGCAGGAAGTAATCGATTTTATGGATATTGATATTCTGGAGGATGGCGAGAAAACGCCGAGAAAGGCAGATTTAAGAGCCTTTGTACTGATGGCGGATGAACCGCTTGTATGGAAGAGCGGTCTGACCCGTTTTTCCAGAAATCCGGATTCCTTTATTGTAAATTCATCGCAGGGAGGAGGCTTTAAGGACACATGGGTATTATCTCAGTAGAAAATCTCGACCGGCTGTTCTGGCTTGGCAGATACACAGAAAGAGTTTATACATCCGCAAGGCTGTTCGCATCCAGCTTTGACCGGATGATTGATGTGGAGATTGATAATTACGCTGCTTTTTGCAGTCAGCTCGATATTCCGAATATTTATTTGTCCAAAGAGGATTTTTGCAGCCGTTATATTATGGATGAAACGGATCCCAATTCGATCTGCTCGAATCTGCTTCGGGCATATGACAATGCAATCGTATTACGTAATGAAATCGGGAGCGAACCGATTACCTATATCCAGTTAGCGGTATATGATATGAAGAAGAGCAGCGCCACCAGAGCGCCCATTGTGGGTCTGCAGAAGGTAATCGATGATATTCTGGCTTTT
The DNA here is from genome assembly GCA_017624235.1 of Lachnospiraceae bacterium. Classification (GTDB taxonomy): domain Bacteria; phylum Bacillota; class Clostridia; order Lachnospirales; family Lachnospiraceae; genus JAAYNV01. Next base: position 16,759 of record JAGANL010000034.1, on the reverse strand, counting down.
TGGGGAATCGTGGATGATATGATTGAAAATGAAAATACCAGAAATATCATCAAGACCGGAAAGCGGATTGAAAGACTGGATCTGTTCGGCCGCCTGCAGATGGATCGGATATCCATCCAGAGAGAGGTACACAGGCTTGCCGGAAGGATTACCAAAACAAATCTTCATTATGATACGGCGATGCTTTCGGAGCTTCAAAAGCTGGTGGAAAAGGAAGAAATAGATTATGCCAGAGTCGTAGAACTGGCGGATCATCTGCGTAAGGATTGAGAGTATGAAGGATTTGCGGTTTCATTATCATATGGACATTGAATTTTCGGAGCCGGTATGCAATCACACCTATACCTTAAAATGTATTCCCCAAACCACGCAGACGCAGGAAATTACGGAATGCACCGTGCAGGTGCTTCCTGCAAATAAAGTCCAGCGGGGCTGTGATTCTTTTGGTAATATCATGCTGTACGGAAACGTGGAAGAGGAACAGACGCTGTTTTCAGTGGATGTGAGCGGCAGAGCCAGAACGGGCATAGAACGGCAGGAGATTGGCGGCCGCTATACCGATCTGTCCATCTATAAATATCAGACACCGCTTACCAGACCGGACAGCCGTCTGGAAGAGCTGTATCAGAAGTGTGCGGAGGACAAAACAGCGGAGCTGTCTTTGGCAGAGAAGGTACGCGCCTATATGAAGGCGGTATACGAAAGCATGAGCTACTGCAAGGGAGTGACCGGTATCGCTACGACAGCCGGGGCGGCGCTTTCCATGGGAAAGGGAGTCTGTCAGGACTATGCGCATATCCTCTTATCTCTGTGCAGGATGGACAGGATTCCGGCCAGGTATGTGGTAGGGATGCTTTTGGGAGAAGGGGAAAGCCATGCCTGGGTCGAGATATTTGACGGAGCGCGTTGGATGGGCTTTGATCCGACCAATGATCTAGTGGCAGGTGATTCGCATATTAAAATATCCCATGGACGGGATTATCAGGACTGCTCGATCAACAGAGGAGTTTTTACAGGTCAGGCCAAACAGCAGCAAAGGATACTGGTAGAAGTGACAGAGACAGAAGGAGCATCGTTTTCGATATGATTCAGACAGTGGCAAGAGCGGGACTTCCTGTGGATGAGCTGCAGGAGATCCGGAAAATGCGTATAGAACCCTTACGGGGAGGAAATGGCAAGAGAATCAGCATTGTGACAGGCATTCATGGGGATGAGCTGGAGGGGCAATATGTATGCTATCGGCTGTCCGGCTATTTGAAGGAGCACAGGGAATGCTTAAGGGGCATGGTCGATATCTACCCGGCCTTAAATCCCTTTGGCATTGACTCCATCACCAGAGGAATCCCGGCTTTCGATTTGGATATGAACCGGATTTTTCCCGGAAATACCGAGGGAGATATGAACGAATATCTGGCGGCTGAAATCATTCGTGATATAGAGGGCTCCGACCTGGTTCTGGATATCCATGCCAGCAATATTTTTCTGACAGAAGTACCGCAGATCAGAATCAATGAGCTGCATCAGGACAGGCTGGTTCCCTATGCAAAAGAGGCGAACGTGGATTTTATCTGGGTGCATGGAGCCAGTACGGTGCTGGAATCCACCTTTGCACATAGCCTGAATATCAGAAATACGCCGACGCTGGTTGTGGAAATGGGCGTCGGCATGCGTATCACAAAGGAATACGGGGAACAGCTTTTTGCGGGGATTATACATCTGATGAAGCTGCTGGATATATGGGACGGTGAAGACTATCCGGTCAGAAGACCGGTTATATCCTCGGGCTATGACGATGTCTGTTTTCTCAATGCGTCTTCCTCCGGTATTTTCCTGAAAAACAGAAACCATGGAGCCATGCTGAAAAAGGATGATCTGATTGGTACCATCGTAAATCCTTTATCGGGCGAAGTGATTGATGAAATCAAGTCACCGGCAGACGGATGGCTGTTCACGATCCGGGAATATCCGGTCGTAAGCGAAGGCTCCCTGATGGGAAGAGTCTTGAGAAAAGAGGTCTATGATACCGGAAAGGGAGAGGAAGCCGACCATGGAAAAAAGGACACTGTTTGAAATAAAAGCATTATACCGGGATGATTTCAGGATAACAGGTTTTTCCTTTGGAAAAGGCGAAAAGGCAGCTTGTATCGTGGGGAGCATGCGCGGAAATGAAAACCAGCAGTTATACTGCTGTTCGCAGCTTATCCGAAAACTGAAAGCGCTGGAAGAACAGGGCGGTATCCGGGAAGGAAAGGAGATTCTGGTAGTCCCCTGTGTGAATCCCTATTCCATGAATATTAAAAAAAGATTTTGGAGCATTGACAATACGGATATTAACAGGATGTTTCCGGGCTATTCCGAGGGAGAGACGACGCAGCGGATTGCCGGAGGCCTGTTTGAAGCGATTCAGGACTATTCCTACGGCATACAGTTCGCTTCGTTTTATATGCCGGGACATTTTGTTCCACATATCCGGGTCATGAAAACAGGCTTTGAGGATGTGGAGGCAGCCCGAAAATTCGGATTTCCCTATGTTGTGCTGCATACACCAAGACCCTTTGATACGACTACCTTAAATTACAACTGGCAGGTGTGGGAGACGAAAGCTTTTTCGGTTTATACCACGACTACGGAACAGGTGGACAAGGACAGTGCAAGACATGCCGTAGAGTCGGTTTTAAGCTTTCTGGAAAAAGAAGGAATCCTGGATTATCACGGCTTTGAGGGATATGTATCGAAGGTTGTCTCGACAGAGGAGATGGTAACGGTACGTACCAAAACCGCCGGATTTCTGGAAGGAAAGGTAAAAGCAGGAGAGCATGTGCGCAGAGGGGAGCTGTTGGCCTGTATCGTGGACTGCTATGAAGGAACGATCATAGAAGAAATACATGCTCCTGTGGAGGGAACGGTACTCTTTGCGCATGCGGAGGCCAGGGCATATCAGAATACGGCAGTGTATAAGCTCATTCCTGAAAAAGAGGACTGGTGATGATTGCTTTGGTTAATGGGCAGAGAACGGTGTAGATAAGTTGTCAAAAAACAGCTTGACATTTCATGGATATGTCGATATACTACGGAATAACAAAGGCGTTATACATCATTTTGATGTGTAGCGCCTTTTTTGTATTCTCCGGAGCTTGAAAGGAGCATGATTAGCAATATGATTAAACTGGAAAATGTCAATAAATACTTCGGTGATCTGCATGTATTAAAGGATGTGAATCTTACCGTAAAGGAAGGGGAAAAGCTTGTCATCATCGGGCCGTCGGGTTCCGGGAAATCCACGACGGTACGCTGTATGAATTATCTGGAGGAACCGACCAGCGGTCATGTCTATATTGACGGCCGTGAGCTGACGCACAGGAATAAAACCGCTCTCATTCGTGAAACGACCTCTATGGTTTTCCAGCAGTTCAATCTCTATCCGCATATGACGGTTATGAAGAATCTGACGCTGGCTCCGATGAAGCTGCATCATAAGTCCAAAAAGGAGGCAGAGGAGCTGGCCTGTCATTATCTAGATGTGGTAGGACTTCGGGATAAGGCAGAGGCCTATCCGACGACTCTTTCCGGCGGGCAGCAGCAGAGGATCGCTATTGCAAGAGCCCTGTGTGCTGAGACAAAGATCGTGCTATTTGATGAACCGACCTCTGCTTTGGACCCGGAAACGATTCAGGAGGTTCTGGATGTCATGATCAAGCTGGCAAAGGAAAATATTACGATGGTGGTCGTTACACACGAGATGGGCTTTGCCAGACAGGTGGCAGACCGGATCGTCTTTATGGCAGACGGGCAGATTATCGAGGAAGGAACACCGGATCACTTTTTTGAGAATCCTTCCAACGAAAGAGTGAAACAGTTCCTTGGAAAAATCATTCGATAATAAGTACCGCACAGGGTGCTTGTTATATAGCACAGTTTGTACAGGCGCTGCGTATAAACTGGTGAAAGGCATCGCTTCAGCCGGACTGGAGTAAAACAGCAGTGCAGAAATGAGGAGAACGTTATGAAAAAGAAGATGGTATCAGCAGTATTGGCAGCAGTGATGAGCACTGTAATGCTCATGGGCTGCGGAAGCAGCAAGGAAACAGCGGCAGAGGCTCCGGCTGAGACTGCAGCAGCAGAAACAGCGCCGGCAGCAGAAGAGGCCGAAGGAGAAGCAACAGAAGCAGCCGCAGGGGAGCTGGCAGAGGATGTTCAGGCGATCGTGGACAGAGGCGTATTAAGAGTCGGTGTAAAAAATGCGGTAGTCGGCTTTGGATTTGAGGATCCTGCCACAGGCGAGTACTCCGGTATGGAGATCGATCTGGCGAATAAGATTGCCGAGAGCCTTGGCGTGGATGTAGAGTTTACGGCAGTTACGGCAGCTACCAGAACAGAGCTTCTGGATTCCGGCGATATTGACTGTGTACTTGCTACCTTTACCATTACTGATGAAAGAAAGAAGAGCTGGGATTTTACAACTCCATACTTCACAGATCATGTTGGTGTTCTGGTAGAGGATTCCTCCGGTATCACGGATCTTTCCGGTTTGGTAGATAAATCGGTAGGTGTTTCCAGCGGATCGACCTCTGCGAAGTCACTGGTAGAGGCTATGATAGAAGCAGGCCTGATTACTGGTGACGGTTATAATGCAGAGACCTTTGATCCGGCTACCTGGACAGATGATATTTCTTTTAAGCAATATGAGGATTATCCATCTATTTCTACAGCTCTGAGTGCAGGAGAGGTAGACGCGTTTTGTGTAGATAAATCCATTCTGGCTATTTACAATACAGACGGACGTTCCTATATCTCCGAGGAATTTGCACCGCAGGATTATGGTGTGGCAACTACCAAGGGTTCCGGCTTATCCGACTATGTAGAAGGACTGGTTACAGGCTGGCTGTCTGACGGAACGATTGATGGTCTTATCGCAAACTACGGATTGAACTAATCAGAACAGTAAGAAATGGAAGAGACGGATGAAATAATCACCGAAGGGTCATTTCATCCGTCCAGTTTTGTTAAATTGCTTCTGTGATCAGAAGCAGAAACGAGGTGGACAATGTCTGGTATATTATCTCCCCAGGCGTGGGAAAAAGTATGGACCTTTCGGGGCACCTTCCTGCTTGGTCTTGGAAACACTATACAGGTAGCACTTTTAGGTCTGTTACTGGCATTTATTCTTGGCATTATTTTTGGACTGATGGCTACAGGCGAAAATAAAGTGTTGAAGGTAATTTCAAGAGTATATGTGGAATTGATACAGAATACACCGCTGCTTCTGCAGCTTTGCTTTCTGTATTATGCCTTTGCCTTTTCCTCCCATAGTCTTGGCATTCTGGTCTCCGGTATGATCTCTCTCGGAGTCTACCATGGAGCATACATTGCAGAGGTTGTCCGGGCAGGAATTGAAGCTGTGCCCAAGGGACAGTTTGAGGCCGCCAGATCGCAGGGATTTTCCTATGTGCAGAGAATGTTCTATATTATTCTGCCGCAGAGCATCAAGATTATCCTGCCGCCGCTTGTCAATCAGGTGGTGAATATGATCAAAAATACATCCTGTCTCTATCTGATAGGAGGCTCGGATCTGATCTCTCTGACCTACAGCTTTGTAACCGGAGAAAATACAGGCGGCGCCTATGCACCTGCTTACATCTTAAGCGGTGTGCTGTTCTTCTGCATTTGCTTTCCGCTTTCCACACTGGCAAGTGTGTGGGAGAACTCTTTGAAGAAAAGAGAAAGAAGAGTAGTAGTTCAGAAGAAGACCGCTCTGGAAGGGAGGGTATAGTCATGGAAAACCTGGCGGCAAGTTTTGCTATTTTGGAAAAAGCCTCCATCTGGCTCTATATATTGAAGGGTGTTGCTTTTACGCTTATTATTTCTGTCATTGCGGTGTTTCTTGGGATCCTGATCGGTTCCCTGCTGGCGCTCCTGCGCAATTACTGCAACAGAGGTTTCAGCCGGATCTTGAAATGGACCGCTACGGCGTATATTGAAATATTCCGAAATACTCCGCTCTTATTGTGGATCTTTATCTGTCTGGTCTTTTGTCCCTGTCCGGGTTTTTTAGACCGGAAAATGTTTGGTCTGACTACGGTAGAGGTGAAGCTTCTGTTTAAAGCAGCAGTGGCGCTGATACTGTTTACCTCATCGGTTATTGCAGAGATCGTCCGCGGCGGCCTGAATTCGGTTGCACACGGCCAGTTCGAGGCAGGACATTCGCAGGGCTTCAATATTGTGCAGATCATGATTTATATCGTACTTCCACAGGCCTACCGGAATATTGTTCCGACTCTGTTAAGTCAGGTCATTACGACCATCAAGGATTCCTCATATCTTGCTAATGTGGCAGTCATTGAACTGATGTCCAGAGTCAAAAAGCTTCTGTCTTCGGCACAGATGTATAACGGAACAGGAGCTATTCATGTGTCGGATGTATTTGTTCTCTTTGGTTTAGCGGCGGTCATTTATTTTATAATCAATTTTGCCCTTTCCTGCGTGGTGCGTTCTATGCAGGCGAAGGCATAACAGAAATAGGATGCGCACCGGCTCAGGGTGCAGAAGCGAGGAAGGTATGGAGAAGTATATCATTACGATTTCCAGACAGTTTGCCAGTCTGGGCAGAACGATTGGTAAAAATATGGCAAAAAAGCTGGATATTGGATTCTATGACAGGGATATCGTAGAGGAAACAGCCAGAAGAATGAATCTCCCGGTTCCGGAAATCAGTCGGGCAGAGGAAAGGGCGGGTTCTATTTTTGAGAGCAGAAAATATCCGCTCGGCATGGGGCTGGTCAGCATGAAACAGGAGATTTTTGCCGTGCAGTCCAATATTATTCGTGATTTGGCGCAGAAGGAGTCCTGCATCATAGTCGGAAGATGTGCGGATGTGATACTGAAGGAGTATGACAGGGTATTGAATATTTATATCTATGCACCATATGAGGCACGGCTGAAGAACTGTGTGGAAAGTCTGGGCATGGATGAAAAAACGGCAAGGAACATGATACGTGAGGTGGATAAAGCCAGAGAATTGTACAGATTACGGTATTGCGACGGAGTAAAAGAGGTTTTTGACCATAGGGATATTATGATGGATTCCTCCAGATTCGGTGCGGAAAAGACAGCGGACATACTCTGTGCGATGGTGCGCGAGGCATTATGCTGAGGCCGTATCAGCTCCCGGTAATCGGTCTTCGCATTGTCAAGTCCGGTATCGCAGTGGCGCTCTGCTTTGTGATCGCTTATTTCCGCAGAAACGAAGGGATCGTGTTCTATTCGCTGCTTTCAGCGCTGTGGTGTATACAGATGTACCGAAGCAATACCATAAGGAATGCGGTGCAGCGTTTTAGCGGAACTGTCATCGGCGCATTGTACGGTCTTGTGTTTCTTTTGCTTTTGCGGGAATGGATGACAGCGAAGGGCGATATGGCGGCAAATGAAAGGAATCTCTTTTGTTTTCAGGCAGTTCTGGTGTCGGTTATGATTGTATTCGTACTGTATACAACGGTGCTTTTGCATAAGAAACAGGCTTCTTATTTTTCATGTGTCGTTTTCCTGAGTATTGCGGTAAATCATGCCGCAGATATGAATCCCTATTTTTTTGTGTGGAACAGGTTTCTGGATACCTGTATCGGAATCGGGGTCGGAATCCTCGTAAATGATTTTTCCCTTCCTCTGAAAAAGAAAAAGGATATTCTGTTCGTTTCCGGTCTGGATGATACTCTTCTAAATGAAAATTGCAATTTGACGGATTATTCCAGAGTGGAGTTGAACCGAATGTTGGAAAAAGGACTTCTGTTTACGATTTCCACGATCCGCACTCCGGCTTCCTTGATGGAAACGATTCGGGATATCCATTTGAAGCTTCCGGTCATTGCCATGGACGGAGCGGTTTTATATGACATGGAAGAAAAGATGTACCGGAAGGTCTATGTCATGTCCGCGGCTACTTCTCAAAGGCTCCTGTCGCTGATCCGGAAAGCCGGTCTGGATTGCTTTGTGAATGTGATTGTAGATGATATGCTGGTCATCTTTTATTCCGAAAGCAGCAATGAAGCCTATAATGATGTGGTAAAAACCCTGCGAAAATCCCCTTTTCGCAATTATGTAAAGCGTGAGCTGCCGCAGAAAGAAGAGGTGGTATACTTTATGCTTCTGGACAGGGAGGAGAAGATAGAGCATTTTGCTCATCTTTTATCGGAGGGTGGATATGATAAAGAACTGAAGATTCTCCAGTATGCTTCTGATCAGTATTCCGGCTATTATTATATGAAGATTTACAATAAAAACGCTTCTAAGGAAAATATGATGGAGTATATGAAGCAAATCACAGGCATACGAAAAACCATTACATTTGGAACGGTTCCCGGACGATATGATGTGACGGTAAAGGAGGGTGATTCCAACCGAGTCGTTCATGTGATGAAACGTTATTTTGAATACGGAATCAAGCCCTGAGTTATGATTTGGAAATTTGTGCAGCAAAAGGTTGTCTGTTCAGAATGTGCCGTGATATACTTGAATTGTATACAGTCTTTGCACCGGTATGCGAAAAGTCTGAATATAAACGGAGGACAAGAGGATATGAATGTATTGGTTATTAACTGCGGAAGCTCTTCCCTGAAATATCAGCTCATCAACAGTGAGAGTGAAGAGGTTCTGGCAAAGGGACTTTGTGAGAGAATCGGAATTGACGGCAGTGCAATCACGCATCAGCCGGCAGGGGGAGAGAAGAAAAAGACTGAGGTGGATATGCCCGATCATACAGCGGCAGTGAAGCTGGTAATTGAAAAGCTGACAGACCCATCAGTCGGTGTAATCAAGTCTCTGCAGGAGATTGATGCCGTAGGACATCGTATCGTGCATGGTGGTGAGAAATTCTCCGGTTCGGTGCGGATTACGCCGGAGGTCATTCGGGCCATTGAGGAATGCAACGATCTGGCGCCGCTTCACAACCCGGCGAACCTGATTGGCATTAATTCCTGTAAGGAAATCATGCCGGATGTGCCGATGGTAGGTGTCTTTGATACCGCTTTTCACCAGACGATGCCGAAGAAGGCATATCTGTACGGTCTGCCGTATGAATACTATGAAAAATATAAGGTCAGACGCTACGGCTTCCATGGCACCAGCCACGATTTCGTGTCAAAGCGTGCGGCGGAAATCCTTGGAAAGGATATTCAGGAGCTGAAAATTATCGTATGTCATCTGGGAAACGGTGCATCGGTATCCGCAGTGAAAAATGGTGAATCGGTAGATACCTCCATGGGATTGACTCCGTTAGAGGGTCTTATCATGGGAACGAGAAGCGGAGATATGGACCCTGCCATTGTGACATTCCTGTCACAAAAACTGAGTGTGTCCGCAGAAGAGGTGTTGGATATCTGCAATAAGAAGTCCGGTGTGCTGGGCCTGTCCAACAACTATTCCAGTGATTTCCGGGATCTGGCAGAGGCTGCGGCAACAGGAAATGAAAAGGCAGAGACAGCGCTTGAAACCTATGCTTACCGGGTAGGAAAATATATCGGCGCTTATGCAGCAGCCATGAATGGTGTGGATGTCATCGTATTTACTGCGGGAGCCGGTGAAAACAATGCGGAGGTCAGAGCGCTGATTGGCCAGTATATTGGATTCTTAGGCACGAATATTGACCCTGAGAAGAATAAGCTGCGCGGAGAAGAGGTTATTCTTTCCGATGCAGATGCGAAAGTTACTACGATGGTGATTCCGACCAATGAAGAGCTCGCCATTGCACGGGAAACGGAGAAGTTAGTGAAGTAATATGGCTGCAAAAGCAAAGAACAGGACGGAGGGACGCAGTAAGGAGAGAAGAAGTGTCATCTATGCAGGAGACACGATACCCTTTACCCTGATTAGAAGTAAACGGAAAACCTGGGCGCTCAGCGTGGAGGAAGACGGAGAGGTACTGCTAAAGGTGCCTCTTTTTGTCACAGAAAAGGAAATCAGCAGGATTCTGTCCGATCAGAGAACGTGGATTATAGAGCATTATAAAAAAAGGCAGAAAATTTTAAAGGCCAGACCGCAGAGCGATTTGACAGAGGTGCAGAGGCAGGCCCTGAAAAAACGCTATATTCAGGCAGCCAGGGAATATTTTCCCAGGCGCGTTGCGTATTTTCAGCAGTTTACAGGCGGACACTATGAACGTATCACCATCCGCGAGCAAAAGACGCGCTGGGGGAGCTGCAGCAGCCAGGGAACCTTATCTTTTAACTGGAAGCTTATGCTGGCTCCGCCTGCGGTGCTGGATTATGTGGTGGTGCATGAGCTTTGCCATTTAACGCATATGGATCACAGCAGGGTATTCTGGCAGGCTGTGGAGCAGGTGCTGCCGGAGTATAGAGAGCAGCGCAGATGGCTGAAGGAGCATGGAAGTGAACTGAATCTGTAACAGATTTTACTTGAGAAGTGTTTCCTTTTTGTGGTTAAATAGTAAAATAGAAGAAAATATAAAAATAGAGGAGAGATTATCATGGGAAAATTAACAGGAACCAGAACAGAAGCAAACTTAAAGGCAGCCTTTGCGGGAGAATCACAGGCCAGGAACAAGTATAGTTACTTTGCATCCAAGGCAAAAAAGGACGGCTATGTGCAGATTGCAGCTATTTTTGAAGAGACAGCTGCCAATGAGAAGGAGCATGCCAAGATGTGGTATAAGCTGCTGAATGATGGTATCGGATCGACGGTTGAGAATCTGAAGGAAGCAGCAGAAGGTGAAAATTTTGAATGGACAGATATGTATGCCGGCTTTGCAAAGGAAGCGCGAGAGGAAGGCTTTGACGATATCGCTGAGTTATTCGAGGGTGTAGCTGCCATTGAGAGAGAGCACGAGGAAAGATATCGTAAGCTTTTGGCTAACATTGAAGGCGATGCAGTATTTTCTAAGGACGGCGAGGTGATCTGGCAGTGTTCAAACTGCGGACACATCTGTGTCGGCAAGAAGGCACCTGAGGTATGTCCGATTTGTGCTCATCCGCAGGCTTATTTCCAGGTAAAGGCAGAGAATTACTAAGAGGTAGAGCATGACAATACGTCTTCCAGAAAAAGTAAAATACATCATTGATACTCTCCGGGCCGCTGGCTATGAAGGCTATGCGGTCGGGGGCTGTGTCCGGGACAGTATCCTTGGGAGAGAGCCGGATGACTGGGATATTACGACCTCTGCGAAACCGGAGCAGGTAAAAGAGCTTTTCAGACGGACGGTTGATACCGGGATTCAGCATGGTACGGTCACGGTGCTGCTGGAGAAGGAAGGCTTTGAAGTAACGACCTATCGCATCGATGGAGAATATGAGGATTCCAGACATCCCAGAGAGGTGGTTTTTACTGCAAGCCTTGAAGAGGATTTGAAACGGCGTGATTTTACCATCAATGCCATGGCTTATAATGATGAGGAAGGGATCATAGATCTGTTTGACGGCATGGGTGACATGGAACGGAAGGTCATCCGTGCCGTTGGCGTGGCAAAGGAACGTTTTACCGAGGATGCTTTGCGTATCATGCGTGCAGTGCGTTTTGCGGCACAGCTTGGGTATCAGATTGAGGATGAGACAAAGGAAGCCATCCGTGAGCTGGCACCAAATCTGAAACATATTAGCGCAGAACGGGTTCAGGTGGAGCTTGTGAAGCTGCTGGTTTCTCCGCACCCGGATGAACTGCGTGTCATGTATGACACGGGTGTCACTAAAGTGGTTTTGCCGGAGTTTGATCGGATGATGAAAACGGAGCAGAATAATCCGCATCACTGCTATAATGTCGGCGAGCATACGCTGCATTCCCTGACAGCGGTGGAGGCGGATAAGGTGCTGCGTCTGTCTATGCTGTTTCATGATATGGGGAAGCCTGAGAAGAAGACAACCGATGAGAACGGTGTTGATCATTTTCATGGACATGCCCAGGCCAGTGCAGAGCTTGCAAAACAGGTGCTCCGGCGGCTGAAGTTTGATAATGATACGATTGCAAGGGTCAGCCGGACTGTGCTGTATCATGACTATAAGATGGCGCTTTCTGCAAAATCCGTGCGCCGGGGCATCCACAAGGTGGGAGAGGATATATTTCCAAATCTGTTTGCGGTAAAATATGCGGATGTCTGCGCCCAGAGCGATTTTCAGAGAGAAGAAAAGCTGAAGGAACTGTCTGAACTGAGACGGATTTATGAAGAAATCTTAGACAAAGGGCAGTGCGTATCCTTAAAGGAACTGGCGGTAAACGGAAGCGACCTGATTGTACTTGGCATGAAACCGGGAAAGGAAATCGGTGCGGTTTTAGCCCGGCTGCTGGAGGCAGTTCTGGAGGAACCGGAGTTAAATACAAAGGGAAAGCTGGAGGAACTGGCAAAGGTTCTAATTGCCCCTCTCCGGTCATAAGATAGGGTATGACCGAAGAGAGGGAGGAATGAAAGTGAATGACAGGGCTGTCAGTTTGCTGGAGCAGTATGAGCTTACGGTGAACCGTACATGGAAGGGACGCGGAGCGATTTTATGTGACACGGACCGGGGACTTAAGATTTTTATGGAATATCCTTATCCGAGGGAAAAGATCATTCTGCAGGATGCTCTGCTGACTCATATCAGGGAGGCGGGAACGACCCGCGCAGAAAGCATTGTACGCAATAAGGAGAATGAGCTTCTGTGCGTGGACACGGACCAGACAGCCTATGTGTTGAAGGATTATTTCACGGGACAGGAGTGCAGTGTCCGGGATCTTCAGGATTGCAGGCGGGCTGTGGTCAGACTGGCAAAGCTGCACAGGCTGATGTATCTTCCGGCCTATTGTGCACAGAATGAGGTTCGGGCCTTCTCTCTGTCCAGAGAGTTTGAAAAGCATACGAGGGAATTGAAGAAGGTGTATAAATTTCTTCGTGCCAAAAGCCAGCGCGGAGATTTTGAATTGTTTTTACTGCATTATTTCCTGCCGTTTTATGAAAAGGCAAAACAGGTCAGTCTGCTGGTGCAGGCGCAGGAATCGGAAGCAGAGCAGGAGCATTTACAGAGAATGGGAAGTCTTTGTCACGGGGATTATCAGTACCATAACATTTTATTTTCTGCCGGGGATGAGGCAGTAGTACATTTTGAAAAGTGTGTGCTGGACAGCCAGATGAGGGATCTTGGCCTGTTTTTGCGAAAGGTGCTGGAAAAGAATGACTGGGATGTCAATATGGGATTGGAGCTTCTGGAAGCCTATGACAAAGAAAAGACGCTGACTGAGACAGACCGAAGACAGCTTTATTATCGGTTTGCATATCCTGAAAAATTCTGGAAAATTGTAAATTTTTACTATAATAACGGAAAAGCCTGGATTCCGGAGAAAAATACAGAGAAGCTGACCAGGGTACTGGAGCAGGAGCAGAACCGGGAGAGGTTTCTGAAAAGAGTTTTTCAGAAGGTTTGAGAGAAGATTATGAGGTGACGGCTAACACTGGCTGTCACCCTTTTTGAAAAAAGCCAAAGGTAATCCTTATTTATCCTAAAAACAGAAAATAAATTTTCAATCCATGCTTTCCCATATTGCAGAAACGGAAGAATGATTTATAATGCGAATAAAGGATTGACAGAAAAGCAAAGGAGATTACTGGATGCACAGAAAGCAGAAAAAGGGCTGTAGGCGGCTTATGGTATCGGCATGTTTCCTGTTCCTTTCGTGCGGTGGCTGGCTGAATGGATGCAGTGCGGCACTTCCGCAGAAAAAGTCAGCAGATGCGGCAGCCGTTGCTACAAAACAGCAGGATACGCCAGCAGATACTGGGTTTATTCCGGAACAGACGGGCAGCTACGACAGCGCCGATACGGCGGTTGTGGTGAGCAAAGATGAAAAGGAGAATAAGATTACTCTTTTTAATATCCCGACCGGGCGCAATTATACTCTGACCTATGACGGAACAACACGCATTTCCGATAAGTATGGAAAAGAAATGTCTATGGCACAGGTAAATGCCGGGGACATTACAGATGTCACGTTTTTGAAAAATAAGAAAAAATTACGAAGCCTGTCTATGTCAGCGCAGATGTGGAAAAACAGGGCAGCGGGAAATTATCAGATCAATCAGAATGGTAATGGACTTCTGGTTGCAAAGGATCAGTACGAGCTGGCAGATCACGTCATGGTGGTATCGGAGGGAAAACAGGCGGAGCTTATGGATATCAATGCCTGTGACAGCCTTATACTGCAGGGAATTGACCGGACGATTTACAGTATCACCATTGAAAAGGGACATGGCTATCTGAAACTGGAAAATGCAGAATATTTTAACGGCGGATGGATCGAGGTCGGACAGGCAGTCATTCAGCCGGTGACACAGGATATGCTGTTAACCGTGCCGGAGGGCAAGTACGATGTGCTGATTACGAACCGTGGAAACGGCGGTACCAAAAGCGTTACGATTGCCAGAGGACAGGAGACCGTGCTGGACGTAGGGGATTTAAAAGGAAAGGATCCGGTCATCGGTAATATTGTGTTTACCGTAACACCGACAGAGGCTTCCGTTTATGTGGATGGAGATAAAGTGGATATCAGCCAGCCGGTTCCGCTGGAATATGGTATCCACCAGCTGATTGTCCGTGCAGAGGGCTATGAAACCATGACCAAATATGTGAAGGTTGGACAGCCCAATGCCAATATCGATCTGGAGCTGGAACCATCGGAGGAAGAAGCTGAAAATCAGGATAAGGAGCAGGACGGACAGGAGGTATCCGCTAATGATGCTGCTTACGACAGCGTGAGTCAGAATGGAATGGAAAAGAAAGAGAATGCAGACGAAGCGGCAGGGACAGGCGGTGCCGATACCGTCAATGCGGCCGGAGATTACAGAATCTACATTACCTCGCCCAAGGATACAGAGGTCTATTTTGACGGCAAGTATATGGGGCTTGCCCCGGTAGACTTTAAGAAGGAAGCCGGGACGCATGTGGTGACCCTCCGAAAGAGCGGCTGTCAGACCAGAAGCTTTACCATACAGATTGACAGTGAACAAAAGGACATCAGCTGGTCCTTCTCGGAGCTGGAAAAGATGGGAGATTGACATGAAAAAATACGAATTTGAGGATTTTATCAGGATTATTGAGATGCTGCGCAGTGAGAATGGCTGTCCGTGGGACCGGGTGCAGACTCATGAGAGCTTAAAGCCATGTGTTATGGAAGAGGCGGCTGAATTAGTCAGCTCCATACGCATTTACGAACAGTGTGGTAATGCGGAAAATATGTGCGAGGAGCTGGGCGATCTGTTGCTTCAGGTTGTCATGCACAGTCAGATTGCAAAGGAGGAAGGCCTGTTTACGATGGATGATGTCATTCAGGGAGTTTCCGAAAAAATGGTACGCAGACATCCGCATGTATTCGGAACCGGAGAGGCCGACACCCCGGATGTTGTTGTGGAGACCTGGGATGAAATCAAGAAAAAGGAAAAGGAGGGAAAGAGCTGGATCGAATCTCCGCTTCGTGAAATTCCCAAAGAGTTTCCGGCACTGACCCGTGCTTCCAAGGTGCTGAAAAAGACGAAAAAGCTGTATGGGTATGAAATGGAGCGCTCCCTGAAGGAATGTGCGGCCGGACTGGAAGAAGAGCTTGATCAGGAGGAGCCATCCAAAGAAGCCATCAGCGCGAGACTGGGAGATATCCTGATGCAGGCAGCGGATATTGCGGCACAGCTCAAGCTGCCGCTGGAACAGATATTGACGGATCGGATTGAGGATTTGATTGAAACCTATGAGTCACCCCGTAAATAGCTAAAATTTCCTTGACAAACGGGGCTTTACTGGATATAAATATATATAGGCGTTTCATAACAGAAACTTCCAGATAAACAAGAAAATAAAACTCATTTAGAGGAGGAGTTCGAAATGAACAAAACAGAATTAGTTGCAGCTATGGCTGATCAGGCAGGATTATCTAAGAAGGATGCTGAAAAGGCTTTAAAGGCTTTTACAGATGTAGTAGCAGAAGAATTAAAAAAGGGTGAGAAGATTCAGTTAGTTGGATTCGGTACATTTGAAGTATCCGAAAGAGCTGCAAGAGAAGGAAGGAACCCGCAGACAGGTGAGGTTATGCCGATCGCAGCTTCCAAGGCTCCTAAGTTCAAAGCTGGAAAAGCATTAAAGGATTTAGTAAACGCATAATCGGACAGGCCATACGGATTCTGTATATAAACGGTTCTCTCATCAGTGGGAGAACCGTTTCTGCGTATTTGGAATGCGTATTGTCCGGCTGCAGAAACCGGATAGAAAGAGAGAAAAGAGTATGAGACTTGATAAATATTTAAAGGTATCCAGACTGATCAAAAGAAGAACCGTTGCAAACGAAGCCTGCGACGCGGGACGTGTACTGATCAACGACAAACCGGCGAAGGCCTCTGCGAATGTAAAGGAAGGAGATATCCTGACGATTCAGTTTGGTAATAAAGAGGTAAAGGTAGAGGTACTGGATGTACAGGAAACGGTGCGCAAAGAGGAAGCCAAGGAACTGTTTCGTTATCTTTAAGCAGTTTGGCCTGTGTCGGTTTCCGGCCGCACCAGACAGACATCCATTTGTAATTTTCCCTACTTGACAATTTCCTGAGAAACGAGTATGATAACTAAATCAATAAACGAACGAGTCAAAGGCGACTTCCGAATAGGAGGTCGCCTTTTTGTTGTGCGCCTTGCGGCGCACGTTTCTAATGGGTGAAAGTCCCTAATCCGCCCTAGTAGTGGGAAGGATACAGCCAAAGACAAGGGTGTCCATCGTGAGGTGGAATCTGAAGGAAGTCGGATGGCAAATCTCTGGT
>JAGANL010000033.1 GCA_017624235.1 Lachnospiraceae bacterium | reverse complement strand
CCCTGATCTGTGCATGAAGCTGGAAATAAAGTATTATCTTCTTTATGCCTTAAAGAATAAATGGACCAGTCCGGTTTATGTGCAGGACATGCTGATGACAGTGATCCGTTTGATAGGAAAGAGCCTCGTTTTGACAGTCTCTTCCGAAAGCTTTGCGGAACTGGGGCCGGATGTTTATGTATCCATACCGGAGGATGCAGCGCCAACGGTAGCCGCATTGTATACGGGATTTCTTAACAAACTCCATGATTTCTTTGCTGATTATTACGATGACCGTGAAGAGACAGAAAAAGATGTCTGGTATGCACTGAAGATTCCCGGTGTAAAGCTTTCCGCGGCAATGAAGCGCCAGCATCCCAGCATGAATTTCAGGGAAATCCCAGATGTATACCGAGAATCAGTAAAGCGTTTTATGAAACGGCTGGTGATACGGCGGAGCTGGTCATACTGCAAAGAGATGCTGATGTATATCCGGTACTTCTTCAGGGTCTTTTATAAGAAGGGTTATGGGGACGGATTTCTGGAAAAACTGAGCCGTCAGGATGTGGAGAACTATCTGTGCTGGGTGGCAGAGGACTATGAAAAGCACAATGCCACATTCCGCAGCAAGGCCGTTTCTTTCATCAGGAGCTGGCTGGATTATATCCAGATCGCAGAGTACCGGCAGGCACCGGAGCAGAGTCTGGAGAGACTCATTTTTGATGACGATGTACCTAAGAGGGAACGAGCAGCAGATACCATGGAAAAGGTTCGGTATATCCCGGCTCCGGTGATCCGTCAGATGGATGCCTGCATTGAGCAGATCGAGCCTGCAGAAATGAGACCCGTATACGTGCTCCTGCGTGAAACCGGGTGGCGTGGTACGGATATCCTGAACCTGCGTTATGACAGCTGCCTGCAGTATATCTGGAATGCGAAAGAGAACCGTTCGGTTCCGTACCTGTGCGGAGAGATCACAAAGGTGGGTATCCCGCAGCTGAAAGATCCGGTCCGGGATGAAGTGGCTGAAATGGTAAGGCTTCTGACAGAAGAAGCTGTGGCAAAAAGTACACCGGAAAATAACCCCGATAAATATCTCTTTAACTGCTATGAAGGTAAGTGTATGGGGTTGCCATTGAGCAAACCGGCTTTTTCAAAGGCGGTGCAGAAGATGATTGACAGCCAGGATATCCGGGATGCAGACGGGAAGCTGTTTCATTTCAGGACTCATGGGCTGAGGCATACACGTGCTCAGGAGTATGCGGAGCAGGGAATGCCGATAGGGATCATCCAGAGACTTTTGGGCCACTGCTCTCTGCAGATGAGTCTCCACTACGCAAAAGTGACAGAAGATACGCTTTATCAAAAATGGAAAGGAACAGAGAGTCTGGAACTGTTCAAACCGGATACACCGCCGCCCGGCAAACCGGCAGTTCAAGATGGCCCTATCCATTATGATAGGGTAAGACAAAATCTGGATGCCGTCAGGGTGCCGTTTGGTATGTGTTTCAAACCATCAAAGACAGGCTGCCGGCGGCAGACGGAACAGTGTCTGGAATGCCCCAGCTTCTGCTCCACAACAGAAAATCAGGATGAATACACGGTAGAGATTGAAAAAGTCAGAGCAATGATCCGTATTGGTCAAACGCTTGGGCGGGACGAATGGGTACAGAAAAACCAGGAGTATCTTGAGAGGCTGATACGGTTGCGGGATGAACTGAAAGTGAAGGGAATCATCCACAAAAGCGGCTCCTTACGGGAGGTGTAAAATGGAAGATTCATCGAAGTATCTGGAGTCAAGCTGGAGAAAGAGAGCCGATGAAGCACAGGAACGTGCATTTAAGGCGATTGCAGATTTACAGGCAAAAGGAGAACCAGTTAATTTCAGTACAGTTCATTTAAAAAGTGGAGCTTCAAAGAATTATCTGTATAATAATGAGGCTGTACGAAAAGAGATTGAAAGGCTGCGATCATTGGAAGCGGCAAAGGCAGATGCCTGGCATAAAAAATATGACCGCACATCAAAATCCAAGGATGTGCTTATAGAAGCAAAAGATAAAAGAATAGCAAAACTGGAAGAAGAATGCCGTCAGTTAAGGCGGGAATTGGATAATCTCCGGAGGTTGCTATACGAAAACAAGTAGTCAGTTCGAGTATGGTGTACTCGAAGTAAAAATGTAGTATTTCCGGGGCTTTGAGTCCCGGGTACACGAGTTATGGCGTGGAGGTAGAAAGCCATGAAAAATCTTAAAGTAAAAGCTGTTATGGCAAAAAACAAACTGGAAACGGCACTTATGAGAGCAAAAGCAGCGGTGCTTTGCGGCCTTGCAAGTGTATGTCCTGCTTACTGTGATGTGAATGGAAACTCTGCTATGCAGAAATTTTTAAAAACCATGTTTTCTATCACAGTATTTGCAGGTATTGTACTGATCGCTGCGGGAGCTGCGTCTCTGATTCGTACCATTGTTTCAATGGCATCCGGGGAACAGGCTCAGCCGGGAGCCCTGGGCAAAGGAATTGGTCTGATCGTGGGTGGTGCAGTGCTGTGTGCATTAAAGGCAATCGTTACTGCTATCATCGGTTCAGATCCTACCACAATGACATTTTATTAATGTCGGTCTGAAAGGGAGCAGTGGCAAGCTGCTCCTTTTCTAAAGGCAGACGGAAAGGAGAAAAAGATGGATTATACGATATTGGGTATTGATCAGGGGAATGGCAATTGCAAGACGAGAGGCTGTGTGTTCCCTTGCGGATTTAAGAAACAGGAAACCAAGCCTTCAGAACTGTTTTCCAAGGACATTTTGGAGTATAAAGGGTTTTATTATAGCCTGACTCCAAATCGTTTCCCTTATGAGATTGACAAGACACAGAATGAAAACTGCCTGATCTTAACACTGTTTGCAATCGCAAAGGAATTAAAAGAGCGGGCAATGATGGGAAAGCCGGACTTTGACTGGAAGAGAGATTTTAAAGGTTTTGTAGGAAAAGAATTGATACTTTCTCTCGGATTGCCTCCTGCACACTTTGAAAAATTGAGAGATCCTTTTAAGAAGTATTTTTGGGATGCAGCCAGATATGGTCTGGATTTTAAGTACAATGACAAAAGTTTTAGCTTTCATATCAAAGAGGTTTTTGTGTTCCCGCAGAATTATGCAGCGGTGATGATTTATAAGCCAAGCCTTATTAAGAAGTACAGCACAGTGCATTGTATTGATATCGGGGATGGTACGGTAGATTTGATGACATTGAAAAATGGG
>JAGANL010000032.1 GCA_017624235.1 Lachnospiraceae bacterium | reverse complement strand
GCCATCTCCGAGGTATGGGAAAAGGGTGGCGAGGGTGGCATCGCTCTGGCAGAAAAGGTGTTAGATACGCTGGAGAAGAAAAAGAGTGATTTCCATGTGCTTTATGAGGATTCCCTTTCCCTGAAAGAAAAAATCCAGACCGTGGCCCGTGAAATCTACGGCGCTGTGGATGTGTCCTATGCATCGGCAGCCTTAAAGCAGCTGGATAAGCTGACAGAGCTTGGCTTTGGAAATCTTCCGGTCTGCATGGCGAAGACCCAGTATTCCCTGTCAGATGATCCGGCGCTTTTAGGAAGGCCGGAAAACTTTATCATCAATGTCAGAGAGGTTTATGTATCGGCAGGAGCCGGCTTTGTGGTCGTACTGACGGGAGCGGTCATGACGATGCCGGGACTTCCGAAGAAGCCGGCGGCCTTTGCCATTGATGTCAATGACGAGGGTGTGATTACGGGATTATTTTAAAAGGGAAATCAGGAGGAGATTATGGCAAAAATAATTGATGGGAAAGCAATTTCGACACAGATTAAGGACGAATGCAGGGAAAGAGTGACCGCAATGAAGGAGCAGGGACAGCACGTAGCCTTAGCGGTGATTCAGGTCGGAAATGATCCGGCATCCTCTGTCTATGTCAGAAACAAGAAAAAGGCCTGTGAATATGTTGGAATAGAATCTCTTTCCTATGAGCTTTCGGAAGAAACGACACAAGAAGAACTTTTGTCCCTGATTGAGAAACTGAATCAGGATCAGAAGGTCAACGGTATTCTGGTACAGCTTCCGCTTCCGAAGCAAATTGATGAGGATACTGTGATCCGTGCAATTGATCCCAGAAAGGATGTGGACGGTTTTCATCCACAGAGTGTGGGAGCGCTCTGTATCGGACAGCCGGGATTTTTGTCCTGTACTCCGGCAGGTATCATTGAACTGCTAAAGCGTTCCGGTGTTGTAATTGAGGGCAAAGAATGTGTGGTAATCGGACGCAGCAACATTGTCGGAAAGCCGATGGCGATTTTACTGCTTCGGGAGAATGGTACGGTTACCGTGGCACATTCCCGTACCGGAAATTTAAAAGAGGTATGCAGACGGGCAGATATTTTAGTGGTGGCGGTCGGAAAGCCGAAGATGATTACCAGAGAATATGTCAAGGAAGGCGCTGTGGTAATTGATGTGGGCATCCATCGCAATGCCGAGAATAAGCTTTGCGGTGACGTGGATTTTGCAGATGTAGAGCCGGTATGCAGCGCGATTACGCCGGTACCGGGCGGTGTCGGTCCTATGACAATTGCCATGTTGATGCACAACTGTGTGGAATCTTTAAAACTACAGTAAGAAACAGGGAAAAGGGATAGAAAAAGCAGGAAAGAGGTATGCGTATGAAATGTTCCAAATGTGGACGTGAAATCGCGGAAGGACATTTATATTGCGAAAACTGTGGTCAGGAGATTCAAATCGTGCCGGATATCGATCTGGAGATTGAAAACAGTATACATGAAACATTGTCCACACTGGTTGAGAATATTTCAGAAGAGGAAGGATCAGACCAAGAACAGGACGAAGAAAAAGGAAAAGAGCGAAAAAGAGCAGGAAAGAAGAGGAAGGCTTCTTTCTGGATTTTGGTGGCAGTTTTATCTGCCGTTGCAGTCATCTGCAGTTATATGGGAATGCTCCATTATCAGGGTAATTCCTTTGAATATCAGATGAAGCGTGCGACAACCTGTGCTGCAGACCAGGATTTCTCACAGGCAATCGATTATCTGAATCGTGCAATTGCCCTGCAGGAGAATAACATGGAGGCCAGACTCCTGTTAGCGGAGTATTATATTCAGGAGCAAAATACCGAACAGGCCAAGCAGGTGCTCCGAGATATTATTGCAAGGGATGAAGAGAATGAGGAAGGTTACAAACGCCTGATTGCGCTGTATGAGGATGAACAGGATTATGGGGCAATCAACCGGCTGCTGATGAACAGCGATTCCAAACCGATGAAAGAGCAGTTCAGAAGGTATATGGCATTGGAACCGGAATTTTCAGATGCGGAAGGCAGCTATACGGAAGTGATTGCCCTGAAACTCAGTACGAATACGACGGGTAGCATCTACTATACGCTGGATGGTACGAAACCGACCAGTGCCTCCGCACGGTATACGACCCCTATTATGCTGGAGAGCGGTGAATACGATGTTTCGGCGGTATTTATCAATGAATATGGGATTTCCAGCAAGACGGTTACAAAGCATTACCGCATTGAGGTGGCAGTGCCGCTTGCACCGAAGGTGGAGCAGATCAGTGGTTCCTATGACCGGCCGACCCTGATTACCGTGGAGGTGCCTGAAAACTGCAGCGTGTATTATACGATGGACGGAACCATGCCGACGATGGATTCCATTCCCTATTCCCTGCCTATTGCAATGCCTTTGGGTAGAAGCACCTTTCAGTTCGTAGCATACAGTGAAGAAGGAATTGCAGGTGAAGTGACGACACGCAATTATCTTCTTCGTGTGAATACCGCAATCGATGTGGCAACAGCGGTCAATCTGCTGATGCAGGAGCTGAAGGAAAAGGGTGTGATTCTGGAATTTGACGGCAGTGTTCCGAATAAGAGCGGTAAGAATGTCTATATTGCAAGCACTCTGATCCAGATTGGTCAGAATGATTTTTTCCTGGTAGCGGAATATTATCAGGATACGGTTGGCACTTTGACGCGTACAGGCGGGCTTTATGGCGTAGAAGCGAATACCGGCGCAATTTATAAGGTTTCTACGGATAACAAAGGAAATTATCTTGCAAATCCGTATTAGCTGTTGCCTTTTTGGCATTTATACATTATGATAAAAAAGATGGCTTTAGTACAGTAAAGTTTTAGTGGCCCCGGTTATGGATTGGAAATGACGCGGGAGAAACAAAATATTTGTATGAAGAAGGAGTTTCAAATGTACAAGATTCGAAAAGCAGAAGAACTTACGACTAACATTTATTTAATGGTAGTAGAAGCAGACAGAGTTGCAAAGTCCTGTAAACCGGGACAGTTTGTCATTGTCCGTACCGATGAGGACGCAGAGAGAATTCCGCTCACCATCTGCGATTATGACAGAGAAGAGGGAACCGTTACCATCGTTTTCCAGATCGTAGGCGGCGGAACGCAGTTTATGTCTACTTTGAAAGAGGGAGATGCGTTTCATGATTTCGTAGGACCGTTAGGTTGCCCTTCCGAACTGACAAACGAAGATATAGAAAGTCTGAAAAAGAAAAACATTCTCTTTGTAGCCGGCGGTGTAGGAACTGCGCCGGTATATCCGCAGGTAAAATGGCTGCATGAACAGGGTGTGGCTGCGGATGTGATCGTAGGTGCCAAAACAAAGGATCTGCTTATCCTGGAGAAGGAGATGGAGTCTGTAGCAGGTAATCTTTATGTTACAACGGATGACGGCTCTTATGGCAGAAGCGGAATGGTTACCAATACGATTCAGGATCTGGTAAACGAAGGAAAGAAATATGATCTTTGTGTGGCAATCGGACCGATGATTATGATGAAATTTGTCTGCAAGCTGACAGAGGAATTAAATATACCGACAATCGTATCTCTGAATCCGATTATGGTGGATGGAACCGGAATGTGCGGTGCATGCCGTGTTACGGTAGGTGATGAAGTAAAATTTGCCTGTGTGGACGGGCCGGAGTTTGACGGTCATCTTGTAAATTTTGATGAGGCCATGAAGCGTCAGCAGATTTATAAGACTGCTGAGGGAAGAGCCTTCTTAAAAGAAAAGGAAGGCAATACCCATCACGGCGGATGTGGTCACTGCAATTAAGAGTTGATGAAAATTTACGTTAAGAGGATTAGTGGAGGTTTGGAATGGACGTATTAAAGAGAGTACCTGTCAGGGAGCAGGATGCAAAAGAAAGAGCGGCAAACTTTAAGGAAGTCTGCCTTGGATATAATAAAGAAGAGGCTATGTGCGAAGCGGAAAGATGTATTAACTGCAAAAACGCACAGTGTGTAAAGGGCTGTCCGGTTTCTATCAATATTCCGGGGTTTGTAGAGCAGGTGAAGCTTGGTAACATGGAGGAAGCATATAAGATTATCAGTGAATCTTCCGCTTTGCCGGCAATCTGCGGACGTGTCTGCCCGCAGGAGAGTCAGTGTGAAGGAAAGTGTATCCGCGGTATCAAGGGAGAGCCGATTTCCATCGGTAAGCTGGAGCGCTTTGTAGCAGACTGGGCAAGGGAGAATGGAATCAAGCCCCAGGGAGCTGAGACGAAAAACGGCAAAAAGGTTGCTGTAATCGGTTCCGGTCCGGCTGGTCTTACCTGTGCAGGCGATCTTGCGAAAATGGGCTATGATGTCACCATTTTTGAGGCGCTTCATGAGGCAGGCGGCGTATTGGTATATGGCATTCCGGAATTCCGTCTTCCGAAGGAGGATGTCGTAAAGAAGGAAATTGAAAATGTAAAAGCTCTTGGTGTGAAAATTGAAACCAATGTGGTGGTAGGTAAGGCTGTTACCATTGACGAACTGTTAAATGAAGAAGGCTTTGATGCTGTTTTCATCGGTTCTGGTGCAGGACTTCCCAAATTCATGGGTATTCCGGGCGAACAGTCCAATGGCGTATTCTCAGCCAATGAGTATCTGACCAGAAGCAACCTGATGAAAGCCTTTGATGAGGATTCCAATACTCCGATTATGCACGGCAAAAGGGTGGCAGTTGTTGGCGGTGGAAACGTTGCTATGGATGCTGCCAGAACAGCGCTGCGTCTGGGTGCGGAAACACATATCGTATACCGCAGAAGTGAAGAAGAGCTTCCTGCTAGAGTGGAGGAAGTACATCATGCCAAAGAGGAAGGCATCATTTTTGGCCTTCTGACGAATCCGGTGGAAATCCTTGCGGATGAAAACGGCTGGGTATGTGGCATCAAATGTGTACGTATGGAGTTAGGTGAACCGGATGCTTCCGGCAGAAGACGTCCTGTCGTAGTGGAAGGCTCTGAATTTGTCATTGACGTGGATATGGTCATCATGTCACTCGGAACTTCTCCGAACCCGCTGATTTCTTCTACCACAGAGGGACTTGAGGTCAATAAGTGGAAATGTATCGTAGCAGACGAAGAGTTTGGCAAGACAACGAAAGAGGGCGTATATGCAGGCGGAGATGCCGTAACAGGAGCTGCTACAGTCATTCTGGCTATGGGAGCCGGAAAAGCAGGTGCAAAGGGTATTGATGAATATTTAAGCAATAAATAATCGGAACAGATATTGGAGGATAGAGCCATGGTAAATCATATCGTTTTGTGGAACTTTAAACCGGAACTGACAGAGAAGGAACGGGAAGAGGCCGGAAAAACAATCCGTAAGAATCTGGAAGCTGTAAAGGAACAGGTAACGGGTGTGATTTCCCTTGCGGTTGTAATCAATGAACTGGATTCCAGCAATAAGGATCTCGGACTGATTTCCGCCTTTGAAAGCGTAGAAGCATTGAATGCCTATCAGGTACATCCGGCACATGTGCAGGCCGGTGCTTATATAAAGACCGTGACCTGTGACAGAGTATGTCTGGATTATGAGGCATAGCATCTGTAAAAGGATTGGTACGAAGGGTCAGGACATTTGCGGAAGGGAAACGGGGAGGTATAGATCATGCCATGGTGTCCAAAATGTAAAAATGAGTATGTGGAAGGAATAAAGGTATGTGCAGACTGCGGTTGTGAGCTGGTAGATTCACTGGAGGAACAGACGCAGTCGGCGCTTACCTTTGGGAAAGAGGAAGAGGTTGCTCCTATTCTGGCATTTTTAAAGGCAAATCATTTCCAGACAGTTACAATGGAGGCTGCTTTGGAACCGGGAATTTATGAGCTTCATGTGGCAGAAGAAGAACGGGAAAAGGCGGTCAGGGCAGTCGGGATCTTCTATCAGGAAACAGTTCGCAGAAGGAATGCGGCCATGCAGGATGGTGAGAACGATGAGCCGGAAGGAGAAGAAGAAAGGCTTTCTTTACAGAAACAGGTTCATCATGGAAGCTCCGGGGTGTATCAGAAATCTTCTGAAAAGGCGGAAGAATTCCGCTCCTCTGCATATGTGCTTCTGGTAGTGGGTGTGCTTGGTTTTGTGGGGCTGGTACTTCTGAATCTGGGGCTTTTGCCCATTCAGCTGGCTGCGTTTAACCGATATCTGATCAACGGAGTGATGGGAGCATTATTCCTTCTGTTTTTTGTAATGGGTGTGATGTCTATGAGATCCTCCAGACTGTTGTCCGTGAAAGCCAGAAAGGAAGATGAACTGACGCGGGAAATTCTGAGCTGGTGTCGGGAAAATCTGACCGCACAGAGCATTGATGAAGATCTGTTCCTGAAAGCGGAAGAACAGAACATGGATGAAGAAGCGAAATATTTTAAGCGTACGGAACGGATGCTTGGACGGATTACAGCGCAGTTTATGAATCTGGATGAGGCTTATGTAGAACAGCTTGTGGACGACTACTATCAGGAAGTGTTTCAGACCGGGGAGTCATAGGTAAGCAATGAAGATTACCATTCTATGTGTAGGAAAGATAAAAGAGCGGTATTGGAAGGATGCGATAGCAGAATATACGAAACGTCTGTCCAGATATGTGAAGCTGGATATTATGGAGGTTTCGGATGAGAAGACACCGGAGGGAGCTTCTGCGGCAGTGGAAGAGCAGATTCGTGAAAAAGAGGGCGAACGTCTTTTACGGGTGCTTCGGGAGGATTCTTATGTGATTACACTGGAAATCCTGGGGAAAAAAGTATCTTCGGAGCAGTTTTCAGAGAAGCTGGAGCAGCTTGGAATTTCAGGTGAGAGTCATGTTACGTTTCTCATTGGCGGTTCTTTGGGGCTGGCAGAATCGGTACGGAAAAAAGCGGATTACAGGCTTTCTTTTTCTGATATGACCTTTCCGCATCAGATGATGAGAGTCATCCTGTTAGAGCAGATTTACCGGGGATTCCGCATTATGAATCATGAGCCGTATCATAAGTAGTACAGTGAAAAATAGGGCATGGCAGACGGGTCTGCGGTGCCCTTTTCAAAACAAAAGAAAAGGAGAATGCAGGCATGAAAAAGTTTATGAAGGAATTTAAGGAATTTATCAGCAGGGGAAATGTCATGGATATGGCAGTTGGTATCATTATCGGCGGTGCTTTTACAAGTATTGTTTCATCGCTGGTAGAGGATATCATCAATCCCATTCTGGGATTATTTGGCGGTATGAATTTTGACAGGCTTCAGCTCAATCTGCTTGGCGAGGCAACTTTAAATTACGGCAAGTTCATTACAGCGGTCATGAATTTTCTGATTATGGCACTGGTGGTTTTCCTCATTGTCAAGACAGTCAATAAGGCGGCAGCCAAAATGGCACCGAAAAAGCCGGTAGAAGAGAAAACAAAGGTATGTCCATTCTGTAAGAGTAAAATTGATAAGGATGCAGTCAGATGTCCGCATTGTACATCTATGCTTGAGGAACAATAGACAGCAGAAAACTCTTTTGGGGCGATGGGAGGTTATTCTTATGAGAATGTATGATCTTATCATGAAAAAAAGAAATGGCGGGATCTTGTCAGAGGAAGAGATTACATTTATGATACAGGGATTTACGGCTGGCAAGATTCCGGACTATCAGATGTCTGCCATGATGATGGCTGTCTATTTTCAGGGAATGAATGAAGAAGAGACCCTGCATCTGACTATGGCTATGGCGCACAGTGGGGATATGCTTGATCTGTCCCAAATTGCCGGAGTAAAAGTGGATAAGCACAGTACGGGCGGTGTAGGAGATAAGACATCTCTTGCATTGACTCCGATGGTAGCTGCATGCGGTGTAAAGGTTGCCAAGATGAGCGGCAGGGGGCTTGGGCATACAGGAGGAACGATTGATAAGCTGGAAAGCTTTACCGGATTTACGACAGGAATATCGGAGGAAACCTTCTTAAATAATGTCAATCGCATCGGTATTGCCATTATGGGACAGACTGCAGATCTTGCCCCGGCCGACAAAAAGCTTTACGCTCTGCGGGATGTGACGGCGACGGTGGATAACATGTCACTGATTGCCAGCTCTATCATGAGTAAGAAGCTGGCATCCGGTGCGGATGCTATTGTACTGGATGTCAAAACCGGAAGCGGAGCCTTTATGAAAAAAGAGGAGGATGCCTTTGCTCTGGCAAAAGAGATGACAAAGCTTGGGAACAATGCAGGACGCAGAACCTATGCGGTTATTTCGGATATGGATCAGCCGCTTGGATTTGCGGTTGGAAATGCGCTGGAGGTAAAAGAGGCCATAGCAACCCTGCAGGGCAGAGGACCGGAGGATTTTACAGAGCTGTGTATGACGCTTGGAAGCTATATGCTGATAGCAGGAGGATGCGCAGAGACAGAAAAGGAGGCCAGAGAGAAGCTGGCTGCAGCAGTGGAGCGCGGAGATGCTCTGGCAAAGCTGGCAGAATTTGTAGAGGCGCAGGGCGGTGATAAGAAGGCCGTGTTCCATCCTGAGCTTTTGCCGCAGGCTTCGATCATAGAGGAGATTCCGGCGCCCAGAGACGGATATGTCAGCCGGATACAGTGTGATGAAATCGGCATATGCTCCCTGCTCCTTGGAGGAGGCCGGGAGACAAAGGAGAGCGAAATTGATCTTTCTGTCGGGCTTATTCTTCGGAAGAAGAAAGGGGACTATGTGAAGAAGGGTGAAAGCCTTGCACAGATTCATGCCAATGACAGGAGCAGGCTGGAGAGTGCCAGAGAACGTTTTCTGGCTGCCTATACCATTGTAGAACAAAAGCCGGAGCCGGAGCCTTTGATTAAGGGAGTCATTCTGCCGAAGCAGTAGATGGGATAAATTGACTCTTTGATGATATTCCCTTTCTGCCCTGCATATAATGCAGTATGAAAAAAGACAGAACTCATGCGAAAAAGACAAACCGGAAAGAATTGATTGTAGATTCTCTAAAGCTGCCGAAGGACATTATGCTGGGAGCGTCCATTGTGACGATGACCGGCAGGACAGAAGCCTGGGTTGAGAATTATAAGGGAATTATCGAATATTCGACAGAAATGATTCTGCTTCAGGGAAAAAACTGTCAGATTTGTTTTTCTGGAAAGAGACTTTCCATTGATTATTATACGAACGAGGATATGAAAATCAGCGGCTGCATCGAGTGTGTCCGTTATATCTGAGGGAGGAAATGGAAATGGTCGGAATCATCAAATTCCTGAAAGGATATGTGCGGATACGGGTATGGGGATATTCTCCGGAGCGTTTCATGAATTTATGCGGAAACCATGATATTCTGCTTTGGAATATTGTCAATCATGGTGATTATTATACCATGTGTGTCAGCATAAAGGGATTTTTCAGCCTGAAAAACTGTCTGAAAAAGACCGGAACAAGACTTCGGATTGAAAAGCGTTATGGACTTCCGTTTCTGCTCCCAATGGTGCGGAAACGGAAGATTTTTGCAATCGGATTCGCCGGTTGTTTTTTGTTTTTATGTTTTATGTCACGTTTCATATGGGCAATCGATATCGAGGGAAATCTTACCGTAACGGACGATGTTTTTCTGGATTTTTTGGAGCAGAACGGCATTCAGGCAGGGATGCGAAGGGATGCCGTTGTAAGTCCCACGCTGGAGGAAAAGATCAGGGAACGGTTTGATATCATTACCTGGACTTCTGTGCAGCTCGACGGAACCAGACTGGTCATTCAGGTAAAGGAGAATGAGCATCCGGGCGAGGTGCAAAAGGAAGAACAGGAAGGAGAAGCCGGAAGAAATCTTTTGGCCGATGCAGACGGTGTCATTGTAAAAATGATTACGCGTACCGGTGTTCCATTAAAAAAGCCCGGCGATGAGGTGAAAAGGGGAGAGCTTCTTGTGCAGGGACAGGTACCGATTTTAAATGAGGATGGCACGATCAGACGCTATGAATACTGTGAGGCGGACGCTGATATCTTTATTCAGTACCGTTATCCTGTACGGGAAAAGCTGCCCAGTACCTATATTGCAAAGGAATATACCGGGCGTTTGAAAAAGCAGCCCTTTTTCCGAACCATGAAAAAGGAATACAGACTGCCACAGGGAAAAGCTTATTCTTATTGCGATATGGTCACGGAGGAGCGGCAGATCAGGCTGTTTGGCAATCTTTATCTGCCTCTGATCGTCGGAAAAACAACCTATAGAGAGTACCTTCCTACGGAGCTTTCGTATAGCAGCAGGGAGGCCGGGGAACTCTTAAAAGGAAGACTGGCGAAATTAGTGCTTACTTTAGAGGAAAAAGGGGTACAAATTATTCAAAAAGATGTTAAAATAGTAACTAATACAAAGTACTATATTTTGAAAGGAAATTTTACGGTGATTTCACAGGCGGTGGTGTCTGTTCCCATCGAAAAGGATCAGACCGGGATTATGCCGGAAGAGAGCAAGCCGTAAATGGTTTATATGGAAGAATTTACAATGATGGTAGAGGTGCCTGCAGATTGTCTGCAGGAGATATTCGGACAAAACGATGCGTATATCCGTAAGGTGGAGCAGGATCTTCAGGTGACGATTGTGGATCGGGACGGTGGTGTCCGTATTACCGGCGCTTCAGAGAATGTACGGAAGGCATCGGGTATCCTTCAGAATTTTGTCAAGCTGATTCGTCGTGGAAATGCGATTGAAGAGCAGAACGTAGACTATGCTTTGGAGATGAGCAGAGAGGATAAGGCGGATGTACTGCTGGAAATTGATGGAGATACGATCTGCCACACGATAAGCGGCAAGCCGATTAAGCCAAAGACACTGGGACAGAAACAGTATGTGGATGCAATTCGGAAGAATATGATTGTTTTTGGGCTGGGGCCGGCAGGAACCGGTAAGACTTATCTGGCAATGGCTATGGCGATTACAGCCTTTAAAAATAATGAGGTGAGCAGAATCATTCTGACCAGACCAGCGATTGAGGCCGGTGAGAAGCTCGGATTTTTACCGGGAGATCTGCAGAGTAAGGTCGACCCGTACTTAAGACCGCTGTATGATGCTCTTTATCAGATTATGGGTGCGGAGAGCTTTCTTAAAAATATGGAAAAGGGACTTATTGAGGTGGCTCCTCTGGCTTATATGCGCGGCCGGACGCTGGACAATGCGTTTATCATACTGGATGAAGCACAAAATACCACACCTGCACAGATGAAGATGTTTCTGACCAGAATCGGTTTCGGTTCTAAGGTGATTGTAACAGGTGATGCATCTCAGAAGGATCTGGCGCCGGATGCGGTCTCCGGACTGGATGTTGCACAAAGGGTGCTCGGGAAGATAGATGATATTGCGTTTTGTACGATGACAAGCAAGGATGTGGTCAGACATCCACTTGTTCAGAAAATCGTCAAAGCGTATGAGAATTATGAGGCAAGAAATATGAACCGGAAGAAGGCGCAAAGCCGAAACGGATACAGAGGATAAAGAGTATGAACCAAAAAGAACAGTCTGCCTATCAGGTTAGGGGCAGAATTGCAGTGCCGCTTCTGATTCTTTTCATAACGGCCGCAAGTGCCTGTCTGATGTCCGCCGTATTGGGAGTACCGCAGGCAGATGTAATCCGCAATACCGTTTTGGCAGCAATCGGCAGCGGATGTTTCGTATTTACAATGGTACAGAGCCATATGGAGCATCAGTTTTTGTATGATAATGAAGACCATCTGTGGCGTTTTTTCTTTTTCTATATGGTGTCGCTGGTGATGGCCTATCTATTTGTTTTTCTGCCGGTAGCAGGCTGGCCGTATATGGTCATTTCCATTACGCTTGCGCTGTTTGGTAATGAGATGCTTGGTGTGGTTTCGACCGGAGTGCTTCTCATGATCTCGACCAGTCTGGCAGGTACTCATATGGAGGTCTTTTTGCTGTACTTTATGACGGGAATTGCGGCGATTTTGTTTTTTCGGAGAATTGACAGTGAGTTTCGTGTCTTCCTGCCGTTTTTTTGTTCCTTTGCCGTACTTTTCACGGCGCAGACGGCATGTATTATCTTATATTTGAATGAAAGGCTGAACGTAGGAATGTTTGTGCTTCCTACGATCGGATTATTTATTAATGCCATTTTACTTGTGATTGTCCTGAAATATTTTGGCTATGCGGTCGTGAACCGTTACCGCATGGTATATATGACCATTAATGATCAGGAATTTGAGCTGATGGCCAGGCTCAGACAGGAGGATAAGAATGCCTATTATCGTGCCATTCATACCGGATATCTGTGTGAGCGTATTGCGGTTCGCCTCGGACTGAATCCTGCGGAATGCAAGGCAGGAGGCTATTATCATCATCTGGCTGCGTGCAGTGTGGAGGAGAGAGAGGAAGTATTTGAAATGCTGACGGACGAGCATCATTTTCCGCCGGCTGTTCTGAAGCTTCTGGATGAATGTAACCGGCCGGACCATCATTTTCAGACACCGGAAGCAGCAGTCGTACATATGGCAGATGCAGTCGTATCTTCTATTATGTATCTGTTTTCCAGCAATCCGGATGCCAAAGTAAGCTATGAACAGGTCATTAATTCTATTTTTGACCGAAAGATTAAGACGGGGCTGTTTGATGAATGCAGCATTACATTTTCACAGTTCCAGCATATGAGAAAATTGTTCTTGGAGGAAAAACTTTATTATGACTTTTTACGTTGAGAATGAAGCAGAACTGCCATTTGATTTCCCGGTTTTGGAAGTGGCAAAGCTGGTAGGGGAGAAGGTGCTTCAAATGGAGAACTGTCCATATGAAACACAGGTGAATCTTCTGTTGACGAACAATGCCGGAATACAGGAATATAATCGGGACTACAGGCAGATAGATGCTCCTACGGATGTCTTATCTTTTCCGAATCTGGAGTTTGATACGCAATCGGATTTTGAGGGAGCTGCACAGTCGGAGGCGGATTGCTTTGACCCGGAAAGTGGGGAATTGATTCTTGGGGATATTATTATTTCGGTGGACAGAGTCGTTTCCCAGGCAGAAGAATATGGTCACAGCAGGAAACGGGAATTTGCATTTCTGGTAGCACACAGTATGCTTCATCTATGCGGCTATGATCATATGGAAGCAGAAGAAGCCACAGTGATGGAGGAAAAACAGCGCGAAGTACTGAACCAATTGCAGATTACGAGAGAAATGCAGTAGGACTGAGTAGTGCGAAAGATGGGGATTATGGAGAAAAGAGTAAGGCGAAAGAAAAAGAATAACACCCAGGGAGTTCTCCTGAGTGTGGCAGGGCTTCTTGGGCTGATCAAACAGATACCTCTTACCAATATTATAGGAGACAGCGGAAATGCCTACTATGCAGCAGCATATGGCATTTTTATGGTGCTTTTTGCCATCACGTCTTATGGGTTGCCGGAGGCGGTCGGACAACTGGTCAGGGCAAGGATTTCCAAAGAACAGTATAAAAATGCCGGCAGAGTAATGGGAGCCGCCATCTGGATTTCCCTCCTGCTCAGTTTTGCGGGTAGTGCTCTGGTCTTTCTGACAGCGGATGTCATTGCAGCAGAGGTCATGAAAGAACCCCTTTGTATGTATGCAGTCAGGGCCTTTTTACCGGCATTGCCGATTTTTGCTGTAGTCGGCGCATTCAGAGGATATTTTCAGGGACTTGGTACGAAAATGCCGACGATGCTGTCTGAAATCATACAGAAAGTGATTTTGCTCATCACTGTGTTGATTGGAGCAGATATCCTGTCCGGCTATGGAGCGGATGTGGGAAGACTGCTGAAAAACGAGGAATTTTCTGCTGCTTTTGGCGGTATGGGAGCTGCCGCCGCGACCGGAATCGGTGCGCTGGCAGGAATGCTGTTCTTATTGTTTGTTTATCAGCTTTATCGAGGAGTACTGAGAAAACAGGAACAGAAGGATACCGTGCGGAGCACGGAAGCCTATGGACAGATTATAAAGCTTTTAGTCTGCGCGGCAGTACCTGTCATTATACCGGTTATCCTGTATGTGATGTGCCATTTGTCGGAGCATGCGGTTTTTAACCGGTATATGATGGATAACGGCATGGCAGGTGCCAGAGCGGCCCAGTGGGGTGTCTATTTTGGAAAGTACCAGGTACTGACCGGAATGATGGTACTGTTTGCAACCGGTAATGTCTTCCCTATGCTACCCGGTATCCTGAATGCAATCGGGAAAGCAGATTATAAGCAGGCGAGAGACCGGATTGGTGGTGCTATACATCAAACGATGTTTTTGGCTATTCCTGGAGCTGTTTTTTTAGTAGTATCTGCCAAACCGCTGATTTCTTTTTTTTATGATGGAGAAATGGAGCTTGCGTCAGGAATGCTTCGGGTGGGAGCCTTACTTGTAGTATTGATGTCCTTTGCCTTGCTGACCGGAAAAATTTTATTTGGAATGGGACGTAAGCAGAGAGTTTTGCTTCATATATTGATAGCAGTCATCGTGCAGCTTATTCTGTTCGTTGTGTTTTTGTTTTATCTGAAGCTTGGAATTTACAGCGCCGTTTATGCAGAGATGGTGTCGGTATTTCTATGTGACTTGCTGAATCTGTTGTTGCTTGGCAGAGGGATGCACTACAGGCAGGAGTGGATCCGAACTTGCGTCGTACCGCTGATTGCATCTGCAGGCATGGGAATTGCGGAATACCTGTTGCTTATCGGCTTCAGCAATCTGATGGGAAATATGGCGGTTCTTCCGGTGGCATTGATTGGACTGATTCTTTATCTGACAGCTGAAATTGCCCTGAAGGGAATTTCGGAAAAAGAACTTATGAGAATGCTGGGAGGGGGAATCGTGGTAAAAGCGGCAAAGGCTGTCAGACTGCTGTAAAGAGAATGGAATAAATCCGGAAAAACAGGTTGATACTACATACAAAGGAGTAGGAAACTATGAAAAAAGTGTGTAGAATCGGCCTGTTGTTCGTATTGAATGGATTGATGTTTACCGGAGGGGCATATACGCATGCACTCTATACAAAGTGGTTCTATCCAAACCGTCTGGAAAAGGAAGAAAAGAGAACAGAACAGCCTGCAGAGGAGAAGGAAAGCGTTTATGTGGCAGAAGAAGCGGTAAATGCAGAAATCAGAACGACCGCAGATACCAGCTTTGAGATACATTCCTATGACATCCGGCATGCAACCACAGAACGTGAGGTTACGGAAATCCCGGGAAAGTACATTGGAATGACCAGAAAACAGTTGGAAAAGGCGCTGGAGGAGTATTGCATGTCACCGCCCTTGTCGGAGCTGAACAAGGGCTTTACCGATTTGAAGCTTTTGGCTTTTTCGGCCGGCAGGGTTACGATTGAAAAGAGCTATTATCTGCCGGATGAATCGGAAAGCTTTGTACTGGTTGCAGAAAATAATTACATTACGGTATACCGTGCAGATACAGACGAGGTATATCTGTATACGGACATACGGCTGGATGAGCTTCCGGCCACGGTACGTGAAGAGATTATACTGCGCAAATATATTGATTCTGAGGCGGAATTGTATAATTTCCTTGAGTCTTATTCCAGTTGATGTTATACTTGCTTTTGGAAGATTTCAGGGCAGGAGAAATGGTTATTAGCATGAGGATCGCAGTAATCGGCGGCGGAGCATCCGGTATGATGGCGGCAATTACAGCAGCCAGAGCAGGAGCAAGGGTCGTCCTATTTGAAAAAAATGACAGAATGGGGAAAAAAATTTTGGTGACAGGGAATGGAAAGTGTAATCTTTCCAACCTGTCTTTTTCAGATTCCTGCTTTCATAGTAAAGAAAAGGAAAAGGCATGGAAGATTGCTTCCAGATTTACTCCCAGGGACACGATTCCCTTCTTTGAAGGATTAGGGCTTATGATGAAGGATAAAAACGGATATCTTTATCCGGCATGTGAGCAGGCCTCGGCAGTGCTGGATGTTCTTCGGTATGAGGTTCAGGCAAGAGGAATCGAGGTGCGGTATGGAGCCGCGGTAGAACAGATACAGCCCCTTGGAGAGAAAGGTTTTGCACTTACGGTAAACGGACATGCAGAACGGTTTGAACGGGTGATTGTTGCCTGCGGAGGACAGGCCAGTCCGAAAACCGGTTCGGACGGTTCCGGTTATCGGCTCATGAAGGCATTGAATATAAAAATGGTGCGTCCGGTTCCGGCATTGGTGCAGCTTCGCTGTCAGGAAAAGGGATTTCAGGCTTTGGCAGGCATACGCTGTGATGCAGCTTTAACATTGCTGATTGATGGGCAGGAAGCCGCAAGGGAACGTGGAGAACTGCAGATGACGGATTATGGAATTTCCGGTATTCCGGTCTTTCAGTTCAGCCGCTATGCAGCATATGCATTGGAAAAGGGCCGCAGGATTCAGGTGCGTATCGATTTGCTGCCTGAACTTTTCGCAGAGCAGATACCGGACTGGTTAAAGCAGCGTATGGAGAGGTTAAAGGGTCGAAGCGCAGAAGAGTTTCTGACCGGAACGGTACATAAAAAGTGGATTCTTTATTTCCTGAAGGAAATGGGAATCAAACCGAACGGAGAAGCGGATAACATCCCGCTTTCCAGATGGATTGACCTGATAGAGCGGTTCAAAAGCTTTACGGTTACGGTAACGGATACGAATTCGTTTCAGAATGCGCAGGTTTGTGCAGGCGGTGTCTCCTTAAGGCAGGTGGATGAAAATCTGGAATCCACGCAGTATAAGGGGCTCTTTCTCGCCGGTGAGCTTTTGGATGTGGATGGCAGATGCGGAGGTTACAATCTGCAGTGGGCATGGTGCTCCGGTTATCTGGCAGGTACCTATGCCGCAAGGGAAAGGAAGAAAGATTCGGTATGATTCGGATTCAACAGTTGAAGCTTCGGCCCGGACACAGCAGGGAGGAACTGACTGTAAAGGCAGCGAAGCTTTTAAAAATAAAACCATCGGAAATAGAACATTTGGAAATCAGAAAGCAGTCTATTGATGCCAGAAGGAAGCCGGATATTTTTGTCATTTATGTTGTGGACATTAAAACACCAAAAGAGACATGGATTATAAAGTATTCCAGAGACAAAAATGTGACACTGGCAAAAGAGGTCTCCTATCAGTTCCCTTATAGTGCAGGGCTAAAGCAGCCGATTGGAGAGGAAAAGAGACCGGTCATTATCGGAACCGGGCCGGCAGGTCTGTTTTGCGGCTATTTTCTGGCAAAATACGGATTTCGTCCGATTCTGCTGGAACGGGGCAGGGATGTAGATTCCAGAACAAAGGATGTGCAGAGGTTCTGGGAAACCGGAAGATTAAATACAGAATCCAATGTACAGTTTGGGGAGGGTGGAGCCGGAACCTTTTCGGACGGCAAGCTCAATACGCTGGTGAAGGATAAGGATGGCAGAAACAGAGAGGTGCTGAAAATTTTCGTGGAAAATGGAGCGCCGGAAGAAATCCTGTATGAGGGAAAGCCTCATATCGGAACGGATATTCTGGTCAATGTGGTTCGGAATATCCGGCAGAAAATCTGTGACTATGGCGGCGAGGTACGTTTTGAAACCAGGGTGACCGGATTTCAGATCAAAGAGGGAAAACTGACCGGAGTCTGCTGTGGAAAAGAACGAATTGGCTGTGAGCAGGCAGTACTGGCTTGCGGTCATAGTGCCAGGGATACCTTTGAAATGCTTTATGACCTTCAGATACCAATGGAGGCAAAGTCCTTTGCAGTGGGACTGAGGGTAGAGCATCCGCAGACGATGATCAATCTGGCTCAGTATGGTATGGAGCAGCCGGAGCATCTGCCTCCATCGCCCTATAAGGTGACGGCTCAGACCTCTTATGGAAGAAGTGTCTATTCCTTTTGCATGTGTCCGGGTGGCTATGTGGTAAATGCTTCCTCGGAAGAGGGGAGGCTGGCCGTAAATGGTATGAGCTATTCGGATCGCGGAAGCCGGAATGCAAACAGTGCGGTCATTGTTCAGGTAACGCCGGAGGATTTTGGAAGTGAGCATCCGCTGGCCGGAATTGACTTTCAGCGAAGGCTGGAGGAAGGAGCATGGAAAGCAGGGAACGGAAAAGTTCCGGTGGAATGTCTGGATGATTTTAAGAGCGGACAGCTAAGCCATACGCTGGAAGAGACGGGACATTGCACGAAGGGGCAGGCTGTCTATGCGGATCTTCGGCCGGTTTTGCCCGAAGAACTGAATTTGGCATTTCTGGAAGGAATGGAACAGTTCGACAGAGTGATTCCGGGATTTAACAGTGACAGCACGGTATTATCCGGTGTAGAGAGCAGGACATCTTCGCCGGTCAGGATTTTGAGGGATGAAACATGTCAGAGCAGTGTCCGGGGACTTTTTCCGTGTGGAGAAGGAGCCGGATATGCAGGTGGAATTACATCTGCGGCAATGGATGGCATACGTGTGGCAGAAGCGATAGCTGCCTGCATAAGAAAGGACAGGGGAGAAACAGAATGAGTGATTTAAGAGAAGCATTAAAGGACAAGAAGAGAATCGTAGTCAAAATCGGATCCTCTTCCTTGCAGCATCCGGAAACGGGAGATTTGGATTATATCAAAATGGATGTCCTGATTCGTGAACTCTGCAATCTGAAAAATCAGGGAAAGGATGTGATTCTGGTGACCTCCGGAGCGATTGCGGCAGGCAAAAAGGCCATCAATCTGAAGGATACCAAAGGGGATAATCCCTTGGCGGTCAAGCAGGCGTGTGCAGCAATCGGGCAGGCAAGACTGATGATGACTTACCAGAAAATCTTTGCGGAATATAATCAGGTAGCGGCTCAGATTCTGATGACCAAAAATACCATTGTGGATAATCTGAATCGATATAATGCGCACAATACCTTTTCCGAGCTGTTAAAGCTGGGTGTGATTCCGATTGTAAACGAGAATGATACCGTTGCCACCTATGAGATTCAGGTAGGAGATAATGACGTTCTGATTGGTGATAATGATACGCTTTCTGCCATTGTAGCGGCATTGGTTGATGCGGATCTCCTGATTCTGCTTTCGGATATTGACGGTCTGTATACGGATGACCCGAGGAAAAATCCGGAGGCCCGGTTCATTGAGCAGGTAGATGAGCTGACAGAGGAATATATGAATATGGGCAAGGAATCGACCGGCAGCAATGTAGGGACCGGAGGTATGAATACAAAGATGACAGCTGCGCAGATTGCGACCTGTTCCGGTGCTGATATGGTGATTGCCAACAGTCAGGATATCCGTATCATACACCGCATCATGGATGGAAGGAATTACGGAACCATTTTTCGGGCACACAGGAATGAGGACTTTGACCTGCCGGAGTTTGTCAGCCGCCTTCACAGAGATTAGCATTGGGCAAAGCAAAGTGTACCTGAATGAAAAACAGGAAAAGAAAGGAAAAATTTATGGCAGAAAAAACGATGAAGGAAAAAATTGCCCGCATCAATGAGCTGTACCGGAAATCACAGGCAGAAGGCTTGACAGAGGCAGAGAGAAAGGAGCAGCAGGAGCTTCGGAGTGAATATCTGGCAAATGTTCGTGCCAATCTGAGAACACAGCTTAACAATATTAGTATACAGGAAGAGGATGGAAGTATTACAAATCTGGGAGAAAAGTATGGACATCGAACCCTTAGCTGAGAAACACCATGTGGAAAAGAAAGAACTTCGGAAAAAAATCCTGTCTTTACGGGATTCAATTCCGCTCACAGAACGCAGAGAAAGGAGTCTGCGGTTGGAACAGCAGCTTTTAGAACATCCTGCTTATCAGGAAGCAGAGTATATCCTTTCCTATGTAAATTTTCGGAGTGAGGTGGAAACCACATGGATTCTGGAAAAAACACTTCAAAGCGGTACCAGAAAGCTGTATTGTCCAAAAGTATGCGGCAAAGAAATGGAATTTTACCGGATTTGTGGTATGGCTGATCTGAAAGCAGGCGCTTACGGTATTTTAGAACCGGAAGCAAGAGAGGAACATCAATTTCGGCCAGACAGCGGTGGGAAGATACTGATGGTCATGCCGGGAGCAGTTTTTGACCGAAACCACAACCGGATAGGTTATGGAGGAGGTTTCTATGACCGGTATTTGGCAAAAATGGAACAGATGCAGGCCGATGTAGTGACTGCAGCGCTTCTATTTTCCTGTCAGCTGGTAGAGAAACTGCCGAAAGAGGAGCATGACCAAAGCGTGGATGTGCTGATATCAGAGGAAAGTCGGAATGAAAAGTAGAGGAAACGGAGGAAATCATATGCTGATTTTAGTTTATCGAAAATGCAGTACCTGCCAGAAGGCATTAAAGTGGCTGGAGGAGCATCATGTAACGTTTGAGGAGCGTCCGATCGTAGAAGAAAATCCTACTTATGAGGAGTTAAAAACATGGTATCATATAAGCGGGCTGCCATTAAAGAAATTTTTCAATACAAGCGGTATTCTATATAAGGAACTGGGCTTAAAGGATAAGCTTACAGAAATGTCGGAAGAAGAGCAGCTCAAATTGCTTGCAACGAATGGGATGCTGGTGAAAAGGCCTCTGGTTGTGGGAGAGGAGTTTGTACTGACAGGATTTCGGGAGAAGGAGTGGGAGGAAAAGCTCACAGGAATGTCAGAAGGTTAAAAAATCAAGAGGGGAATCAAAAATGGTATTTGAAACAGAGAGATTAATTCTGCGTCCCTGGGAAGAAAGTGATGCAGAAAGCTTATATGAATATGCAAAAAATCCGGATGTCGGACCCATAGCAGGCTGGCCAGTGCATGTGAGTGTAGAGAATAGTCTCGAAATTATCCGGAATGTGTTGTCTGCTGATGAGACTTATGCTGTGTGTCTGAAAGAAGACGGTAAAGCGATTGGCAGTATAGGACTTATCCCTCCCATGCAGTCTCATACATCAGCTGCAGAAGATGAGATTGAGATTGGATACTGGATTGGAGTTCCTTTCTGGGGAAAAGGACTCATTCCAGAAGCAGTCAGGAGACTGCAGGGGCATGCCTTCGAAGATCTGTATTGTAGCGCGATGTGGTGCGGATATTATGATGGGAATGAGAAGTCAAAGAGATGTCAGGAAAAGTGCGGATTTATTTATCATCACACAGAAGAAAATAAACCATGTACGTTGATGGGAGATATCAGAACGGAGCATTTTACCAGGATTACAAAAGCAGAATGGGAAAAGACGCGTAAAAAACCGGTGGTATGACAGATGGCCTTTCTGGATCAATGGCTGGAGCAATAGAGATGAATATCAGAATACTGCGATATTTTTTGACCGTGGCAAAAGAACAGAACTTTACAAAAGCCGCAGAACAATTGAATATTACACAGCCAACGCTTTCAAGACAGCTTGCTGCATTGGAGGAGGAACTTGGCACAGCTCTTTTTATAAGAGGGAGTCGTAGTATTACGCTTACGGAGTCGGGGATATTATTAAAACGAAGAGCCTTGGAAATCATTGATCTGGAAGAAAAAATGCTGGATGAATTGAAGGTAAAAGAAGAACTGATAGAAGGTACGATTACAATCGGTTGTGGTGAGTTTGCTGCTGTTGAAACATTAGCAGAAATTTGTAAGGTATATAAGCAAAAATATCCAATGGTGCAGATTGCGTTACATATAGCGACGGCAGATTGCGTATATGAAATGATGAATCAGGGTTTGGCAGATATTGGATTATTTTTAGAACCCATCAATACAGAAGGACTGGATTATATCAGAATTATGGAAAGTGACCATTGGGTTGTTGGGATGAAACCGGATGATCCATTGGCAGATAAAGAATATATTACAAGGGAAGATTTGTTGGACAAACCTCTCATCCTTCCCAAAAGACGGAACGTGCAAAGTGAACTTGCAAACTGGTTTGGTAAGGATTTTCATAAGCTTCAAGTCTCTTTTATCAGTAATCTTGGAACAAACGCAGGTGTTATGGCAATTCATGGACTGGGATATCCGGTTTCTATAGAAGGTGCTACCAGGTATTGGAGAGAGGAATTGCTTGTTCATAGAAGACTGTATCCTGAAATAACAGCAAGTACGGTAATCGCATGGAGAAGGAATATCCCCTGTTCATTGGCAATCAATAAATTTATAGAAGAAATCAATGCTTTTAAGGCATAGAAAACGATTTGATATAGGTATTAGACATAATTTAATATTGCGGAATATAATAGATGTGTAAAGTGCGAGAGATAAATACTTTACACATTTTATATTGTAACGGTAAGGAGGCTGAGCCATGGGAAAAAAATTAGTAGCATATTTTAGTGCCAGTGGAACAACAAGGAAGGTGGCAGAGATGATTGCATCGGCGGCAGAAGCAGATTTGTATGAAATCATGCCAAAACAGCCGTATTCCAAGGCAGATTTAAACTGGATGGATAAGAAATCCAGAAGTAGTGTCGAGATGAGTGATAAAAATTCCAGACCGGAGATAATGGATACGGATGCCAATATTGACAGGTATGATGAAATTATCTTGGGGTTTCCAATCTGGTGGTATGTAGCTCCCACCATTATTCATACCTTTTTGGAAAGCTATGATTTTTCGGGTAAAAAAGTTGTATTGTTTGCAACCTCCGGTGGAAGCGGGTTTGGAAATACGGTCAGTGAGCTTAAGCCATCTGCGCCAAATACAGTAATAGTAGAGGGGAAAGTATTTGGTAAGGTCACGAAACAGGAAATTGCAGAGTGGGTGAACTGTATTTCGTAAACAACGATTGAAAGGAATTTCGTGAAGAAGGTGGATGATATGGAAAAAATTGTACAAACAGCAGGAAGAAATGCTTTGCAGGAATTTTCACCGGAATTTGCACATTTTAATGATGATGTCCTTTTTGGTGAGAACTGGAATAATCAGGATATGGATCTTAAGACCAGAAGTATCATAACAGTGGTGGCATTAATGTCTTCCGGGATAACGGATTCTTCTTTAAAATATCATTTACAAAATGCAAAGGAGCATGGTGTGACACAAAAAGAAATTGCGGCAATTATTACACATGTGGCATTCTATGCAGGCTGGCCAAAGGGATGGGCAGTTTTTAATTTGGCAAAGGAAGTCTGGCAGCCAAAGGAAGGGGATTTGCCATATGTGGATGAGGCGATGAGAGCACATGCGAAATCTATGGTATTCCCAATTGGACAACCCAATGATACATTTGCAAAATATTTTGTAGGACAAAGCTACCTTGCCCC
Organism: Lachnospiraceae bacterium; assembly: GCA_017624235.1. Classification (GTDB taxonomy): domain Bacteria; phylum Bacillota; class Clostridia; order Lachnospirales; family Lachnospiraceae; genus JAAYNV01. Next base: position 2,707 of record JAGANL010000032.1, on the reverse strand, counting down.
CATATCCACAGCACAGGTTGGTATTTTCAATGTAACCTTTGAACCCGGATGCAGAAATAACTGGCATATTCATCACGCTAAAAGCGGTGGCGGACAGATTTTAATATGTGTAGCCGGGCGGGGTTATTATCAGGAAGAAGGCAGGGAAGTGGTAGAGATGAAACCGGGTGACTGTATGAACATTCCTGCAGAAGTAAAGCACTGGCATGGGGCAGCTCCGGAGGAGTGGTTTTCACATCTGGCCATTGAGGTGCCGGGAGTGGATTGCGCCAATGAGTGGTGTGAGGCAGTATCGGAGAAAGAGTATGCTGGGTTAAGATAAGGATGAGAGACTTTACACTTTACTAAGGTGTTGTCCGGCACATTAAATGATGTCCCATCCTGCAGATTATTTCGAGCTGATTTGAAGTTTCTACAGAGGTGCCCGTCACTTTAAAAATGGTTGTTTCTGCGAATTGTTTTCCTGACAGAAAAACCCCCGCAAATTAATTGCGGGAGTCTTCTCAGCCGAGGGTGCTGTCATTGATTGCCTGCATCACGATGTCGGCTGTGATCCGGTCAGCTGACTGGCTGTGCCCGATCACAAGCGAAGCATTGCAGAGCTTGCTGATCATGCGGGCTGTCCCGTCGGAAGCATTCAGGATCGCTTCGATGGCCGCGTCGTCGAAAACAGAATCAGTACAGCCTGCCTTTTTCAGTTTCCATTCAATGTAAGCGCGTCCCTCTTCTTTTGAGTAGTCGTCAATGTTGTAGTTCATGATGATACGCTGACGGAGCGGTTCATGGATGGAAAGCTGGAGCGTATTGTTCAGCTGGGGCAGACCGACTAGAAGGATCACAGCACGGTCACGGGAATCCATCTCAAAGTTGAACAGGATTTTCAGGTCATTTAAGACAGCATTCTTGATGTAGTTCGCTTCGTCAATGATAATGACGGGAGTTTTTCTCTTATCAAGGGCAAGCCGGTTGATCTCTTCCTGGATGATATGAAAGTTTTCAGTTTTCCGGTAGGACGGCTGCGCGCCCAGGGACGCGGCGAGATTCCGGTAGAAATCATTCACCGTAACAGTAGAAAGGCTGGTATAGATCACCTTATACAGGAAAGGAGTCAGTCCGGCAGACCAGGAACGGACCAAGGTTGTTTTCCCACGGCCCGGAGCGCCGGTAAGAAGGCCGAAGCCTTTGGTTTTTGCAAGGTAATCCAGACGAAATTTTGCCTCCGTATATTCGCTTCCTTCGAAAAGGATCTCTTTGGAATTCTTTAAAAAGGGATTGAATTCCAGACCATAACGCGCGGTGAGTTCCATCAGTCTTCACCTCCTGTCAGACGTACATTGTTCCGTTTTACAGAGGCATTGTCATGCTTGTTGAGAAGGCGGATCGGCGTAAGGGAGCAAGCTGCTTCCACGATAAAGATGTCCTTCATATCCGGCGTATAACGGAGGGTGATGCGCTGCTTTGCAAAACGGTAGTCAACCTCATACTCCACCTGGTCGATCACAATGACAGAGTCCGCGGATACCCTGCGCTTGATCTCAAGAAGAAAAGAGGATTCGATCTGTTCATCGGGGAGGCGGCTGATCAGTTCCGGTTCCTGAAAGAAGCGTTCCTGTGGGGACATTCCCTTCAGAGAGGAATGCGGACGCCGGTTATAGCTTCTGACAAAGATCATAAGGCTCCCTCTGAGTTCTTCCAGTGTATGAAAATCCCTCATGTCCAGGGATGCCATCCACTGGTCCTTCAGGGTACGGAACCATCTCTCGACCTTTTCTCCGAATGTTCGTATAAAAGGTCTTATACGACGGATTTTTTTTATCCGCATTTTTTCTGAAAAGTATTGATTTTATAGCAGATTTCTGAGAAAAGATGCGGATAAAAATGTTCGATTACCTGATAATAGAGGTATCAATTATAAGGAGGTACCTCTATGGATACTTATCAAACTATGGCTCAGTCTGTGTTGAACTATCTGTCCGACCACCAGTATTGTTCTTCATTGATTAAGACAAACAAACGTTGTTTTGAAAAACTCCGCGATTATCTGGAAGAAAAGAACATCAGTTATTCTCCGGAAGCAGCTCTTGAATGGTTTACACAGGCTAATGATCTTGCGCCTTCAGATATCAATCATGGGCGTGTGGCTCTTGAAAGACTACGGGATGTTTCGGAAACAGGTTCTATTCGGATCGAACATGAAACAAAGCATCTGATGTCATATACGATTTTGTCTTCTTACATGAAGAACCGTCTTGACACTTATCTTGAGGATAAAAAAGATGCATTCGCTGAAGCAACAATAGATAATCATCGCCATTCATGCGCTAAGTTTCTGGTTTTTGCACAGAAAAGGGGCATTCAACAAATCAGCGGCATTAGTGCAACACTGATCGCAGATTTTTATAATGATGCGATCTACTTTGGCATTTTTAACAAGTCTCAGGTAAACAGTCATGTTTCAGCCATGATGCAGTACTTCTATGAAAAGGGAGAAGTATCATACAGTTGTACTCTGATTATACATTATCTTTCTCACGGAAAGTCCCAAGGCTGTTTTTGGAATGAGATATCCAATGATGCTCATTTAAAAATCGGTGAATACATGGAATCATCTGAGACCATATGCATTGAAACCCTTCGCAGTTATAAGGACATTCTTGTGCAGCTTCACCGTAATAATGATTACTCTAAAAATGTAACCACTTTGAAT
>JAGANL010000031.1 GCA_017624235.1 Lachnospiraceae bacterium | reverse complement strand
CGGCTCCCTGAGGGCAATGACAGCCTTCTTACCCAGCTTTCCAAAAGCCTGTCCCAGACCGACGCTGGTGGTCGTCTTCCCCTCTCCTGCCGGAGTCGGATTGATGGCTGTCACCAGAATCAGCTTTCCGTCCGGATTCAACTCGATTTTTTTTATATACTCATCCGAAATCTTGGCCTTATACTTTCCGTATAATTCCAGTTCATCCGGGGTGATGTCCAGACTTTCCGCAATTTTGGTAATGGGCTCCATGACTGCTTCCTGTGCGATTTGAATATCTGTTTTCATAATAATTACCATACCCTTTCTTTTGTTCTAAAATACAATCTGGTCAGTTTGTTCCAACTTTGGAGGCTTCCACACAATTATGCATCAGCATGGCAATCGTCATAGGACCCACCCCGCCCGGAACCGGAGTGATTGCACTGGTATGCGGAGCTACCTTTTCATAATCCACATCTCCGCACAGCTTACCGTTCTCCCCTCTGTGAATGCCGACATCAATGACTACAGCCCCCTCCTTGATATAGGTATCATCTACAAATTTGGGTTTGCCAATCGCTACCACGAGAATATCTGCACGTTTACAGATTTCCTTTAAATTTTGGGTGCGGGAATGCGTCACGGTAACCGTACCGTTTTCACGGAGCAGTAAAATAGCCATTGGCTTACCAACAATATTGCTTCGTCCAATCACAACACATTCCTTTCCTTCCACTGAAATACCCGAACGCTTCAGCAGTTCGATAATTCCGGCCGGTGTACAGGATAAGAAGCCCGGCTGTCCGATACAGAGTGCCCCTACGCTCTGCGGATGGAAGCCGTCCACATCCTTTTGGGGATCAATCGCACAGATCACCGCATCCTCATCAATGTGCTTCGGAAGCGGAAGCTGCACGAGGATGCCGTTTACGTTTTCATCCTGATTCAGTTTTTCAATCAGAGACAGCAGTTCCTCCTGTGTCGTCTCTTCCGGCAGTTCATAGGAAAGCGAACCGATTCCGATATACTCACAGGCTTTTTTCTTATTTCCCACATATACGCTGGACGCCGGATCGTTACCCACCTGAATCACAGCCAGTACGATTTCCCTTCCCTGCTTCTTTAATTCCGCTACCTGCTCCTTCAACTCATCCTTGATTTCTTTGGAAATTCTCTTTCCGTCAATAATCTGATACATTTCTTTTCCTCCTGTAAATCTGCTTCTCCTTTTCGGAACATTTTACAAAACAAAAAGAGACATACAAATGCCATGTGCATTCATACGCCTCTGTCTTATCAACCTGAAAGATTCTTTTCTGCAAACTTATTTTCTATCTGCATTCATTTACTTCTTCGGTGCGCCTTTGCTCTCCAGAGTATCGTCAGAATCTGGTCCTTTTGCCTGAGAGTTTTCTGCGTCTGCCCCTTCGGCGTTCTGGCTTATCTTAGCACAATCTCTCCCAGATCCTTCGACACGTTGTTCACCTGATGGAAGGACAGTTCCACTTCACCGGTCACACTCTTCTGTCTTGCCGACTCCTGTACGATCTGATTGGCCTGCTGCAATGTATTTGCCACAAGCTCCTGCATCTGCTTAACCATATCCTCTACATGCGCTCCGGACTTTACGGTATCCTGACTGGAAACCGCTACCATTTCAGCCATCCGTCTGGATTCCTGCTGCAAATCTCCGAGCTTCTCCGCCTCCTTTTCCACACCATTTAATTTCTCGATGCCTTCTGCAATATTGCCCAGATTTTCCGTATTGGATGTCCTGACCTCCTTTAACAGCGAAACAATCTTATCGATAATGCCGGTAATGGCATCGCTGGCACGCTTGGAATCATCTGCAAGTACTCTTACCTCATTAGCAACTACGCTAAATCCCTTACCCATCTCTCCAGCTCTTGCCGCTTCGATAGAAGCATTTAATGCCAGCAGATTCGTCTGGCTTGTAATTTGGGCAATCGTGGAGGCAAATTCCGAAATCTCCTGAATGCCGGCCTCCAGGCTTTGAATGGATTGCTCCGTATGATGCGCCGACTGCTCAATCACCTTCATGTCCTCTGTGGTCTTACCCATCAACTGAATATAACCCTGCATTTTGTCCGTGGTTTCCTTAGCAATTTCAAGCATCTGTGACGTATGCTCCACGATTACATTTACGGTCTCATTCATCTCACCCATAGAAGAATAGACCTCATCCGCAAAACGTGAACTGCTGCTACAGTCCTCTACTGTAGCTTTCGCAGAATCGGTAATAATTCCATTGGTATCTGCAAACCCCTGAATAACATCACGGCCGCTTCCATCAGAAAACCGACCGAACGGCTCACAAACCATGTGAAGTCTGATTCAAATTCAATCTGCTGTACATTCAGGCTCCTGAAATACAGAGAGACTACGAGCAGAAGATAGCTGATTATCGATATTCTCAGCGTGAATTTTTTATCATAATACAAAATACTGAATACCATAGCAAGCGCATAAGTCATATAGATACCTATCGTAGCATTAGATGCCATAAGCGCTACCAGACCGCCCAAAGCCAAGGTACATGTATACTTCATGGCTACAATCGGGGCATTCAGTTTATACGCAACGGTCGGCCCCAAAGTAACCAACAGGCCAATCAGAGTAAGCGGGATCAGATCCTGAATTTTACTCTGGAACAGTCCAATGGCAGACATGATCATCAGCGCTGGAAAGACCAATATCATCCATCAAAGTATTTTTACCGCCGATTCTGTCACCCTGACATCATTTTCATAAAAAAACTGTTCATCCATTTTCTGTCCCTTCTTTCTTTTGTTTTATTGCACTTCTCCTGTATCCATTCTAACGGCAGGTTCCCTTTTCGTTTTGCAACTTATATGTCTAATTCTACCACTCATCGACAAATGATTGCAACGGTTGCTGTTATTCAGTATTAAAAATATTTCATTTTACCAAAATATGAGGCTGGAACGGCCTCACATTTTTTTTACTGCCAGCATTTCCATATAGCCTCTGGTTCCGGCAGGCTCGAGCTGCATTCTCGGATTTTCCGTATCCCACTCATAGCCCCTGGTATTGGGATTGAATCTTTTGATTGCCTCCTGAACACCTTCGATAGCTGCACAGTATTCTCTCTCGTCAAATGGTTCCCCCTGAAACAGCATATAATCACTTTCCGGTAATACAATGACATCCAATCCCTCCGGGATCACATCCTCATAATCCATTGCGACTTCCACACCCTGAACATACTCACTGGTGCCCTCTGTTCTGTACTGTTCCGGGAGCCAATACCCGGCCGGTTCCCCATTTATGGAATGGATACTGCATAAAAGTCCCCATATATCACATCCAACTTCCTCACAATATGCAAAATAATCCCTGGCCTGAATACCTCTTTTGATCAGCACTTTTCTTTCCGGTTTATGAATAATCTGTACAAACACATTCATTTCCTCCTCTATTCTCTGATGCGTCCTTCTGATTTCCTCATAGATGACACCATACGGTATAAACAGATAAATCGGCACCGGATGTCTGGCATATTCCTTCGGATTGCAGCCAAATTCCCGCTTAAACGCTCTCTGATATCCGTCCACACTCTGAAATCCCATTTCAAATGCCATCTCTGTCACAGATTTTTTTTCATCCCGCAGCCTGAGCGCCGACCATGACAGCCTGAGCCGCCTGATATAATCCGCCGGCGTAAAGCCTGTATATTCTTTAAAAAGCCGAAATGCATGCCATGGTGAAAAATGAGATACCTCAGCCAAATCAGCCAGAGAAATATCTTCATCCGAATGCGCCGCAATATAATCCTGCATCGCCTGTACCGCAATAATCTGATCCCGCATTTTGCTTCCACTGCCCCTTTCTTCTATTCCCATCGGAAGAATCGGATAGAAATTCCGATGCAGATTCCAGCCACTGCCAGAATCATCAAAATCGAAAACATACTCTGCTCCAACGGCTGCCCCAAAACTGCTGTCTTTAAAAGCTTGATGCCCTGAGTCAGTGGGAAAATATCTACAATTTTCTGCATTGTCCGTGGCATCACCTCATAAGGCAGCGTCGCTCCTGAAAATATCAGCATCGGGAAATACAGTGCCGAGGCAATGACCGAAGCGCTCTTACTGTTTCGTGCGACACCTCCTACCAGCATACCAATACTCAATATCGAAATCAGTACTAACAGCCATCCTCCCAGAAATACCAGTACAGAGCCTCGCATTTGAAATCCCCAGAAACATATTTCGATCATCCACAAAACAGCGACAGAGGCTGTAGCATAGAGTGCGTAAATGCACAGCTGTACGAACAAAAGCATTTGTGGACTGACTGGCGTTACCTGAAATCTTTTTAAAATCCGTCTCTCACGATATTCTGAAATCACGATTGGTAAACCCATCAGCCCGCCTGCGCAGATTGCAATGCTGCACAGCGCTCCGAAGGACTGCTCCAGAAAAGTATATTGTGCTCCTTCAAATGCTGCCCGGTCTCCATAAATGATTCCCAGGATAATCTGTACCACTACCGGCATCGCAATTGCAAAAATGGGCATATTCATATCGCGTATCGACAGCATTCCCTCTATTTTCAGCATTTTACAAAATGTTCTCATTTGTCATTCCCTCCCTTTCTTCTGCATACCAAAGATAAGCATCTTCAAATTGATCATATGGACTTGTCTCTATAGCCTGTTCTACCGTTCCCTGATAGACGACGGTTCCCTTTTTTAGAATGATAATTTCGTCACACAGCACCTCCACCTCATCCATAAAATGAGATGTCAGTAAGATTGTCATTCCTTCCTGCTTCAAATGCTTTAGAATACTCCACACCTCGCGCCTTGCTTTTGCATCCAGTCCGGTTGTCAGCTCATCCAGAAATACCATTTCAGGATTCGGTATCAGAGCTAAAACAATAAACAATCGCTGTCTCTCTCCACCGGACAGGTCCTTTACCGCACTTTTCTCCTTTTCCCCGATTCCAAATTTATTCAGCAAAGCTCTCCAGTCTGCCGGTGCTTGATATATCGCCGCCGTTTCTTCACATAATTCCTTTACTTTGATTTCCCTCTGGTAATTTGAATCCTGAAACTGGACTCCCACTTTTTCAAACAGCTTTTTTCTGTCCTTCACCGGATCCATTCCAAGTATTTTCACCTTTCCACTGTCTTTGGCTTTCGTACCCAAAATACATTCAATACTCGTACTTTTTCCTGCTCCGTTTGCACCAAGCAGTCCCAGTACCTTTCCCTGGCCCAGTGTAAAGCTAAGCTTATTTACCGCCGGTCTGCCTTGATAAGACTTTGAAAGCTGTTCCACTCTAATAATTTCCTGCATGATTCTGCCTCCTTTTGTTTTACAGCTTTCATTTTATCTGTTTATTCTATAGATCACTCGACTTTTTTTGCTGATTTATCGGTCTGACACGCCTGACTCGCTGGCAGTATCCAAACCGTATCAAAACAAAAAGCTCATAAAATCCATGATTTTATGAGCTCTCAAGAGGCGCAGACCGGATTTGAACCGGTGAATACTGGTGTTGCAGACCATTGCCTTACCACTTGGCTACTGCGCCATATTCTATTATATACAATACAAATTAAAAAATGACTCCAACGGGAATCGAACCCGTGTTACCGCCGTGAAAGGGCGATGTCTTAACCGCTTGACCATGGAGCCTTATGGGCTTTCGCTTATCGCCCTGATGTAATATAGTGCTATCCAGATGTAATCCTTATACATCCCAATAACACTCTACATCATAACTCCCCGAGTAGGGCTCGAACCTACAACCCCACGGTTAACAGCCGTGTGCTCTACCAT
>JAGANL010000030.1 GCA_017624235.1 Lachnospiraceae bacterium | reverse complement strand
GTGTGCCTTTTTGAGCAATTTTTAATTTCATATGTATTGGTAAATCCGGTATGCTATCAGTGGTTCTATAAGTAAATAATCGTTCACCATGAGCACAAACATTTCTGAATTTTCCCAATACTGCCAAAATAGAAATCATTTGACTTTCATTGATACACGGATAATTCCTGCTGACTTTAACCTGTATATTCTGTGGAAGCAACATATACATTTTTGAGATATTTCCAAATGTCAATGCATTTGTCAGTACCCATAACGGAACATTTCCATATTTTCTCTGTGCATGATTTATGTAATTATAATCTGTCGGTTTTGTAACATACCCTTCTAATATCTTTATTAAACGGTCAATATCTCTTTGATTTTTCTTACCTACATAATTGTAATTTGCAGTATCAAAATATTCCTTTTGGTTCTCGCCATTCTTCTCTGTAAAATAGTAGGAGACTTGTGACTTTATTTCATTTTCTACTTTAATGAGATATCTCAAAAACAACTGCCTTAATGATTCATCAAAATAATATAACTCTACAATATCCTCAAATCTCGTTCCATCCTTGTACTTCTTGGTTGTCGGATTCTTAAAAATATCCTTATACCCTCCAATTAATGAATAGTAGCTTGTCTACCTTAATATCTCCTTGGCATATGCCTCATCATCAATTTGCAGATTTTTCTCATTCTTCAGTTTTTCTATTTGCTGATCATAACTCAAAAAAATCTTTGGCATATACAATGTCTCCTTAAAGTAAAAAAGAGGAGACCCCGCAGGTTCTCCCCCGGTCGCAGGCCTCACAGGTTTCTGCAACGCGATCACTGTATTCAGCTTACTTGACTTTGAGCTTCATGTCAAGCAATTTCTACAGCCACTATAGTATATGCTGTTATTTGTTCTTTAATACCCCAATAGAGGGTTGTTCTTTAATACAACTCTCATAATATTCTTTTTGTAACTCAATACTGCTTTTCTGACTCTCATATTTCGTACTGACACGGCAATATGCTGCCACCCACAATTTTCTGATAGTATCCTTTTGTGGCACTTCAATTTTTCTTACCTTTTTCATCCCTTATCCCATCCAATTCCTGAATACTATTAACCGTAGTATTTTTTAGAATTCATTTTAAAAAGTACAAATGGGATAAGTATAACTTTTTCAGCGATTAATTACAACATTCCCTTTCCCTCCTTGCAATGACTCTAACAAATATCTTCCTGCAAATCACTATAACTGTAATAAGTCGTACATTATCTGTAACAAGTTGCGTTCAGAATATAAAAAAGACATTATCGTGTTTCTCATTCTTAAATGATTGCACTCTAATGTCTTCCCTTTGTTTTCTGTTTTCTTTCTGTTTTACCCTTTCTTTAATGTGCCGGGTCAGCACCTCTTCTTTGCAACAGGACGGTACTTTCCACATGGCTTGTCCAAGGAAACATCTCATACCCCCAGCATTCCTTCACCTGATACCCTTTCTTCCGAAAATACTCCAGATCCCGAACCAGCGTTTCCGGATTGCAGGAAATATATACCACCTTTGTCGGCTTCATATAAGCCAGGGCATCTATGAACTGTGTGGTGCTGCCGCTGCGGGGCGGATCCATGAATACGACATCCGCAAAATTCCCCTGATTGGCATATTTAACCATAAATTCTCCTGCGTCCATATGCTCAAACCAGATATTCTTGATTCCGTTTCGTTTGGCATTTACCACCGCATCCTTCACGGCACTGCCGTTTAACTCTGCACCAATCACCGAATGGGCTCTGTCCGCAGCAATCAAACCGATTGTACCGATGCCGCAATAAGCATCGATCACCGTTTCCCGCCCTGTCAGTCCGGCCAGTTCAATGGCTTTGCCGTAAAGCTTTTCTGTCATCTGAGGATTCACCTGATAAAAGGATTTGGATGAAATACGGAAGACACAGCCGCAAAGCGTATCTTCAATATAGCCCTTTCCATACAGGATATGCTCCTTATCCCCCAACACCATGCTTGTTCCACGACCATTGATATTCTGTACGATTGTTGTGATATTCGGGTGTCTCTTCCGAAGCGCTTTTACAAAATTATTTTTGGAGGGAAATACGGGCGATGCAGTTACCAGCACGACCATAATCTGGCCGGAATGATAGCCGGTTCGAATCAGAACATGGCGAACCAGACCATAGCCGGTATCCTCGTCGTATATCTTCAGTTTAAAAGATGACAACAACTCACGAATGGTCAAAATAATCTCATCCGCCTGCTCATCCTCTATCATACAGCTTTGAATCGGCACCACACGGTGCGTCCCCTGCTCATAAATACCGGAAATAACGCTGCCGGTCTTCCGATTCCTGTCCATAACCGCATGAACCTTAGTCCGGTAATGGAAAGGATGTTCCATCCCTACCAGCTGTTTGACCTGAGCATACGGTTTCATCAGCTTATCCAGATATTTCTTTTTCTGCTTCAGATGTTCACTGTAAGAGGAACCGTCATACTGACAGCCTCCGCACTTTTTGACATACGGACACCCATTTTTGCTGCTGTCCCTTTTTCCTTCACTCATTATGGCATATTCCCCTCTGTTATATCCTGCACAGACTGATACACACCGCTTTCTCCGGTTTCCGATACAGCCTGATTTCCATCCATCTCTGTTGTTTCCACCGTCTGCGGCATAATCAGGCTCATATCCACTTCCGGTCTGTCACCATATACGATGCCCATATCTTTCAGCTTATCCGCCACATAATATCCGATTGCCATCTGTCCCAGATCATCCGGGTGCAGTCCATCCGGCATATACAATTCCTTGTTGGTGCCAAAATTCAGCCTGTCTTCATGATACAAGTCAATCACCGGAATATCATATTCACTGCACACCTGCATAATCACGTCAGCATACTCCTCCAGCGTATTGCCATTTTGATTGATTTCCCCAAATTCATCCACACGGTGTAACGGTGTCATAAACACAATATCACTGTCAGGATATACCATTTTCAGTCTGCTGCAGAGCATATGCATTGCTCCGTAAAAACTGAAATATGTCCGGTCCTGGTCCGTACCAAGCGGAATATTATAGTAAAAATCATTGGTACCGCCCAGCACCAGTACCAGATTTGCATCCTTTTCCATAAACATGGATCGGTCTACAAAATTAGTCGGCATGATGCCTGCAATGGTCGTACCATTTGATCCGTAATTCCGTGCCTCCTGTGCACCGCACAGAATACCGACCACATTAAAATACAGATTATTCTTGTCATGTACTACCGCTCCGGCAGTCATACTGTCTCCCAGAGCATTGATTTTCCATGGTATCTCCGTCAGATAATTCTGTTTTACATAAGCATCGGTTTCTCCCATGTTGATCTGATACCAGCCGTTTTCCGTTGCTGCTGTTACCCGAACCACCTCGCCTGCTTCCAGTGTACCGATTCTGGCACCTTTGATCGTAGGCTCCTGCCTTACTATCGCTTTGCTGTTCACCAGCATCTTACTTGGTGCAAAACCGGTCAGCATACAGAAGGCAGTCCCCAGAAGCAAAAACAAAAGCATCTTTTTTCCTAATCTTCTCACACATATCCCTCTCATCTGATATATCATCCTTTGTCATCTTTTGCCATGAGTATATCACTTTTCCTTCTTTTTGTAAGCCTTCTCACGAAAAGTTAATAACATTTTCAGAAATATATCCTGCTTACACTTCTTCCCAATCATAAAGGCAAACCAATGATTGATTGCATAAACGATAATCATTTCCAGCAACGTCATCATAAGCGCAACATTGAAATACAGCATATAGACCTTAGCTCTTGTAATATACTGATTCATCCAGTTTGCAAAATCAATGGAGGTAATAAGCACCTGAAAATCCAGATGTGTGGCCATAATAATCAGAGAATTAACCCCCAGATAGCGAAGCACTCTGCTCCTTCCCACCTGTCTGCACAGAAGGACTACTCCCAACGTACCGGCCACTGCCCCCAGGTAATAAAGCACCGGATTAGCAAAAACCAGAAAATGTAAATCGACAACTCCATTTTTCTGACTAATGGCAAAGACCAGGAGGAAACATAAAACTGCTGCGGCTGCCTCCTGCCACAAAAACGTTCTCGGAGCTTCCGTCTGCACCTGTTCTCTCGCCTTGTCTATAGATATTATATCTTGATTTATTTTTTTCTTACTTTTCTTCTCTACTTTCCTGCTAAAATAATAACGATAGCTATAATATCCAATCGCCAGAAAACTGAAGGCTCCCAGACTGCGGAACATTACAATGATATAGTAACCTGCCCACAAAATCGGCATGCTGCGGTACAACGGATAGTATTCCTGAAAAAGCGGGCTTCCGACCGTCATAATGACAGCTGCTGTCAATCCGCTTATCATCATGATAGAATCCCCATATTTCCAACTCCTACATTTCTTTTTCCATCCCAGGAACAGAAGCTCTCCAAAAAACAGGGCTGACATGAACCAAAGCACGGAAATGCCATACAGCGTAGCAAACTCTATACAGGAACGCTCAATATCAATCCAGGTCAGCTTTCCCGGTTTTAAATAGAGGCTTGCAATATCAATCATAACATACGCTATACTAAATGTAATATAAGGAACCAGCACTGTTTTTGCCTTTTTCTTTACAATCGTCTTCATGTCCTTTGCTTCTTCACCGGTATGACATAACAGCATACCGGAAACAATAAAGAACAACGGCATATGGAAAGCCGTAATAAAGGCCTGTACCGAAGCTGAAGTAAAGGTAGAATGTGCAATGACTACCAGTATGATTCCGATTCCCTTTGCCATATCCAGATATTCCAAACGTTTCTTTTCCATATTTTTTCTGTCTCCTGTTTTTAACAATAATACTGCATCACAAACTGAAGGCTTCTCCTGCCTCGAAATTCATTGATGGAGGGATAATAGGCAACATTCAGACAGACCTTCTGCACCTCTTTCCCATATGTCTGTCCTTCCCATCCGGCAGCTTCCTGCTCTCCCTGCAGCCGGGCAGCAGCCTCCCTGCCAAATCTTTCTTCCACATAGGTGAAAAAGCCGGGCAAATCTCCAAAATAAACCAGCTCATATCTTCTGCCCTGCATATCCTCTACCACGAATTTAGCGGCATTCCGATTCTTCCCCATAATTCTTCCGTTTAAAAATGTCATATTTTTCTCTGCAAACAACGGTTTTACATTTCCATTTCCAAACGGCTCTAACAGGGATAATTCCTCGGTAAACTGCATCGTCACATAGGAAAACGGCATTGGTACATCAATATGTACCTTTTCTTCAAAATCAGCTTCTGTCAATCCGCTGTTTTCATTCATCCGTCTCCGAAATTCCTCTATATTGCTCTCCTCCATGGAAAGCCCGGCTGCCATCCTGTGCCCGCCGTATTTCGTAAAAAGCTCTTTGCACTCTGACATATGAGCATACATATCGTAGGCTTCAATCGAACGTCCTGAACCCTTGATTCCCTCCTCGCCCGGTGTCAGAATAAAGACGGGATGACCGTATTTCTCCCGTACACGCCCGGCCACGATACCGGCCAGACTTTCATGGCAGTCCGGCAGATACAAAATCATGACATCATCCGGCTTCTCTGCGTTTCCTGCCACTGCTTCTGCCATAGCACAGGCTTCTTCCACGCCTTTTGCTGTCATGTCCTTACGGCTGTCATTTAGACTCTTTAACTCTCCTGCCAGCTGTACAGCGGCTGTCTCGTCCGTTGCCTCCAAAAGAGCCAGCGCACGCTCTGCCGTATCCAGACGTCCGCTGGCATTCAGGCATGGCCCCAACACAAACCCGATATGATAGGCACTCAGCTTTGCACTCTCTATTCCATTCACCTGCATCAGTGCGCGCAGTCCCGGATTCTTCGTATGCTGCATACTGGCCAGTCCGTATTTTACAATAATACGATTTTCATCCCGAAGCTCCATCACATCCCCGACCGTTGCAAAAGCTGCAAATTCAAACAGCTCCTCCAATACCTCCCGATAGCCGTTTTCTTCCTCCGTTCCCTCTTCTGCCTGTAGCGACTCCTGCTCCTTTACATAAATTGCTTCCATCAGCTTATAGGCTACTACCGCACCGCAGATACCGGGAAACGGATAGGTACAGTCCTCCCTTTTCGGATCTACTACAGCTTCCGCAGGTGGCAGCAGATCATTTTTCCTGCCATCTTCCTCCGTTTCGAAGGGCACCTCATGATGATCCGTAACAATGACACGAATTCCAAGCTCTTTCGCCACTCGAATCTGTTCTCCGGCTGCAATCCCGTTATCACAGGTCACGATCAGTTGGATTCCGTCCTCCTTCGCCTCCCGGATCAGCTGTTCATTGATACCATAGCCATCCCGGACACGATGCGGAATAGCCGCATCAATATCTGCACCCAGAAACCGAAGTCCACGGCGTAAAATATGGGTGGCACAAACCCCGTCAATGTCATAATCTCCGATAATCCGTATTCTTTCTCTCTCCCGGATTGCCTGTCTGAGTATGTTTACCGCCTGATTCATATCCTTTAGCAAAAAGGGAGAATATAAATCCTCCTTCTTCCCATACAAAAACTTTTCGATTTCTTCATCCGCTACAATATTCCGGTTTCGCATAATGCGGGCCAGCACCGGATTGATATGATATTTTTCTGCTATTCTGTTAAAATCCGCCTTCTTTGCTGCTACATACCACTTTGCCATAACTATTGTTATCCAATTCCCATAAAAACTTTCTCATTCGCGAGCTGCGCACAACCGTATCTTTTCATACGATAGGTGATAAAGTTTCCTATCATATGAAAAACCTGCCGGCACACAGACCGGCAGGCTGTTTTCAATTCAATGCTTTTTACTTCTGTGCTGTATTTTTCTTTCCGATTTTGGTGCGGAATACATACCAGAGCGCACCGGTAACGCATACGGAAGAATAAGCACCACAGACAATACCTACCATCAATGGCAGTGCAAATTCTTTAATGGAAGAAACTCCCATTACGTACAGAGCTGCAACCATAAAGAAGGTGGTCAGGGAAGTAAAAATACTTCTGGTGAGAGTCTGTGTAATACTGGTGTTCACGATTTCTGCCAGATCCGCTTTCTTCATTTCACTCAGATTCTCACGGATACGGTCAAAAATAACAATCGTTGCGTTAATGGAATAACCAACAATGGTCAGCATACATGCTATAAATGTGGTTCCCACCGATACACGCGCTGCCGCATAGAATGCCAGTACAACCAGCACATCATGGATGAGCGCCAGCACCGCACTGGTACCAAAGCGGATGTCCTTAAACCGGAACCAGATATAAATCAGCATAAATACTGCCGATACGATTACTGCGATAATCGCATCCGATTTCATCTCTGAACTGATTGTAGAGCTGATGGTCTCTGTCGTAATCTTGGAAGCATCTACTCCAAAATTCTCTACCATACTCTCCTCTAATGCCTGTCTTTCTTCTAGCGAAAGCGTTTTGGTCTTAATAACCACCTGATTGGTTCCCGCAATCTTCTGTGTCTGTGTATTAACATCCTTTGTTACCTCTTCCACAACAGGAACGACCTTTGCATCAATATCTGCAATCGAAAGATCCTCATTGAAGGTAATATTGGTAGATGTTCCACCCTTAAAGTCCAGGCTATAGTTCAGGATATCTCCGCCATTTGCCTTGTTCATTCCCATGAATACGAAACCGGATACAATCACTACAATGGAAATGACAAAAAATACTGCCTTTTTGGAAAGGAAGTTGATGATCTTCTTCTCCTTTGCCACTCCATAGAACTTTACATCCTTTAATCCAATTGCATAGAACGCATTCAGAATCATACGTGTGACTACCAATGCAGTGAACATGGACAGCACAATACCAAGTGCCAGTGTCTGAGCAAATCCCTTGACCGGTCCGGTACCAAGTACACCAAGTACAGCTGCGGCAATCAGGGTCGTAATATTTCCGTCCAGAATAGCAGATAACGCTTTCTGGAAGCCTATTTTCATAGAAGACTGCACAGTCTTTCCGGTGGCCAGCTCTTCACGGATTCTCGCAAAGATAATGACGTTTGCATCTACCGCCATACCAATGGAAAGAATGATACCTGCGATACCAGGCAACGTCAAGGTCAGATTGAATCCATTTAAAAGCAGCACCATCATTGCCACATAAAGAGCCAGAGCAATGACTGCGGCAATACCCGGAATCAGATATACGGCAATCATAAAGACCGCTACCAGAACAAATCCTACTGCTCCTGCTTTTAAGCTTGTCTCAATCGCTTCTTCACCAAGCTGTGCACCTACAACGCTGGAGCTTAACTCTTCCAGTGTCAGCTTCAGTCCGCCGATACGGATGGTAGAAGCAAGCTGATCCGCTTCTTCAAAGCTGGACATACCGGTAATCACAGCCTCTCCTCCGGTAATGGCCTCATTTACGCTCGGCGCACTGACAATCATATCATCATAAATAATATAGATAATATCATGATTGACTGCGGCTTCGGTTGTAGCATCGGCAAATTTCTGCTTTCCTTCCTCGGTCAACGTCAGCTGAACTACGTATTGGGTATTTCCCATGTCATTCTGAGTGGTGGCCGCTGCTGCATTCTGCACATCCGTACCATCCAAAACCGGCTGGAAGTTCTTGTCATAAAACGTCAGGGAACCCGGCTTTCCAAGTTCTTCCAAAATCGTATTGGCATCGGTTACACCCGGAATCTCAATACTGATACGGTCATCACCCTGCTGATATACCACTGCCTCTGTGCTATAGCCTTCGACACGCTTCTGAAGCTTGTAAATGGTGTCATTCATATCCTCTGCGGACGGAGCTTCCTCTCCGACTACCTGATAAGTAATGCTGACACCGCCTGCCAGATCGAGTCCCTGCTTGATGTTTGCTGCGGAACCTGTTTTGTCTGCTCCCCATCCTGCCACTGCCGTATAGCCAAATAACCCTAACAGGGCAAGGCTTAAAATCAGGACGAGAATGCCTTTACTCTTTTTCATTCCTTTGTTTCTCCTTCTTCCTCTGCTAATGCTGCTTTTATCATAATCGCACATTCAATGCGCTTTCTCTGCAATTCACACCCCAGGTCATAGGCATCGTTGATGCTGCCATGGAAATGATAAGAATTTGCGGCACATCCGCCACTGCAATAAAACTTGGCAAAACAGTTTTTGCATTTCTCTTTTGCATAGACATTACAGGTCTTAAATTCATCCCGTATGTCCGTCCTTTTAATTCCTTCCTCCACATTTCCCATCAGAAATTCTTCATTTCCTACAAACTGATGGCACGGATAAAAATCTCCCCATGGTGTAACCGCCAGATATTCCGTTCCCGAACCGCATCCGGAAAGGCGCTTTGCCACACAGGGGCCTCCCTCCAGATCAATCATAAAATGGAAGAAATTGAAGCCCTTCCCAGCCTTTTTGCGGGCCAGCAGTTCCTTTGCCAGCTTATCATATTCCTCCATCAAAACAGGAAGATCTTCTTCCTGCAGAGCATATTCTTCCTTCGGATCCGCCACAACCGGCTCCACGGAAATCTGCTTGAAACCAAGATCCGCCAGATGCAGCACATCCTCGGCAAAATCCAGATTATGATGAGTAAAGGTTCCTCTTACATAATAATTCATCTGACCGCGGCTTTCTGCCACCTTCTGAAATTTCGGAACGATCTCATCATAGCTTCCCTGACCGCCTCTGTGCGGACGCATAAAATCATGCACCTGTTTCCTGCCGTCAATGCTCAGAACGATATTTCCCATCTCTTTGTTGACGAACTCCAAAATCTCATCGTTTAACAGCACACCGTTTGTGGTCAGCGTAAAACGGAATTTCTTATTATGCTCCTTCTCCAGACTTCTGCCGTAGGCAACCAGATCCTTGACCACCTGCCAGTTCATTAACGGTTCTCCGCCAAAAAAATCCACTTCCAGATTGACACGATTGCCGGAATGCGCTACCAGAAAATCCAGTGCCTTCTTGCCGACCTCAAAGCTCATAAGCGCTCTTCTGCCATGATATTCGCCTTCCTCTGCAAAGCAGTAACGGCAGGCCAGATTACAATCATGTGCTATATGCAGGCAAAGAGCTTTCACGACTGTCTCTCTCTTTTTGAAATCCATGATATAATTTTCATAGATATCTCTGGTAAAGAGCTGATCGGACTCCTTTAAGGAAAGGATTTCATCCACGGCCTCACTGATTTCCTCCGCAGTATAGGACAGCTCTTTCTGTGCTCTGGCAGTCACCGCCTCTTTTAAATTCTCAGGCTCTTTTCCCGCCAGCTCCTCATCCATGATATGAATGAGCTCATAAACCATATCATCGACCACATGAACACATCCGCTGTTCACATCCAGTACGATATTATAGCCGTTGTTCTTATACTGATGTATCACTTTATTTTCCTTTCGTCATAACGTATAATAAGCAGCGATGTTATCGCTGCTTACAAAACATCTTTTTATTATTTTACGTTCTCGCAACTCTGATTTCCTACTGTGCAGGATGTTTTACATGCTGACTGGCAGGATGTCTGGCACTCTCCGCAGCCGCCCTTTTTCATAGATTTCTTTAAATCTCTTGTGTTTAAAGTTTTAATATGTTTCATATACACAACCTCCGTATTTTTAAGCATAATGCCCTTGTTCTTATATACTTTTAGTAGTATATCATAGATTCCTGCCAAGGAAAAGCATTTTTGAAAAAATTTTTAACCGGACGGCACGGCTCAGCTCAGCATGCCTCCCAGCATTCCGCTGCAGGCACAGATTGCAAAAGCTGTCACAAAATTTCCGGCCAGATCATCCACGCTGCGGTTTACTGCAAACGATACCACCGTCAGGATGAGAAAATAAGCTGTCCCCATCAAAAGTCCCCACAGGAACTTCTTTTCCTTCCTTTTCTTTCCTGTCACAAATCCTGCAAAGAAGGAAGCCGCCACATAGATTACAATAATTCCAATCGATACGATCTGTTCCGAAAGCCTCAGCTTATACAATAATAAAGCCAGAAGCATCAACAGAAGTCCGGTAATCATATAAGAAAACAGCAGACATTTTAAATAAAAGGTAACTCCTTCCCTTGGAACTGCTCTCCGCTCCATTCTTCCACCTCCCCATAAATATAGTAATAAGCCAGCAGCAGAACGATGGCTGGTCTCATTCATATATATTCCTTACAGGAGGCAAACTTGACAATCCTATGGTATTTATTGTAAGATTCATAGTAATCAACTTTTTTTCGGTTGAAAAACCAATACATATTTTAAAGGAGTGATACTATTTTGGATACCTCTGGTGTCATACAAATGACCGTACTGGTGCTGCTGATTTTCCTTTCTGCTTTCTTCTCTTCTGCAGAAACAGCGCTCTCTACGGTAAACAAAGTCAGAATACGAACGCTTGTCGAGGAGAACAACAAGCGTGCCATTACCCTACAGCATGTGCTGGACAACTACAGCAAGATGTTAAGCGCCATATTGATCGGAAATAACATTGTCAATATTACAGCTTCTTCACTTGCGACCTCCATGGTGATCCGTCTGTTCGGCAATTATTACGTAGGCTTTGCAACAGGTATCCTGACTATCGTTGTACTTTTATTTGGGGAAATCGTTCCGAAAAACTGGGCCATGATCAACAACGAGAAAATAGCTCTGGCCTACGGCGGAATTATCTATTCCCTGATGTTCGTGTTGACCCCGGTAATTTTTATAGTAGATAAATTATCCTCCGGTCTGATGCACATGTTACGGATTGATCCGAACAAGAAGGCTGTCATGACCGAAAGTGAACTGCGTACCTATGTGGATGTCAGTCATGAGGATGGCGTCATTGAGTCAGAAGAACGGGAAATGATTTACAATGTGTTTGATTTTTCCGATGCTCTGGCCAAAGACATCATGATTCCCCGTATTGATATGGTCACCGTAGATGTCAATGCCACCTACGATGAGGTCATGGCTCTTTTCCGGGAATCCATGTACACCCGTATTCCGGTCTATCAGGATGATAAGGACCATATCATCGGCATTATTAACGTCAAGGACTTCCTGTTAGTAGATCACGGTCAGGCATTTCAGATACAAAATATCCTGCGGGATGCTTATTATACCTATGAATTTAAGAAAACCGCGGATCTTATGATCGAGATGCGTGAAAGTACTTCCAGCGTAGCTGTGGTATTGAATGAATACGGCGCTGCCGTTGGTATGATTACTTTGGAGGATCTTCTGGAAGAAATTGTTGGTGAAATCCGCGATGAATATGATGAGGATGAAAAGGAGCTGATTCAGAAGTTAGGCGAAACGGAATATCTGGTAGAAGGAAGCATGAAGCTCTCCGACATCAATGATGCTCTGGGCACAAAGCTGGAATCTGAGGATTACGATTCCATAGGAGGCATCGTCATTGAACTGTTAGACCGGCTGCCGGAGCAGGATGAAGAGGTTACGACTGCAGACGGCATCCATCTGAAGGTCATGGACATCCACCAGAACCGCATTGAAAAGGTTCTGATGACGCTTCCCTGCCCGGAACCGGTGGAAGAACCTGCTGCATTGTTAGAAGGCATCCACGATGAGTCAGAAGAAAACAGCGGTATTTTTACCGCCCATTAAAAATAGGAACACAAAATAAATTGGGCGCAGGGGCCTTCCCTGTGCCCTGTTCTGTTTTATCAGAAAGGAGACAAAATATGGAAAATACAGACCACATCGAAACCGCTTTTTTAGATCGTACCGTCTACACCGGCAGACCGAAGGATGAAACAGGTCTTTTACCAAAGGAAATCCGCAGCTATGACCTGTTAGATTCCCTTGGCATCACCTACAGCCGTCTTCATCATTCAGCACATGCCACCATTGAAGCCTGCGCCGAAGTGGACCAGCTGCTCGGCACGAACATCTGTAAAAATCTGTTTCTCTGCAACCGTCAGAAAACGGACTTTTATCTCGTCATGATGCCCGGTGAAAAGAAATTTAAGACAAAGGAGCTTTCCAAACAGCTTGGCGTTGCAAGGCTCTCTTTTGCAGAGGAATGCTTTATGGAACAATTTCTGGACATCACTCCCGGCTCCGTAAGCGTGCTTGGGCTGATGAATGATACTGCAAACCGGGTGCAGCTAATCATTGACCGGGACGTCATCGAGCAGGAATACATCGCCTGTCATCCCTGCATCAATACGGCCAGTCTGCGCTTTCCGACAAGCGATCTGTTAGAAAAGATACTGCCGGCCATCCACCACGAACCCATCCTTGTCACATTGACAGGGGAAGACGCATAAGCTAATAGCAAGAACGCAGGCATATTACACATGCCAGTCAGGAGTCTTCTATGGCTGCTTATACAATCGTGCTGGATCCGGGCCACGGTGCCACAAACCCCGGCGCTGTCTATAACGGAAGACAGGAAAAGGACGACGTCCTCTCCCTGGCTTTTGCAGTCGGCGATATCTTAAAAAACTACAATATCAATGTTCTCTACACCCGTTGGGACGACGAATCCAATCCTTCGGTCTATCAACGTGCCAGAGATGCCAACTGGGCGGACGCGGATTATTTTATATCCTTTCATCGTAATTCCAGTCCTGTCCCGAATACCTATTCCGGCGTAGAATCTCTGGTCTACAGCTCCTATGGCCCCGCCGCTGTACTGGCCGACAACATCAATCAACAATTAGAACAGGTCGGCTTCCGCAACCTTGGGGTCAATGAACGCCCTAATCTGGTCGTTTTGAACAGCACCGATATGCCCTCTGTTCTTTTGGAAATCGGCTTTATTAACACGGATGCAGACAATGCCCTGTTTGATGAACGCTTCTATGACATTGCACAGGCCATCGCAGACGGTATTCTCATGACCATCTATCCCTGAAAATAGGACGCTTCCTTCTCTTTCGAATACCCGATATCTATGGCTGCATTTTTCTGCTCCAGTGCAGCCAGGATTTCCTTCGCCTGCTCCAGCCCCATACCCGCCAGCTCAAAGCGCTGCTTCTTCGCCGTTACTAAAATGACCTTATGAATCTCAAAATTTGCCTTTCCGCAGCACAGCTTTCCTTCCACGCTCTCCAGCCTGCGATATGCCCAGATAATGTCCTGAATCGGAATATATACCTGTTTGAACATCTTCGGGCAGTAAACAGCCAGCTCGCCAACAGCATAACGCCCTATCTTGTTTGCTTCCTCAAAATCCTTTTCCAGTATCTCGGTACTCCATTCTGTTTCCGTTGTCTTAATAAACTTCATAATTCTTCCATCCATTTCATTGTTATTTCCATTGGATTCTCACAGCACAAAGCCAGATAATATGGGACACTCTCCTTCGACCGAAAATACCCGGAAAGCTCTCCTGTCCAAAGGCAGCATCCGACGGACTGTGTACTCTCCCAAACGCTTCCTGCCGAAAGATCTACCTCAACCTGCCGGATTCCCTGCGCCAGTCCTTTGCCATTCCATTTGACATAAGCCTCCTTTGCGCACCAGAGCCGAAAAAACATAGCTTCCCGTTCTGCTTCCCTTTCACACCGTGCAAGCGCCTGGTTCTCTCTTTCTGAAAAGAAACGTGCCGCCAGGTTGCCGTGCAGCATTCTTTTTTCCTGTATATCAATTCCGACCGGTTCCTCTGCCACTGCACATACGGCCCAATGGCCGGAGTGGGAAATATTAAACTGAATCTCCGGCTTTCCTGCCAGATAGGGCTTTCCTCCCTCCGCCACCGTATAAGTGCCAAGCAGCCTGTCTGCCTCTTCTTCATTTTCTTTTCTGCAAACCAGTGCATACCGCAGCAGCAGGTATCCTGCCATTCTTCTGCACCGATCCGGAAAATTCCGGCACTTCCATATTTTTTCCTGCAGGATATCTGGCAGCTGTTCCAGCTTGTTTTGCAGGCTTTCTTCCG
The DNA here is from genome assembly GCA_017624235.1 of Lachnospiraceae bacterium. Classification (GTDB taxonomy): domain Bacteria; phylum Bacillota; class Clostridia; order Lachnospirales; family Lachnospiraceae; genus JAAYNV01. Next base: position 8,877 of record JAGANL010000030.1, on the reverse strand, counting down.
TAAAACCATCCGTGCGCAGGCCATACACCCGGACTAAAAGCTTATTTTCTCTGTCCATCCAGCAGTTCCCGCAGGGCATCCTCGCTGACATTCACCCACGCATCCTCTTCTTCCACATTCAATCCCAGATATTCCCGCAGTGTTCTGGTTTCATCACTGATTCCCCACTGAAAGCAATATTCATCAATCTCTTCAAATTCAATCTCGCCATCCAGATAGCGTTGCTTAAATGTTTTTTCTTCCATAGTTCCATTTCCTGTAAGAGAAAGGGATTCCCCAGAATATCCCATTCTGTCAGGAATCCCCTCTGTTTATTCTTCGCCCTGCTTTGCAATTGCCTCGGTATTGATGGAGATATACAGCTCGTCCAACTGCTTCTGATCCACAACATTCGGAGCCTCGGACATCAGACAGGAGGCATCCTTTACCTTCGGGAATGCAATGACCTCACGGATGCTGTCTGCCTTTACCAGCAGCATGACAAGTCTGTCCAGACCATATGCCAGTCCTGCATGAGGCGGCACACCATACTTGAATGCGTTCATTAAGAAACCAAAGCGCTCATAAGCCTCTTCCCTGGTAAAGCCCAGCTTTTCAAACATCTTCTCCTGAATATGATTCTGATAAATTCTGACGCTTCCACCGCCCAGCTCTGTACCATTCAGTACGATATCGTAGGCTTTTGCACGAACCTTGCCCGGATCGGTATCCAACAATGGAATATCCTCGTCCATCGGCATGGTAAACGGATGGTGCATTGCTACAAAACGCTCTTCCTCTTCACTCCACTCAAATAATGGGAATTCCGTTACCCAGAGGAAATTAAACTTGTCATTATCGATGATGCCCATCTGCTTTCCGACTTCCAGACGAAGTGCTCCGAGCACGCTCCATACAATGTTGTTCTTATCTGCAGCAAAAAGAAGCAGATCGCCCGGCTTTCCTTCCATCGCTTCCACCAGAGCCTTTAACTGTTCCTCTGTCATGAACTTTGCAAAAGAGGATTTATAGGAGCCATCCGGCATTACGGAAAGATAAGCCAGTCCCTTTGCACCATAGCCCTTTGCGAACTCTACCAGCGCATCGATTTTCTTTCTCGGCATCTCTGCCTGTCCCTCTGCATTGATACCACGTACCGAACCGCCGTTTTCCAGTGCACTGGTAAAAACGCCAAATCCACAGTCCCTGACTACATCGGATACATCATGCAGTTCCATACCAAAACGTGTATCCGGCTTGTCAGAGCCGTAACGATTCATCGCATCAATCCATCTCATTCGCGGAATCGGAAGCTGTACATCCAGTCCGATTGACTCCTTGCAGACGTACTGAATCAGTCTCTCATTGACTTCTATTACATCCTCTACATCCACAAAGGAAAGTTCCATATCCACCTGCGTAAACTCCGGCTGTCTGTCTGCACGTAAGTCCTCATCGCGGAAGCATCTTGCCAGCTGGAAATAACGGTCATAGCCGGAACACATTAAAAGCTGCTTAAAAATCTGCGGAGACTGCGGCAATGCATAAAAATTGCCCGGATGCACACGGCTCGGCACCAGATAATCCCTAGCTCCCTCCGGTGTGGACTTGGTTAACATCGGTGTCTCAATCTCCAAAAATCCCTCGTTTGTCAGGAAGGAACGGATTGCTGCAGAAATTTTGCTCTTTAAAATAATATTTCTCTGCAAATCCGGTCTTCTCAAATCCAGATAACGATATTTTAAACGAAGATCTTCCTTCGTCTTGGAATCCGCTTCAATCGGGAACGGCGGTGTCTCTGCTTCGGAAAGAATGCGCATCTCTGTCGCACGCACTTCAATGTCACCTGTTACCAGATTTTCATTCACCGCACCCGCACGCTTCTCTACCTTGCCTACGACAGCGATTACGAACTCACTTCTTACTTTTTCCGCCTTTGCAAAGCTTTCTGCTCCGCAGTCGGCCTTTTCAAACACAATCTGTAAAATACCGGAGCGGTCTCTCAAATCTACAAAAATCAGACCACCCTTATTTCTCTGTTTCTGCACCCATCCCATAACAGTAACTGTTTCACCTGCATTGGCTGCGGAAAGTTCCCCGCATCTATGGGTACGCTTTAAGCCCTTCATTGCTTCTGCCATCTTAATATCTTTGCTCCTTTCAAAGTCTGGAGACGCTGTACTGAAACTTTCGTTCCATGTTTCATGCACAACCGTTCTCTTTTGCTGTCTATTTCAAAGGATTCTTATAAAATTCCTTGAATTCCTCATAGCCTTCTGCTGTCAGCTGTTCCTTCTGGAACTTTTTATTCTTATTCATGCGCGCCACTAATACCTGTGTGCCATCTTGTCTGGCCTCCTGTGCCTGCGCAATGACATTACAGAGCATATCACCGGAAACACCCTTTTCAATCAGATAAGCCACTTTCTTCGGCTGGGTCGGAACCTGAAAACCGCTCTCCATTAAAAGCAGGATGATACGCTCAAATCCAATGGAAAAACCACATGCCGGAACATCATTTCCGGTAAATTTGCCGACCATCTTATCATATCTTCCACCGCCACCGCAGCTACCGCCAAATTCCGGCATGGCAATTTCAAAAATCGTACCTGTATAATATGACATTCCTCGTACCAGAGTGGGGTCAAAAACAATTTCAAACTCCGATGCCTTAGTTGCCTTTACACTTGCCATAATTTCCTGTAAGCTGGCCTCCACATCCGGCTCCAGTACACCCTGCAAGGTCTCACCCAGGTAGGCAATGCCATCCTCTGCTGCTTCAATACCCTTGAACAGACCCAGATATTTTTCAATGGATTCTTTGGCAAAACCGCTTTTTTCCAGTTCTTCCGCAACACCCTCCAGACCAATCTTGTCCATCTTATCCAGAATGATGAATACCGTATCGTAATCCTCTTCTGCAAAGCCGCTGTATGCTGCCATCGCTTTCAGGATTCTTCTCTCATTGATACGAATCTGGAAATTTTTAAAGCCCAGTCTTCCAAGCGTTGTCGTCGTAGCCAGAATCAGTTCAATCTCTGCCAAATTGCTCGGTTCGCCCAAAATATCAATATCACACTGCATAAACTGACGGTAACGTCCTCTCTGCGGTCTGTCCGCTCTCCATACATTACCAATCTGCAGTGCCTTGAACGGAGTCGGCAGTTCATTGGAGTGATTGGAATAATAGCGTACTAACGGTACGGTCAGATCATAACGAAGTCCTGTATCCACCAAATCTGCTTCACATTCTGCTGTCTCCAGATTCAGCTTCTCTCCGCGCTTTAAAATCTTAAAGATCAGCTTCTCATTCTCACCGCCCTGCTTGTTGCTCAGATTCGCAATATTCTCCACGCAGGGAGTCTCAATGGACGTAAATCCAAATTTGCCATAGGTCTCCTTTATGACGCTTATCACATAATCCCGAATCTGCATTTCCGCAGGCAGAATATCCTTCATACCGGTTACCGGTTTTTTACTCAGTGCCATGGTTTTCTCCTCGTTTTGTTTATTTATCATATATCTTTTTGATTTTACACTTTTTAGGGGGTATTTTCAAGCACTAAAGAAGACAATCCTGGAATGTTTCAAATAAAATAAAACCGGATACAATATGTATCCGGTGAAAATCCAGTTCTATTTATCTGCTAAGCAATCTTCTTCTCCATCTTACAGGCATTGATCTCATGCTGCATGGTTTCCAGCTTTTTCTCGATCTTGTCAAATCTCTTATCCATCCGCTCTTCCAATTCGGAAAACCTTTTATCTACCCGTTCTTCCATTCTGCCAAGTTCATCCAGAATCATGCCAAACATTGCTTTTGTTTCCTGATCCATATGCTTCCCCTCCTTTTGTCCATCAGTATACCATAGCCCTATGGCAAAGTCTATCCGCTATTTTTCCCAATATGATTCGCTATTTTTAGCCCATCCCCTGCCTATACGCTCCTTCAGTTCTCCAAAAGGCTTTAACCCGCTTAAAGCATCATAAGCAGCCACACAACAGGCTCCCGTAGCCGCGGCAAGCTGCACCGACTCTTCCAAATCATACCCTTCTAACATAGCTGTCAGAAAAGCTGCAATGCTGGTATCCCCTGCTCCGGTTCCGGACACCACCCGATCCGGGACAAAGCTCCTTTCAAAACCGCTTTTATCCGCCCACCGTTCCAGATCAATTCCGGCCTTTTGTCCGATTCCTTCCAACACATACCTGTCTGCTGTCCGGTAATACATTCCGGCAGCCCCGCATTTAATCAATAACACCTTAGCTCCCAACTTCATACATTGCTCCGCAAGCGGCTTTATATCCCTTTCCACATCCAGAAGTTCCGTCACATCCCGGTTTCCTGTCCGTTCCTTCCACCGTGCAAAACGCTCTCTATCCAGCATATAGCACAGCTCTTCCACACTCGGAACCAGAAAATCCACATAGGGAATCACATCCTCCAGAATTTTTCTCCAATCTGCTTCTCCGGCCTCTGAATCCGGGTCAATGGATGCAAAATCAAGTGAGGTTGCCGTACCGCAGGCTTTTGCCCTCTTCATAAGCTCCACCAGCTCTCTGCCATCGTTTTGGAACATCTTTTTCATAATCGGCGGATACCCAAAGTGAAGCAGGGCGGCTTCTTCCAGCGCTTTTTGTGGAACATCTTCTGAACAGAAGGAGTCATTAGCTCCCGGATTATGCAGGAAAATCCGGTCAATTCCGGGGATTGCCAGCACCACGGAATAGGATGTGGATTCTTCCTCCGAAATCAGCATACCGTCATCCGCATGATATTTTCTTAGAATATTGCAGACCATATCGCCAAAGGGATCTTTTCCGATTTTACCCATCAGGGATACGTCAGCTCCCAAAAGCTTCATGGCAAGTCCTGTATTCGCCACAGAACCACCTGTATGTACATCGACTCCCTTCATATGAATCAGTCTTCCCGGAGTCATAATATCCGTTAGCGACTCTTCCCTTTTCGGTGGGAAAACCGGAGTAATATCGAGACAGATATGCCCTGCTGCAATCACCTTTTTCTTCATATCATCACGCTCCATTCATCTGATTTCATTATAAAAGATTTGCCATTTTCCTTCAATGATAAAATTCCCCACTCAACCTTCCGAGTTGAATGGGGAATTCATTCATCTTTTCTGATTCACAGGCTCTATGCCTTCTTCTCTTACATTATGCTGCTGGTTCTGATTCTCCGGCTTGACCTTTTGCGTAATGCTGTTGAACTTGTTCAGGCTCTTTTGTTCCTCCATAAGCGCCTGCTGCCTTCTATTATGTTTGTCTGTATTCATGCTCTGTCACCTCGGTAACAGTATGTGCACCTTATCCGATTCTATCCCTTTTCTTCACCGGAAAACATACCTCGGTGACATATTCTTCCGGATTCGATGTTGTCCACCGTGCTGTTTACAAGCGTAGTATGACATCATGTCAGAGTCAAGAGACTTTTTGGCAAACAAAACGAGGCCCCTCTTCTCCGACTACTCCCGTCGGCTGGAAGCCTGCTTTTTCAAGCACCCTTTGGGATGCCTGATTATCCGGTACTGTTTCCGCTTCCACAGCCTTTACCCCGTCCCGTGCAAGTGCCCATTGGCATACCGCTTTCACCGCTTCTGTAGCATACCCGTTTCCCCAATATTTTTCCAAAATACCGTAACCGATCTCCGGCTGTCCTGATTCCGGCAACCCCTTAAAGCAAAGATCTCCGACAAATGCACCACTTTCCAGCAGGCAGATTTTCCATGGTGCATACCACAGATACTGCTCCGGAAATTTCTGACAGCCTGTCAGCATCTCGGTATACGCAGCACTCAATTCAGGGTCAGAGGCTTCATATTGCCCTATAAGAGCTGTCGTCTCTTCCATTGTCATTGGCTCGATTCTTAACCGTTTTGTCTCCATTGCTTTTCTCCTCTGTATCATATTTTTGTTTCCACACAATTTGTATCCTTCTAATCAGCAGTTTTGCGCAGAATGTCCTCATCCAACAAATCCAGCTTTGCACCCAACCGAATCATCTCTCCCTGCAGGTAAAATAGATTCACTGCCGTTGCAAAAAAATCCAGAATTATATGCCCTAATACATGGCAATGTGTCCCGGCATAATGATAATCTGGCCAAGGTGGAATCCCCAAGCAGACCAATTTCTTTTGATATCTTTCCCCTGAAACCTCTGTTCCGGTTCGAAATTACTCTGCCGCTTCCATTCCCTTCTGAAGCTCCTTCAGCAATTCTTCATACTCCTTCATTACCTCAGCATGATGCTCCCGGATGTAAGGGTAGTTCTCCTCTTTTGCTGCAAATTCCAGCGCTTTTGCGTGCTCGGATAGTGTTTCGGCTCCGATATTCAGTGAAGTGCTTTTTAACGAATGCGTATGAACCTGATAATTTTTCCATGACTCTTCCGCATACTCCTTCTCCAGTACCTCTCTTTTCTCTCCACGAATATATGTTTCGACCATTTCCAGAAAGAAGGCCTCATCGTTCATGCAATAATTCATTCCCAGTTCGATATTCAGGGTCGGGAATCGCTCTGCCAGCGTCCTTTGTTTCCCTGTATCTGTAGCCTGTTCTTTGCTTTCTTTCATCTCAATCAGCTCCTTGGGCAAGTATTTACAAAGTATCTCCATCAATTGCTCCTCATGAATCGGCTTGGACAAATAATCAGAAAAGCCCTCTTCCAGGTATTTCTCCCTTGCACCTGCAATGACGTTTGCCGTCAATACAATAACCGGAGTCTCTACATTAAGATGTGTTCTGGATTGTTTCATGGCCTTCAGTGTATCGATTCCATCCATCTCCGGCATCATATGATCCAGAAAAATAATATCATATCTTTCCTTACCAATCATGCGCAGACATTCTGCCCCACTGTATGCAGTGTCAACCCTGGCACCAGTCTGTTTCAAATAGCTCTGTGCAACCTTTATATTCATTTCCACATCATCCACCACCAGAATTTTCGCTTCCGGTGCAAGCAGGGTATGCAGATTCGTCTCCGCTGTATGGACAAACTGTTGATATTTCTGTGCAAAACCACCCAACGGTTCCGCATTTACAACCTGCTGTGGAATGACTGCCGAGAAAACAGAACCTTTCCCATACTCACTTGTGACATGGATTTTTCCACCCATCAATTCCACCAGATTTTTAGTCAGGCTCAGTCCTAATCCGGTTCCCTCGATGCTGCGATTTTTCTGTTCATCCACTCTGGTAAAGTTTAAAAACAGCTTGTCCATATCCGATTTTCTAATACCTACTCCGGTATCCTCTACTTCTATCTTTAGCAGAATCTTGTCTTTTTCTACCCACTCATACCCCATACGGAGGATGACCTGTCCTTCCTTCGTATATTTTACCGCGTTTGACAAAAAATTATTGATCACCTGTCTGACATGAACCTCATCGCCATAAAGCATAGAGGGCACCTTGGAATCAACCTCCAGTTCAAAATCGAGATCTTTCGCATTTGCCCTGGCTTTGGTCATGTTATAGCAGTCATTTAAAATCGAAAACAGCTCATACTCCATCGGAATAATCTCCATCTTACCGGATTCAATCTTCGAAATATCCAGAATATCATTGACGATCGATAACAACGTCTGACTGGCGCTTTGGATGTTTTTGGCATACTCTCTGATTTCCTCTGCATCACAGGTATCACAGTTTTTTAAAAGCACGGCATTCATACCTACAATTCCATTGATCGGCGTCCGAATTTCATGGGACATATTTGCCAAAAACTGGCTTTTGGCCTGATTGGCTATGCGTAGCTGTTCATCCTGTTCCATAATCTTCTGTCTCTGCTTTTCATACACATGGGTCTGATATTGAAAAATAACCCCTATGATACAGGATACAATCACCATCGCCTGAATGATATCCCGTTCCATATAACCATCCGGCATCTGAACCAATAGTTCCGGATGATAGATTCCTAGGAGAATACATCCAATCATAGCCACCAAATTAAGAGCATACATACAATAGCAGACCGTCCCTTTCAGGATAAGCCATGTAAAGATAAGGCCCAGTACAAACCAGATCGGCATACCTCCATACAGACCGCCGGAGCAAAAATACATCCACGGAAAAATGACCATATTGGCCATACTGGTAATCAGGATGGCTGCCACTTTCACCTGATTATGAAAAACGGATAAATATAAGGAGAAGAGTACAACGAACAGCAATACTGCCACCACCGCTGCGCTCAAAAAACTCTCCAAGGCCAAAGTAGTTGCAAAAGAAACCACACCGCCGATTAAAGCAGCGCTTAGTATCAGGTTCAAAAGTCTGTGATGAATATCCAGCTCTTCACGAAATAATTTTTCCAACACCTTTTTTAGAATCGTCATGCTCTTTTCTCCTTCCGTCCCATGCACTCCGGCACAAATCGATTCTGTTATTCCAGCTATTGACAATGCCATATATGGTTTCTTTTAGAATAAAGTCATGTAACGTTTTTGTCAAATAGTCATCGATACCCGGACAACATCCATACATATCGGCTACACGGACGCGACTTTGTTCACTTTGGCAAAATCAAACGCGGTGCAAACGAAAGGGCAGTTTTTCTATAGTTTAAGACTGCTTTTTCGTTTACACCGCTATTGATTGTAGCCTAAAGAAGCTTTGCGTGCTTTCAGACTCAACAGAAGACTAAAATTAGAGTGATACATCAATCTTTACTGCCTTTTTTGTTTTTCCAAAATACTTCTTCTCCAACTCAAACATTTCTTCTAATACCTTTTTTTCAGTTTCTAATGCCACACTATGTTGAGTGTTTTTCATGGTATTTCCGGCATTATCTACGATGTTATCATCTTCCGATATATTCGGCACAACTTGAGTCTCATTATCGCTCTCTGCATTTACTTCTGAATTTTCATC
>JAGANL010000029.1 GCA_017624235.1 Lachnospiraceae bacterium | reverse complement strand
GCCGGCCCGCTCTTACAGTTCGTAGCTGCTACCGGAAGTCCCACTGCCATTGCCTCCGCAAGCGCATTGGGAAAGCCCTCTCCGTCCTGTGAACTCAGCACATACATGGCAGAGCGTTTCAGATAAGGAAACGGATTGCTCCTTACCCCTGCAAACCATACCCGATCTGCAATTCCCAGTTCCTCTGCCAGCTTCTTACAGGCCGAGTATTCGCCGCGTCCAAGAATCAGAAGCTTTGCCTCCGGTACTTTGCGGCATACGATAGAAAAAGCCTTCAGCAGATGCCAGAAGCCCTTCAAATGAGCATCTCTTCCCATGGAAATCAGGACTTTACTGCCTGCAAAGAAAGCCTCCTCCTCTACCGGAATCGCTTTTTCCTTCCGACACGTGATTTCATCCATATCACACGGATTGTAAATGCTGACAACATCCTTCGGATGATATTTGTTTATTACATCATCTGCCATCACTCTGGCACAGCAGACCACCTTATCCGCATATTTGCAGAACAGGCCGGTACGCTTCGTATCATCCACATCATCATAGCCGCGGATGCCGACCCAAACCTGCTCTCCTCTTTTCGAAAAAATATTCACGAGATTCGCGGTAGCCCCAAAGCTGTAGCAGATGTCAAATTTTTCTTTTTGCTTAAACCGGCTCACCTTTATGATACGCTCTGCCACTTTGAGCAGCTTCACAAACGGATTCGGATGTGCCTTGCTGTGAATGTTTACCACCCTCAAGCCACTCAGGTCATATACGCAATCCGTATCATCATAGATTAGCACGGTGACATCATGCTGCTTCTGCAGAAGTCTGGCTGTCAGCAGACAGATTCTCTCCTGGCCGCCCTGATGCACTCTGGGAACCATCAGCAATATTTTCTTTCTCACAGATTCTCCTTATACCAGTCAATCGCCAATGCGATGCCTTTTGCAAAATCATACTCCGGATCATAACCAAGCAGCTTCTTCGCCTTGGAAATATCTGCGTTGGAATGTTTGATATCTCCGGCTCTGTCCGGGCCGAAGTTCGGCTCCACATCGGTTCCAAGCGCCCTGCACAGATCATGGTACACATCAATTAAATATTCTCTGCCGCCATAGGCAATGTTGAATGCCTCTCCGGCTGCCTCACTGGATGCCAGGCAGGCTTTCAGATTGGCCTCGATGACATTATCAATATAGGTAAAGTCTCTGGACTGCTTTCCGTCTCCATTGATGGTCGGCACCTCACCATTCATCAAAAGCTTGATAAACTTCGGGATCACTGCCGCATAGGCTCCGTCCGGGTCCTGTCTTCTGCCAAATACGTTAAAATAACGCATTCCATAGGTATCAAGGCCATAGAGCTTTTTATACAGCTTACCGTATTCTTCATCCACCCGCTTTGTCAGTGCATAAGGAGACAGCAGATTGCCCTCCTGTCCCTCCACCTTCGGCAGTACCGGATGATCTCCGTATACAGAAGAGCTGGACGCATAGACGAATTTCTTCACTCCCTGCTGTCTGGCAGCTTCCATCATATTGAGTGTTCCGCGGATATTAATTTCTTCATATAAAAGCGGCATCTCGATGCTTCTCGGCACGCTTCCCCATGCGGCCTGATTCAAGACAAAGTCTACACCCTCACAGGCCTGCATACAGGTGTCAAGGTCCCGAATATCGCCTTTGATAAAGGTATAGTTTTCCCGGTCATGAAGCAGATCCACGTTAGCCTGCTTTCCGGTAGAAAGATTGTCCAGACATCTGACCTGATAGCCCATATCCGTAATTGCCTCGCACAGATTGGAACCGATAAATCCTGCTCCTCCTGTGACTAAAAATACACTGTCCTTTGGAAACTCCAAATGCTTAAATCCCATCCTGTTCACTTACTCCTTTCGATTCTTCCCTTTGAAAATCCGGTCTGTCATAACCGTCTTCCACAATACCAGAAGGGCTGCCATATATAAAAACGAAGTGTTGTAAATCACATAACGTGACAGGCACATAATCATAAGACCCGTCGCAAATACCACGGCACAGACAATCATAAAACTGAAAAGTAAAAACCAGCCTGTCCTGTCCTGTCCATTTCGCCAAAGTGTCCTGATACATAGAACTGCCAGCAGTACATAAACTACCATGGTCACCAGATTAATTCCCGGCCGCAGGAATGCCGCAGTACGTATCAAACCGCACCAGACCACTGCGATATAGACCTGAATCCTGACTCCCGGATTTTGTGTCAGCAACGGCTTTGCCATCTCTCCCGCCATACGATCGATCCACACCCCGGTGTCCAGTCCCTCTCTCTCTTCCTCTGAAAGACTCTGGACATGTTCCTTCAGAACAGGTGTGACAACATCAAATTTGATATAATCATGCGTATACTCCTGATGCACTGCCCGATCCTGCATACTGCTTCCTGCAAAATGATACGTATATTCCAACTCCTCCATGGCATCGTACATCCGGTAAAACAGCTCCTGCTGCGTCGCATCTGGAAGCTTTGCTCCGTTTTCCCGTTCAGAAGCATATAAGATATTAGTCAGTATCGTCAGATTATTGCTCGTATTCTGAGCATAAATTCCATGCACTGCCAGATTGTACAGACTGATAACCGGAGTCCTTCCCACGAACAAAAGCACTGTTCCCGCCAGAACAAGAAGAATTCCTCTCGCTTTTTTCTCATAGCTTCTGTAGATACGATATCCGGCTGTCACCGCCCAGATGGGGATTGCTACCATCATCTGGCCTCTGACCAGACAGAGCAGAAAGGCCAGCACGAAGGCCGGAACCATTCTTCTGCCATCCTCCCAAAGTACCTTTAACAGCTGATAGATAAACAGCTGATATAACGGATAGCAGAGTCCCTCACTGATGATTCCGTTGGATAAGATCATACGTGAGGACGAAAAAAGCGGTGTGACCAGATGTGGCAGCAGCAGACTGGCAAGCAACAGGACGCTTAACAGCTCCTGACTCTTTGCAGACAGAGCTATTCCTCCGCTGCACTGCTCCTCTTTTGCGCCAAACAGCTCCGGGAAGCACATCCTTTTGACATAAAAATAAATCAGATAGGCATCCACTGCGCAAAACAGATTCTGTAATATCACTGCCAGCCACAGGCTGTACTTACCTGCCAACATACGGCACAGTAGCAAAAACAGCGGATAGAGCGGCTCTCTGGCCATATCCATATCCATATAACCCTGTGTATCCGGGTAATGTCCCGGACCAAAGGAGCACAATATTCCAAAAAACAGTGCCAGAATGCCTGCCACCAGAATGCGTTCCTTTTTCTGCGTCATAAATTAAAGTCTCCAGTACAGATAGCCTGCTTCCTCAAATTCCTTTTTATTCAGGATACCCTTGATATCAGCCAGAATTTTCCTGTGCGCCGTTATGCCGTCATGTACTTCCTTCGGTGCAAAAAAGCCATCCATCTGTGCTGCGGTCATTCCTTCATACTGCTTATGCGCTACTGCCAGAATCACGGCATCCATATCCTTCATATCCTTTTCATCCGTAAAGGAAATGCCATATTCGCGCTTTGCCTCTGCCGTATCGGCTACCGGATCTGCAATCATCGGGTTAATGCCATACTCCTGCAATTCCCTCACGATATCGATGACCTTCGTATTTCTTGTATCCGGGCAGTTTTCCTTAAAGGTAAAGCCCAGGATCGCTACCCTGGCATTCTTCACCGGAATATCCTCTTTAATCAGATTCTTGACCACGCTTTCTGCCACATATTTTCCCATATCATCGTTGATGCGGCGTCCGGATAAAATAATCTGGCTGTGATAGCCAAGTTGCTCTGCCTTATAGGTCAGATAATAGGGATCCACACCGATGCAGTGTCCGCCCACCAGCCCCGGGAAAAATTTCAGGAAATTCCACTTTGTCCCCGCCGCCTCCAGAACTGCTTTGGTATCGATTCCCATCTTGTGGAAAATAATGGACAGCTCATTCATAAATGCAATGTTAATATCACGCTGGCTGTTCTCAATGACCTTGGCTGCCTCAGCTACCTTAATGGACTCTGCCCGGTGTACTCCGGCCTCTACCACCAGCTCATAAATTTTCGCTACTTCCTCCAGTGTCTCCTCATCCATACCGGATACAATCTTCGTAATCGTTTCCAGACGGTGTACCTTGTCCCCCGGATTGATACGCTCCGGTGAATATCCAATCTTAAAATCCACACCGCATTTTAAGCCGGATTCCCGCTCTAAAATCGGTACACATACCTCTTCCGTCACACCCGGATAAACGGTGGATTCAAACACTACAATAGAGCCTTTGGTCAGATTTTTACCTAAAATCTCACTGGCTCCCTCTACCGGACGAAGATCCGGCGTATGATCCGGATTGACCGGCGTAGGAACTGCAACAATATGGAATTTCGCTTCCTTTAATCTTGCCGGATCGCTGGTAAATTCCACCTTTGCTTCCCTGATTGCCGCGTCTCCTACCTCCCTGGTCGGATCGATGCCGCTCTGATACAGTGCGATTTTCTCTTTATTCAGGTCAAAGCCAATTACCTTGATTTTCTTTGCAAAAGCAACTGCAATCGGCATTCCCACGTATCCAAGGCCTACCAGCGACAGCTTTTCCTCTCCTGCTACGATTTTGTCATATAAGCTCATACTATAAGCTCCTTTCTTTTATACCGTCAGACACTCCTTTTGCATACCTGCGTCTGTCACATTACCGCCCTACAACCTCTGCAATCTCTTCCAGATATTTTGCAACCACTATCTTACGGTCAAACTTCTGTTCCATTCTCTCTCTGGCCCTTCTGCCCATTTCCGCTCTTTCCTCCACAGAAAGCTTTAGGAACTGCTCCACCCTGGCTGTCAGATCCCCGGCATCCTGTGCTTTTATCAAAAAGCCTGTCACGCCGTCCTCAATCGTATCGGCACAGCCCGGCCGTTTTGTCGTAATGACAGGGCGTCCGCTGGCCTGACTTTCCAGGCAGACATTGGACATTCCTTCCGGATAAAAGGAAGGGTGTATCGTGCACTGGCTGCGTGCCAGAAACGGATGAATATCCTCGATCATTCCATGGAACTGCACAATGCCCTGCTCATGCAGCTGCATGAGCCTGTCCCGGTTTTCATAATCCTCCTCACAAAAGCCCAGTATATGAAACTCGGTCTGCGGGTACTTCGCTTTGATGACCTGTGCCATTTCCAGATATTCTTCAATCCCCTTTTCCTTCATGACACGGGAAATAAACAGAAATTCACTTTTTTCTCCCTTAGGATACTCCAAAAAGCGATATCTTTCAAGATTAACTCCCGATCCCGGCAGCATGACATGCTTTCCGGGACCAATTTTTCTCTTCACAAAATACTGCTCGTTTGACCGGTTCTGGAAAAACAGACAGCTGACCCGCTTCATGGCAAACCGGTAAATAGCTGTTGTCATATGCTGCAGCAGTCCGTCTCCCTCCACAGCCGTGCCCAGTCCCGTAATATTGGTAATGTATGGAATCTTCATCAGACGGCACAGGCTGCCCGCATACAGGTTCGGCTTGATCGTGTAGGTAAGTACCACATCCGGCTTCACTTCCTTTAAAATTTGCCTGTACCTCCGTATGAGCTGCAGCTCCTGAAATGGATTCGTGCCTCTGCGGTTCAATGCAGTTTCATGAAAAATACAGCCCATTTCCTGCATTCTCGGCACAAATTCTCCATTTGGCAGAGCAATATGAATCTCATACGGCACTGCTAACAGAGCTTCCAGTACTTCTTTTCTGAAATTGTAAAGTCCAACGTCAAAGTTGGTTACAATTAAAATTCTTTTCATAGTATCCTATTTCCTTCATCATGCCCGGTATTTCGGGAAAAATCCGCTTTCCGGATCCGGCTCATTCAATTCACACAGTCTGTCGTACACCTGCTTATCATAAATCTTTTTGCCGATGCTGAACACACGATCCTCACCCCGGTTGAACTGCTTCTTAAAGCTGTAGAGATGATCCTTATGACTGCCCAGTCCCCCTCCCAGATGGAAGGTCTGATACCCCTGCTCACACGCAAAGCAGGCCGCCTCATAGAGAATCAGATTGGTCGGCGCCAGATGCTGATATTCCCTGCGGGACGCTGAGAGATGATAATGGATGCTCTTTTTGCCGGTCAGGATAATGGACATTGCAATCTTCTCTCCCTCATACTCCGCATAGAACATAAGAGCCCTGTATTTTAAATCCTCCAGAATGCTCTGATAAAACTCTTTTCCAAAATAATAATAGGAATCCGCATTCACCTTATCCATCGTCTGATTATAGATGGTTTCAAATGCCTCGTAAAGCTCCGGTTCTCTTCCCCAGTAGACCTTTACCCCGCTTTTGATGGCCTTTCGCACCATATTGCGGTTCTTGCTGGTCAGATTCTGCCAGATGATTTCCCTGGAACCGGTATCCATCTGCACGGTATTTCCCAGATCAATGACCTCATAGAAATCATCAACCATATGTGCATTGTTCAGTCCCGGATGGAAGCGGACAAACTCTGCAGCTGCCTTCTCTTTTCGCAAGTATTCCTCATAGGCATGATACAGCTCCTTTTTATCCTCTTCGTTCCAATCCCCATCCAGCAAAAAACCCCCATAGCCATATGGGGTCACAAAATCACAATATTCCTTTAAGGCTTCATCCTCTTTTGTCAGAACTTTTTTGACCGGAACCGGACGCTTCATGACAACGTTTGCCGCCCTTTTTCCGTTCTTCTCATAGTAAAATAAAAGCGGCTCTCCATCGCCGTTGATTGCAAAAGCTTTCGCATAGCCCGGCAGATAATAGACATCCCAGTTTTCAAACTGCTCCATACGGTTCTGCCACGCATCTGACTGTTCCAAAGTATAAATCTGAATTGGATTTTGAGAACAATCTTCCATTTTCATGCCCATACCCTTTCCAAGATTTGTAATCTTTTCGCCTCACACATAGTTTTGCTTTGTTCCGAGCCTAATCATCTGCCCTTTGACTGCAAACCGCTTTCTGTCTGGCGGCTTCTCGAATCTCTGCCAGATTTCCCTCTACCACATCCGTATCCACCGCAACATTATCCTTTACCAGAACCGTTTTCACAGTCAGAAAGAGAACTTTCAAATCCAGAAAAAAGGAGAGGTTCTCCACGTATTCCACATCCTTCTCCAGACGCTTATCCCACTCGATAAAGTTTCTGCCGCTGACCTGTGCCAGTCCGGTCAGCCCCGGACGTACCGTATGTCTGAGCTGTTCCCGTTCCGTATAGTAGGGCAGATAACTGATTAAAAGCGGCCTCGGCCCGATCAGGCTCATATCCCCCTTTAAAATATTCCAAAGCTCCGGCAGCTCATCCAGACTGCTGGCCCGCAGGAAAGAGCCGAATTTCGTAAGCCGCACACTATCCGGTAAAAGCTCCCCCTTCTCATCCCGCTCATCCGTCATCGTACGAAACTTGCAAAGCGTAAAAATCTTCTCCTGATAACCGGGTCTTTTCTGGTGAAAAATAACCGGACTCCCCAGCTTCACCCGCACTAAAACCGCTGTGATCAGGATTACAGGACTTAAGATAAGCAGGGCTATGGAGGAGAGCAATATGTCGAAGAATCTTTTCATGAAATGTCGATACATTATTATTACCTCATCCTATATTTAATCCCTTTTGATATAATAACTCAATAATCTGATAATGTTCATTTTTCAATTTGCCAAGAGTGGTCGGTACACTAATATAAGACCGCTGTCTGAACTGATCAATATGACCCGTTACAATATCTTCACAATTCTCCAGTTTTCGGCATATTTGGCTGGATAAATCCCGGTCTAAAACCTTGATTGTATTTGGAAATCTTTTGCTGATTTTATTGTATTCTCTTCTGAAGCCGGTTATCGTATCTGCTATGTTTTCCTTTTTCATCTGCTCCAGCAGTCTCTCACACTCAGCAAAAAAAGAATCTATCATTTCCATCCCATGATTCATTACAATTTCTCTATACCATATGTACTTTTTCTCTGCTTCCTCTCTGACCGCCTGTTCCCTTTTATCCTGCTGTCGAACCCATACAAGATATATCAGATTGGCCAATGAAATACAGACTACCAACACATCACAAATAGGCCCTAAAATAGTATCCATACTTCCCCTTCCCCAATTTACAAGTTATTCAATACATAATCAATGTCATCACTGATATTTTCTTCCAATGTTGAATTTATCTTTTCCCCATCATTAAAGATAAATTCATATTTCTCCCTGAATTGAGTCTTATTCATTTTTTTCAAGCTGCCTTCAAAAAGGCCACCAAAAAAAGACGAATTGATTGACCATGTATCACTGGGAATCACAACACATACTTTTCCTTCCCGTTCATCCATATCATCCAGTTTCAATTCCTTACGTGCCTGAATTCCTTTCATCCGATCAGAAAAAACCTGTGCACCTGAACTTCTATACTTTCCCAATTCTACCTTCATAGTTCCTCCTAACCATGCATCTTTTCCAAATATTTGGAATCCAAATAAAATTTAATTGATATCGCTGTTCCGGGGAAATGCTGTTTTATGCATTTTACCGAGTCAACATCCGCCTTTTCATATATATCGTTATTTTCATTAAAGGCTATAATACTCAATACCTTGCTCCCAAAAATTTCATCCTGTTCAAACTTCTGTTTTAGCAGCTGATATTTACCGTCAAAGACAATATGTGTATTGCCTGATGTAATGGAGATTTGAGGAACACTTCCGCTGTCTGTCCTGCCAATCTCATTCAACAATCGAATCATATTGATTGTTCCATTACCCCGGCTGCTGTTACCCTCTGATGCACTGCTGCGAAGCCTGCTCACACCCTCCTGCAATGAAAAGACGGTTGCGGCCATCTCCTTTGTCCAGTTGGAAGAAAAAAGGGATTTATGCCGTTCAAACAGTTTTTGCAGTTTTGCTTTCGTCTCCGATGTAGCTGCATTGTGGATTCCCTCATATATAGTATTTCCCAGAGTTATAAACGTTAACTGCAGTTCCCCTACCTTTTCATTTTCATAGAATTGATAATGTCCTAATGCATACCATATAGAATCTTCTCCTCCATGGCTTTCACAGTTTAACAATACCTCTCCAAAAATATGACTCAATCGGTTCTTTCCTCCGACATTCAGCATATATCCATGCTCTTTCAGACATTTATTATAATATTGTGTCAATTCCGTCGCAACCTTATCCGATTTACCGGCAAGATAACGTCCCTCAACCAACGGAAAAGGCTTCACCTTCTTTTCGTCATAAGTACCTGTTGTATATGCGTTGAGATGCTTCACAATACCGCTTGCCACCAAAATATCCTTACATTCCCCATCTGTAGGCATTTTTCCTTCAAAATGAAGCGGCCGTTTTATTTTTCTTCGGTATCTTTTTAATGAAGCTACTACAATATCCATGAATGTACTGGCTGCCAAGTCAATATCATAGCATTTTAAATGGCTGAATCTTATTTTTTCAATTCTTACATCCTGCCCATAGGCATATAATTTTCTAATCCATGCTATTGTTTCTTCCGGATTATTAATCATAGAAAAACATGGCGGTACAGTCATGTCAGCCGTTTTGTTTACAAGGAGCTGTACTGTACCCTTAGCAAAATGATTACGGTCTAAAATATCATTTACAGAATCCGAGTACACCATTGCACCATCAGAAACAACCGATTTTCCAACCCTTCTTCTTTTGGCGCCACCTGTCTGTTTTTGTAAACGTCTGATTCTCTTTAATTCATACTTTCTCTTTTTATGTTTTCTTCTATTCACTTATGATTCCCATCAAAACATCTTTCGTATCGTCTCAATAATCAGCTTCATATCCTCATCCGTATTCTTAATATCGCTCGGCAGGCAAACCCCTCTGTTAAAGACATCCTCCGACACGCTTGTCGCGCCGCCCTCATACATTTTATCCGGCTCGTGCGGGAAGAAATCACAGTCTGCAAATACCGGCTGAAGCTGCATCGGCTTCCAGATTGGTCTGGTCTCGATATTCAGCTCTGCCAGTGCATCCATCAGCTGATTCGGAGTCACACTGCATCCCGGTGCAATGGTCATACAGGAAAGCCAGTTGTTCGCATCCCCGTCGGCATTCATCGGATTCATGGTAATCTGTGGAATATCGGCAAAGGCTTCCTGATATGTCCGGTAGATTTCCTGCTTTTTAGCCTTATGCTCCTCCAGATGCAACAGCTGCCCTCTTCCGATTCCCGCCGTAATATTGCTCATACGGTAATTATAACCAATCTGGGAGTGCTGATAATGTCTGGCCGGATCTCTGGCCTGTGTCGCAAGGAAGGTCGCTTTTTTAATCTCTGCTTCATCCTGTCCGACCAGCATTCCGCCGCCGGAGGTCGTAATAATCTTATTTCCGTTAAAAGAATATATGCCAAAATGTCCGAAGGTTCCAGTCTGTTTTCCCTTATAGGTGGAGCTCAGAGATTCGGCTGCATCCTCAATGAGCGGTACATTGTGCTTCTTGCAGATTGCCATAATCTCATCCAGCTTTGCCGGTGTGCCATATAGATGCACACAGATAACGGCTCTCGGATTCGGGTATTTTTCAAAAGCTCTTTCCAGCGCCGCAGGAGACATATTCCAGGTATCCGGCTCCGCGTCAATAAATACCGGAATGGCTTTTTCGTATGCAATCGGATTACAGGTCGCAGAAAAGGTCAAAGCCGGAGCAAATACGATGTCACCCTCCTGTACACCAATCAGCTTTAACGCCAGATGAATTGCTGCCGTACCGGCACTGAGCGCCGCCGCATGGCCGCAGGCCGTATAGGCTTCCATCTCTCTTTCAAAAGCATCCACATTCGGCCCAAGCGGCGCTACCCAGTTGGTGTCAAATGCTTCCTGAATAAATTTCTGTTCTTCTCCATGCATCGTCGGGGAAGAAAGATATACTCTCTTTCTGTCCATAATAAGCCTCCCATTTATTACTTTTTCGGATTATACGTCGGTACGATTTCCTGTATCAGTTCCTTCGTATTCGTACATTCCTCTGTCACAGCACGTTTTAATTTATTCAAATGTACAAAAAACTGCTCCTCATCAATCTCGATGGGCTTTCCGATGTGGATGAGCTTATTGTCTGTTTCCTTCATCCCCTCTTCGTCCATCAAAAGCTCTTCATAAAGCTTCTCTCCCGGACGCAGGCCCGTAAACTCGATTTTGATATCTTCATCCACCTTATATCCGGACAAACGAATCAGATTTTTCGCCAGATCCAGAATCTTGACCGGTTCTCCCATATCCAGTACGAAAATCTCACCGCCCTTAGCATAAGCGCCTGCCTGCAGTACCAAAGAAACCGCTTCGGGAATCGTCATAAAATAGCGGATGATATCCGGATGCGTCACCGTCACCGGTCCCCCTGCCGCAATCTGCTTCTTAAACAATGGAATCACGCTTCCGTTGCTGCCCAGGACATTTCCGAAACGCACTGCCACAAACTCTGTTTTTTCAAAATTCTTGTTAAAGGTCTGGATAATCATTTCGCAGATGCGTTTGGTCGCTCCCATGATATTGGTCGGATTGACCGCCTTATCTGTTGAAATCAGTACGAATTTATTCACACCGTTCATAGCAGCCGCATAAGCCGTTTTCCAGGTGCCGAATACATTGTTCTTTACAGCCTCATTCGGGCTGTCCTCCATCAGTGGCACATGCTTGTGCGCTGCTGCATGGTACACAATGTTCGGGCGGTATTTCTGGAAAATATCGTTGATCCGGTTCGTATTGCGTACGGATGCAATGAGCACCACCAGATTTAATTCCGGATATTTGCGTTTCAGCTCCTGCTGGATATCATAGGCATTGTTCTCATAAATATCCACGATAATCAGCTGCCTGGGCTGATGGGAAGCAATCTGACGGCACAATTCACTGCCGATAGAGCCTCCGCCTCCGGTAACCAGCACCTTTTTACCCTTCACATAGCCCAGAATGGAATCGATATCCACACGAATCGGCTCTCTTCCGAGCAAATCCTCTACATCCACGCTCCGAAGCTTGCTGACATTCACTTCCCCGTTGACCAGCTGGTACATACCGGGCAGTGTTCGCAGCTTACATGAGGTCTGCCCTGCAATCTGCACAATTTCCTTGATTACCTTCCTGGGTGCTGACGGAATGGCAATAATAATTTCATCAATTCCATGAAGAGCCGCATTTTCCGGGATCGATTGGCGGCCTCCCGCCACCTTGATACCCTGTATGAACTGCCCCCATTTCTTCGGATCATCGTCAATGATGCACTTAATCGTCATCGTACTGAAATAACTGGAGCGTATTTCCTTGATAATGGCATTGCCCGCATCTCCGGCACCGACAATCATAACGGAGGTTGCATTATTTTTATTGTGCTTCTTCCGTCTCTTCTCTCTGGCAAACCGATAAGAAAAACGGCTTACAAAGGTAAATCCAAGCAGCAGAAACGCATTGAAGAAATAAAAGCTCATCGGCACACGTCTGCTCATGCTCAGCATAAACACACCCTGTACCCCTGCACTGATAAAGCAGGCCATGACAATATTCTGAAGCTCCTCCATACCTGCATAGGCCCAAAGGCTGTGATACAGTCTGAAGATATAAAAAACAATCAGTGTGACCGCGACTGCAATCGGCAAATGATCCGTTACCGAAGCAATGAAGTATTCCGGTATGGCATCCATCTCCATATTATAGCGCAGGACAAGGGAAAGATAATTTGCCAGAATGACTGCCGCTATATCATATATGATTAAAAATGTCCTTCTTGTAATCAGCTGATAATTGATATATTTTTTCATACCTGTTCTTCTTTCTTCTGTGGCAATTTAAAAAGCAGAGGCCCCTGCACGAGAAGGAGTGCAAAGCCAAGTAAGATGCTCGGATGGAAGGTCCATTCCGTCAGGCTTGCGACTGCAAATGCTGTAATCATCATAAGCGGCAAAGCTGCATAAACGTCCTTTGGTCTGCGTACGCAATAGAGAATACCACGTATCAGACTGACCGTTCCCAAAATCAGGAAGTAAATGCCCACCGGCACACCATGGTCATAGGCTGTCTGTATATACGTATTATGGGCATGTGGATAGCTCATTTCCTCTGTATCAACTCCCATGGCATCATGTCCTGTCAGATTCATCCGTTCCAGATAAGCGATAAAAATCTCAACCCTTCCATTGGAAACGCTGTCCTCGCTTTCATTATACCATGTTTCCGGTGTAACTCCATGAGCTACCAATACCAGCGGAAGTGCTGCTGTCTCTCCGATCCGATAAGGAGCCCTCTGCAGTTCTAAGCCCACATTTTCTATGCCGGCATCCTCCACATTCCTCTTCTCAAAGGTACTTCCAACCTTTTCCAGGGTAATACTGTACAATCGCTTAATCGTCATATATTTTTCAGAGTACATCGGATCCTCTGACGTAATGGTTTCCTCCCACAGTTCTCCGCCCATAATGAACGGATGTCCCACAAGTGCCGGTATACTCCGGGTTATGGTAAAAACTACAGGGAACATGACTGCTGCGGACACAACCGCAGCCAGATAACTCCTTAACAGCCTTCCGCACCGATTCTTATACTGTGATATGCTCATACAGAAAAATGCCATAATACAGCCTGCTCCGACAGCCAGAAACGCCGTTCTGGATACTGTCATTACAGTATAACAGAATACAGTTCCCATCACAATCAGATTTCCAATCTGCTCCTTTATCCTTCTGCCTGCAAAGGAACCGGCCATCAGTCGTATAAATGCTGTAAAAAAAACGACAGTCAAATATAACGAGCAGGTTGCTACTGAATAAAAAGCCAGCGGATAACGCGGACTAAAATATTTATGATACGGTCGAAACAGCAGTGAAAAAGCTAAAATTACCCCAAATGATACCAAAACCCCATTGCAGAATTCCACTAACAGTTCCTTCCACTGTGCTTCGTCCAGATTTTTCAGGTACAAAAGCGTAAACGGAATGGCCACGGTAAAGGTCCAGCCTCTTCCATTGGAAAACAATACAAGAAGAGCAAAAAAGCCAAGCAGTAAAACAGCATACCCCTTGGACACTTCCCTGATTTTCTTTTCTCTGATTTCCCGGATAAACGTAAGAACCAGACTTCCCCACAAAACCGCAACCATAAAATCCAAGCCAAACTCGTAGCGTTTATCCGCTTCCACCATACCAAGCAGTGCATAGGCCGTAAAGGCCGGAACACAGAGCCCCGCCCAGATCAGATTCCTGCGGCTGATCAGCTCCCTTCCTGCATAATAAGTGGCCAGTACCGCTGCCAGACAGATCAGGATATAGCGCGTCGCCACGCGATGTCCATGATTGCTGCCGGAATTGAAATAATACATCCCAAGCAGACAGATGGCCGCAAACAGGATCGTTCTGATATGGGCTGCCCGTCCGGATGGTTCCAGAAGACTTTTCATGCCTGCCAGAAACGATTCCCATCCAAAGGCCAGAAACAGACACCACAAAACTGCTGCGAATAAAATTCCAATGCCATAGACACATCGATCCGCAGCCTCTACACGAAATATATTTTTACCAATCAGGAACCAGGCAGAAACAGCAAGAAACAGGATGCCTGCTGCTGCCACGCATATTCTTCCGGTCTGGAGATTGTTCTTACTTTTTACCATAGCTCTTCTTTTCCATTTCTACTTCCAATTCTTTCTTCTTTTTCCACTGTCTGACCATTTCAGTCAATACCATTCCCATCAGCACTCCGAAGCTGTCGTAGGCAAGCACCTGTGCCAGGCCGACTTTTTTGCGGTACTCATACCGGCACACCGCTGAACCATCCTCTATAACATTACTCCCAAAATAAAGCTGTCCGTTTTCCTCAGGTCCGCATCCGCTCAAGCTGCGGTAGGAAAGAGTCGGTGCCTTATCCAAAAGCCCACTCACCTCAATCCGGAAATAGTAAAGCTCCCCGGCCTTCACCTTCTGGTTCAGAATGACCTCCGTCAGGCTGCCATCTGCAATCTCCTCCATCAGAAAATCCTGCTGTGCCAGCAGATGAATCTGCTCATCATAAAGCTTGAAGGATACCGTCCCTTCTGAGACAGCTCCCTCTTCCCTGTTCAATACGAATCCTACGGAATAGAGCCTGTCATACTTCGGGTAAAATTCCTGAATGACCGGCAAATCCTGCGTGATATGATCCGTTTTCCGGTCATCATCCGCAATGCTTCTGGAGGACGCATCCTCGCGCACCATATTTCCGGGCCACACCAGAAGCATCCAGACCAGTACCAGTCCCCAGATCAGGAAATACGGCAGCCTGCTATTCACTTTTGCTGATTCGGTAGATTTTAAATTCATCATGCTCAATTCCATAATTTCCTACAAAGGTTTTCTGCCATCCATACTGCTCTAATTCTTCTTCCGAAAAATCCGGGTTATAATGCGTATCTAACAGCCAGATATTATCATAATCCCCAGACAGATCCACATCCTCAATATAGCATAACTGCTCCGGTTCAAAATAACACAGATAAATGAAATCAAAGAGCTTATAGTTGTATACGATCAGATCATTTTCGCCCAGATTCTCTGCAAAAAATGCTTCCGTCTGAGGCACATAAGTGGATTCATATTCCACATACCAGTTCTTTTCATAATCCACGACGCCCAGAAAAAAGGAAAATACCAGAAGCGCCGCATATATCTTTTTCTCCGCCCTTCCCCATGCCACAGCAAAGAAAAAGGAGAACAACGGAATACATGGCATCAGATACCGGGCAATAAATACCGGCCGCATAATCAAAGAAACTGCCACACCGGTCACCGCTGTCATAACAAGCGGCAAACAGGCAAGAAGTCCCAGAACATCTTCCTGCTTCCTCTTTCGGATGACCTCCACCGCCAGCCATACAAAAGCTGCTCCAAACAAAAAGGTCATCATCTGTGTACTGTACGGCAGCTTTGTCTCAAACAGTGTATCAAAATAGCTGAGAAGCACTTCCTTATCAATCGCGCCAATCCAATAATTTTTTGATACGCCGGTCACCTGATTTTGTAATGCCCTCAGCCAGGGAGCATAAGCGGCCAGGGACAGCAATACCGCTGCCAGCCACCATAACAGTTCTTTCCGTTTTCCGGCGTCCCATAAAAGCGCCAGAAACAGAAATCCGTAAATCCAAATCACTGCCACAAATGCGAAATAATGTGTATAGGCTGCAGCCACTCCGGCCAGTCCCAGAAAAATCCAGTCACGTCTTTTCCCCCGGTCATAGGCATCTGCTGCCGCAAAGCCGCAGGAGGTTACAAAAAACATGGCCCACGAATACATCCGCACCTGAACAGCATATTCCATCGAGCAGGGAATCACTGCCATCATCAGGATATACAGAAAAGCGGTTCTGAAATCATATCTTCTGTATACAAAAGTGATGCCAAGCCCCATCGTCAGAAGCATCGGTATAATCGAAAGAGCCTTCAGCAGAAACAGCCGGATTCCAAATACGTCCGTAAACGGCTTCAGAATCAGATAATACAGGGGCGGATGAACATCTCCTGCCGTAAACTGAACTGCCTCCCGATAGGTATCGCAGTTTCTGAGCAGATCAATCGTAAACGCTTCATCCGTCCAGATATTATGATTGAAACACAGGGAAAGATACACCAAAGCAAAGCCCACTATAAGCAACAGCATCAATGCATATTCTCTTTTCTTCTGATCAGCTCCTGTCAGCTTCCACATGCTTTGTCTGTTCCTTTCCTATTGCTCCGGTCTGTCCGTTGTCTCACGTACCACATACTGCGGCGAATTGTTCATGCTAATATAAATACGTCCGATATATTCCCCAATCAGTCCGAGCATCAGCATAATCATGCCCCCCAGGAATACCAGCACGGACATCATGGAACTGAAGCCCACCGGGACATCCGGCACTATCAGCCTCTTGATAATCGTATAGATTCCATATAAAAATCCTGCCATAGCGCACAGCGCCCCAACCACAGTCGCAAAACGGAGCGGCTGTATGGAAAAGGCAGTAAAACCATTGAACCACAGTCCCAGCAGCTTTTTCATCGTATAGCCGGAGCTTCCGACCTCCCGCTGCCTGTGGTTGACGGTCACATTGGAAATGTTTCTGGTCGCACGCAGCACCAGACCGATGACATAGGGATAGGAGTTTTCGTAACGTATCATATCCTCTACTACAAATCGTCTGACTGCAAAATAGCTGGATACAAATAATTCCTTGGGTTTTCCCAAAAGATACTGTGCCATCAGCTCATTCACATAGCTTCCGAAATTTCGGAATGCGGAATGCTTCTTATGCTCATATTTCGCATAGACCACATCCCGTCCCGCTTCAATCTCCGCAAGGAGCTTTCCGACCTCATCCGCCGGAGTCTGTCCGTCATCATCCAGGCAAACCACAATATCTCCATCCGAATAGCGGAAACCGGCCATCAGCGCCGCATGCTGTCCGAAGTTCTTCGCCAGATTGACCCCCAAAAGATTGTCCCTCTCTGCTCTAAGCTGCTCGATAACCTCCCATGTATTGTCCGGGGAACAGTCATTGACCAGCACCAT
>JAGANL010000028.1 GCA_017624235.1 Lachnospiraceae bacterium | reverse complement strand
ATCACCATACAAAAACTGGAATTCCAGGGCACCTACTGGTACGCCAAAAAAGATATGCTCATGATAGCCTTCTTCGCCTATGCCCCTAAAAAGGACTTCGTCCTTTCAGGAGAGGTCAACACAGCCGAATGGATCCCGATAGAACAGGTCCTGTCCAAGGTTCATCCCAAAGGCAGTGTTTCTTACGCATTGATGGAAGCTTATTTCAGAAAGGAAAACTCATGTCAACAATAGCCATCATCACCGCCCGCGGAGGCAGCAAACGCATCCCCCGCAAAAACATCAAACCCTTCCTCGGCAAGCCCATGCTCGTATACTCCATCGAAGCCGCATTAAAGGCCGATATCTTCGATGAGGTCATGGTATCCACCGACGATGAGGAAATCGCACAGATTGCCAGAGAGGCCGGAGCAAACGTCCCCTTTTTCCGCAGTGAAAGAACCGCCAACGACTTTGCAACTACCTCGGATGTCATTTTAGAGGTATTGGAGGAATACGAAAAGCGGGGAAAGAAATTTGATTCCTTCTGCTGCATCTATCCGACTGCTCCGTTTATCACACCGGAGAGACTTCGCGAAGGAATGCAGATTTTGCAGGAACAGAAACCGGACAGCGTAATGCCGGTCGTGAGCTTTTCCTTCCCGCCCCAGCGCTGTGTTGTCATACAGGAGGAACGTCTGGTGCCGAAATGGCCGGAAAATATGCCCAGGCGTTCTCAGGATTTAGAGCCGTATTATCATGACTGCGGTCAGTTCTACTGTGTGGATACCAAACGGTTTTTAGAAGAAAGGGTCATTCTGATGCCGAATACCTATCCGCTGATTCTCTCAGAGCTGGAGGTTCAGGATATTGACAATGAGGTGGACTGGAAGCTGGCAGAGTTAAAATACAGGCTGCTGCACGAGAACCCTAATGAAGCTTAAGCTGTTATGATGAAACAGTCATACGTTGACAGGAGGCGGAATGCACAGATGAATACCGGAAAACAGAAAATTTATATTCGTGCCGACGGCAACAGTCAGATTGGAGTCGGACATCAGATGCGTTGTCTGTCCGTTGCCGATGTTTTCTGTCAGCAGGGCAGGACAGTGATTTTTCTGACTGCGGATGAAAGCGGTGCCGTATTGCCAAAGAGCCGGGGATATGAGTGTATGGTCCTGGACTCGGATTACAGAGAGCCGGAACAGGAAATCCTGAAAGTGCAGACTATTTTGCGGCAGCGGGAGGAAGGAAAGCCCCTGCTTTTGTTAGACAGTTATTTTATCCGGAAGAGCTATCTGGAGGCGCTTCGGGACGATGCGTTTTTAATCTACTTCGATGATTACGGGAAAGAGGCTTGGCCTGCGGACTGTATCATCAACTACAATATTTACGGGCCGGATATGCCCTATGACAGGCTGTATCCCCAACCGCCCCTGCTGCTGTTGGGAAGCGCTTATGCGCCGCTTCGACAGGAATTTGCAGATACAGAGCATATTGCAAAGAAGCAGGTGACGGATGTCCTGATTACGACAGGCGGAGCCGATGCGTATAATGTGGCCGGGCAGCTGGCAGAACGCCTGGCGGGAGGTCAAGCTGTACCAGAGGAGGATCATATCCGCTATCATGTTATCAGCGGTGTTTTTCACACCTTTCGGGATGAACTACACCGACTGGCGGCAAAATATCCCAATATTATTATTCATGAAAATGTAACGCAGATGGCACAGCTTATGGCAGAGTGTGATATTGCCGTGTCGGCAGCAGGCAGTACGCTGTATGAGCTGTGTGCCGTAAAGGTTCCTGTGGTCAGCTTTTATTTCGTGGACAATCAGTTCCTTCCGGCCAGATATTTTGCGGAAAGAACCCGGATGCTTGTCTGCGGTAACTATGCAGCGCAGCCGGAGGAGACGCTGCAGAGCTTATATGAGGGTGTACGGCTTCTGGAGCAGGAGGAAGCGGTGCGAAATACTGTGGCGGAAAGCTTGGAAAATGTGACGGATGGCAGAGGTGCCGAAAGGATTGCAGCATGCTTAAGCGAGAGATTTCTGAGAGACAACTGAACATAGTGGGGATGCTTTTGATTTTTTGCAGCTTCCTGCCGTATGTATTATTGAAAGAGGGCAGTGTGATTTTGGTCGGCGACCAGCTGGACGGAGAAATATTCACCTATCTGTATGGCGCCAAATACCTGTTTTCGGGACAACAGATCATAGCAGAGTATATGGGAGGCATTCAGAGAGAGGCGCTGTTTCCGCCGGCTCTTCTGAGTATTTTGTTTTATAAGCTGCTGCCGCCTCTTGCTGCTTTTTTGGTGAATCAGCTTGTCGTGACAGTCACCGCCTTTTGGGGGATGCGAGCCTTGTTGTCCAAACTGTTCTGCAATCAGTGGATTGCTTTTCTGACAGCCGTGCTCTTTGCTTTTCTTCCCTTTTACTCGGTATATGGACTGAGCGTGGCAGGGATTCCGATGCTTTTGTGGGCCCTGATCCGGTTGAAGGAGGAGGCAGAGTCTGAGAGACAGCGGGAGAGGACGGATCTGTTTCCGATTGTGCTGGTCTGCCTGTATGCCGCATTTTCATCCTTTGTACTGATTGGCTATGCTGTGGTGGGTTGCCTGTGCCTTTATTGTGTAGTGCTGCTGCTTTCGAAGCGGAGAAAAGCATACGTCAGAACCTATTTGACCGTGCTTATGATGCTTGTGTTTTATCTGGCAGTCAATCATGCTCTGGTCAGTCAGGTGCTTGGAATCGGGGAAACACAGATCAGCCATAAATCAGAATATATCCTGCATGCACAGCCGTTCCTTTCCGGTGCATGGAATCTGTTTGTGCATGGTTCGGGCCATGCCCCTTCCTATCACGCATGGATGATACTTCCGGTCTGTGTGACGATAGTGGCAGGAGCGGTTTTCCGGCACTGGCTTTCGGAGGAAGAGAGAAAGCAGTATAAGCTGTTGATCTGCTGCTTTCTGATGACAGTGTGCATTGCCCTTTTTTATGGTGTCTTTCAAGCGGCTGGACTGGTGGAACTCAGGCAGAGGCTGGGCGGCTTTTTTGTTTATTTCCAGTTTGACCGGATCTATTGGTTTTATCCGGTTCTCTGGTACGTGATGCTTGGTATGATGCTGATGCTCAGTAGCGGGCTGGTTCGTCACGTGACAGCAAAGAAAACAGGGGGGAAGACAGCCGGTACGGTACACCAAAAGGCTTATGCGAGTCTTTCCTGTATCCTTCCGGCAGGATTACTTTTGGCAGCCGCTGTTACGGTGCTCTGGCAAAGCGATTTGAAAAAGAATGTCCGCCAGCTGCTTGGGCCGGATACCTCCCATGCGGTAACCTGGGAAAAATATTATGGGACAGAAATTTTTGAGGAAATCAAAGACTTTCTGCCAAAGGAGCAGAATCGGTATCGTGTGGCAAGCGTGGGGCTGAATCCGGCGGTTGCTGCCTACAACGGTTTTTATACGGTAGACGGCTATTCCAATAATTATGAACTTTCTTATAAACATGCCTTTCGGGAGGTCATTGCCGGGGAGCTGGAAAAGGACGAGGCACTCAGGCGGTATTTTGATGACTGGGGAAACCGGTGCTACCTGTTCAGCGCAGAGCTGGGACAGGAATACTATTTTGAAAAGGACAGCGGGGTAAGTATCCAGGAGCTTTGTGTGGATACGGAGAAGCTGAAGGAGCTTGGCTGTGAATATGTGTTTGCGGGTGTCCCGATCGAAAATGCAGAAGAGCTTGGCTGGACACTGGAGGGCACCTTCGAGGCAAGGGAATCGGATTGCCGGTACTGTATCAGAGTGTACCGGATTTAAAGGAGGACAAAGCGTGCAGAACAAACTGGCGGGGCGGCAGGCTAATTATGAGCTTTTAAGGATTGTGGCGATGGCCATGGTGATTACGCTTCATTATCTTGGAAAGGGCGGATTTTTGACGAATCCAAAAGAGAGCTGGGAATTTCAGGATGGTCTGGCATGGTTGTTAGAAGCGTTCTGTGTAGCCGCTGTGGATATTTACGTGTTGATCAGCGGATATTTTCTGGTGGATGCAGAGTTTAAGGGGAAAAAGCTTTGGAAACTCTGGGCGCAGATTTTCTTTTATTCGATTGGAGTTCCGGCAATACTGGTATTGACTGGATTCTTACCTATGAGCGAGCTGTCTTTGGAACGGCTGCTTACCTGGTGCTTTCCGGTGCTTCGGGAGCATTACTGGTTTGCAACGGCCTATGTGGTGATGTATCTGTTTGCCCCCTTTTTGGGAAAGGCAGTGCGCAGTATACCCAAGAAGCAGTTTGGACAGATATGGTGTCTGCTTCTGATCGTATTTTCTGTAAGCAAAAGCCTTCTGCCTGTAAACTGGCCTCTGGATACGGGAGGTTACGATGCACTCTGGTTTTTGTGCCTGTTTCTGACGGCAGCCTATATCAAATTGTACGGAGTGCCGTTTTTGCAGAAGGGAGGCCGAAGCCTTTGGGTCTATCTGGTCTGCAGTGTACTTAGCTTTGTATTGATGATTTTTTACCGGATGGTCTATGTCCGTACCGGAAGGCTGGGGGATTTTCTGGGAAGTCCCTATCAGTATAATCACATACTGTGTCTCTTGTCGGCTGTGGCGCTTTTTTTGTTCTTTGGCAGGGTCAGGATTGTTTCGCCGAAGCTGGAAAGGGGCATTGTAAGACTGGCCTCCTGTACCTTCGGAATTTATCTCCTGCATGAACATGAGGCGGTACGTTACCTGTGGCCAAAGTGGCTTGGCGCGGAGAAGGTACAGGGAGCGGCCGGACTGGTTGCAGGAATACTGGTAGCGGTCGTTGGACTTTATGGAATCGGGAGCTTGATTGAATTATGCAGACAAAGGATATTCAAATGGTTGTTTCAAAAATAGGCAGCCGGGTTTGTGAGAGCCGGATTTATGGATGGCTGGAAAGATTTCTTTTTCCGATGGTGCTTTTTCTGCTGCCGTTCTGGAATGCGTGGGAGGGAGTGGACTATGCGGATGTCGGTTACAGTCTGAACAATTATGCGGATTATGAGAATTTGGGAACGACCTGGAAGCTGGCGACCTATCTGGCAAACGGTCTGGGAAGGTTTTTCATGCGGCTTCCGGGCGGGGCTACGCTGCTTGGTATGAATCTGTATACCTCCCTGCTAATCAGTGGGATGGCGGTTGCGGCCTACTTTTTCTGTAAAGGGAAGGTATCCTCTGCGGCAGCCTTTGTGGGGGAGATATTGGCAGTTTGTCTGTGCTGGTGTCCGACCGTTATTTTATATAATTATCTGACCTATGTGTTTATGTTAGCAGCATTGCTCTTTTTATATCATGGTCTGGTACGGCGCAGGATGAGCTGTCTTACAATAGCCGGAGTGCTGCTTGGAATCAATGTATTCGTCCGGTTTTCCAACCTGGCGGAAACGGCTTTTATTCTGCTGGTGTGGTACGCGGCATGGCTGGCCTGCGGCAGCGCGGGAGGGCATACCTTCCTGAAAAGAGCCGGCTTGGATACACTCTGGTGTCTGGCAGGTTATATGGCAGGTTATCTGGGAATGCTTTTGGCGGTTTGCGCAGGCTATGGCATGGATGCTTACCTGCACATGCTGACCGGTATGTCTTCGATAGAGGGGAGCAGTGACCGCTACTCGGTCTGGGGGATGCTGACAGGGCCCTTTTTCGATTATCTGGAGGGCTGTAAGTGGCTTTT
>JAGANL010000027.1 GCA_017624235.1 Lachnospiraceae bacterium | reverse complement strand
TGATTTTAGCAGAAGAGTTAATGCGTGCAATAGATGATGCATCGGACAGGCTTGCGAAGATAGAATTGTTACGCAAATTCCATGCACTATTTCAAGGGGAGTTTATGGGAACGACATTTACGAGAAATTCCTTTATTCGGGAAAATAGGCTTCATTATAAGTTAAAGTATATTGAAAAGATGGAAGTACTTATGAAACTTCTGATTGAACAGGGAGATTATACTGGAGCGGCCGGATATTGTAATGATATCTTAAAAGTATATCCGGACTGTGTAGATATTCATTTTTGGCGAATCGTGGCACTTACAAATATGGGAGATATTGCATTAATAAAAGACATAGACAATAATTTAAAAGAGACTATGGATGAGAAAATGTATTCTTATTTACAACGTAGGCTACAATTGGAATTTAATATATCGGAAGAACAGTTACGGAATGAAGAGACGCAGAGTGTTGTTTTCATGCGTTTGAGTGATGAGATTAGAAAATTTGAGTCGAACAAGAAGGAGTAGGATGTTGCTTAAAAAGGGTGGCTAAAAGATTAGTCGCCTATTTTATTGTTACCAGCGAACGGAAAGTGAACTAAAATTTTACTAGCGAACAGAAAGCGAACTCCGTAGCGAACGAAAAGCGAACGGCGGTTGATAGGCTTTTTTGGAATTTTTCCAAAGAGGTCTATTTTTTATGCTTTTTTACAGGAGACAGTTTAAGGCAAGAGAGCCACCGGTTCCGGATTTTGAAACGGAAAACAATTCAAAATTCGGAGGATAATAGAAGTGAGAAATTATAAATGTGATGCAATGGCAATTGGACAACGATTAAAAGACGCTCGGTTGAGCTCGAAAAAAGGAATGACGCAACTTGGATTTGCTGAAGAAATTGGAGTATGTGTATCTAATATTAGTAAAACAGAGCAGGGATTACGTTTGCCAACGATAGATTTGTTATTTGAGTATATGAATTACTTTGACAAAGAGGCGAACGAGTTGTTAGGAAGTTACGGAGATGGTCAAAACTCTATTGATTCACGTTTGGCAAAACTTCCACCGGAAGCGCGTCAGTATTTACACGGTATTTTTATGGACATGATTGATAAGTATCCACGACATTAAAGTAGAGATTATCCTTCAAAAGGATAGTTGAGTGGGAAATTGACCCTATAAAGGTCAAAAACAGTTTTTTGATTGCGATATCATACAGATAGTCAGTACTGACAATGAATAATTGTCGAGGAGATAAACTGAATATGAGTAAGAAAAAGACTATGAATCAGCCGGTCAGGTGCATTGTTTATTTATCAACCGTAGGAGATTTGCAGCATGTGAATCAGCGTGAACAGAGGCAGATGAATTATATTTCCGATTACGCCAAGGGAAATAACATTGAGATTGTCAAAGTAATGCGAAGAAATGTGTTGGGGCAGTTGGATGTAAATAAGCACTTTGACCGACTTGTACAGATGGTTAGCGAAGGTTTTGCGGATGGAATCTTAATCGCCAATATGCAATTTGTCTCAAAGGATATCGATGATGCCTGTAGAAAGATTGCTAAAGTTTCCAACGTGGGTGGGGCTATCTATTCTGTAGATGATGGTAGGCTTACGTTTCGATTTAAGGAGGTTTGCCGTGGTAACAAAAGCAGATGAGACATTTAATATTCCGATTTGGAATAAAGTTATGCTTACAAAAGAGGAAGCGGCCGCTTACAGTCACATAGGAATTAATAAGCTGGAGGAATTATTGAAGATTCCTAACTGTCCATTTGTTCTATATGTAGGAAAGAAAAAACTAATAAAAAGGGCAGAATTTGAAAGATATTTATTAGAAAACATAGAAATATAGGAATTTACTTTTGAGCTCATGCATGCTATAATTATTGTCGGTTGTCTGGGCTCTTTTTTAATAAGGAGGGAACAGCAACATGGGAAAAGACCTTCGTGGTAAGGAATTAGGTAGAGGTATAAGCCAGCGAGAAGATGGGTTATATGTCGCCAGATATACAAATAAATATGGAAAGCGTGTTCAAAAGGTATTGCCGAAACTACAAGAACTTAGGCAATGGTTGGCGGATGCGCAGTATAAGGAAGAGCATAGTAACATTGATTTTCCGGATGCTATGACTGTAAATGCGTGGTTTGAGTATTGGATCGGTATTAAGAAGAGGACCGTTAGACCTAATACGGTTCGAAACTATACAGAAAGATATCATCGCAATATTGAACCAATCATTGGAAACAAGATGCTGGGAAGTGTCAATACGATTCACTGTCAGACGATTATGAATAGGATGGCGGATGAAGGATATAGGACTTCAACCATATATCAGACGAGAATTGCGTTGTTTAATATGCTTGATTATGCATATCAAAATGATGTTATTTTAAAGAATCCATGTAATAAGATGGTAAAGTCTGAAATTGGCAAGCAGTCGAGGAAGAAGCAGGCGTTAACGCTGGGGCAACAGAAGGAATTTTGCAAGGTAGCGATAGGGAATACTTATGAGTATCAATATCGTTTTTTATTGCAAACAGGTCTGAGGACTGGCGAGATGGTGGGTTTGCGTTGGTCGGATGTTGATTTGGAGAATCGATTATTAACTATTAACCGTTCTATGGAGTACAGACATTCTACAGGAGAATGGAGGATTGGAGAGCCGAAGAGTAAATCCGGTTATCGTACGATTCCATTGACTGAGGAAGCTGTAGAGATACTAAAACTGCAAAAGCAAAAGAATCGTACTTTTAAAGTTATTCCTATGGAATGGGCAGATATAGTGTTTCTATGTAAGAAAGGTACGCCGGTAAAAAATAGTACATATGACACGATGTTATTTAAGTTGTGTGATAAGGCAGGTATAGATAGATTCTCGATGCATGTGCTTAGGCATACTTTCGCTACCAGATGTATTGAGGCTGGAATGAAGCCGAAGACTTTGCAAACCATTCTTGGACACTCCAATATAGGAATAACCATGAATTTGTATGTTCATACCACAGAAGAGCAAAAACATAAAGAAATTGACCTTGTTGCGGATGCATTAAAAGTGATTTAACTATATTTTTTTATCCTAAAATTGGTACGTGATTGGTACGTTATCCAAAGTTTTGCGGGGGTAAAAAATGAGTTTTTGAAAAATTGGTACGTAAATTGGTACGTAACCAAGATGCAGAATCGCGAAAAGCCCGTAAAATAAAGGTTTTTCGAAAGGAGAATATATATTATGAAACTAGGAATCGTGGGATTGCCCAACGTAGGAAAAAGTACACTGTTCAATTCGTTGACAAAGGCAGGTGCCGAATCAGCCAACTACCCATTCTGCACCATTGACCCGAATGTGGGTATCGTAACGGTGCCGGATGAGAGATTGAAGCTGCTCGGAGACATGTATCAGTCCAAAAAGGTGACTCCGGCGGTCATCGAATTTGTGGATATTGCAGGTCTGGTCAAGGGAGCTTCCAGGGGTGAGGGACTTGGTAATCAGTTTTTAAGCAATATCCGTGAGGTGGATGCGGTCGTACATGTGGTAAGATGCTTTGAAGATACCAATGTGGTTCATGTGGATGGCAGCATAGATCCGATGCGTGATATCGAGACAATCAATCTGGAGCTGATCTTTTCTGATATTGAGATTCTGGAGAGAAGGATTGCAAAGACTTCCCGCGGTGCACGTAATGATAAGACTCTGGCAAAGGAGCTGGCTCTCTTAGAGCGTATCAAGGCGCATCTGGAGGAAGGAAAGCTGGCGAAGGGCTTTGAGACGGGGGATGAGGATGAAGAGGCATGGTTTGCATCCTATAACCTGCTGACTGCAAAGCCGGTCATTTTTGCTGCGAATGTGGCGGAGGATGATCTGTCAGATGACGGTGCGAATAACGCGGGAGTGGCTGCTGTGCGGAAGTTTGCAGAGGAGAATGGCAGTGAGGTATTTGTCATCTGTGCACAGATTGAGCAGGAAATCGCAGAACTGGATGATGATGAAAAGGCCATGTTCTTAGAGGATCTTGGATTAAAGGAGTCTGGACTGGAAAAACTCATTAAGGCCAGCTATCATTTGCTGGGACTGATCAGCTTTTTGACCGCCGGAGAGGATGAAACACGTGCATGGACCATTAAGGTCGGCACCAAAGCACCGCAGGCAGCAGGCAAGATTCATACCGACTTTGAACGCGGCTTTATCAAGGCGGAGGTAGTCAATTATAAGGATCTGCTGGAACAGGGCTCTTTATCCGCAGCACGCGAAAAGGGACTGGTAGGCATGGAAGGAAAGGAGTATGTGGTACAGGACGGCGATGTCATTCTGTTCCGCTTTAATGTGTAGGATAGAAGATGCAGGATATGATGGGAGCCGGGGATATTGCATTCCCGCATTTAGGAATTTATCTGGAAAATGTGCCGAAATCCTTTTCGGTGTTTGGATTTCCGATTGCATTCTATGGAGTCATTATTACCATCGGTGTGATGGCAGGTTTGATGATGGCACTGCGTGAGGCCAGGCTCACCGGACAGAATCAGGATGATTACTGGGACTTTTTCCTGTATGTGTTATTTTTCTCGGTCGTGGGAGCCAGAATCTATTATGTGGTTTTTGCCTGGGATATGTATAAGGACGATCTGCTCAGTATTTTTAATATCAGACAGGGGGGACTGGCTATTTATGGTGCGGTCATTGCTGCATTCCTCACGCTGTTTGTTTATACCAGAGTGAAGAAGAAATCCTTCTTCCAGATGGGAGATACAGCTGTCCCGGGATTGATTTTGGGACAGATTATCGGTCGCTGGGGAAATTTCATGAACAGAGAGGCCTTTGGAGAGTATACAGATAATCTGTTTGCCATGCGCCTTCCGGTGGAAGCGGTGCGTGCCCATGAGATTACGGATACGATGCGTGCCCATATGACGGAAGGAATCAATTACATTCAGGTACATCCTACTTTTTTGTATGAAGGCATGTGGAACCTGATGGTGCTTGTACTTATGATGCTTTACCGCAGGCATAAGAAATTTGAAGGGGAGATTTGTCTGTTTTATTTGGGCGGCTATGGAATCGGCAGGTTCTTGATCGAAGGACTCAGAACGGATCAGCTTCAGATTGGCCAGACCGGCATTGCGGTTTCACAGATGCTGGGCATTTCCCTGTTTGTATTTGCTGTTGTTACAGACTTGATTGTAAGACTGCAGCTGCGTAAGAAGCAGACAGCCTGAAAAACAGAATAGACGATGAAAAGAAAGCATTCCTAGATTTAGGGGTGCTTTTTTTGCGTGCTACAAGATATGGATTTTGTTAAAAAAGCCTTTTATTTATCTTAATAAATTATTCACAAATTGCCCTTTTTTGCTTGTCAAAGGGGGTGAGATAGGGTAAAATGGCATCATAAGTGGTGAAAAGTGGTGCGAAATGGAGTAGAGTGGTGCAAAGTGGTGTACAGCTGTAAGTCAGGAGCACATCTGGCAGGTGATTGTTATGTTCATGGGTGAATACAACCACACAGTGGACGCCAAGGGCAGGCTCATCATTCCCTCAAAATTCAGAGAAAGTCTTGGCGAGACTTTCGTAGTGACAAAGGGAATGGATGGCTGTTTGTTTGTGTACGACAATCAGGAGTGGAAGCTTTTTGAAGAAAAGCTAAAGACTTTGCCGCTCACGAATAAGGAAGCCAGAAAATTCGTACGTTTCTTCCTGGCAGGAGCTGCCGAAGTAGAGGTAGACAAGCAAGGCAGGATTCTGCTGCCGCTGGGCCTTAGGGAATATGCCGGGCTGGAGAAGGATGTTGTGCTGATTGGCGTGGGAGGCCGCGTGGAAATCTGGAGCAGAGAACGCTATGAAGCCGCCGCCGCTTATGAAGATATGGATGAAATTGCAGAACATATGTCAGAGCTTGGACTGGGCATATAACGAGGAAAACAGACATGGAATTTAAGCATACCTCCGTATTGCTTGCGGAGACCATTGATCAACTTCATATCAGGCCGGATGGCATATATCTGGACGGAACACTGGGTGGCGGTGGACATGCTTACCATGTGGCAGAGAAGCTGAATGAGAAAGGCAGGCTGATCGGCATCGATCAGGATGAGGCTGCGATTGCGGCAGCAGGAGAGCGGTTGGCGCCATTTGGGGATCGAGTAACGATTGTGCGAAACAATTACTGCAACGCCGGAAAAGCGCTGGATGACCTGGGAATCCGGAAGGTGGACGGTATCGTGCTGGATTTGGGCGTATCCTCCTATCAGCTCGATACGGTGGAAAGAGGGTTTTCCTACAAATATGATACGGCGCTGGATATGCGGATGGACAGAAGACAGAGCCTGACGGCAAGGGACATTGTAAACGGCTATTCCGAAATGGAGCTGTTTCGTATCATAAGGGACTATGGAGAGGATCAATTTGCGAAGAATATTGCAAAGCACATCGTAAGAGTCAGAAGTGAGAAGCCGATTGAGACGACGGGAGAGCTGAATGAGGTGATCAAAGCAGCTATTCCGGCAAAGATGAGAGCTTCCGGGGGACATCCTTCAAAGCGTACGTTTCAGGCAATACGCATTGAGTGCAACCGGGAGTTGGATGTACTGAAAAATTCACTGGATATGATGATTGATCTGCTGAATCCGGGAGGAAGGCTGTGTATTATTACCTTTCATTCCCTGGAGGACCGGATCGTGAAATCCAGTTTTAAGAAAAATGAATCACCGTGTACCTGTCCATCGGATTTCCCGGTCTGTGTATGCGGAAAGATTTCCAAAGGTAAAGTCATTACCAGAAAACCGATTCTTCCAGGGGAGGAAGAACTGGCGGGAAACAAACGCTCGAAGAGTGCGAAGCTGAGGGTATTTGAAAAAGCGTGAGACTCTAAGGGAATGTCGGGAGAGAAGGAACCTGACAGGTGAGGGGTTACGTAATAAAGAATAGAAGGGTTAGATTGTCATGGCAGCAAACGGACACAGACTACACACGAACAAAAGACAAACTACATATCATAGAGCAGAGACGGAGAGAAGAAATATCTATATGTATGACAACACCGCAAGAGAGCTGGATGTCAGAAGGGCTATGGAGGAGGCTCCGAGAAAGAAGCTTTCCCATGCAGCGCGTAAAAACCGTGAAAAAGCGCATCATATGAATTTTGGCTATGTGCTTTTCTTAACGGCAGCGCTTGGACTGACCGGTTTTGTGCTGATTGGTTATATCAGACTGCAGTCCGGCATTACGGCGAGTGTCAAACAGATCTCCCGTCTGGAAAGTCAGCTCAATAACCTGAAGCTGGAAAACGATGAGGAACTGAGCCGAATCGAAAGCGCGGTGGATTTGGAAGAGGTAAAGAGGATTGCCATCGAAGAGCTGGGAATGACTTATGCAGAGGAGGGACAGATCATAGAATACTCTTCGGAAGGAAGCGATTATGTCCGTCAGGTGGCAGAGGTCCCCAAACGGGTGAAGTAATCATTCTGATAAAACAGGAAAAGCAGGTGTTTTTTTGAGCAGAACCGGAAATCATAATCAAGGGAAACAAAACAGCAGTAAAAACAAATTTACAACGAAAATGCAAAAGAAGCTGGTAGTACTGTTCTTTTTAGTGCTGCTGGCTTTCATTGGACTGAGCGCCAGACTGATTTTGATCAATAAGGAAAACGGCGAGTCCTACAAGAAGCAGATTCTTTCCCAGCAGCAGTATGAGTCCAAGACGCTTCCGTATAAGCGTGGAGATATCGTGGATGCCAAGGGAAGCAAGCTGGCTGTCAGTGAAAAGGTGTACAACGTTGTGCTGGATACCTATCTGATGACGGAAAAGGAGGAATATATTGAACCGACGATTAACGCACTGACAAAGTGCTTTGATGTAAACGGCTCTGAGATTCGGACTTATATTCAGGAGAATCCGACCTCACGTTATAATGTTCTGGCAAGGCGGCTAAGCTATGATGAGGTCAGTCCTTTTCTGGAAATGGAGGAGGATACGGAAAACGGTGGAGCGAATATTCAGGGTGTCTGGTTCGAGGAAGAGTATAAACGGGTTTATCCGAACGGAACCCTTGCCAGCACGATACTTGGCTTTATGGGAAAGGATAATGGTTCCTATGGTCTGGAGGAATACTACAATGATGTACTGAATGGTACGAATGGAAGAGAGTATGGATATCTGAATGATGATGCAACGCTGGAGAGAAGCGTCAAGGCAGCAGTAGACGGAAATTCTCTCGTGCTTACCGTGGATGCCAACATTCAAAGCATTGTGGAGCGGTGTCTGAAGGAATACCGTGAGGAATATGCGAATTCCGTGGTAGATGGGCCGGGTTACAAAAATGCAGGCTGTATTATTATGGACGTTCATAGCGGAGATATTCTGGCGATGGCGGACAGCTCCGGCTATGACCCTAACGATTCCCAGAACCCGGACAAGCTGCTTGGACAGTACATGCTTGATATCAGCGGAAACAGTACGGATCAGGTGATAGATGAAGCGGTTTTATCGGAAATAAAAGAGGACAATGACCTGCTTTACAAGAATCTGAACAATATGTGGAAGAACTTCTGCATCAGCAATACGTATGAGCCGGGCTCGGTTGCGAAGCCCTTTACAGTGGCTTCTGCGATCGAGAGCGGAGCCATTACGGGAAATGAGACTTACTTCTGCAATGGCTATCTGGAAATTGGCGGACATAAGATCCGGTGTCATACCAGAACCGGTGACGGGACGCTGACGGTGGCACAGGCCATCGAACGCTCCTGCAACGTTGCCATGATGTATATCGGAGAGGCCATGGGAGTGAATTCCTTTACGAAATATCAGGAGGAATTTAATTTTGGCTTAAAGACCAATATTGATCTGGCCGGAGAGGCGAGAACCGCAGGACTGTTATACGATGCTTCCAACATGGGGCCGGCCGAGCTTGCCACCTCCACCTTCGGTCAGGGCTTCAACGTGACAATGATTCAGATGATTACGGCTTTTTCCTCTCTGGTCAATGGAGGCTATTATTATGAGCCGCACATTGTCAGTAAGATTGTAAACTCTGACGGAGCAACGGTCAAAAATATTGAGCCGAGAGTCCTGAAACAGACCATTTCCCAGAGTACCTCGGAAAAAATCATTGAATATTGTAATACGGTTGTCACCGGAGAAAAGGGTACCGGTAAGACGGCAAGGCCGGCAGGGTATATGATCGGCGGCAAAACGGGAACCGCGGAGACCCTGCCGCGTGGCAATCACAAGTATGTGGTTTCCTTTATGGGATATGCTCCGGCAGATGATCCGCAGATTGCGATTTATGTCGTGGTGCAGGAAGCAAACGGCGATGCATATGGAGATGCCAAGCATGCGACCAGAATCGTCAGGAATGTACTGACAGAGGTGCTGCCGTATTTGAATATCTCTATGACAGAGGAGCTCAGCGACGAGGAGAGGGCAGAATTAGAGGCGAGAAAGCTGGAAATTACAGGTGCTGCTAAAAATATATCAGGAGACGATGTATCAGGAGACGGAGCAGACAGCGAAGAGGACACCCAAAATGGAGCTGGTGCAGAAGGAGAGAATGGAAGTGACGGCACCGGAACGGAAGGAGCTGTTACGGGAGAAAACGGCGAAGGGACCGGCAATGCGGAACCGGAAATCAACATAGATCCGGAGACCGGAAATATCATTGCACCGGATGGAACGATGCTGGATCCACAGACCGGTTTTCCGATTGAAGGGGACGGTTCCCTGTTAGACGGACTATAAAAGGGGAATAACCTCATAGAAAGGATAATAGATTGTAAAAACATCCTTTTTATGAGGTTTCTGCTATTGAAAAATAAAACCTTCCACCGAAAGAAAATTGTGACGATCTTTGTGGGTTGTCTGCTCATTTTCCTGATTCTGGCAGGGCGGCTGGTCTATCTGATGGTCTGGCAGTCTGACCATTATTCGGAGGCCGCCAGAGATCTTCATGAAAGAGAGAGGAGCATCAAGGCGGCAAGAGGACGCATTATCGATGCAAATGGAGTGGTGCTTGCAGACAATAAGACCGTTTGTACGGTTTCCGTCATCCACAATCAGATTGAGGACAAGGAAGCAGTGATTGCAGCACTTTGCAGTAAACTGGATCTGGATGAGGACTATGTCCGAAAGCGTGTGGAAAAATATACGGCTATCGAGCGGATCAAAAGCAATGTGGATAAGGAGGACGGTGATGCGATCCGGGAACTGAAGCTTCCCGGCGTGAAGGTGGATGAGGACTATAAGCGTTATTATCCGTATGACAGCCTGGCATCCAAGGTACTTGGATTTACCGGAGGGGATAATCAGGGGATTATCGGGCTGGAGGTCAAGTATGAGGAATATCTGAAGGGAACGGAGGGCATGATTCTGACTATGACCGATGCCAGAGGAATCGAACTGGATGCGGTCGGAGAAAACAGGATTGAGCCGGTAAGCGGAGGGGATCTGCATATCAGCCTGGATATGAATATTCAGAAATATGCCACGCAGCTTGCCATGCAGGCCATGGAGACGAAGCAGGCAGAAAGTGTATCGATTCTGGTGATGGATCCGAAGAACGGAGAAATCCTGGCGATGGCAAACGTGCCGGAATTTGATTTAAACCATCCGTTTACTCTGCCGGAGGGAACGGATACGACGGGTATGGCGGAAAAGGAAAAACAGGATGCCCTGAATAAAATGTGGCGTAACGGCTGTATCAACGATACGTACGAGCCGGGCTCCACCTTTAAGGTGATTACGGCGGCAGCAGGACTGGAAGCCGGTGTGGTAAGCAAGGAGGATCGTTTTTCCTGTCCGGGATATATTATGGTGGAGGACAGAAGGATACGCTGCCATAAAGTGGGAGGACATGGAGCCGAGAATTTTGTGGAGGCGACCATGAATTCCTGCAATCCGGTTTTTGTTACGGTAGGCTTGAGGATTGGAGCGGAGCGTTATTATGACTATTTCAAACAGTTCGGTCTGCTTGACAAGACGAATATCGATCTGCCCGGAGAGGCGGGGACGATCATGCACAAAAAGGAAAACATCGGTATGGTGGAGCTGGCTACGATCTCCTTTGGACAGTCCTTCCAGATTACTCCTATTCAGCTTGCAACTACAATTTCTTCTATTATAAATGGGGGGAATCGTGTGACTCCTCATTTCGGAACCTATGTGACTGCAGAGGACGGCACTGTAATCCGGGAATTTGAGTATCCGGTCAGGGAAAATGTGGTCAGTGCAGAAACCTCTGCTACCATGCGTTATATGCTGGAGCAGGTGGTGGAGAACGGAGGAGGAAAAAAAGCCTATATAGAAGGCTTCCGTATTGGCGGAAAAACAGCGACGAGCCAGACGCTTCCAAGAGGGAGCGGACGGTATATCGCTTCCTTCTGCGGCTTTGCTCCGGCAGATGATCCCAGGGTTTTGGCAGTAGCGATTATTCATACGCCGCAGGGCGTATATTATGGCGGACAGATTGCAGCACCGGTGGTGCGCCAGCTTTTTGAAAATATTCTTCCTTATTTAGAGGAAATGGATTATAATTAACTTCGGATAAAATCCGCAGGGAGGTAAGAGATGAGTGATACAGTAATAATGCCTGTTATTATAGCATTTGCAATCAGTGTGGTACTGGGACCGGTGGTGATTCCCTTTTTAAGAAAGCTGAAGGTAGGACAGACGGTTCGGGACGAAGGTCCTCAGAGTCATTTGAAAAAGACCGGTACACCGACGATGGGCGGTATTTTGATTTTGACCAGCGTTGTGATTACTTCGCTGTTTTATGTGAAGGATTATCCGAAGATCATTCCAATTCTGTTTCTGACGCTGGGATTCGGGCTGATAGGCTTTCTGGATGATTATATCAAGGTCGTGCTTAAACGCTCCATGGGGCTTCGCGCATGGCAGAAAATGCTGGGACAGCTTGTGGTTACGGGTGTGTTTGCCTATTATTTAACCCATTATACACAGATTAGCCTCGCTATGAAGATTCCTTTTCTTCCGGGGAAATATGTGGATTTTGGAATATTCAATATACCTGTGCTGTTTTTTATCGTCATCGGTACGGTAAACGGAACGAATTTTACGGATGGTCTGGATGGCCTTGCAAGCAGTGTAACGGTGATGGTAGCAACCTTCTTTACCGTAGTTGCTATCGGAACGGGAAGCGGTATCGAGCCGATTACCTGTGCGGTAGTCGGGGCATTGCTTGGATTTCTGTTGTTTAATGTATATCCTGCAAGCGTCTTTATGGGAGATACGGGTTCTCTGGCGCTTGGCGGTTTTGTGGCAGCGACAGCTTATATGATGCAGATGCCGGTCTTTCTGGTCATTGTAGGCTTTAT
This sequence comes from Lachnospiraceae bacterium, assembly GCA_017624235.1. GTDB lineage: Bacteria > Bacillota > Clostridia > Lachnospirales > Lachnospiraceae > JAAYNV01. The sequence goes on along the minus strand of JAGANL010000027.1, from coordinate 50,999 downwards.
CTATATGGCAGAGGTACTTTCGGTCATGATTCAGGTGACCTATTTCAGAATGACAGGCGGAAAGCGTTTCTTTAAGATGGCGCCGATCCATCACCATTTTGAATTGTGCGGCTGGTCGGAGACAAGGGTGGTTGCAGTATTTTCGATTGTAACTGCGATTCTTTGTCTGGTCGGACTGATGGCTCTTTAGCATCAGAAGAAAAGGAAGCCGTAACGCAGGAAGAAATGCACGATGCGGCAAAAGAAAGGAATGAATGATAAAGTGGATGTAAGACAGAAAAAGGTGCTGGTAGTGGGAAGCGGTATCAGCGGTATCGGTGCGGCGGATTTGCTGACCAGGCAGGGAGCCGGGGTCATTCTGTTTGATGGGAATGATAAGCTGGATGTGGAGGAAATCCGCAAAAAGCTTCAGAATGGTGCAAAGACGAAGATTGTCCTGGGAGAGCTTTCCAAAGAAGAGGAAGAGCAGATTGATCTGGTGGTGTTAAGTCCGGGCGTACCGACTGACACAGCGTTTGTAGATCAGTTTCGGGCAAAGGGCATCCATATCTGGGGTGAGATTGAACTAGGATATCGTTTTTCCAAGGGCAGGCTGTTAGCTATTACCGGAACGAACGGAAAGACCACAACGACTGCTTTGACGGGACGGATTATGAAGGATTATTTTAACAGTGTCTATGTGGTTGGAAATATCGGAAACCCTTATACGATAGAGGCATTGAATACCACAGAGGAGTCGGTAACGGTAGCAGAGATCAGCAGCTTCCAGCTGGAGACGGCGGAAGAGTTTCGACCGCAGGTGTCTGCTATCCTGAATATCACACCGGATCATTTGAACCGTCATCATACGATGGAAAATTATGTGGCAGTCAAGGAAAGCATTGCCAGGAATCAGACGAAGGAGGACTACTGCATCTTAAATTATGAAGATGAGTTTACCAGAGATTTCGGCAAAAGATGCAGTGCTCGTGTGGTATACTTTTCTTCGGCACGTGAGCTGGAGGAAGGCATCTACCTGAAGGGCGAGGACATTTATCTGTCGCTTTTCGGGGAGACGAAGCGTGTCATGAACATTCATGAGATGAAGCTGCTTGGAACGCATAATGTGGAAAATGTCATGGCGGCCATAGCGATGTCCTACTGCTTTGGGGTACCGCTTGAGAGCATTGTGGAAACGGTGAAGCATTTTCGTGCTGTGGAGCACCGGATTGAATATGTGGCTACGAAACGTGGAGTGGATTATTATAATGATTCCAAGGGTACCAATCCGGATGCGGCAATCAAAGGAATTCAGGCTATGGTAAAGCCCACGGTTCTAATCGGCGGCGGTTATGATAAGCAGAGCACTTATGATGAATGGATCGAGTCCTTTGACGGAAAGGTCAAATGGCTTGTCCTTCTGGGACAGACTCGTGAGAAAATTGCAGAGTGTGCCAGAGCGCATGGTTTTACCAATATTATTCTGGCAGACAGCTTTGAGGAAACGATGCGAATCTGTACCGAAAAGGCAGAACCCGGAGATGCGGTGCTGTTATCCCCTGCCTGTGCAAGCTGGGGAATGTTTCCGAACTATGAAGTACGGGGACAGATGTTTAAAGATTATGTAAATCAGCTGAAGGAGTGACAAGGTGCCCCAAGCGAGAAGTAGAAAGAAGAGACAATCTGAATATTTTTTTGATTACAGCCTTTTGTTTATCGTGCTTTTCCTGCTGGGCTTCGGTTTGATTATGATATATTCCACCAGCTCCTATGAAGCGGCCATGGAAAATCAGGATGCCGCTTATTATTTGAAAAAGCAGACATTTGCTGCGGCACTGGGGCTGGTCATGATGTTTATCGTCGCACAGATACCGTACCATTTCTGGGAACGTTTTGCTACGCTTGGATATGTGGTATCGGCCATTTTGATCCTGCTGGTACAGACCAGTCTGGGAAGGGAGAGCCACGGAGCCAGAAGATGGCTGAATCTCGGCGGTCTGTCACTGCAGCCTGCGGAGATTGCCAAGCTGGGCATGATTCTGTTTCTGGCCAGTCTGGTCTGTAAAATGGGACGTTCCATCCGCATGCTGAAGGGATTCTTTACGGTGCTTTGCGTTCCGATGCCGATCTGTCTGATGGTATGGAAGATTACCGATAATATGAGCTCTGCCATTATTATCTTCGGTATTGCGGTATTGATGCTCTTTGTAGCCAGCCCGGATTATAAGAAATTTGTCGTCTGCGGATTATTGGCAGTGGCAGCGGCGGCGCTAGTCGTGTTCTTTATCTCGCAGCAGGAAATGGGCTCCGGTGATCTGGGCTTTCGAGGGGAACGTATTTTGGCATGGCTGGACCCGGAGGCTTACGCATCCGGAAAAGGGTTCCAGACGCTGCAGGCACTTTATGCCATCGGTTCCGGCGGAATCTTCGGAAAGGGACTGGGGCAGAGCATGCAGAAGCTCGGCTTTCTGCCGGAGGCACAGAACGATATGATTTTCTCCATCATCTGCGAGGAGCTGGGACTGTTTGGGGCCATTGCGATTATCCTGATGTTCGTGCTGTTAATCTGGCGTCTGATGGTCATTGCGAATAATGCGCCGGATCTCTTTGGGGCGCTGCTGGTCGTAGGGGTACTCGGACACTTTGCGATTCAGGTGATTCTGAATATAGCGGTCGTGACCAATACGATACCGAATACCGGTATTTCCCTTCCGTTTATCAGCTATGGCGGATCTTCGGTCATGTTTCTGCTGATTGAGGTCGGTATGGTACTCAGTGTGGCCAAAGGCATTCGCCTGAAGGAATATTAAAGTACAAGATACCAAATGAAAACTTCTACATACAATAGAATAGGTCTTATCTGTAATCTGAGCATGAGAGGGTGAAGGAGTGGATTCTATTCGTATTTGTGGAGAAGTGCCGTTATATGGACGGCTGAAAGTACAGGGATCCAAGAATGCGGCACTGCCGATTCTGGCGGCGACAGTTCTGATTCCGGGAGTGAGTATCCTTCACAACTGTCCCAGAATCGAGGATGTACATCTGATGTGTAAGCTGTTGGTGAGTGTGGGGTGCTGTGTGAAGTGGGAAGGAAATACCCTGATTGTGGATGCTTCTGAAATCACAGAGGCCGGAGGGCAGAGACCACTGGAAAAGGGAGCTGGGCAGCCGGGGAGAGAGGCTTGCAGGATGCCGGCGGAATACGTGGAGAAAATGCGTTCTTCGGTCATCTTCATGGGAGCTATGCTGGGGCGTACCGGAGAAATTTCTTTGAAGTATCCGGGAGGCTGTGTGATTGGAAAACGTCCGATCGATCTCCATCTGATGGCTATGGAACAGCTTGGTGTTGAGACAGCTCAGACAGAAGAAGGGGTGACCGCCAGGGTAAAGAGGCTCCGGGGAGGTCATATCCGATTTCCGATACGTAGTGTCGGCGCTACGGAGAACAGTATTTTGGCGGCAGCCTGTGCGGAGGGGACTACCATTTTGGAGCATACCGCTCTGGAACCGGAGATTCATGCACTTTGCGAATTTCTGCGGTCTGCGGGTGCAGAGATTACGGGGGAAGAAACCGGCAGGATACGGATTGACGGCAGGGAAAAGCTTCATGGGTGTGAATATTCGATTCCGACAGACCGTATCGTAACAGGTACCTATCTGTTGGCCTGTATGGCGGCTGGCGGGGAAATCCTGCTGGAAGGCGCCTGCAGGAAGGAGCAGCAGGCCTTGCTTGGTGTGTTGGAACGGATGGGGGCGGAAGCGGAAGCAAGACCGGAAGGTATTCTCTGTCATAGAAACCGGCTGCTGCTTTCTCCGGGCGAGGTAGTTACGGAGGTTTATCCGGGTTATCCGACTGACCTGCAGTCGCCGATGCTTGCGGTGATGGCAATAGCCAGAGGAAGCTCCGGTATGACGGAGACGATTTTTGAAAATCGTTTCCGTGTTGCAGAGGAATTGAACCGTATGGGAGCCGGAATCTGTGTGGAGGGCAGGAGGGCATATGTGCCGGGAAGCGCTGCGCTGCATGGTGAAGTCGTCAGGGCACGGGAGCTGCGCGGCGGAGCAGCACTGGTTGTGGCAGGTCTTGCGGCACAGGGAGAGACTATCGTGTCCGGCAGACAGTTTATAGACAGAGGCTATGAGGACATTGTCCGGGATTTAAGAGCCTTGGGAGCAGATATTTCATATGAATGGGAAGAAGACAACAGCAAGGGGGATGGGCAATCCTCAGTTTAGAGTGGTAAAGAAAACGGAATACAGGAAGCATAGCGGAGCATTCCGATGGATTGTCATCTCGCTGATACTGCTTCTGGTTGCCTGCCTGCTCGGTATTTTTCTTTATATAGAAAGCCACTATACGGTAACCACTGTTTATGTGGAAGGAAATGTGCATTATACCAACGAGGAGATTATGGATATGGTCATGGGCGGACGGTTTGGAAAAAATTCCCTTTTCCTGTCCTTAAAGTACCGTGGAAAGGAGATTGAGGGCATTCCGTTCGTACAGACGATGGAGGTGACGATTCTTTCGCCGGATACCATCCGTATCAATGTGTATGAGAAAGCGCTGGCCGGATACGTGGAATATCTTGGAAAATACATGTACTTTGATAAGGACGGAATCATTGTAGAATCCTCCGATGCAAGGACAGACGGTATTCCGCAGGTGACCGGCCTGAAGTTTGGCTATGTGCTGCTGCACGAAAGGCTGCCTGTCGAAAATGAGGCGATTTTCAATAAAATCCTGAATATCACGCAGCTGTTGACGAAATACAATGTGTCTGCGGACAAGATATACTTTGACGAAAACTATGATATGACCCTATATTTCAGTAACGTAAGAGTCAGAATAGGAAGTGATGATAAAATTGATGAGAAAATCATGAAATTGCAGTCAATTCTGCCGGAGCTGGAAGGGAAAAAAGGTACTCTGGAGATGGAAAATTATACCGAACAGAGTAAAAATATTACTTTTTCCATGGATGAATAAGGAAGAAAAAAACCAATGGAAAATGAAAAAAAGATGTTGATAATTTACGCAAATAATTATATGATAGACTATATGGAGTTTATAAGGGAGTAAGAAGGAGGATATACCTTTGCTTGAGATTAAGACAAATGATGCTGAATCTGCTGCGAAAATCATCGTCGTAGGCGTTGGCGGAGCAGGTAATAATGCTGTAAATAGAATGATTGATGAAAATATTGATGGTGTAGAATTTATTGGAGTGAACACGGACAAGCAGGCACTCCAGCTGTGTAAGGCACCGAAACTGTTACAGATTGGGGAGAAGCTGACAAAGGGGCTGGGCGCAGGTGCCAAGCCTGAGGTAGGCGAGAAGGCAGCGGAGGAAAACGAGGAAGAAATCGCTGCAGCAGTTAAGGGAGCAGACATGGTATTCGTTACCTGTGGTATGGGAGGCGGAACCGGAACCGGTGCAGCTCCGGTGGTAGCAAGAATTGCCAAGGATATGGGTATTTTAACGGTTGGTGTTGTGACAAAGCCATTCCGTTTTGAAGCGAAGACACGTATGGTCAATGCAATCGGAGGAATCGAAAAGCTGAAAGAGAGCGTGGATACACTGATTGTCATTCCGAATGATAAGCTGTTGGAGATTGTAGACAGACGGACAACTATGCCGGAAGCCTTAAAAAAAGCGGACGAGGTTCTGCAGCAGGCAGTACAGGGTATTACGGATCTGATCAATGTACCGGCCATCATCAATCTGGACTTTGCGGATGTGCAGACGGTCATGAAGGATAAGGGTATCGCACATATCGGTATCGGTTCCGGCAAGGGTGATGATAAGGCGAGTGAAGCAGTGAAGATGGCAGTGGAAAGTCCGCTGCTGGAAACGACCATTACCGGTGCATCTCATGTGATTATCAATGTTTCCGGTGACATTACGCTGGCAGATGCGGCGGATGCAGCGGATTATGTGCAGAATCTGGCAGGTGATGATGTCAATATCATCTTCGGTGCGATGTATGATGCTTCTCAGAGTGATTCCTGCAGTATTACGGTTATTGCAACCGGTCTGGAATCTCATGCAGCGAAATTCCCGGGAAGTTTTGGTACATACAGACCACAGACTGCCCAGGCTACAGCAAGACCGACCGTTCCACCTATTCCGGTCAGGACAGCCACATCGTCACAGCCGTCTCAGCCGGGAGGCTTGGGAAGCAGTACGGGAGCAGCAGGCACTACAGTTCAGAAAACACCTTCGACCTTTGGCATTCAGAAGCCGGGGGATATCCGTAGCAGTGTAGAAGAGAAAACTTTGAATATTCCGACCTTTTTACAGCGAGGCAATCGCGACAAATAGACAGAAGCAGGATCAAAAGACATGGTAAGTGCGCCATGTCTTTTTTGGTACGATTTTTTTGGGGAAAAATACGTTCTGTCGATTTTTGAGGACAAAAATAAAATACCTGCCTCCTATTTTTGACAAAATAATCAAAGGTTCTTTCTTATAATAGTGGAAGATGTGATTGATCACATGGGAACAGTAACGAAAAGAGCGGACAGGGAGGTGGATGGTGCATTATCAGTTGTACATAGACAGCTATCTGTTACTGGAAACGCTAAGGAATCTTGGTGTTTTTCTGCTTCTGGAGCAGCTTTTGGGGATTCAGAGCAGATGGCGGTATCGGATGTGGGGAGCTGTGGCCGGGGCATTGGCCGCAGCCGTGTTTCTTTTCGTCCCATATTTGCCCGGTGTGGTACGGACTGTAGCAGGGGAGGCATGTGCCGGAGCCGTCCTGTCTGGAATTTTGAGACTTTGTGAGCAGGGGAAAGGGAAGAGGACAGCTTTGGTATACGGATATTTCTGGATCAGTACCATCTGTCTGGGTGGATTTTTGATGGCCATACAGAATCTGTTCAGGCTTTCTTCGGGAAGAAGCCTGAATGTAGCAGGTCTGATACTCAGTACGTGCATTGCAGCAGGTATTTTGAGACAGGGAGCAGCATTTTGCCGGCAGCGAAGGAAACAGACATTATTTCCGGTAGAACTCAAACAGGAGGAATACAGGGGGGAGTTTATAGGGCTTGTGGATTCCGGCAACAGTCTGAAGGAACCGATTTCCGGTTATCCGGTCTGTCTGATGGAAAAGACGGCTTTGGGTGATTTTCTGCCGGAGGAATACCGACTGGCTCATCCGGAGAGATTTCGTGTGGTTCCGTTTCATAGTGTGGGAAAGGAGCATGGACTCTTAAAGGGCTTTCTGGTAGAGGAGATTATTGTGCACAAGCCGGAGGGGGAAGAAGGAAAAAAGAATGTGTTTTTGGCAGAGGCGCCTGCACAGGTATCCTCGGACGGGCGGTATCAGGTGATTTTGAACCGCTGCTTTGGATGGACGGCAGGGCAATGCGAAACAGGAAAATAGGAGGAGCAAGATGATATTTAAGGTGGCAATACCGGGAAAGGTGCAGTTTCGCACGGTAAAAAGAGAGACAGGACTGTTTTGGGCAAAACAGGGAGAAATTCATTATATTGGAGGGGCAGAGGTGCTGCCGCCGCCGTTGGAGGCAGAGAAGGAAAATGAGATCATACAGGATCTCGGAACCGAGTATGCGGAGGAAGCCAAGTCTATTTTAATTGAACATAATCTGCGTCTGGTCGTATACATAGCAAAGAAATTTGACAATACAGGAATCGGGGTGGAGGATCTGATTTCTATTGGAACGATTGGGTTGATCAAGTCGATCAATACCTTCCGCCCGGATAAGAATATCAAGCTGGCGACCTATGCCTCACGCTGTATTGAAAATGAAATTTTAATGTATCTGCGCAGAAATAATAAGACCAGGCTGGAGGTATCCATAGATGAGCCGCTCAATGTGGACTGGGACGGCAATGAGCTTCTGCTATCGGATATTCTGGGAACGGATGAGGATGTAATCTATCGCGGCATTGAGACGGAAGTAGAGGGGCAGCTTTTAAATAAAGCCATTGGGAAGCTTTCTGACAGGGAAAGGACGATTATTAATCTCAGATTCGGTCTGAATACACGGGACGGAGAGGAGATGACGCAGAAGGAGGTCGCTACCCTCCTTGGTATCTCCCAATCCTATATTTCCCGTCTGGAGAAGAAAATTATGAAACGATTGCGGAAAGAAATGGTTCGGGAATGCTAAAGAAGATATTGCTTCATTGTCTTTAAGGCGTTTTTTTCAAGGCGGGAGACCTGTGCCTGGGAGATACCGATCAGTTCGGCAACTTCCATCTGGGTCTTGCCTTCAAAGAAGCGCAGGGTAATGATTTCATATTCCCGTTTGTTCAGGCGTTTCATGGCTTCACTTAAGGAGAGGTGTTCGATCCATACCTCCTCCTTATTTTTTTTGTCACTGATCTGATCCATGACATAGAGCGTATCGCCTCCGTCCGTGTAGACAGGATCGTAAAGGCTCATGGGATTTTGTATGGCATCCAGAGCATAGACGATATCCTCCTTGGGAATGCCGATTTCCGCAGCAATTTCTGTGATGGTCGGTTCCTTCAGGTTTTTCCGGGTCAGATATTCCTTGGTATAGATGGCTTTATAAGCGGTATCCTTTAAGGAACGGGATACGCGGATGGTGTTGTTGTCCCGCAGGAAACGGCGGATTTCACCAATGATCATAGGGACTGCATAGGTGGAAAACTTTACATTGAGAGAAGAATCAAAATTGTCGATTGCCTTGATCAGACCGATGCAGCCAATCTGGAACAGGTCATCCACATTTTCGTTGCTGGAGGAAAAACGTTTGATGACACTTAAGACAAGTCGGAGATTGCCCTTGATATATTGCTCTCTGGCTTTCCTATCTCCGTTTTCAATCTTTCGGAACAGTTCTTCCTTTTCCGAGACATTTAATAAAGGGAGCTTGGAGGTGTTGACTCCGCATATTTCAACTTTTCCGTTTACCATATTCTGCTGCTCCTGTTCTTTTTGTTCTGAGGCTTTCGGATGAAGCGGTTAGAAGTCCTCTAAACAGAAGGATATACAGGAAGGTCATAAAATATTCAGTCAGAGACATAAATCCACAAGAATGATATCCGGGCCGATTTGTCGGATGTCCTTATAGCAGATGCAGTATTCGTTTCCGGGCTTAAAGAAGTTGCAGAAGGCATTTCCGGCGCTGACTATTATCTTGCAGATACAGCCGGTGTGTTCGTCAAATTCCAGGTCGGTTACGTGCCCCAGTTTTTTGCAGTCCTTGATATTGATTACTTCTTTGTCCGAGAAATCACTCAGCGTCATGGAGAGAATCCCTTCTCTTTTTTTTATTCTATGCACGGGGAGCCTGGAGGGTCACTATTTAGTTGACATAAATAAAATACTGTTCTATAATAAAAATAATACGTGTCATCGTAAACAGAGTTGGAGGGTATCGTATGAAGTGTCCGTTTTGCAGCCATGACAATACAAGAGTGATTGATTCCAGACCGGCAGAGGATAACAATTCCATCCGTCGCCGCAGGGTCTGTGATGAGTGCGGAAAGCGCTTTACCACCTATGAGAAGGTGGAGACGATTCCGCTTATTATTATAAAAAAGGATAACAACAGAGAGGCCTATGACCGCTCCAAGATTGAGGCAGGCGTGCTCCGGGCATGTCATAAGAGACCCATCAGTGCCAGCCAGATTTCACAGCTTGTGGATGATGTGGAGACAGAAATTTTCAATATGGAGGAAAAGGAGATTCCAAGCCGCATTATCGGAGAGCTTGTTATGAATAAGTTAAAGGACCTGGAAGCGGTTGCATATGTGCGTTTTGCATCCGTATACCGCGAATTTAAGGACATCAACACCTTTATGGAAGAGCTGAAGAGTGTTTTAAGTACGGAAGAGAAGAAAAAGAAGTAAGGAAAGAAAGAGGATGGATGAGGAAAAGAAGGAGGCGCTTGCAGCGCTGAAAAGAAAACTGGATTTTGCCAATAAGCTCAGACTGGCATTCATGTTCATTGCACTGGTTCTGCTGGTGCTCATATTCTGGGGCAATAAAATGTTTGAAGGTCAGGCGTGGTTCGAGTCCTTTACGCAAAGGAGCTATGTGATTGCAACCTGGGATCTGCTGTTTATGCTGATTGCCAGTGTGGCAAAGCTGATGCTTGCAGTGCGTTATAATAAGCTGGTCAAGAAAATGTAGGAGAACCGGATTCCGGTGGTAAATTCTTAGCAGTTTCTTGGCGGGTCCAGGGGTTGACCTGACCGGATGTCTTATGATAATTTGATATTGTTAAGAGGGAGTAGTTCTTATGTGAAGCCAACATACCCCGGTTTTGTACCGTGGCTTTACATCTTTCCGCGAGAAAGAATATTTCCGAAAGAAAGTACGAGACTTTTAACGTGTCTTTGGATGCGTTAAAAGTCTTTTTTCATGCGCGGAACAACACGTTTCCGGCAGAAAGGTGGAGGATTAAGATGGAACTGAGCGGTATATTGATGCTTTTAGGAGGACTGGCGCTGTTTCTTTATGGAATGCAGATGATGAGCGGTGGATTGGAGGCCGCTGCCGGAAACCGGATGAAGGAGATTCTGGAGAAGCTGACCTCGAACCGGGTAAAGGGCGTTCTGGTGGGAGCGGCCATTACAGCAGTAATCCAGTCTTCATCCGCGACAACGGTCATGGTGGTCGGCTTTGTGAATTCCGGTTTGATGAGCCTGACACAGGCAATCTGGATTATCATGGGAGCCAATATCGGAACGACCATTACAGGGCAGCTGATTGCGCTGGACATCAGTGCCATTGCTCCCTTTATTGCATTTGCAGGTGTGGTTCTTGTGGTATTTACCAAAAGGGAAAAACTGCATCATATCGGAGATATTGTGGCAGGACTGGGCATGCTTTTTATCGGGATGGACATGATGGGAGGAGCTATGGAGCCGCTTCAGGAGGTTGAGAGCTTTCGGCAGGTGATGACACAGTTTACGAATCCGTTCTTTGGGATTCTTGCGGGTGCGGCATTTACTGCCGTGATTCAGTCCTCCTCCGCTTCGATCGGCATTTTGCAGGCATTGGCAGGCAGCGGGATGATCGGGCTTTCGGGAGCGGTCTATGTCCTGTTCGGACAGAATATCGGAACCTGCATTACGGCAGTACTGGCATCCATCGGAACCAGAGTCAATGCCAGACGTACGACCCTGATCCATCTGATGTTCAATCTCTTTGGAACGATCGTGTTTACGATTCTGTGTATGACTACCTCCTTTGTGCCGTGGATGGAGCGGCTTTCCCCCGGCAATCCGGTGGCACAGATCGCCAATGTACATACGGTATTTAATGTCGTGACCACGTTGCTTCTTTTGCCGGTAGGTACCGGGCTTGGAAAGATTGCAGTAAAGCTTCTGCCGGAAAAGGAGGAGAAAACGGAATGCAGGAGGCTTCTGTATCTGATGCCGATTGATTATAGAAAGGGACATCTGGTAGGACAGCTTTCGGTATCTGTTTCCGGTTTGAACCGGGAGATCGGAAGAATGCATCAGCTGGTGCTGCAAAATGTGGAAGCCTCCTTTGATGCAGTGCTGAAGGGAGATAACAGCCTGTTGGAGCAGATTCAGGAGAGGGAAGAGTATATTGATTATCTGAATGCAGAGATTTCTGAATATATTGGCAAGATGATGGTCATGGAGATGTCGGAAAAGGATTCCGGAATAGTCGGAGCTTATTTTTCCATCATCGGCAATTTGGAACGCATCGGCGATCATGCCATGAATGTGGCCGGTTATGCGGATGATCTGCAGAAGAGAGGCTTGGAGCTTTCCGCCTTTGCAAAAACGGAGGTCTTGAAGATGAAGGAAATTTCTTTGAAAGCAGTTGAGAATATCCGTGAAAAAGAGGGAATGCTTTGTAGTAAGGTATTGGCACAGGCGGCCAGACTGGAGCAGAAGATCGATGATATGAATGAGGAATTCCGTGAGAATCAGGTGAACCGGATGAAGGAGGGACAGTGCAGGCCGCAGGCAGGCATCCTTTTTTCGGAAATGCTGACGGATTTTGAAAGGATTGGAGATCATACGCTGAATATAGCAAATCAGTATCAGAGGATGTAAAACAGAAAGGATGAGAAACGTGGTGGAAAAGAAGCTGTGGTATACCAAAGAAGCCGGAGAGGTTTTGCAGGTGCTTAGAACCTCTGAAAAGGGTCTGGACGGACAGGAGGTGCAGGAAAGACAGAAAAGGTATGGAAAGAATGAACTGACAGAAAGCGGAAAGAAAAGTACGTTTCGGATTTTTCTGGAGCAGTTTCAGGATTTTCTGGTGGTCATCCTGATTGCGGCTGCAATCCTGTCCGGTTTTCTGGGAGATGCAGAGAGCAGTGTGGTCATAGTGGTCGTGATTACCATGAATGCCATACTGGGAACGGTTCAGCATAAGAAGGCTGAGCAGTCTCTGGACAGTCTGAAGCAGATGTCGGCGCCCCATGCAAAGGTACTTCGGGATGGCAATACGGTGGAGGTGCCTGCATCTGAACTGGTGCCGGGAGATATCCTGCTTTTGGAGGCAGGGGATTTTGTACCGGCGGATGGAAGGATTCTGGAAAATGCCAGTATGAAGCTGAACGAAAGTGCACTGACGGGGGAAAGTGTAACGGCAGAGAAAGCATTGGAGGCACTGCCGGAGCAGACCCCTCTGGGAGACCGGAAAAATATGGTGTTTTCCGGAAGCTTTCTGACATACGGAAGGGGAACGGCAGTGGTGACGGATACCGGGATGGAGACAGAGCTTGGGAAGATAGCGGCACTGTTAAAGGATACCAGAGAGAAGAAAACACCTCTTCAGATCAGTCTGGATCAGTTTGGCCGTACACTTTCCTATTTGATTTTGGGAATTTGTGCTGTATTGTTTGCGGTCTGCACGTTTCGCGGCATGGCGATGACGGATGCCTTTTTGTTCGCCGTAGCGCTGGCGGTGGCTGCAATCCCGGAAGCACTCAGCTCCATTGTGACGATTGTCCTTGCCTTCGGTACATCGAAGCTGGCCAAAGAAAATGCCATCATCCGTAAGCTGCAGGCAGTGGAAGGGCTGGGCAGCATTTCGGTCATCTGTTCGGATAAAACCGGTACGCTGACCCAGAACAGGATGACAGTGCGTAAGCTCTATACGGCGGGAACGGTTTATGAGGCAGAAGATGGGATGTTGGAAGAAGCAGATACGGCACACAGACTGGTGCTTGACAGCCTTTTGTGCAATGATGCACAGATCAGTGGAGAGCAGGAGATTGGTGATCCTACAGAGACGGCGCTGCTTCGGTTTGGGTTCAAACAGGGGATGGACTATCGGGCAGAGAGAGAAAGGTACAGCCGCCTGGCTGAGCTGCCCTTCGATTCGGAGAGAAAGAGGATGTCTGTGGCAGTTCCTGAAAAGGAGGGATGGAGACTGGTGACAAAGGGAGCGGTAGACGGACTGCTGCCGCTTGTGACACGAATCGAAACAGAGGAGGGAGTCAGAGCGCTGACGGAAGCCGATAGGAAGGGGATTGAAGAGATCAACCGAAGCTTTTCCGAGCAGGGACTCCGGGTGCTTGCCTTTGCCAGCCGTACCCTGGAGGAAACGGAGGTCTGTCTGGAAAGCGATACAGAAAAGGATTATGTGTTCCTTGGGCTGATTGCCATGATTGATCCACCGAGGGAGGAATCCAGGCAGGCGGTAAAGGCCTGTCGGGAGGCAGGCATCAAGCCGGTCATGATTACAGGAGACCATAAGATTACGGCTGCTGCCATTGCAAAAGAAATCGGGATACTGGAGGATCTGTCAGAGGCTGCAGAGGGAAGTGAGGTGGATGCACGCAACGATGAGCAGCTGCGTGATTTTGTGGAACACATTTCCGTTTATGCCAGAGTGTCACCGGAAAACAAGATTCGAATCGTGCGTGCATGGCAGGAGAAGGGACATCTGGTAGCTATGACGGGAGACGGTGTGAATGATGCTCCGGCCTTAAAGCAGGCAGATGTAGGCGTAGCCATGGGTGTTACGGGGACAGAGGTTTCCAAGGACGCAGCGGCGATGGTGCTTGCGGATGATAATTTTGCGACCATTGTTAAGGCAGTGGAGAATGGGCGGAATGTATATGCCAATATCCGAAAATCCATCCAGTTCCTGCTGTCGGGAAATACGGCAGGTATTCTGACGGTCGTATATGCTTCGTTTTTGGGGCTTCCGATTCCCTTTGCCCCGGTGCATCTTTTGTTCATCAATCTGTTGACGGATTCCCTTCCGGCCATAGCGCTGGGACTGGAGCCTCATGAAAGAGCGGTTATGAAGCAGAAGCCGCGTCCGAGAGATGAAATGATTTTAAATAGTGCCTTTCTGAAAAATATGGCGGTAGAAGGTCTGATTATGGCAGCAGCTACGATAGCCTCATTTTACATCGGTCTGTATACCATGGGAAACGGGGCGGCCAGTACGATGGCATTTACAGCACTCTGCTTCTCGAGATTGCTGCATGGCTTTAACTGCAAATCGGACAGACCGGTATTGTTCCGCAGACGGTTTGTACAAAACCGGTATCTGCTTGGAGCCTTTTTTGCCGGAAGCGTCTGTCTGCTTGCCGTACTTTTTCTTCCGCCTCTGCAGAGGGTATTTGATGTGGCGGCACTGCCGGGCAGCATGCTGCTGTGGGCAATTGTCCCGCCGTTTTTGGGATTCCTGATCATACAGGCTGGGAAGGGGCTTTGGTGTTTGATCAAAAAAGGATGTACAAAATAAAATACTTGCATTTTCAGGCCAGTTTATATATACTACGCATAGTGTGTTAAAGAAATAACACACGGAAAACAAAAAATTTCATATAGGAATGCTTTGGGTAAATCCCAAAAGCGGGAGGAGAAAAACACATGAAAAGAAAAACGATCAAAAAACTTTTGCTCGTGCTTGTGTTGACGACACTAACTATTGCACTGAGCGCATGCTCAGGTGATAAGGAAGGTGAGAACTCAGATTCTTCTTCTATTACCATCGGCATCCCACAGGATGTGGAAGACAGTCTTGACCCACACAAAGCAGTTGCGGCAGGAACGGAAGAGGTCTTCTTCAATATCTATGAGGGACTTGTCAAACCGGACAGCGATGGTAATTTAGTGCCGGCTGTAGCAAGCGATTATGCCATTTCCGAGGATGGCATGACTTACACTTTTACTTTAAGGGACGGAATTAAGTTCCACGACGGAAATCTGGTTACGGTCGACGATATCAAGTATTCCCTTGACAGGTGCGCCGATACCAGTAACGGAGATCCACTGGTTTCGGCGTTTTCTAATATTGACAGCGTCAATGTGATAGATGAAAAGACCGTGGAAGTTGTTTTAAAGGAAGCGGACACGGAGTTTTTGTTCTATCTGACCAATGCAATCATTCCGGCTTCCAATGAGGACCCGGCTAAAAATGCCATCGGAACCGGCCCGTATAGGTTCGTTTCCCATGCGCCGCAGGAGAGCTTTGTCATGAAGAAGTTCGACGGGTACTGGGGAACTCCGGCTCATATTGATAACGTGACCTTGAAGGTCTGCGCGAATGTGGATTCCATTGCCATGGACTTAAACGGCGGAGCCATCGATATGTTCGCCAGAGTTCCTACCGAGCAGGCTGCACAGCTGAGCGATAATTTTGAGGTACAGGAAGGAACGATGAATCTGGTTCAGGCGCTGTATCTGAACAACAGCGTTGAGCCTTTTACGGATCCGAAGGTAAGACAGGCACTCTGCTATGCTCTCGATAAGCAGAATATCATGGACATCGTAGCGGACGGCAAGGGTACACCGGTCGGCAGCAGTATGTTCCCGGCATTCGGCAAATATTATATGGAAGAATTAAACGATGTGTATACCACAGATTATGAGAAGGCCAAAGAGCTTTTGACGGAAGCAGGCTATCCGGATGGCTTCTCCTTTACGATGACTGTGCCTTCCAACTATACACAGCATGTGAATACGGCACAGGTGCTCGTGGAACAGTTTAAAAACATCGGCGTGGATGCGCAGATTAATCTGGTCGAGTGGGACGCATGGTTAAGTGATGTCTACACAGACCGGAATTATGAAGCAACCGTAGTCGGTGTGGATGCTTCCAGTATGACAGGCCGTGCCATGTTAGAGCGTTTTACGTCTACTGCACCGAACAATTTTGTCAACTACAGCAATCCGACCTATGATGAAACCTTTGCTAAGGCGATTGCAGCAACGGATGATGCAGAGAAGACAAAGTACTACAAGGAGTGTGAACGCATTCTTGCTGAGGATGCGGCCAATGTGTATATTCAGGATTTATCCTGTCTGGTTGCTGTGAACAAAAAATATGCGGGTTATGAGTTTTATCCGCTCTATGTACAGGATTTCTCCAAGCTGTATCTGGTAGAAGAGAAACAGTAGGAGGAGCAGGCTGAGAAAGGAAGGAAACCTATGAAATATGCCGTTCAAAAAATCGTATCTTTTGTCATGACCCTGTGTCTGGTTTCCTTCCTGGTCTTTGCCGCCTTTGCGGTAATACCGGGAGATCCGGCATTGTCAAAACTCGGAACGGATGCTACACCGTCCCAGCTGGCAGCACTCAGGGAGGAGATGGGACTGAACCGTCCGCTTCTGGTTCGTTTTGCAGACTGGGCTGTTTCATTCGTACAGGGAGACATGGGCACATCTTATAGCTATGACAGACCAGTGTCGGGGATGATATTGGACAAGCTGCCAATTACCCTGACTCTGGCAGTCATGGCTTTTTTGCTTACTATCATGATTGCTGTGCCGCTTGGAATTTATGCCGCCAGGCATGAGGGAGGAAAGGTGGATTACCTGATTTACTGTATCAATCAGGTTACGATGGCGGTTCCGCCGTTCTTTTTGGGAATTTTGATGACCTTTTTCTTTGGACTCGTTTTAAAATGGTTTACACCGGGCGGATATGTATCCTATCAGACGGATGTGCCTGGCTTTGTGCGTTATCTCTTTTTCCCGGCATTGGCCATTGCACTGCCGAAGGCCGCTATGGCGCTTAAGCTTCTGCGCAGCTCCGTCATTCATGAGACCAGGCAGGATTATGCGAGGACTGCCTACAGCAGAGGCAATAATACCAATCAGGTGTTGTACCGCCACATTTTAAAAAATGCGTTAATTCCGGTAGTGACCTTTTTGGGAATGGCACTTGCCGATATGATTGCGGGCAGTATTATTATTGAGCAGGTGTTTTCGATTCCCGGACTCGGAAGGATTTTGATGACTTCCATTTCGGGCAGGGATTATCCGGTCGTACAGGCCATTATCGTATGGATTGCCGTATTGGTACTGGTAGTGAATCTGATCGTGGATCTGGTTTACCGGATCATCGATCCAAGAATCCGAATGGAGTAGCGGAAGATGAAAAAGAAAAAAAACTGGAATTTAATCATTGGAAGCCTCATGACCGGATGTATGATTCTGTTTATGCTCCTTGGGCTTTTCTATACACCATATGACCCGGAGGCAATGGACGCTTCGTCCAAGCTGGCCGGAATATCCTCTGCGCACCTGATGGGATGTGACAACTTTGGAAGAGACATTTTAAGCCGTGTACTGAAGGGCAGCGGTACTACGCTTTTCGTAGCAGCGGGCACGGTAGCCATCGGTACCTTAGTGGGAATCTTCATCGGGGCTCTGACCGGTTATTATGGTGGAATCCTGGATGAGGTGTTGATGCGTATCATAGATGCCCTGTTTGCCTTTCCGAGCATTTTACTGGCATTGGTTTTTATCAGTCTGATCGGGCCGGGAAAATATAATGTCATCGTGGCGCTGGGAATTGCCTTTATACCGAGTTTTTCGCGTATTGTGAGAAGCCAGTTCCTCTATCAGAAAAATATGGATTATGTCAGCAGCGCCAAGCTTCAGGGCGCATCGGCTTTCAGAATCATGTTTGTACATATTCTGCCGAATACGCTGCCTGTGCTCAGCTCGTCCATTATGATCGGATTTAACAATGCCGTACTGGCAGAAGCGGGAATGAGCTATCTTGGAATCGGTGTACAGCCGCCGGATGCCAGTCTGGGCCGGATGCTTTCCGAAGCCCAGAGCTATCTGGTCACGGCCCCCGGATTTGCGCTGTTTCCGGGACTTATCATCATTCTGATGGTATTGGGCTTCAGTCTGCTTGCGGAGGGAATCAGTCATGCTGGAGATTAAGAATCTGAATATAGAATTTCATGACCATCTGGTACCGGAAACCGTAGTGCATGATCTGAACCTGTCGGTAGAGCAGGGAGAGATCGTGGGACTGGTCGGAGAATCCGGTTCCGGTAAATCCATGACGGCTCTGGCAGTAGCCGGATTGCTCAGACGACATGATATGAAGAAGACAGGCCAGATTCTGTTCGAAGGCCAGAATCTGTTGGAATGTGGCAGGAGTGAGCTGAGAAAGCTGCAGGGCAGCGAGATCAGCATGATTTTTCAGGAGCCGATGACTTCCTTAAATCCGGTGCGCCGGATTGGCTGGCAGGTAGAGGAAGCGTTAAAGCTCCATACGGAGCTTGGAAAGGAAGAGCGGAGGGCACGTGCGCTGGAGGTACTTTCGCAGGTCGAACTGCAGGATCCGGAGCGGGTGTATCGGGCATATCCGCATGAGCTGTCAGGCGGTATGCGGCAGAGAGTCATGATTGCAGCGGCAATTGTCTGTCGGCCAAAGCTCCTGATTGCGGATGAGCCGACGACGGCACTGGATGTGACGATACAGGCACAGATCGTCAGACTTTTACAGAAGATCAACCGGGAAAGTCGTGTGGCCGTGCTTTTTATTTCTCATGATCTGAGTTTGGTCAGGCAGTTATGCAGCCGTGTAGCTGTGATGCAGAACGGCTATCTGGTAGAAGCCGGAAATACAGAGGATATTTTCCGGAATCCGGGGGAGGAATATACGAGACAGCTCATTGCCGCAATTCCGAAGATTGAGCGTGGCGGAAAGGAAGGAAATGCGACATGAGAGAACCTGTTTTGGAAGTAAGACACTTAAACAGCTGGTATGAAGAACAGCAGAGCTTTCTGAATAAGAAGCTTTCCAAACGTCAGATTCTGCAGGATGTTTCCTTTGAGATAGCAGAGGGAGAAATTGTCGGTCTGGTGGGCGAGAGCGGCTGCGGAAAATCTACTTTGGCCAAAACAATCCTTGGGATGGTAAGGGATAAGGATGGCGCGGTAAAGCATTATTCCAACCGTCCGCAGATGGTGTTTCAGGATCCCTACAGCTCTTTAAATCCGGCACGGAAAATCGGATGGATACTGGAGGAGCCTCTTCGGTTAAAAGGCGGCTATACGAAAAGCCAGAGACACGAAAAGGTAATGGAGATGCTGGAACGGGTAGGACTGAAACCCGAAATGGCAGACCGGTATCCCAGACAGCTTTCCGGTGGACAGAGACAGAGAGTGTGTATCGGCGCAGCGCTGATGCAGCAGCCGAAGCTGTTAATTGCCGATGAGGCGGTTTCTGCTTTGGATGTGACGATACAGGCACAGATTATCGATCTGCTGTTAAAGCTGCATGAGGAAATGTCACTGGCAATCCTGTTCATTTCCCATGATTTGCGCGTGGTATACCGCATCAGTGACCGTGTCCTGATTATGAAGGATGGACGCATCATCGAAAGAGGCACGCCGGAGGAGGTTTATTTCAGCCCGAAGGAAGAGTATACCAGGGTTCTTCTGGAAGCCGCCGGAATCCGCACGGTCTGAAAAAGCCGTAACATTTCCGTGAGAGGACAGTCTGGCGGATCAAAAAAATGTCGATTGGACTAAAGTTCGGGACAAAATGGTCGAAATAATATATGCAAAAGGCTGTTTCAGAGCAGGAAAGGTGGTGCAGGGTATGAGCATTGGTTTTTATGGACGCTACGGCGGTATTTATGAAAGCAGGCATTCGGCTTATAAAATACCAGAAAGCCAGCCAAAGAATGCAGCACCGGCTGCGGTGCAGGAGAAAGCGGACGAAAAGAATCTTATACAGGAGAATCAATCCTTATCTGCACCGCATAGTATAGAAATGAAAAAGATTTCCGGAGAAAAAGAGCTGGAGAACTTCATGCTGGGCTTTTATCCGGGAAAGGACGCGGATCTGATCGGTACACAAAGTGATATACGTTCGCTGGATGTGCAGAAGGCTATTTCCGATATGAAAAAGGATCGTATCCTGGAGGAATATCAGTACTTTGTCGGCAGTGTGCGGGAAGCGGAAAATGATACAGAGGATGGTATTGTGATACGGAAGCCGGCTGTACCGGAGGAATAAGCATAGAAAACACCTTGCTAAATGGCAGGGTGTTTTGTTATGATAGGGAATAGAATGTGAAGCAGGAGAAAGGTACAAGCTATGTTGGAGCGTTTTTATCCCGATGTGTATATGACATCGGCCTATCAGATCGATTATGAAAAGCTGTATGAAGAAGGATACCGGGGGATTATTTTTGATATCGACAATACGCTGGTGGAGCATGGTGCGCCGGCGGATGAGAGAAGCAAGGCATTGTTTGCCAGGCTGAAGCAGATTGGTTATCGTATTTTCCTCTTATCCAATAATAAGGAGCCGAGGGTCAAGCTGTTCAATGATGCGGTGCAGGTCTCATATCTGTATAAGGCAGGCAAGCCTGGTGTAAAGGGATACAGGAAGGCTATGAAACGGATGGGGACAGATGCAGAGACGACCATTTTTGTAGGTGACCAGCTTTTTACGGATGTATGGGGAGCGAAGAAGGCGGGAATCCGTACCTATCTGACGATGCCTATCGATCCGAAGGAGGAAATACAGATTGTTCTGAAACGCTATCTGGAGAAAATCGTGCTGCATTTTTATGCCAGAGAGTGCAGAAAGCAGGGCAGGCAATTTCTGGTCGGAGAGCAGTCCGCTCAGAAGGGAAGCAGGCTTTGAAGGGAGAAAGGCTATGGAGATGGAAATAAACGGAAGAACGAGAGTCTGTGGACTGATTGGCAATCCGGTGGAGCATACGCTCTCACCGCTCATTCACAATACATTGGCAGAAAAGCTGTCACATAATCTGGTCTATGTGCCGTTTTTGGTAGAGGGCGGAGAAAAGGAGGCCGGACAGGCTGTACGTGGGGCATATGCGCTGAACGTGCTTGGCATGAATGTGACAGTTCCGCATAAGGAGCATGTAATCCCTTATCTGACAGAGCTGGATGATCTGGCAGATAAGATTGGGGCAGTCAATACGCTGGTACGAACAGAAGGCGGCTATAAGGGCTATAATACAGATATGACAGGACTGTACCGTGCCATGTCCAGTGAGGGAATCCGAATCGAGGGAGAAGATATCATTGTACTGGGCGCCGGTGGTGCGGCAAGAGCGGTGGCTTTTTTGTGTGCAAGCTATGGAGCGAAACAGGTCTGGCTGTTTAACCGGACGATCGAAAAGGCGGAACAGGTAGCAGAGGAGGTCAATGCAAAGACGGGAAGGGAATGTATCCGGCCGATGCGGCTTTCAGATTATGCTATGCTGCCGGAGGGAAAATTTCTGGCGATACAGTGTACCTCGGTTGGCTTATATCCGAACGTGGAACAGGCAGCCATCGTGGATGCTGCTTTTTATGAAAGGATTCATACAGGCTATGACCTGATTTACAGGCCGGCCGAGACCAGATTCATGAGAATGGTAAGGGAAGCTGGCGGAAAGGCATACCATGGACTGAAAATGCTGTTGTATCAGGGTGTCATAGCATATGAGCTTTGGAATCAGGTAGAGGTGCCGGACGAGCTGGCAGACGAAGTATACAAAAGAATGAAGGAAGAAATGGGCATTGAAGCATAATATTATTTTAATTGGATTTATGGGCTGTGGAAAGTCCAGTGTGGGACGCCGCCTTTCTTACCGGCTGCGTATGCCGTTTATTGATACGGACAAGCTGATCGAGAGAAGGGCAGGAAAGAAAATACCGGAGATTTTTGCTCAGGAAGGAGAAGCGGGCTTCCGGGAGCGGGAGAAGAGCTGTTTATGCAGCCTGTTGAAGGAAAGAGGAAGAAAAATCATTTCGACGGGAGGCGGACTGCCGTTAAAGGAAGAAAATCGGGCTGTTCTAAAAGAACTCGGACAGGTGATCTATCTTCGTGCTTTACCGGAAACAATATACGGCAGACTGAAACATGATACGACCAGACCTCTTTTGCAGACAGAAGACCCGGAAAAACGTATCCGGGAGCTGATGGCAGAGCGGGCGTCCATCTATGAAGCGGCAGCAGATGTCATAGTGGATGTGGATGGAAAGGATTTTGAAGAAATCATGGGGGAAATCCGTCTGCTTTATCATAAGTGGAAGAGACGTAATGTCAGACGAAGATAAGGAAAGCATACATAAGGAAAGGTGGAAAGGCTTATGCAGATTTTAGTAATAAACGGCCCGAATCTCAACTTCCTCGGAATCCGGGAAAAGGCTGTCTACGGAACACAGGATTATGATTATCTCCTGCAGCTGATTGCAGGAAAGGGAGAGCAGGAGAACTGCAGGATTGAAGTATTTCAGAGTAATCATGAGGGTGCTATTATCGACCGCATACAGGATGCTTACAGCGACGGCACGGAGGGCATCGTCATTAATCCGGGTGCATATACGCACTACAGCTATGCCATTCGGGATGCGCTTGCGAGCGTTCCAATGCCGAAGGTAGAGGTGCATATTTCGGATATTACCAATCGGGAGGAATTTCGTAAGATTTCCGTGACGGCTCCGGTATGTGACAAACAGATTTACGGGCAGGGGCTGGACGGTTACCTGCAGGCAATTGATTTTCTGATAAAAAAATAGTTGAAAAATGCCAGTTTTTATTATACACTATTATAGAATTATAACGTGAAAATTTTAGGAGGACTTTATTTATGATTTCCGCAGGTGATTTCAGAAATGGTATTACGATTGAGTTAGATAATAATATTTATCAGATTATTGAATTCCAGCACGTAAAGCCGGGTAAGGGTGCAGCGTTCGTCAGAACGAAATTAAAGAACATCAAGAGCGGCGGTGTGGTGGAGAAAACCTTTAGACCGACTGAAAAATGCCCACAGGCACGTATTGATAGAAAAGATATGCAGTATTTATATTCCGACGGCGATCTTTACAACTTCATGGATGTAGAGAACTATGATCAGATCGCACTGAATGCAGACTCCGTAGGAGATGCCCTGAAATTTGTAAAAGAGAATGAAATGGTTAAGGTGTGCTCCCATAACGGAAGCGTATTTGCTATTGAACCGCCTCTGTTCGTAGAGCTTGAAATCACAGAGACAGAGCCGGGCTTCAAGGGTGATACCGCTACAGGTGCAACCAAGCCGGCAGTTGTAGAAACCGGTGCTACCGTATACGTTCCTTTGTTCGTAGAGCAGGGTGACAAGATTAAGATCGATACAAGAACAGGCGAGTATCTGTCCAGAGTCTAGGAATGGAATCGCATATCGTATGGAAAACGGACTGATAAGACAATAGAAGGCTTCTATTGTCTTATTTTTTATATGCAGTTTTCTTATATGCAGTTTTCTTATATGTGGCCTTCCTGAAAAGGCCTGACTACAGGAAGATGCAGGGTGTGGAGAGGTCAGATGGTTTCAAAGGGGTTACTGCTGCAAAGGGAAAGGAAGAAAATGAACCTTACAGCATTTCAGAGACAGGTAGTGAGAGGACTTCAGGCACGATTGGAGGAGGATGTTACCGTAGAAGCTAATTGTATTACAAAGAACAACGGAGTCGTGTGGCATGGAATATGTATTTCCAGAGAAGGGGTGAATATTGCTCCGACCATCTATCTGGATGAGCTATATCAGGAATATTGTGATGGAAGGACGATGAAGAGCATTCTTGGACAGGTGCTTCGTGTGTATGAAAAAAGCCGCTTCCATGACAGTATAAAAATGGACTTTTTTATGCATTATGAACAGGTGAAGGGAAAAATCGTCTATCGTCTGGTCAACTATCAGAAAAATGAAGAAATGCTTCGGAAGATGCCGCACATGCGTTTTTTGGATCTGGCAGTCATTTTTGCGTGCATCGTTATGAATGACAGCATTTCACATGCAGCAGTTCTGGTTAGGGAAGAGCATTGCCGTATGTGGGATGTGAACACGGATGTGCTGCTGCAGGCGGCTGTGGAAAATACACCACGCTATAACAGAGTTTATGTGAAGGGGATGGAGGAAATCATACGTGAGATGCTTGAGGAGCAGATCCGGAATGATATAGAGGATTTCTGCCGGGACAAGGTGTCGAACCGTTCCAGAGAAAAGGCGGAGGAATGGGCCGATACGATGCGTGCGGAGCTGGATGAAGAGCTTCGTACGGTGCACGGCGAAGTCATGATGTATGTCATGGGCAGCAAAAATAAACAATATGGAGCCGGAACCATTCTGTATCCCAATGTACTGGCAGAATTTGCTCAAAAAAAGGAACAGAACTTTTTTATCCTGCCGTGCTCGGTGCATGAGGTCATTCTTGTGCCGGATTCAGGAAAAGAGGATGCGGGGAGACTGCAGCAGATGGTAAAGGAGGTCAATGAGACACAGCTGGATGCAGAGGATGTGCTGTCGGATTCCGTTTATTATTTTGATCGTATGACGGGAAAAATCACTCTTTTATGTGAAGGCTAAAACCAATCAACCCCAAAGGATAAAAATAGAATTTTCGGACTGGACAACATCATGATATTGTGATACTATAAGTCAGAGTGATGTAATAAAATTGTAATATGTTAACGATAAGTTGACATAGGCACTCGTAGTCTAATGGATAGAACGGAGGCCTCCGACGCCTTTAATGCAGGTTCGATTCCTGTCGAGTGCATTTTTACATCACTCTGATTTTATAATGAAGCAAAATGATTCGGGAAAGGTGTTTACATGAACAGTTCAGAAGAGCAGTTTACAAAGCTGAAAGAGAACGTAAAGACTTTAATGGAAAAAGTAAAAAAAAGAGCCGGACAGCTTTTGGAGCTGATGGCTGCAAATAAAAAAATATCCATACCGTCGGCAGCGGCGGTACTTATTATTATACTGGCGATTTTTGCTGCCGGAGGAAACGGGAAGAATGTGGCAATGCCGGCTGAAGGAGAGACGCAGGCACAGACGGAAGGAATCGGAAGTGTGATTCCGGTACCGGATGTTCCGTTGGAGGAGAATGCTTATCCGGAAATCAATGATTTGATGCACTGTTATTTCGCGGCTCTGGCAGACGGGGATCTGGAAACGATTCTCTCCTTGAAGAGCTATACCAGTGAAGAAGAGCAGATTCGTATCCAGAAAAAGAGTGAATACATTGAGAGCTATCCGCAGGTCGATTGCTATACCAAAATCGGACCGATGGAGGACTCCTATCTGGTCTACGTTTATTATGAAGCACTTTTTTATGGCTACAGTGTACAGGTACCGGGAATCTCTTCTTATTTTATCTGCCGTAATGAGGAAGGCAATTATTGGATTTTCGATGGTGCGGTAGATGAAAATGTGGAAAATTACATTGCAGAGATTTCGGCACAGGAGGATGTCAGGGATCTGTTCAATCGTGCAGATGTAAAATATGTGGAAGCCAAGGAATCGGATGAAACGTTGTCGGCTCTTCTGGAAGAGTTGCCACAGAAGCTGAAAACAGCAGTTGCAGAGGAGCTTGCTGCAAAGGTGACAGAGACGGAAGCTTCGGAGCCGGAGACGGAAATTGAGACCGAAGAAGTGCAGGAGACTCCTGTAACACAGATTGTGGCGGCAAATGATGTGGTCAATATCCGCAGCTCCGACAGTGAAACGGCAGATAAGCTGGGAAAGGCCGAGGTAGGGCAGCAGTTTACACTGCTTGAAAACCGTGGAAACGGCTGGAGTAAGATTGATTTTAATGGCAGGGAAGCCTTTATTAAAACAGAGTTTCTGACCGTAGTGGGGGCACAGACTGCGGATGAAAATGATGCTGAAAATGCAGGACAGGAAGACGAAGCAGGACAGGCCGGTCAAAATGCAGGAGAGCCCAGTGATCCGAGCGGAAAGACGGTACGGGTAAAGGAAAGCGTCAATATCCGTAAATCTGCCAGTGAAAACGGAGAACGTATTGCTACCGTATACCAGGGTGAAGTGCTGCAGGTTATCATGAAACAGGCAGATGGTTGGACGAAGATCAAATATAACGGACAGACGGCATATGTAAAGTCTGAATATGTAGAATGAGGTAATACAAATGAGAAGGATGAATGTTGGAATCATCGGTGCAGGAAATATTGCCGGCGTGATGGCTAAAACGCTCAAAGGAATGAAGCATGTTAATCGTTATGCAGTGGCAGCCAGAGATTTGGAAAGAGCAGAAGTCTTTGCCAAAGAGTACGGTATGAAAAAGGCATATGGCTCTTATGAGGAGCTTGTGCAGGATGAAAAGGTGGATCTGGTCTATATATCCACACCCCATTCACATCATTTTGAACATGCCATGCTCTGTATTGATCATGGAAAGCCGGTTCTGTGTGAGAAGGCTTTTTGCGCCAATGCGGCACAGGCAGAGGAATTGTTCCGTTATGCCCGTGGAAAGGGAGTCTTTATTACAGAAGCTATCTGGACACGATATATGCCTTTCTTAAAGACGATGCGGGATGTGTTAGAAAGCGGTGTGATTGGAGAGCCAAAGATGCTTTCTGCCAATCTGAGCTATCAGATCGATCATGTAGAAAGAATGCAGGAACCTGCATTAGCAGGTGGTTCCTTATTGGATGTGGGTGTTTATACCTTACATTTTGCAGCCATGATGTTCGGCAAGGACGTAAAAACCATTTCTTCCGTTTGTACCTATACAGAAAAGGGAATGGATGAGCAGGACAGTGTAACCCTGATTTTTGAGGATGGGAAGATGGCTGTTTTGAACTGTTCCATGCTTGCCATTGGTGACCGTAAGGGCATGATTCATGGAACAAAGGGATATGCAGTCATTGAAAATATCAATAATTTTGAAAGCATGACTGTGTTTGACAGCAATCATAAGAAAATTGCATTTTATAAGAGGCCGAAGCAGATTAGCGGTTATGAGTACGAGGTAGAGGCCAGCCTGGAAGCAGTCCGCAAGGGATGGCTGGAATATCCGGATATTCCGCATGAGGAGACTCTTCGGATTATGCGTCAGATGGATGAAATCCGCGGACAGTTAGGTGTACGTTATCCGTTTGAAAATAGTGAAGGTGTGTAGAATATACTGTATATTCTATATTGTATAAAATATACATATTGTGGCAATACTTCTCAGGTAAGAACACGTGCGGACGGAGGAAGTCGTATGAAAAGAGCAGATGCAGCAGTTCTCAGAGAAGTACAGAAAAATGCGCGTATGGCGACAAAGGCCATAGATGCGTTGAGCGGTAAGGTTTATGAGGATGATTTTGCCATGCAGCTATCCAGACAGGCGATTCATTATGCGGAAATCGGAAATCGTGCTGCAGATAAAATGCTGGAGGGACATGTGGAGCCCTGCCGTGACAATGCCATCGAGGATATGATGCTGATTGGAGGAATTCATGCCAATACGCTGTTTAATACCAGTACGAGCCATATTGCAGAGATGGTGATCCAGGGGAGCAATCGAGGCATTACACAGTTGTGCCGTGCATTGAATGCCAATGAGGAGGCTGGTCGTTATGCTGTGGAAATGGCTAGGGAGCTGATGGCGTTCGAGGAAAAGAATATAGAACATTTAAAGAAGTATCTGTAGCAGGATGCTTCTTTTAATTTTTTTAAAACTTTTACAGTTTAATGAAATAAAGTACTTGTGATTTTTGCAACATCATTATATAATAATCTCTGACAAAGGAGTCGTGGATGCAGATGACTGTTTGTCATCTGCATTTTTTGTGCAATTATACGCACAAAATGTATACAATAATACACAACGTGGCTCTATCAGGAAAAATATACATAACAAAAGGAGGACATTACAATGTCATATGTAGATGAGGTCATCGACTTGGTCGTAAAACAGAATCCGGCGCAGCCAGAATTCCATCAGGCGGTAAAGGAAGTTATGGAATCTCTTCGTGTCGTAATCGAGCAGAACGAGGAAGCTTATAGAAGAGATGCAGTTTTAGAGAGACTGGTAAATCCGGAAAGACAGCTGATTTTCCGTGTTCCGTGGGTGGATGATAAGGGACAGGTTCAGGTTAACACAGCTTATCGTGTACAGTTCAACAGCGCAATCGGACCGTATAAGGGAGGCTTACGTCTGCATCCTTCTGTTAACCTTGGCATTATCAAGTTCCTTGGCTTTGAACAGATTTTCAAGAACTCCTTAACAGGACTTCCGATTGGCGGCGGCAAGGGCGGTTCTGACTTTGATCCGAAAGGAAAATCCGACAGAGAGATTATGGCATTCTGCCAGAGCTTTATGACTGAGCTTTGCAAATACATTGGAGCAGATACCGACGTTCCGGCTGGTGATATCGGAACCGGCGCAAGAGAAATCGGATATATGTTCGGACAGTACAAGAGAATCCGTGGCGTATATGAAGGCGTTTTAACGGGAAAAGGACTTTCCTATGGCGGCTCCTTAGCAAGAACAGAGGCTACGGGCTATGGTCTGTTATATTTGACAACAGAAATGTTAAAATGCAACGGACATGACATTGCAGGTAAGACCGTAGCAGTTTCCGGTGCAGGAAATGTTGCAATTTATGCAATCCAGAAAGCACAGCAGTTAGGTGCAAAACCGGTTACCTGTTCGGATTCCACAGGCTGGATTTATGATCCGGAAGGAATTGATGTTGCACTTCTGAAGGAAGTGAAGGAAGTGAAGCGTGCAAGACTGACCGAGTATGCTGCTGCAAGACCGAGTGCACAGTACCATGATAAGGCAGCAGAAGGTACAACCGTATGGAGTGTGAAATGTGATGTGGCACTTCCGTGTGCAACACAGAACGAACTTCTTTTAGAGGATGCAAAGCAGCTTGTTGCTAATGGCTGCATCGCAGTCGCTGAGGGTGCTAATATGCCTACCACCATCGAGGCTACCGAGTATTTACAGGCAAATGGAGTTCTCTTCGCTCCGGGCAAGGCTGCAAATGCAGGTGGTGTTGCTACTTCCGCTCTGGAAATGAGCCAGAACAGCGAACGCTTGAGCTGGACTTTTGAAGAGGTAGACGGTAAGTTAAAGAATATCATGGTTAATATCTTCCATAACTTAGACGATGCTGCTAAGAGATATGGCAAAGAAGGCAACTATGTAGTTGGCGCTAATATTGCCGGATTTGAGAAGGTTGTGAATGCGATGACCGCTCAGGGTATTGTATAATAGTAAAAGTGCATAAATTGATGTGAGATTCAGAAATGTCGGATTGGGTTGGAAATGGCTTGAATCCGACATTTCTTTGTTTGGACTATTTCATGCTCTTGTGCAGAATACACAAGAACTTTAGGGTGCAAAAAGCAATAATATACTTAAAAGTTACACGTAATACAGTTATGGCAAGAATAATTTTCATATTTAAAAGCTGTAAAACTCCACGTTGAATTTTACAGCTTTCTTGCGTATAATATATAAGTGGAGAAATTATATTAAGGGAAGGAAGTTGATTTTATGCCGAATATATTACCTGTATCAGATTTAAGAAATTATAATGAAGTGTTGAAAAATTGCCAAGTTGGAGAGCCGGTATTTCTGACAAAAAATGGCAGAGGCAAGTTTGTGGTTATGGATATTGAAGACTATGAGCGTGAAAAAGCTGAGAAAAAGCTGTTGATGAAGCTGCAGGAAGCAGAAGAAGCTGTTAAGGATAAAAATGCCTGGATGAGTTTGGATGAACTGAAGAAATCTGTCGGGGTATAGCCTATGATGAAATTACGGATTAACCCTATTGTAGCAGATGACTTGAAGAATATTAAAGAGTATATTGCTGAAGATAATGAAGAAATGGCAGTAAAGACCATTCAGGAGATATATGCTCGAATTGAGAATATACAGCAATTTCCGTATATGGGAGCTGATCTTGCTAAGAGAGTCAGCTTTCGCACGGATTATAAATATGTGATTTCTGGGAATTATGTTGTGCTGTATAAGATTGGAAAAGAGTATGTGGAGATTTACCGGGTTGTGAATCGGTATCAGGATATTATGAAGATATTTGAATAAGTTTGAAATTGTCCGACAATCATTCTATACACGTGGTATACACTCTTTTTTACTGATTTTGGATGCTTTTTGAAGTTCGCAGGAGGATGAATTGATGAAAAAAATAACAGCGTTTCTGATGGCAATAATGTGTGCGCTGCTATTAGCAGGGTGTGAAATAATAACCAATGCAGAGGGCACACAAATAGCGGAAAACGATACTACGCAGATTGTCGCAGAAGAAGGTGCAGTATCAATCAATTTGGATGATATGGAAGCATTAAGTGATAAGGAGGAACAATACTGTGATTATCTGGGACAGGTTACGGAAAGGACATTTATAGATAAAGATGGAATTGAATCAGCAGATGCGACAGTAACCTACGATGAAGGAACGGAACAGTATGCTATAGAGTTGTCGCTAAAAACAAATGGCAAAGTTGATAAAGGGCAGATGGAAGATTATAAGACCTTCTTGAGCAAAACATATACGGAAGTAACTTTGGTGGTTGATGGAGAAGTGATGTAAGGAACTGGAAGGAACAGTTCTTGTGATTGATGAGGTATTTCTTCCGTTTCTCATACAGCTCTGCGAAAGTAGGAGAGTCCGAGTATTTCATGTGTTCCGGAACAACGGCTCCGCTATGGTCTTCCACAAGTTTTGAGATACGGACAGCGTAGGGCTTTCGTCATTCGCCACCAGGCTTGATTATGCTGCCGTAAGAGTCTGGTAACTAGAAAAGGATTATGATAGGTTAATAATTAAATAGTACAAGCCGATATATTATTTATGCGAATTTTTCACACCAATAAGGCGTGCTGAACCTTGATAATTTAATATTTCAACTAATAAAAAAGGCATAAATACATTCTGTTTGGTATAATGGAATTGTCTGGAAACCAACAAACCAAGGAGCATGTATCTGCAACAGAGAACCGGTTCCTTCAAAGAGGATTTTTTCTACAAGGAATCCAATGTAATCGGTCCTGTTAAGTCATTTGATAAAAGGACTATTGCCGGCAAACGAAGAAAGCTGGCTCAGACCAGGGCGTCCTGCGCGGATCACAGCAAAAAATCCAGAAACATGGACGTGATTGCCATGCTCAAAATTCCCGAATACCTTCAGGATGCACTGCATCCACTGGCTGTAACGGCATAAATTGCTATTTTGTTAGCTGAAATATTGAATTATCAGGGTGCGAAATCTATTTTAGTATAGGAAGCGATGTGGCTGGTAGATAGAATCCATTTTCAGAGTGATGACAGATGCGATACAGGTATCAAAAATGTATTGGCGTCTTGTATTGGCACATCCGCAGGTGTTATCACCTCGGCAGAGGTTGGAACGATTTGCATATCCTGGTGGAGATCTGGTTGGGATTGAAGCAAAGTATGTGGCAGGGAATCGCATTCTTTAAGAAAGCGGTTGTCGATAGCCAGAGGAGAAAATATCCTTTGCGAGTCAAATGACAATGGAATGTTTATTACAGCTTTTGAAGGTGTGCTTGACCTTGTCACAGGAGAGTTCCGATATGTCAATGCAGGACATGAGCCACCATTTATTTATCGCAAAGGTGAAGGCTATGAGGCTTACAAGATTCGTGCGGGTTTTGTCCTTGCAGGTATGGAGGATATTCAGTATAAAGAGCAGGTGATTCAGCTCAATGAGGGAGATAGAGTATTCCAATACACGGATGGAGTAACAGAGGCAACCGATAACGATAATCAGTTATACGGAATGGACAGACTGAGCAATGTGCTGAATCAGAAATGTACAGACTGTAATCCGGAGCAGATATTGAAACTTGTGAAAGCAGACATAGATGCTTTGGTAGGAGAGGCTGATCAGTTTGATGATATTACAATGCTGTGTCTTGAGTATATTAAGAAAATGGGGGAATAGCCTATGAAAGAGATTACTTTGGATGCCACTGTTGAAAATATCGGTGTGATAACGGATTTCGTAGATGAGTTCCTGGATGAGAATGATTGTTCGATGGATGTTAAAATGCAGGTAGATATTGCCATTGATGAACTGTTTAGCAATATAGCATTTTATGCATATACAGATAAAATCGGAAAAGCCACTGTTAGAGTAGAAATTCAGGATAGCCCCAAAGCTGTCTGTATTACATTTATAGACAGCGGTGTACCATACAATCCATTAGAAAAGCCGGATCCGGATGTTACTTTATCTGCTGAGGACAGAAAAATTGGTGGACTGGGTATTTTTATAGTTAAAAGGAATATGGATGCCATGCAATACAATTATTGTAACGGACAGAATCGGCTGCAAATAACAAAATATGTTTGAAGCATGAAAAGAAATGGGAAATATTTTGAAAAGAGGAGGATGTCTTTTGCTACGCCAGGTTTTTAAAACAGCAAAAGGCACATACATATGAAGATTATTGTAGCAGGCTGCGGCAAGGTTGGTTATACTCTTGCAGAACAGCTGACAGCAGAAGGGCATGATCTGACGATTATCGATATCAGTGAAGAGAAGATCCAGAATGTGACGGCAAATCTGGATGTCATGGGAATTACCGGAAACGGGACGAGCTTTCGGGTGCAGAGAGAGGCCGGTGTAGAAGAGGCTGATCTGCTGATTGCCGTGACCAATCAGGATGAACTGAATCTGTTATGCTGTCTGATTGCTAAAAAAGCCGGAAACTGTAAGACGGTAGCCAGGGTGCGCAATCCGGAATATTATGCGGAAATCGGGTTTATTAAAGAAGAACTGGGTCTGTCCTTAGCCATCAATCCGGAGCTTGCGGCGGCAGCTGATATCAGACATCTGATTCAGGTGCCCTCTGCCATGGAGATCAATACCTTTGCAAAGGGCAGGGTAAATCTGGTGAAGCTGGTGATACCGGAAGGGTCTGAGTGGGATAACAAGAAGGTGCTGGATATAGGCAGCCTGTGTAAGATCAGTCTGTTGATCTGTATTGTGGAAAGAAGCCATGAGGTCATGATACCGGATGGTAATACGGTTTTAAAGGCAGGAGACAGCATTTCAGTCATTGCTCCGCCGGAAAAATTGAATGAGCTGTTTGCCAATATTGGAATCCGGACGCATAAGATTCGGAATGTTATGATTGCCGGAGGCAGTAAAATCGCCTACTATCTGGCAGATCGTCTGACCAGACTGAAAATGCAGGTCAAAATCGTGGAGACGAACCGGAAACGGTGTGAGGATTTATGTGACCTTCTGCCGAAGGCCAGAATCATTCATGGAGATGCTTCCAATCATGACATTCTGTTAGAAGAAGGGCTTCCGCAGATGGACGCGTTTGTTTCCCTGACGGATTATGATGAGGAAAACATCATGCTTTCTCTGTATGCACATAAGGTATCGAATGCCAAGCTGATTACGAAGATTAATAAGATTGCATATGACGATGTCATTGACGATATTCCGGTGGGCAGTATTGTCAGTCCGAAGTCATTGACGACAGAGTATATTGTACAGTATGTACGCTCCATGCAAAATTCCATGGGAAGTAACGTGGAAGCAGTGTATCTGATGGAGGATAATCAGGTGGAAGCTCTGGAGTTTGTCATCAAGGAGCGGTCCAGAGTGACAGATATTCCGCTGATGGATCTGAAGCTGAAGAAAAATCTGCTGGTGTGCAATATTGTAAGAAAGGGAAATATCATAGTTCCATCTGGTCAGGACAGTCTGAAAACCGGAGATATTGTCATTATTGTCACGACCAATAAGGGACTGAATGATATCACGGATATTCTGGCATAGGAGAAGTCCGTAAAGAGTGTGAACGAATATGAACTATGGCAGTATACGGTATATTTTAGGATGGATTCTGAGGCTGGAGGGAGTATTTATGCTGCCTCCTGTGCTGGTGGGTCTGATTTATCGTGAAAATATATGGAAGGATTATCTGCTGTGTGCGGTGATATCCTGTTCGGTGGGAGCTTTCCTGAGCTTTCGGAAGCCGAAGAAGATGACATTTTATGCGCGGGAGGGCTTTATTACGGTAGCATTGAGCTGGATGGTCATGAGCCTGGTGGGCGCTCTGCCTTTCTATATCAGCGGAGAAATTCCGTGCTACATTGATGCGTTGTTTGAAATCGTATCCGGCTTTACAACTACGGGAGCCAGTATTTTGATGGATGTGGAAGCGCTTTCTCATGCGAATCTGTTCTGGCGCAGTTTTTCCCATTGGATCGGAGGGATGGGGGTACTGGTTTTTATGCTGGCTATTCTGCCGCTTGCAGGAGGCGGACAGAATCTGCATTTGATGAAGGCAGAAAGCCCAGGGCCGTCTGTGAGTAAGCTGGTTCCCAAGCTACGACAGACAGCAGGGTATCTCTACGGAATTTATTTCGCCATGACCTTACTGGAATTTGTGCTGCTGCTTTGCGGACATATGCCTGTTTTTGATGCAGTCTGCGTATCCTTCGGTACAGCCGGTACGGGAGGATTTGGAACCAAGGCAGACAGTATGGGAGGCTACGGCCCATATCTGCAAAATGTCGTGACGGTTTTTATGCTGCTGTTCGGTGTAAATTTCTCTGTTTATTTTCTGATTTTAGTCAAGAAGTGGAAGGATGCGTTCCAAATTACAGAGGTGCGGTGCTATTTTGGGGTCTATGCCATTATTACGATCCTGATTACTCTGAATTTGACAGCAAGTGCCGGAGGATTTTTGGAAAATCTGCACCATGCAGCCTTTCAGGCAGCTTCGGTCATGACAACGACGGGATTTTCCACGGTGGATTTTAATCTCTGGCCGGAATGCTCGAAAAATCTGATGATCGTTTTGATGTTTATCGGAGCCTGTGCCGGAAGTACAGGAGGAGGAATTAAGGTTTCGAGGGTTGTCATTTATTATAAGACGATCAAGAAGGAACTGGATTATCTGATTCATCCAAGAAGCGTGAAGGCGGTGCAGATGGATGGTAAGAGAATTGAGCATACGGTGGTGCGTGCGGCAAATGTGTTTTTGATTGCCTATATTGGGATTTATGTCGTATCCTTGCTTTTGATCAGCTTGGATAATTTTGATTTTATAACAAGCTTTACTGCAATCGCGGCAACGATCAACAACATTGGTCCGGGACTGGAATTGGTGGGGCCAATGGGAAATTTTGCCGTATTTTCGGACTGTTCCAAGCTGGTGTTGATCTTCGATATGCTGGCCGGAAGACTGGAGGTCTTTCCGATGCTTGTATTTTTAATGCCTTCTACATGGAGAAAATAAAATTTATGTTTTGCAATGCAAAAGTTTATGGTATAATTAACTTTGATTAAAAAAGGAGAACTCAGGATAGGATGACTGAACAAAGGAATACAGTCTCAACAAGGCGTGCAAGACGAGTCCGTATGCTGAAAAAGATGATTATCCTTTCGATTGCGCTGGGGATACTGATACCAACCGTCCTGTGTATCTTTTTGCTGATAAAAGTCGTTCACCTGGAAAACAGGCTGGATGAGCTTTCCCAAAGCACTGTAGCCATGCAGACCGGAAGCCAGCCGGTGAAGGAGCATCTCTCAGGGACTGACAGCAGGGTGCCCGAGGTATTAGAGGATTCTTCTTTCTCCGAACAGGGGGATGGCAGTCCTTTGGATACTGTAGATGTAAGCCTGCCGGAGGAAGCCGGGAAAGGTGATGGCAGGGAACAGCAGAATGTAAAGAAGGTACATCTGACCTTTGACGATGGACCAAGTATCTATACGGATGACATTCTGGATGTGCTCAGGGAGTATGACGTGAAAGCCACATTTTTTGTAAATGGCAGGGAGGATGAAAACTCATTGGCCATGTATCGCAGGATTGTGGAGGAAGGTCATACACTGGGAATGCACTCTTATACTCATAAGTATGGAGAGGTTTATGCGTCCAAAGAGGCTTTTATCGAGGATACGCTTCGGCTGCAGAAGCTGCTTGCGGAAACGACAGGGGTGACTCCCATGCTGTATCGTTTTCCGGGAGGCAGCAGCAATCATGTCAGCAGTGCCAATATCAATGATCTGATTGACTGGCTGAATGGGCAGGGCATTGCCTATTTTGACTGGAATATATCCAGCGGGGATTCTACAAGCGGCGGCCTTTCCGCACAGCAGATTGTGAACAACTGCACGAACACGATTCCGAATCACGAGGAACCGGTTATTCTGATGCACGATTCCGGTGCCAAGAGGACAACGGTGGAAGCATTGCCGCTCGTGATTGAGAAAATACAGGCAATGGAGGGTGTGGAGATTACGGCGATTACAGAGGATACAGAGCCGGTACACCATGTAAGATAGGAAAGCTCCGGTATGACCGGATGAGATACAAAGGAATGGAGGATTAGAAATGGGTTTTTTCTCAGAATTAAAGGATGATTTATCACAGGCAGTGAATGAACTGATGCCGGAGGAGGCAGCAGAGCAGGCTGTTACAGAACAGCCGGAGGAAATGGAAGTGGAAGAGATTCCGGAAGAAGAGTATTATGAGGAGGCACCTCAGGCACCGGTTTATGAGACACCGGTACATGCTTCCAGAAACATAAGAGAAGGGGAAAGAAAAATGGATGTATTTAATACAGCAGGCACAGCAAGAACAGCCGTAGATGAAACGGCAGTGATTACAGCAGGAATGGTGATTACGGGTGACATTACCTCCGAGGGTTCTATGGATCTGATTGGAAGCGTAAACGGCAACATCAATGTGCTGGGTAAATTGAATGTCACAGGTTCTATTCAGGGTAATTCCAAAGCAGCAGAAGTATATGCTGAGGGAGCGAAGGTAACCGGAGAGATTATTTCTGAGGGCAGTGTAAAAATTGGACAGAGTTCTGTTATTATCGGTAATATCACAGCACTGAGCGCTGTCATTGCAGGTGCCGTAAAGGGTGATATCGACGTAAAAGGACCGGTTATTCTGGATACTTCCGCAATCGTCATGGGAAATATCAAGTCCAAGTCCGTACAGAT
Source organism: Lachnospiraceae bacterium (assembly GCA_017624235.1). GTDB lineage: Bacteria > Bacillota > Clostridia > Lachnospirales > Lachnospiraceae > JAAYNV01. Next base: position 14,029 of record JAGANL010000027.1, on the reverse strand, counting down.
CAATAACGGTGCTGTCATCGAAGGTATGTGTTCACAGTGCTATGCAGATGTCAGCCCGACATCTTTCTTCAGCGATATGAAAAAAGCCGGTAAGAAGGCATAAATTTCAGAGAGGCAGACCATGAAAAGAATATTATTGAAATTAAGCGGCGAGGCTCTTGCCGGGGAGAAGAAGACCGGATTTGATGAACCTACGGTCAGAAAGGTTGCCCTGCAGGTCAAGGAATTGGTGGATGCAGGGACGGAAGTAGGCATCGTCATCGGCGGAGGCAATTTCTGGCGTGGCCGTTCCAGCGAGAATATCGACCGTACCAAGGCAGATCAGATTGGAATGCTGGCAACGATTATGAATTGTATTTACGTATCGGAGATTTTCCGCAGTGTGGGAATGATGACGAATATTCTGACACCGTTTGAGTGCGGCTCCTTTACTAAGCTGTTTTCCAAGGATCGTGCCAACAAATATTTTGCAAAGGGCATGGTAGTCTTTTTTGCAGGCGGAACCGGACATCCGTATTTTTCCACGGATACCGGAGTAGTGCTACGTGCCATTGAGGTGGAGGCGGATGTGATTCTTCTGGCTAAGGCTGTGGATGGAGTGTATGATGACGATCCGAGAGTAAATCCTCAGGCGAAAAAATACGATTCCGTATCCATTCAGGAGGTCATTGATAAAAATCTGCAGGTGGTAGATATGACGGCATCCATTCTGGCAAGGGACAATAAGATGCCGATGTGGGTATTTGGACTGAATGAAGAAAACAGCATTGTGAATACGGTAAAAGGAGACTTTACCGGAACGAAAGTGACAGTAGATTGATAGGAGGGTCTTATGGACGCAAGGTTACAGGTTTATGATGAAAAAATGCAGAAGGCATATGGATTTCTGGAATCAGACTTCGCAGCGATCCGTGCAGGCCGTGCGAATCCGCATGTGCTGGATAAGATTAAAGTAGATTATTACGGAACACCGACACCGATTCAGCAGGTCGGAAATATTACTGTGCCGGAGGCGAGAATGATTCAGATCGCACCGTGGGAAAAGAGCCTGATCAAAGACATTGAGAAAGCCATCATGGCATCGGATGTCGGAATTACACCTTCCAACGACGGAAGCGTCATCCGTCTGGTGTTCCCGGAGCTTACGGAGGAGCGCAGAAAGGATCTTGTAAAAGAGGTGAAGAAAAAAGGCGAGGATGCCAAGGTGGCAGTCCGCAATATCCGCCGTGACGGAAATGATGCCTTCAAGAAGCTGGCGAAGGAGGAAGTTTCTGAGGATGAGATCAAGCAGCTGGAAGAGAAGCTGCAGAAGCTGACGGATAAATATGTCAAGGAAATTGAAAGCCTTGTAGAGGCAAAATCCAAGGAAATCATGACGGTTTAGTTTGGAAAGGGGGAAAGGCGGTTGTCGTCATTCCCTCTTTTCTTGTTTTTGCTGTTATGTAAACTGAATTAGGGAAATGAAAGGGTAAACATATGAATATTCCGAAGCATGTTGCCATCATTCTGGATGGAAACGGAAGATGGGCAAAGAGTAAGGGGATGCCCCGTAATTATGGTCATGTGCAGGGCGCAAAGACGGTAGAGGTCATCTGCGAGGAGGCCTATAAGATGGGAATACAGTACCTGACAGTCTATGCTTTTTCGACAGAGAACTGGAACCGGCCGAAGGATGAAGTGGATGCACTCATGAAGTTGCTGCGCAACTATTTAAAAACCTGTTTGAAAACGGCGGAAAAAAACCGTATGTGTGTCCGGATATTGGGTGATAAAACCGGACTGGATGAGGATATTAGAAAACGTATTGCGGAACTGGAAGAGGCTACAAAAAACAACGACGGTCTGCATTTCCAGATTGCGTTAAATTACGGAGGACGGGACGAAATTGTCCGGGCCGTAAAAGGAATTGCAGAGGATGTAAAAGAGGGAAGGCTTGAGGCAGGAGCTGTAACAGAGCAGCTCATTTCGGAGAGATTGGACACCGGGGGCATTCCGGAGCCGGATCTTTTGATCCGTACCTGCAATGAACAGCGGATTTCAAACTTTCTGTTATGGCAGTTGGCCTATACGGAATTTTACTTTACACCGGTTGCATGGCCTGATTTTTCCAGGGAAGAATTGGAAAAGGCTGTTGAAGCATATAATCATAGAGACCGGAAATACGGCGGGATAAAGGAGGAGTAGCCATGAAACAGCGGGTAATCAGTGGTGCTGTGCTTGTGGTGATTGCATTGGCAGTTATTCTGGCAGGAAGCGGAGTGCTCGCAGCAGCACTTTTGATTGTTTCCTGTATAGCCTTCGGAGAACTGTGTCGTGCGGCAGGAGTGCATACGAATGGAAAGAAAGCAAATGGACTGGAACTTGCTGGATATGCCGGTATTGCGGTTTATTATATGCTGCTGTATTTTGGACAGGGTAGATTGTCAAATTTACATGAATTTCTGGCGCTCTGTATCTTAGTCTGTCTGATGGTCATGATGGCTGTGTATGTGCTGACCTTCCCGAAATATAAGGCAACACAGGTGATGGCAGGTGTTTTCAGCCTGATCTATGCTCCTGTCATGCTGTCCTTTATCTATCTGACCAGAAGTCTGCCTTATGGAATTTATTTTGTGTGGATGATTTTTATCAGCTCATGGATTTGTGATACCTGTGCTTATTTTACCGGAGTGACGCTTGGCAGACATAAGCTGACACCGGTTCTTAGTCCGAAAAAGTCCATTGAGGGAGCCATTGGAGGTATCGCAGGTTCTGCGGTTGTGGGGGCGGTATTCGCTTATTTTGTTGCGGAGACTCAGATTACAGATCTGAAGGTGACAGGTATTTTTGCAGTGGTCAGTGCAGTGGGAGCTGTGATTTCCCAAATCGGAGATCTGGCTGCTTCCGGTATTAAAAGAGACCATGGAATTAAGGATTACGGCAGGCTGATACCTGGACACGGCGGTATCATGGATCGTTTTGACAGCGTCATTTTTACGGCGCCGATGATCTATCTGCTTTTAATTTTGTTAGTGTAGATAAGAGAGGGATATGCAGATGAAGAAGATAGCAGTTCTGGGGTCTACCGGTTCCATCGGTACACAGACTCTGGAAATCGTAAGAGCATATAAGGAGGAGCTGGAGGTTGTTGCTCTTGCTGCAGGAAGCAGTGTGGCAAAGATGGAGGAACAGATTCGGGAGTTTCATCCGAAGGTAGCGGTGATGTGGAGTGAGAAGGCTGCTTTGGACTTAAAGGAAAGAGTATCGGATCTGCCGGTGGAAATTGCCTGTGGAATGGAAGGACTGCTGCAAATTGCAGTGATGCCGGAAATGGAAATACTGGTTACGGCGATTGTCGGAATGATCGGTATTCGTCCAACGATTGCTGCCATTGAGCAGGGGAAGACGATTGCACTTGCCAACAAGGAAACACTGGTTACAGCCGGTCATATTATCATGCCGCTTGCAAAAGAAAAAGGGGTATCTATCCTTCCGGTAGACAGTGAACACAGTGCCATTTTCCAGTCCTTACAGGGCTTTAAGCGTTCGGAGTTGTCCAGAATCCTGTTGACGGCCTCCGGCGGACCATTTCGTGGAAAGAGCAGGGAAGAGCTTTCCGTGATGAATGTGGAGGATGCCCTGCGCCATCCAAACTGGTCCATGGGACGTAAAATTACCATTGATTCTGCGACTCTGGTCAATAAAGGACTGGAGGTCATGGAAGCCAAATGGCTTTTTGATGCGGATTTGGATCAGATTCAGGTGGTGGTACATCCGCAGAGCATCATTCATTCTGCAGTAGAGTATGTGGATGGCGGTATCATTGCACAGCTCGGCACACCCGATATGAAGCTGCCGATTCAGTATGCGCTGTTTTACCCGGACAGAAGACCGATGGATACAAAGCGTGTGGATTTATTTGAACTGGCGCAGTTGACCTTTGAAAAACCGGATATGGAGACCTTTACCGGATTAAAGCTTGCATTTGAGGCAGCACGTCTGGGTGGAAGCATGCCGACGGTATTTAATGCTGCTAATGAAAAGGCTGTGAGCCTGTTCTTAGACCGGAAAATAAAATTTTTAGAGATTCCTGAATTGATTCAGGCGTCTATGGAGCATCATAAGAAGGTAGATGCACCGAATGTAGAGGAAATCCTGCAGGCGGAGGCAGAAACCTATGAATATATCAGACAGGTGGTAGAAAAAGAGTGACACTTATTTTATTTTTTGTCATATTCGGTGTAATTGTCATCGGACATGAATTCGGACATTTCCTACTGGGGCGGATGAATGGAATTGGGGTAGTGGAATTTTCCATCGGTATGGGGCCGAAGTTCTGTTCTTTTACGCGTAAAGGAACGGTTTATTCCCTGCGCCTTCTGCCCATCGGAGGTGCCTGCATGTTTGCAGGAGAGGACGGTGCAGAGACAGTCAATTCGGAGAATATTGGAAAGAGCTTTTCGGAAGCCAATGTGTGGGGCAGGATTGCGACTGTGGCAGCAGGGCCGATTTTTAATTTCATTCTGGCATTTTTTCTGACATTGATCATTTTTCATATGAATGGTGTCAACAAGCCGATTATATCAGAGGTTATACCGGATACACCGGCTGAGCAGGCAGGTCTGCAGGCGGGAGATGAGATTACCCGGATTAATGGGGGACGGGTGCACTTTTTTGATGAAATCAGTACATCGTTGATGTTCAACGAAGGCAAGGCTGTAGAAATTACTTATAAACGAGATGGCAAGGAATATGAAACCACATTGCTGCCGGCATATGATGAAGAGGGACAGTATTATTATGTTGGAGTCTATCATTATCGGAAGCCGGAGGAGTCTATGGTGAGCGGATGGGAATGGATTCGCTACAGCTTCTATAATGTTGGTTATCAGTTGAAGATGACTTATAAGAGTCTGGCAATGCTGCTTGGAGGAAAGGTACCCATGACAGATATGGCGGGCCCGGTAGGTATGGCACAGATTGTCGGAAATACGTATGAGGCAACCAGAGCATATGGCTTACGGATCGTCTTTTTGTCTATGGCAAGGATTGCCATTCTCTTAAGTGTCAATATTGGATTTATGAATTTGCTGCCGCTTCCGGCATTGGACGGAGGAAGACTGGTCTTTATGCTGGTGGAGGTGCTTCGCGGCAAGCCGGTACCGCCGGAAAAAGAGGGAATGGTACATTTTGCCGGATTCGTGGCGCTGATGCTTTTGATGGTATTTGTATTTTACAATGATCTTTCCAGAATTTTTGCAGGCTGATGCGGTCTGCCTGCGGAAATTCCGAAAGGTCTGGTTATCATTAGGAGAGGACAGAGGAAAAAAGGGGTATTTTATCAGGGTGCTGTTTACGGTGTGAGCCGGGAAAGGAGTTTATGGAGTATTACAGCACACAGTATTGGAATCGGGGAAAAAGAAGGAAAAATGAAGACAGTCTGTGCATAGAGCAGGTCATGACCAGAAAAGGACGGGTTCTTCTGGCAATGGTCTGTGACGGAATCGGCGGACTTCCTTGTGGAGAATGGGCGAGCGGATATGTGACAGAGGAGCTGCTTCAGTGGTTTTACACAGAAGGAATGCAGATTTTACGCAGGGGCACGACGGAACAGATGAAACAGAAACTGAAAAAGCGTGTGCGCCGGATTGGAGAAGAGCTGTATTCTTATGGAAAGCAGAAGGGAATACAGCTTGGAACGACTATGTCTATATTGCTTTTATGGAAATCCAGCTATCTGATTCTGCACGTTGGGGATAGCCGGATCTATCGTATCCGTTTTTGCTGCAGGCTTCTGACCAGAGATCAAGTGCATGAAACGGGGACATTGCTTCAGGGAGTCGGAGTGCGAAAGGAGCTGATGCCTCAGATGATATCAGGCAGGGTACGGCATGGTGATTGCTTTTTGCTATGTAGTGACGGGTTTTATCGAAAGCAGTCCGTGCGTGAGCTTCGGAGGTTGTTTGGAATTTCTTTCCGGGAGCTTTGGAGCGGGAAGAAAGAGGGCTATAGGAAGGAAGAAGGGATGGAGTTAAAACTGCGGGAAGCTGCTGAGGCAGGTATTCGCAGGGGTGAGACGGACAATGTCAGTGCCGTTTGGATTCGATGCCGGAAGGGAGGCCTCTTATGATGGAACAATCAGGAGCAAAATCTGCCGGAGCAGGGGATTCATGTTGTGGGAGAGTGCTGGCAGGCAAATACCGTCTGATCCGCGTGATTGCCAGGGGAGGCTTTGGACAGGTTTATCTGGCGCAGGATCTGCATCTGGAGAAATACTGGGCCGTTAAGGAAATTCCGAAGAGTATGGCAGGAGGAATCGGACAGATTCGGAGGGAAGCAGCGCTGCTTGGAAACAGACAGCATCCGGGGCTGCCGGTAGTGGTAGATCTGGTGGAGGAAGCAGATGCCTGCTACGTTGTGATGGAATATGTAGCGGGTGTGACACTGGTACAGGCTGTAGGGCAAAGGGGTGTTTTTGACAGACAGGAGTGTATTGCTTATATGAAGCAGCTTGCACAGATTCTGGGCTATTTACATAAACAAAGGCCGCCTGTCTGTTATCTGGATATGAAGCCTGAAAATGTACTGCTGACTCAGGAGGGCCGTCTTGTGCTGGTGGATTTTGGTGCAGCCATGGAGCTGGAAGGGGCGGCCTGTAACAGAGGGGCCTGTTATGGGACATATGGTTATGCGCCACCGGAGCAGTGTGGAATGACCGGACAGCAGGTATGTGATCAGAGAAGTGATATCTATGCACTGGGCGCAACGGTTTATTTTCTGTTGACCGGCTATGATCCTTCCAGGCCGCCGTTTGGCATCCGCCCATTTGAGGAATGGGAGGAGAAGGCCGGAAAGAAGTTGGGACGTATTCTCTGTACATGTCTGATGAAAGAGCCGGAAAAGAGGTTCCAGACGATACAGGAGCTTCTTTTTGAGCTGCAGGAATGCAGGGGAGAGAGAAGCGGTGCATGGAGCTTATGCAAGGGAGTGTTGTGTCGGAGAAGGTTTTTTATCCGGCAGGAGAAAAGTATATTTTTGACGGAGAAGGAGAGGGTCGGGTTGTGACAGGAGCACGGCTTGACCGGAAATCTGTAGAGAAGTAAAGAAAAGGAAGGGTGAAGAAGATGTATCGAGATCACACAAAGGTAGTTTCGATTGGACAGGTCAAAATAGGTGGAGGCCATCCGATTGCCATTCAGTCTATGACTAATACCAGAACGGAGGATGTGCAGGCTACTGTAGCACAGATTAAGAGGCTGACAGAGGCAGGCTGTGAGATTATCCGCTGTACGGTACCGACGATGGAAGCAGCGGAGGCCATCCGTGAGATCAAAAAGCAGGTAACGATTCCTATTGTAGCGGATATCCATTTTGACTATAAGATGGCAATCGCAGCGATGGAGAACGGTGCTGATAAAATCCGCATCAATCCGGGAAATATCGGAGGAAGGGATAAGGTTGCTGATGTGGTAAAGGCAGCCAGAGAACGTCAGATTCCGATACGTGTCGGGGTCAACAGCGGTTCTCTGGAGCGCGGCCTGGTAGAAAAATACGGCGGAGTGACGGCAGAAGGCCTGGTAGAGAGTGCCTTGGATAAGGTGAAGATGATTGAAGATATGGATTATGACAATCTGGTCATCAGCATCAAGTCTTCAGATGTGATGATGTGCGTGCAGGCACATGAAATTCTGGCAAAACAGACCCGGTATCCATTGCATGTCGGGATTACCGAGGCAGGTACGGTCATCAGTGGGAATATCAAATCTTCCATCGGGCTTGGATTGATCCTGCATCAGGGAATCGGGGATACGATCCGTGTCTCTCTGACTGGTGATCCGGTGGAGGAGATTAAGTCGGCGAAGCTGATTTTAAGGACGCTTGGTCTGCGCAAGGGCGGTATTGAGGTGGTGTCCTGTCCGACCTGTGGACGGACGAAGATTGATCTGATCGGACTGGCTAATCAGGTGGAAACGATGGTGGCAGGTATTCCGTTAGATATCAAGGTAGCGGTAATGGGCTGTGCCGTCAACGGGCCGGGAGAAGCAAAGGAAGCAGACATCGGAATTGCAGGAGGAATCGGAGAGGGATTGCTCATCAAAAGGGGAGAGATCATTAAGAAGGTTCCCGAGAGCGAGCTTTTAAATGTACTGAAGGAGGAGCTGCTTCACTGGGAAGAACACCGGGAATAGCCTGGGATATGGAAGGATTGGCAGAAGAAGCAGAAGAAGGCAGGCAATATGGCGAAGAAGTTTATGGATGTTTTTCCGGCATTGAAGCTGGATACGGCATACAGAGATCTGTTGGAACAGGTGGAGGTAGAGAAAATTACGGCAACAAAGCGTAAGGATTTTTTGCGTGTTTATATTACCTGTGACAGATTGATTCAGAAAGAAAAAATCATATATATGGAACAGCAGATTAAGAAGCAGCTGTTTCCGACGGTTGAGATGACGGTTAAGCTGTATGAAAAGTACAGGCTTTCTTCGCAGTATGATCCGCGCAAGCTGATGGAGGCTTATCATGACAGCATACTGCTGGAGCTTCGGGAATATTCGCATGTAGAATATACGATGTTTCGTAGTGCTGAGATTACATACCCGGAGGAAAACAGGATTCTGTTAAGCGTGGGGGATACGGTACTGTTTCGCAGTAAGGAAGAGGAGCTGATCCGCATTCTGGAGAAAATCTTTCATGAAAGATGCGGATTCGCTGTCAGCTTTCAGATGGAGTACATCGAAAAGCAGGAACAGAAGGATACGACGGATGATGATATCAAAATTGCCGGACAGGTGGCAGAAATCATCCAGCGCGCATCAGCCAGCAGGGAACTGGCTGCACAGAGAGCGGAAGCCGGTGAGGAGCCTACGGTTGGACAGCAGGAGAAGAAGGCAGAAGGTATTTCGGCAAATACAGGACGAAAGACAGAGGAGAGTGCTGGCTCAAAAGCCGGAGACGGTAAAGCGGCAGGTGCCGGAAAGAACGGCAATGGTGAAAATGCGAAGGGCCGGGATTTCAAAAAGCGGGATGGTATGAGACAGGGTGTGAAGAAATCTGATAATCCGGATGTCATTTTCGGAAGGGATTTTGAGGAAGATGCCATTGCCATCGAAGAAATTGTCGGAGAGATGGGCGAGGTAGTCATCCGTGGTAAGATTCTGGCCTTTGATAAGAGGGAAATACGGAATGAAAAGACTATTCTGATTTTTGATGTCACGGATTTTACGGATACGATTACGGTGAAGATGTTTGCCAGAAATGATCAGGTGCCGGAGATAACGGAGGGAATCAAGCCGGGAGCCTTTATCAAGCTGAAGGGTGTGACGATGATCGACCGCTTTGATAATGAGCTGACCATCGGTTCCATAGCAGGAGTCAAGAAGATACCGGATTTTACGACCTCCAGAATGGATAACAGTGCACGTAAGAGGGTGGAGCTGCACTGCCATACGAAGATGAGCGATATGGATGGTGTGTCCGAAGCAAAGGATATTGTAAAGCGTGCCTACAAATGGGGCCATCCTGCCATTGCCATCACGGATCATGGTGTGGTGCAGTCCTTCCCGGATGCCAATCATGTCTGGGAGGATCTCTGGAAGGCAGAGAAGGCAAAACGAAAGGAAGCAGGAGAAGAAAATCCGGATTCCAATGATTTCTTCAAGGTTATTTATGGAGTGGAAGCCTATTTGGTGGATGACCTGAAAGAGATTGTAACAAACGGCAAGGGACAGAATCTGGATCAGACCTTTGTGGTTTTTGATATTGAGACAACGGGATTTTCTCCGGTTAAGAACCGCATCATTGAAATAGGTGCGGTTAAGGTGGAGCATGGCGAAATTACGGCCCGGTATTCCACGTTTGTCAACCCGGATGTGCCCATACCGTTTGAAATTGAAAAGCTGACGGGTATCAACGATGAAATGGTCGTGGATGCGCCGATGATTGAGCAGATTTTGCCGGAGTTTCTTAAGTTCTGTGAAGGCGCTGTCTTAGTGGCCCACAATGCCAACTTTGATATGAGCTTTATTCTGGAGAATGCGGCAAGACAGAGTATTCCGCTGGATGTCACCTATGTTGATACGGTAGGAATTGCCAGAGTTCTGCTGCCGGGACAGGCCAAGCACACTCTGGATGCCGTGGCAAAGGCCATGGGAGTGTCCCTTGAGAACCATCACCGGGCAGTGGATGATGCGGCCGCTACGGCAGAGATTTTTGTGAAATTCATACCGATGCTGAAGGAAGAGGGGGCAGATACGCTGGAGAAGGTGAATGCGCTGGGTGCGTCCTCCACGGAAATTGTAAAACGGTCTGCAACCTATCACGCGATCATTCTGGCCAAAAACAATACCGGACGGGTCAATCTCTATACGCTCGTTTCGGCATCGCATCTGGATTATTACAGCAAACGGCCCCGGATTCCGAAGAGTCTGTTTCTAAAGCACAGAGAAGGTCTTTTGCTGGGCAGCGCCTGCGAGGCGGGAGAACTGTACCGGGCATTGTTGGATGGTGTGGCAGAGACAGAGATTGCAAGACTGGTCAATTTTTATGATTATCTGGAGATTCAGCCGCTTGGCAATAATAAATTCATGATTGAATCGGATAAGCTGCCGGACATCAATTCCATGGAGGATATTCAGGCAATCAATAAGCGGATCGTGGAGCTGGGAGAACAGTTTAATAAACCGGTGGTGGCTACCTGTGATGTGCATTTTCTGGATCCTGAGGATGAGGTTTACCGCCGTATCATCATGGCGGGAAAAGGCTTTAAGGATGCGGACGAACAGGCTCCGCTCTATCTGCGTACGACCGAGGAGATGTTAGAGGAATTTGCCTATCTTGGCAGTGAGAAGGCAGAGGAAGTGGTCATTACCAATACGAATAAAATTGCGGATATGATCGAGACGATGTCCCCTGTCCGGCCGGATAAATGTCCGCCGGTCATCGAAGACAGCGATAAGACGCTGACGGATATTTGTTATAATAAGGCACATGAAATGTATGGTGAAAACCTGCCTGAAATCGTAGAGGCCAGACTCCAGAAGGAGCTGAATTCCATTATCAAGAACGGATTCGCCGTAATGTATATTATTGCGCAGAAGCTGGTGTGGAAGTCTGTAGAGGACGGTTATCTGGTAGGCTCCCGTGGTTCCGTAGGTTCCTCCTTTGTGGCAACGATGTCCGGTATTACGGAGGTTAATCCGTTAAGTCCGCATTATTACTGTAAGGAATGTCATTACAGTGATTTTACCTCGGATGAGGTCAGGGCCTATGCAGGCCGTGCCGGCTGTGATATGCCGGACAAGAAATGTCCGGTTTGCGGGGCACCGTTAAAAAAGGATGGTTTTGATATTCCTTTTGAGACGTTCCTTGGATTTAAAGGAGACAAGGAGCCGGATATCGACTTAAATTTCTCCGGCGAATATCAGAGTAAGGCGCATAAGTACACCGAGGTTATTTTCGGCGCCGGACAGACCTTTCGTGCCGGAACTATCGGTACACTGGCGGATAAGACGGCATTTGGCTATGTGAAGAATTATTATGAGGAACGGGGACGCAGGAAGAGGGTTTGCGAGATCAACCGTATCGTAGTCGGCTGTACCGGAATCCGCAGGAGCACCGGACAGCATCCGGGAGGTATTGTCGTACTGCCGGTGGGGGAGGACATCAATTCCTTTACGCCGGTACAGCATCCGGCTAACGATATGACAACGGACATTATCACAACACACTTTGACTATCATTCCATTGATCACAACCTGTTAAAGCTCGATATTCTGGGACACGATGATCCGACGATGATTCGTATGCTGCAGGATCTGACTGGCATTGATCCGGTCAAGATTCCACTGGACGATCCGCAGGTCATGTCCCTGTTTAAGAGTACGGATGCCCTTGGCATTACACCGGATCAGATTGGAGGCTGTCCGCTGGGAGCGCTTGGCATACCGGAGTTTGGTACGGATTTCGTTATCCAGATGTTAATTGATACGAAACCCTCCTCCTTCTCGGATCTGGTACGTATTTCCGGGCTGTCCCATGGTACGGACGTATGGCTGGGGAATGCGCAGACTTTGATTGAAGAAGGCAAGGCAACGATTTCCACGGCCATCTGTACGCGAGATGATATTATGATTTATTTGATCGGTATGGGAGTAGAGAGCAGTTTGTCCTTTACCATCATGGAAAGCGTCCGAAAGGGAAAGGGACTCAAGCCGGAGATGGAAGAAGCCATGTTAGCGGCAAATGTGCCGGACTGGTATATCTGGTCCTGTAAGAAGATCAAGTACATGTTCCCGAAGGCTCATGCGGCAGCCTATGTCATGATGGCATGGCGTATCGCCTATTGTAAGGTAAACTATCCGCTGGCTTATTATGCGGCTTATTTCAGTATCCGTGCTTCTGCATTTTCCTATGAGATCATGTGTCAGGGTCAAAAGCATCTGGAAGCGGTGATGGCAGACTATAACAAACGTAAGGATTGCCTTTCCAAAAAGGAACAGGATACGGCGAAGGATATGAAAATCGTGCAGGAAATGTATGCCAGAGGTTTTGAGTTTACGCCAATTGATATTTTCACGGCACAGTCCAGACTGTTTCAGGTGGTAGACGGAAAGCTGATGCCCTCCTTAAGCAGCATTGACGGTTTGGGAGAAAAGGCGGCGGATGCCATCGTGGAAGCGGCAAAGGACGGGCCGTTTTTGAGCAAGGATGATTTCCGTTCCAGAACGAAGGTGTCCAAGACTGTAGTGGAACTGATGGACAACCTGAATCTGCTAGGTAGCCTGCCGGAATCCAATCAAATCAGCCTGTTTGATTTTGTTTCATAAAATTTTTTTGAATGAGTCATCTTGTAGAAATCCCGTTTGCTTTAGGTTTTTCCAGGGCTGATGAACATGAAAAACGAAATAACGTTTTTTGACAGCTAAAAAAGAATGTGCTATAGTGTGCCTACAAGCATAAAGGATGGGAGGGACATTATGGGGAATGAGGAAAAACTGGATCTGATCTTACAGAAAGTAACGGGGATGGAAAAGGATATATCCGGGTTGAAGACGGATGTAGCAGAGCTGAAAGAAGATGTATCCGGGCTGAAGACAGATGTGGCAGTGTTGAAAGAAGATGTATCCGGGCTGAAGACAGATGTGGCAGTGTTGAAAGAAGATGTATCCGGGCTGAAGACAGATGTGGCAGTGTTGAAAGAAGATGTATCCGGGCTGAAGACAGATGTTGCAGAGCTGAAAGAGGATGTATCCGGATTGAAGACGGATGTAGTAGTGTTGAAAGAAGATGTATCCGGGCTGAAGACAGATGTGGCAGTGTTGAAAGAAGATGTATCCGGGCTGAAGACAGATGTTGCAGAGCTGAAAGAAGATGTATCCGGGCTGAAGACAGATGTAGCAGTGTTGAAAGAGGATGTATCCGGGCTGAAGACAGATGTAGCAGTGTTGAAAGAAGATGTATCCGAATTGAAGGCAGATGTTGCAGAGCTTAAAGTACAGGTTTATGATTTGAATGGCAGGGTGCGGAATATTGAATTGACCTTAGAGAATGAGGTGAAAAGAAATATTTGTGTGATTGCAGAGGGGCATTCCATCTTAAACCGTAAACTGGATGATGCGTTATGCTGTAATGAAGAAGAGGAATCATACCGCTTAAGAGTTATTCGTATGGAGAATCGGTGGGAAAAGCTTCGGCAGGCAGTATGCGGCTGAGAATAAAGAAAGAGAAAAGTGGTGGAATGGCCGTCTATGGGGCGGCTATTCTGCGAATTATATTGATGGTGGGTGTCTGTCATGAAATACGGAAAAGAATAAATAGTCTGAAAATTAAAATTTTTGAAAAAATTTGAAAAAAGTACTTGCTTTTTTGGAAAGTATAGTATATGATATACAAGTGTCAAGGACATGGCTCGTTGGTCAAGAGGTTAAGACGCCGCCCTCTCACGGCGGAATCAGGGGTTCGATTCCCCTACGAGCTGTTGACTATTTAACAGAATAGCCCAACCCTGGAAGTGCTGGAAACCTCGATAAATATTGAGTTTCAGTGCTTTTTT